>CAYWII010000011.1:0-37283 GCA_964457175.1 uncultured Candidatus Bathyarchaeia archaeon
CGGCGAAATTGGATAGTCATGAATGTGACTAAAGATAATTTTTACAGAGTCTTCGCCTAAGAAAGGCGGTCTTCCAGTGACAGCTTCATAAAGTACAGCGCCAAAGGAGTAAAGGTCAGATCTTGCGTCAGCCCCTTTTCCTAATGCTATTTCAGGAGCAACATAGGCAACAGTGCCCACTATTACTCCTTCCTGAGTGACACTGGGCTGACCTAGCATTTTGGCCAAACCGAAATCCATCAGCTTCGCGGTGCCTTCCTGTGTAATCATGATGTTTTCTGGTTTAATGTCTCGATGGAGAACGCTTTAAGAATGTGCATACTGAAGTGCGATGCAAACATCTATGCCTATTCTTAGGGCAGTTTGTATGTCGCATTTGCCTTCTGGATATGTTCCCATAAGCTCACGTAGACTCATTCCATCAACAAACTCGAGGACAAAAAACTGTTTTCCGTCTTCTTTGCCAATGTCATGGATGGAAACAATATTTGGATGGTTAAGTTTCGCTACAGCTTGTGCCTCGCGTATAAAACGGGAATATGTCTCTTCAGTTAAAACTGCGCTTTTAAGCATCTTAATTGCAACAACGCGGTTCAATGCAGTGTCTCTAGCCTTATATACGATGCCCTTTCCGCCTTCACCTAATTTTTTGAGAGTAACGTATCTACCGCGTTGTAGAGATCCATGAGAGGACAAAAGTTTCCCCCTTAAGACCAACACATTTTAGCTTTAACTAACCTTAAAAAGTTACCCATATAAAGAAAAAACGCTTTCAAGCAGACAGTTAGTAAACTAAGGAGCTTTCACTCCAGAATTTTAGAAGCCTCTCGCACTCTTCTTTTATTTCATTTTTCTGTGTCTTTTCCTTCAAAACTTTGAGAAATTCGATGCGTCTTTCAACAGAGCGCTTTTCCGCAGTCCCACCATAGTATAGTTTGCCCTCAAGATATTCTTTCATACGATTAGCTTTTTGTATGAAAAGGCTGGCAGCATCTACTGCGTTTTCGACTGCATATTTGTTTGCCCAGATTGCAGCCTCTGACTCTCGCAACTGTGTTAAACCGTCAATCTCTATTATTTTGTTAATGTAAGTTCTCAAAAAATCATAGTAACCAGCAGTTTTGATAAGCTCCAGTATCAGCGCGACTTTTTGTTTGAACTGTTGACTCCCTTTGACTATCAAGCGATGTTTATGTCCTTTATCAACAAGCTCTTTGGCTTTTTTAACCTCTTCTCTGGTGTAAATTCTCTCCGGAAAGTCCAATTAAAGTTCTAAACCTCTACAATTGATGCAATAACAAAAAGTGAAGCAGGCTAACTAGTCTGCTGGTTTATATATTTTGATGGTGTGGTTTCCTGAAACCCGCTGCACGACCCCTTCTTCTTCAAGTTGCTCAAGAAAATCTTTCGCTACGCTTATTCTTATGTTAAAGCGTGTAGCCACGGCATAAGGCGTTAAGACGGGCATCTTTTTCAGTTCGCCAACAATTTTCTCGTTTTTCACATCTGGAACCGATATTGCGAGAGGTTTCTTTTCTTTCGGTGGTCCTGCCTTTTCCTTTTTCTTTTCTTTCTTCTCTTTCTCTTCCTCGTCCTTTTTCGCTTGTGTACGTTCCATTTGTTTTAAACTGAGCTTTTTCTTACCGCCCATTATAATCAACTTCCAATAATTGAAAGGCTGCTTCGTGGTTCTTTAGGTTTTCTACGTTTAATCGTTCCGTGTTATTTCAACTTTATGTTTGATTTTTTAAAACAGTATATGGCGTTCATTGAGAAAGATGGTTGTTTTTAAAAGTTTGAAAAAGAAGAGGGATATTGCGGAAATGAAAGATTATTTGCCCATGACTTTTTTGGCGGCGATTTCAATGTCTTCGGCTTTAATGGTTTTTCTTCCAGCGTGCATTGCAAAATCCAGTGCTTCTTTAGCGATTTTCACGCCAATTTCATCCAACGCTTTAGCTAAGGCTTTTGCTGCTGCTTCACTTACACGGTCAGCTCCAGCCTTTTTGCAGAGTCTATGCATTGGGGCTACAGCTAATTCCAAATCAACCATAAAGACTCCTCTTAGCCTCTTTTTCTATTTAAAGCAATATTTAACCTTTATTGTTAATGATTCTCCATAAAATACCTTTTTCTCGTATTAAAAGACCTTCTAACCGACGGCATTCAAATACTGCATTCCAAGTTTCCTAACCTTGTCAACTTTCAAGAGCGCGATTTCCCTTAAACTATAAGTCTTCTCTAATTCGCGAACAAATTCGTGACCAAGGAAATATCCGGTTTGCTTTCGACCTTGAATGTTGAACCATGAGCCAAAGAAGTCTTTCACCGACGCTTGTTTTTTGATTCGTTTCAAGAATTTTTTGGCTAACCAGCTTTTATGCCGTTTACACCAAGAGAGCCACTTTTGGTCTTGTGCGAAATGCCAAGTTTCATTTCCAAGAATAACATGTTCGCATCTTTGAGCAAAGCCCTCACTGTAAAACTGGAACATCGGGTCTTTCTCTGCTTCTTCAAAGATTCGCCATTCATTCCGCCAGTTCATGTGAGCGAGATGGCCAATCTCGTGGGAAATTAAGCCTTTGAGTTTCTGTTGCGTGTGCCACTTTTCTTCTACAATGTTTTCCAAGCCTAAAAGAACTGCAGGTCGCCCGCCGTATTTTGTTGCCCATCCGGCGCCGCATCCGATGCCAACGTAAATAACAAAAATTATGTTAAAATCGAGTTTCAGGTTTTCTGCAGCTTTTGAGTAGATAGCTAGGTATAAGCGCAGAATGTTGTCTCTTGCTCTCTGCATCAACGGAAAACATCTGGGAAGTGAAGGAAAGATTTTCTTAGTTATTTCGTCCCAGTTGAGTCTGTCCTCTTCGTAGCTTTGTAATAGTTTGCTTACTAGTTCGGGATACTTTTTCATGTAAAGAGTACGCCATAATGTGATTTGCTCATCTATGTTTTTGGAACATGCTTGACCCCAGTAGTTTGAGAAATCTTGCCATGTATCCAGAATCTCAATCTTTTCCATCTTTGATTTCACCGTTGACGTCTTAAGTGTAGGCTTTTATGTTTGCCATTGTTTTATTGGAAGGTAAATTATAAAAGCATACTTGATTATGTAGTCTGCACTTAAAGGGATGTCATGATGAAGTTCGTTGACGCGCATACTCACTTGTCAGACGAAGAATACACTAATTGTGTAGAAGAAATCATTAGTGAAGCCAAAAATGCTAACGTTGTTGCTTTAGTCTCAAACTCCATGAATTTAAAAACAAGTGTCGACGGTCTCAAATTAGCCGAGAAATACCACGGAATGGTTTACGCTGCCTTAGGAGTTCACCCGTGGAACGTGCAAGCTTTGACTGAGGAAGAACTTCAAAAAACGGTGGAGTTGATTTCTGGACAGAAAACTAACAAGGCGATGGTTGCTATTGGAGAGATAGGATTGGACATCAAATATGAAAAGATATGGAACAAACAACTGAAAGTTTTTGACGAGATGCTTCACTTAGCTGAAAAGCTTGACGTGCCGGTCATAATTCATTCGCGAGGTGCAACAGCCCAAATTGTTGATATGCTACCATCCTACAAGGTCAAAAAGGTGCTGCTTCACTGGTTCAGCAATCCAATCAGCGCATTAGCGAAGGCTGTGGAAAAGGGATACTACATTACTGAAGGTCCGCCGGCAGCGTATTCAAATGGTATACGTGAAGTTGTCAGAAGAATACCATTAACTAACTTGTTAACGGAAACTGATGGGCCAGTACGATTTTTTAAGCAGCCTTTTAACGGTGAAAGAACGACGCCCACTTTTATTCCAATGGTTGTTAGAGCAATAGCAGAAATCAAAAAAGTGAATGTTGTAGATGTTGCAGAGCAGATAGTAAAGAATTTTGAAGAATTTTTTGCAGTAAAGTTAAATTAGGTTGTTGTTTATTGATGGTTTACCTTACTGCATCCTTAACTATAAGGAAGAAATGTTCATTGTGTGCTCGGGGGAAACTATGGTTTGGGGAATGTGCGTACAGAACAAATTAAACGAATAGCTAAAGAACTCATTAGACGTTTTCCCAATAAATTCTCAAACAATTTTGATGAAAATAAACGCGCGGTTGACACGCTCGTGCAAGGAGCCACGATAAAAGTGAGAAACCAGATTGCAGGGTACATAACACACGCTTTTGCCGGAACCCAAACCGCGTCTTCACCAACGGAAGCCTCATCAGAAGATGAAGAATAACCTTAAAAACACGGAATGTTTCTCTATGAGCACAACAGAGGCTAACAGTATATGATGGATGCTTACAGAAGAGGGTGGGCGCTCCGATACTTAAGAGAGGCAAAGGCAGAACTCGAAGCCGCAAAGAAAATGCCTTATATGGCTCCAAGCTTAGCCTTTGAAGCCATAAGAAAAGCCCGAAACGCTATTTACTATAGCCTCGGAGAACCAGCATTCATAGAAAATGTGATAAGAGAAGCGGTAGAAAAAACACAAGCGACTGAAGATCCGTTTCTGCGATTTCTTATAGAAATTGAAGGAACAGTACAGCAAATAGCACAACTCGGCGAAGCAGACGGCGAAAAAGTCATGAAAAAGGCAAACACGCTGATACAACTAGCCTCAGACATAGTGGAAACGTTAACCGGAGAAAAAATAGAAGATTAAGGAGAAACTATCGTTTTTCAAGAGCTGCAGAAATGCGTTCTAAAGCCTTTTTGATGTTCTCGACTGAATTAGCAAACGACAAGCGCAAGTAACCCTCACCATAACTTCCGAAAGATGTCCCAGGTAGAACAGCAACGCCAGCCTCGTAAAGCAGATAATCGCCAAGCTTTCGGCAGTCCATTCCAGTTCCAGTTATGTTTGGAAACACGTAGAAGGCTCCGCGCGGTTTCTTACACGTTATGCCTTCAATCTTGTTCAAGCCAGAAACAATAACTTCTCTCCGTTTTTGGAATTCGGCAACCATCTTTTCCGAATCTTTCTGCGGACCTTTTAAGGCTTCAACGCCAGCCATTTGAGTGAAGGCGCTTGTACAAGAGTTGGAGTTAGTATTGATTTGGGCGACTTTCTGTGCTAGGTCTTTTCGCATTACGCCGTAGCCGAGTCTCCAGCCAGTCATCGCATAAATTTTGGAAAAGCCATTGAGAATAATTGTTTTTTCCTTCATTTGTGGGAATGATGCGATACTTTCGTGTTTTCCTTCGTAGATTATTCGGTCGTAAATCTCGTCTGAAAGTACAAGAACATCGTCTCTGTTGCCGATGCAGTCGACAATAACCTTCAAATCTTCTCTAGTTAAGACGCCGCCAGTCGGGTTTTCCGGCGAATTCAAAATAATCATTTTAGTCTTCTTTGTTATCTTTTCTTTGACATATTCATGGTCGATGCGGAAATCGTTCTTCTCCAAAAGTGGTATAGGCACGGCCTTAGCACCAACAAAGTTTATTAAAGACTCGTAGATTGGAAAGCCTGGGTTTGGATATAGAACTTCTTCGCCAGGGTTCACGCAAGCAAGAATCGCAAAAAACATTATTGGCTTTGCGCCTGGAGTCACGACCACCTCGTCTGGGCTGACTTCAATATTTCTGGTTTTTGCAATGTGCTCTGCTATGGCTTCTCTCAACTCGGGAATACCCGCAGATGGAACGTAGTGCGTGTAACCGGCGTTCAAAGCCTTTATGGCAGCTTCTTTAATGTATTTAGGAGTGTCAAAGTCTGGCTCGCCAATTTCCAAGTGAATAACACTTTTGCCTTGTTTTTCAAGAGCCTTCGCTTTCGCAAGAACTTCAAAAGCTGTTTCTGTTCCCAAAGTTTCCATTCTTTTCGCAAAGATGGAGACCACTCAAATCACCTTAAATTTGAAAGGAAAAAGACACTAGAAAGCATGAAGTATTTAACTATTACAGTGTAATCAACAAAAAATGATGATTAAAACAGCTTTGATAATGGACGAACTTTCATCGCATCAGGGTTAACAAGGTTAGGCGGTTTCTTTCCTTCAAAGAACGCGATAAGATTATCTGCAACCATCTCAGCCATTTGGGAGCGAGTTTCATAGCTTGCACTAGAAACATGCGGCGCCACGACAACATTGTCAAGTTTCAGCAAGGGATTGTCCAAAGGTGTTGGTTCTTGCTCAAAAACGTCAAGTCCAGCGCCGGCTATCCATCCTTCTTTCAAGGCTTGGTACAATGCTTTTTCATCTACAACTGGACCGCGAGCATTGTTTACTAGATAAGCTGTTTTCTTCATTAGTTTGAGTTTTTCAGCGTTTATCAGATGATGCGTCTCTTTCATTAAGGGAACATGGATGCTCACAAAGTCTGACTCTTTCAATAACGCGTCCAGATCAACACGTTTTGCACCTAAATCTTTTTCCATCTCTGGTCTCGGAATAACATCATAATAAAGGATTTTCATGTCGAAACCTTTTGCTCTCTTAGCAACCGCATAGCCTATTCTGCCAGCACCGACTACACCTATGGTTGCGTGGTGGACATCTCTACCCTGCATCATTGTTGGATGCCAGCCAACTTTCCACTGTCCAGTGCGAACGTACTTGTCAGCTTCAACAACGCGTCGTGCAACAGCCATCAACAAGGTCCAAGCAAAATCCGCAGTTGTATCAGTCAAAACTTCCGGTGTGTTAGTAACGTAAATACCCCGCTTGGTGGCTTCGGCTATGTTAATGTTATCGAAGCCCACAGCCATTTGAACAACAATCTTCAGTTTAGGCGCTGCATCAAAAACTTCACCGTCTATTTTATCAGATAAGAGTGTGGCAAGAGCATCAACGTTCTTAGCCTTCTCGATTATCACCTTTTTTGGTGGTGGAGCATACTCAGGCCAAACTTCAACATCAAAATACTTCTTTATTTTGTTTAAGCCTCTTTCTGGAATCTCGCGGGTAACATAAATTTTTGGTTTCGGCATACAAATCACCAAGCATTCATTTGCTTGGAATTCTTTATTAACATTGACTTATTACACTTACGCAATAAAAACATGAAAAATCAACAATGGAATAATTATGATAGCCATAAAGAATAAGGAACAACTCATCCAAAACGGCGAAACACCACTCAACCAAAAAGCCAGAAAACTGGCTCTAAAAAGCCTCGAACACGCGCTGAATACTGTTGACCCGAAACAAATAATAAAGTCGAAGCTTTCGTTGAAAAACTCGACGCTTCACGTTAATGGCCATTCTTTTGATTTAGAGAAATTCAAAAATGTTTACGTGATAGGCGGAGGAAAAGCAAGCGGCGCAATGGCTGAAGCCTTGGAGCATATTCTTGGCAACCGAATAAAAAGTGGCCTTGTTAACGTTCCACACGGCAGCAAACACAAGACAAGCATCATAAAACTTCATGGGGCAAACCATCCCGTACCAGACGAAGCAGGCGTAGAAGGAACTTGTCGCATGTTGGAAATAGCAGAGAAAGCAGAGGAGAATGATTTGGTTATATGTTTGATTTCTGGCGGTGGCTCAAGCCTCATGCCCTTGCCACGTGGCGAAATAACAATCGCTGACAAAAGAGAAATCACGAATGCGTTGCTCAAGTGTGGCGCTAACATAAATGAAATTAATACTGTTAGAAAGCACATTTCAGATTTTAAGGGAGGGTGGCTTGCCAAAAAAGCCTATCCAGCCACAATTCTAAATCTTATACTTTCCGATGTGGTAGGTGACCCGTTAGATTTTATCGCTTCAGGACCAACCATTCCAGATTCAACAACTTTTAGTGATGCGGTAAAAATTCTAAAAAAATATAGCTTATGGGAAAAGACGCCTGCATCAATCAGGAAAGTGCTGTCGGATGGAGAAAAAGGTGTAATTCCTGAAACTCCTAAGTCTAATGATGAAGCATTCAAGAAAGTTTTCAATGTCGTTGTAGGGAACAACAGACTTGCAAGCCAAGCAGCATGCGAACATCTCAAATCGGAAGGGCTAAAAACACTTCTCTTGACTGCCACACTGGAGGGAGAAGCGCAGCACATAGGGATAATGCTTGCTTCCATAGCCCTCGAAATCGCCGCGTCTGGAAACCCTATTCCAAAACCAGCAGCCATAATAGCAGGCGGAGAAACAACCGTCACAGTCACGGGAAAGGGGAAAGGCGGAAGAAATCAAGAAATAGCGTTAGTAGCCGCCTTGAAATTGAAAAAAATGGATGGTGCGGTTGTGGCTTCGCTGAGCACGGACGGTGTGGACGGTCCCACAGATGCTGCTGGAGCAATAGTCGACGGAAAGACGCTAACCAGAGCATCGAAGATGGGATTGGCACCAGAAGAGTACCTAGCCGAAAACGATTCTTATCACTTCTTTTCAAAACTCGGCGATTTAATATTCACCGGACCAACAGGCACTAACGTCAACGATGTTTCCTTGATAATAATCCTTTAAAGAAATGTGAACATAAGGGAAAGGAAATGACCATAACAGTAAGATTCATTGGCGCTTTCCGGGGCGTGTCAGGAAAGAGCAAAATTATCTTAACATTCGAAAAATCTGTTTCTCTTAGAGAAACAGTAAAGCGAATTGTTGAAAAAACGCCTAAACTTAAAAGAATCTTAATAGACCCTGAGTTGGAAGACCCGCGGCCAAACACGCTCATACTTGTTAACGGAAAAGAAATCAGCGTTTTGAACGGGCTAGAGACCCTTCTCAAAGATGGGGACGAAATAGTTTTTGTTCCTGTAATACATGGAGGATAAACGTAAATGAGGCTTTATGCTATTGAAACGAGGCTTGTGAAAACTAAGGACAATCTGGTTGACGTTATTCTCGCTGCATTGAAAAAGCAGAATTTGGAGTTGGAAAATAATGATGTATTGGCGGTAACTTCAAAAATCATATCATACGCCGAGAATCGTTTGGCAAAATTAAGCGACATCAAACCTTCGGAAAAGGCGAGAAAACTTGCAAAACGCTTTTCGCTGCAACCAGAATTTGCAGAACTAATTCTACGTGAAGCAGACAAAATTTATGGAGGCGTAGAAAAAGCAGTCTTAACGCTTAAAGATGGAGTTTTAACCGCTAACGCAGGCATAGACAACAAAAACGCGCCCAAAGATTACGCAGTCTTGTGGCCAAAAAATCCTCAAGAATGGGCAAAAAACATAGGAGAAGAAATCAAGCGAAGAACAGGCAAACGGATTGCAGTTTTAATTGTGGACAGTGGTTTAACACCACTTAGAAAAGGAACACGTGGTTTGGCCTTGGCAACTGCTGGTTTCGAACCAATAAAAGACCGCAGAGGAGATGAGGACATTTACGGTAAGCCATTAATTATTACGCAACATGCAGTTGCAGATGATTTGGCTTCTGCTGCACATTCATTAATGGGAGAAGCGGCGGAGAAAACTCCGATAGTGCTGATTAAGGGTGCCCCAGTAGATTTTGACGAGAGTACCTATGGACCCATGGATATGATGATGCCGTTTAACAAATGCGTTTTCATGAACACCCTAAGGTATTCAAAGTCTTAAACATCAGGCATTAAATGCTCATTTTTCTTCTTTTGCACGGTTAAACGGTAAAAAGTTTAGGTTTTTCAAAGCTTTGTATAATGGTACTATACTGAACGTGACAGCCGTCGCGATAACTAATCTTTCGGCTGGATAGAGGAATGTGAGAACTTGCCAATACACTCTCCAAGCGTTTAAGTCAACTAGGAAAATTGGCCATGAAAGAACTTCAAAAGTCACGGACCCAGCGATTTGACCAGCTAAAGTTGACGTTAAAGAGATTAAGAAAAAAGCAAAAAGAAGTCTTCGGTTATCGTTTGTGTTTAAGTTGACGATTTTTATAGCTCTTGATTGCAGTGGTGAGACGAGAATTATGAAAACGGCTATTTGAAACCACATTAGTAGTGGATAAAGCCAAACAGGACCAATGAAAGGGTAGAAGCCGAAAAGGAAAAGTAATGAAAAGTATGCAAAGATGCAAGTGTTTCGCTTACCAGCAAATAACCAACCAGCGAACAACGAAGAAACGACACCGGCAACCAAACTTGGTGGAGACAAAAATGGACTAATAAACAATCCGATTGCTCCACCTAAAAATGTGGAAAGCGCGCCCAAATAGGCTCCGAGAATCATGCCTATTATGGGAGCGATTATTGTTGTTGTTGTGATAGCTTTGCTAAATAAGCCTACTAATTGAGAAAGTGGCAAGAATGAAAGAATCACGTATAAGGCTGCAAAGCAAATCGTTAAAGCCGCATCTCTCGCTGTTATTTGACTTAAGTTTTGCATACTCCACGGTCCTTTTGTTGTCATGCCTTCTTATTTTTAGAAGCGTATGGATGGCTTTCGTGTATTTTAGTTGTTTGGTGTGTAAGGCGGTTAAGGATTACAGAAGCTTATCTGGAAAACATAGCCACAGTAGAGAGAAATGCAAAATAGATGAACTCCCATACTGAATTTAACATGCCTCATCAAATAATCACCTTAACGTCAGACTTTGGGTTGAGAGACCCTTACGTAGCGGAAATGAAAGCTGCAATCTTAAGCATTAGTTCAAACGTCACAATTGTTGACATAAGCCATGACATAGAAAAATTCAACATAAAAATGGGTGCGTATGTTTTAGCTTCTTCCGTTCCTTACTTTCCAAAAGGCACAATCCACATAGCAGTAGTAGACCCAAGCGTAGGAACAAAAAGACAACCACTGCTCATACAAACAAAACAGGCTTTCTACATCGGACCAGACAACGGCGTACTTGCATTAGCCGCAAAAAATCAAGACATAGAACACATCTACGAAATTGCAAATCGCAAATTCATGCTGCCAAAAGTCTCCACCACATTTCATGGAAGAGACATTTTTGCACCTGCTGCGGCTCACTTGGCAAACGGAACCTCGCCATCAGCGTTTGGACCAGAAATCCAAGAGATTACAATGCCTGAATTTGCAAAAATAACAAAAAGAGAAGACGGTTTGGTAGGTGAAGTCATACATATTGACGGTTTCGGAAACATAGTCACAAACTTTGAAAAGAGCGAACTTGAATTATTGAAAGTAAAGAAAGCAGTTAACATAAAACTTAAAGATACTAAGTTAATGCTGAAGCTCTGCAAAGCCTACACACAAGCGCAACCTCAAGAACCATTAACTATTATTGGAAGCCACAACTTCTTAGAAATCTCTGTAAACCAAGGCAACGCCGCCAAGCATTTCAAAATGAAAAACGGCGACAAAATCACGCTTTATCGCTCTTAGTCAAGTCCCGCAGTCTGTTAATGCCGTCTATCTCTCTTATGAAAGCAGCCACACTTTTTGGAACAATCTTCTCCCAACTCTCGCCCCTAAGCATCCTTTCCCTTACTTCTGTTGAAGAATAGAGCTTTCTCTCATGAAAGCGGATTGGTTTAACCTTATATCCGGCTTCCATGAAAAGCCGCTTTGTTAAGGATTCATTGGAATACACAACATCAAATTTGGGCGTATAACCCTTAACTGCGGAAACCCACATCATATGCAAATGCACATCTGGCACAGGCACAACCCAAACCCTCGAACAGTCAATTTTCGCCTCTTCCAAAGCCTTACGAATCATAGTCAGCCTTTCGCCGGCAGTAAATGGATTGTTAAGGTTGTGACTGAACTGAGCGCTTCCAATAACAATCACAAGCTCGTCAACTTCTTTCAAAATATCTCTTATTGCACCTAAATGACCAAGGTGAAAAGGTTGAAAGCGCCCAACATAAAGTCCACGTTTCAACATCTAAACCCTCTCATGATTAGACTATTGTTGTTTGTTAAATGAAATTAACGTTTACTCTTTTCCAAGTTTTTAAGTACAAACTCAACTGGGAAAACTCGTAATTTTTTGTCACCTACTGGAATCTCCCGTTCAACAGTATAACCACGTTTCTCACGATTTAGAAAGGCAAGTTTAGCTTTCAAGCCGCCACCATATCCGCCCAGAGTGAAGTCTGAACTGACAACTCTGTGGCATGGGACAATTGGTGCAAACGGGTTCATAGCCATGACGCGCCCAACAGCTCTCGGGCTTCCACTGGCAGCCTTCGCAACTAACCCGTAAGAAGACACATATCCCACAGGAATCAAAGATGCTACTTTAATCACTTTACTAAAATAGTCTGAAAGGTGTTCCGTGCTTAACGAAAAGCTTTCAGAAACATCTTCCCCGTAGTACATTTTCTTCAACGCTTCAAGAACACGCACAGCAAAGGGAGAAGGTTTCTCCGAGTGATGAAAGGATGTGTTAAATGGAATGCTCCGGAGAAGATCTCGTCTTATCGATTCTTGGCTGGAACCAAACGCCGTTGCAAAAACCTCTTCCTCGTCGCATGCTACTCCGAACCAAACATTATCATATCTTTGGATGTAAAGACTAATCATCTAATTTTCACTTCTGAGTATTTAGTAAGAATGGCAAGCATATTTATGAAGTTTGAGTATGCAACCTTACTTAATTGAAAGATGTCAAATGGCAAAAACTATTAGGCATTTCACTAATCTAGAATATCGTGGCGCACAAAAATGGGTGGACCATCTGAACGTGAATTAATGGAGAAACTAGGCAAAATAAGAGAAAAGCTTCTCAAGACCGAAAAGGACATCAACAACGAATTTGCAAAAATAGAAAAAACCAAACTAGACGCACTCAAAAAGACAGAAGAAGTGAAACGCTCCGCGGACCACGACTTAGAAAAAATAGAGAAGGACATAGTAAAATCGGCAGACCTTGCCCCGGAATCCAGACAACGACTTAGCCAAGAAATTTCTCTGTTAAAAAACGATATTTTTCAAAGATACACCAACCTAAAAACCCGTATCTCCAAGGCACTCACGCCAAGATAAACAAAGTATTCTTTCAAAATCTATCAACCTTTTTCCCTATCAGTTTCACATAATTTGTAGATCGCGTAATAAGAACGCTGAATAATATCTTTGGATGCAACATGACCGAAGTACGAAAGTTTTTATGACTAAACTTAATAAGTTGCTTGCATATATCACGGAGAAAGGTGAACTTTAATGGAAAAAGAATCACAGCAGCCCCAATATCTTTGGATTCCAGGAGCCACAACCGTAGGTGTAGTGTGCCAAGACGGCGTTATTTTGGCTTCTGAAAAACGCGTTTCTTACGGTTATCTCGTCGTAAGCAAGGGTGGCAAAAAAGTTTTCAAACTAACCGACCATATAGGCGCAGCATGCGCCGGACTTGTTTCTGACATGCAGGTTCTCGTAAGAGAAGTGGAAGCATATGCAAAACTTTTCAATCTCGATTCTGGCAGACCAATTTCTGTGAGGTCGGCGGCTAAACTTATGTCAAACTTGCTTTTCGCTCGTCGTTTAGCCCCGTTGATTACGCAGACAATAGTTGGCGGACTAGATGATGAAGGAGCATCGCTCTACGTGCTGGACATTTTGGGTTCAGTAATACCAGACAAGTATGCAGTAGTTGGTTCCGGAACCGAAATCGCCGTAGGAGTGCTCGAAGAATCATACAAGGAAGGCATGAGTATGGAAGAAGCCAAAGATTTGGTCGTAAGAGCAATAAAATCCGCCATAAGCAGGGACATCATGAGCGGCAACGGCATAGATTTTCTATTAATAACTAAGGATGGAATACAAGAAGAGTCAATAAAGTTCTAAACGTCTGAATTTTGCAAAAGGTTAAACCTCACAATTCATATACTCAAGCTATTGCTATCAAACGGCGGAGAGCCACATAATTGCCATTTGAGCTTAGCTTGGAAGAAGGCAAATTCCTCGTTACGCTTGCACGGAGAGCTACCGAAGAATACTTAAAAAGTAGAAGACAAATTAGACCTCCAAAAAACATTGATGAGAAACTAATGCAGCCTTGCGGGGTTTTCGTAACACTCAACAATTTAGAAAACGGCGAAAGAGAATTAAGAGGGTGCATCGGCTACCTGTACCCCACCACTCCACTAGCTCAAGCAGTTATAGAGTCAGCAATAAGCTCGGCAACCCAAGACCCACGTTTTCACCCATTATCCTTAAGCGAGCTTGACAAAGTAGTCTTCGAAGTGAGCGTGCTCACGCCTCCGCAAATAATAGAAGTTAAGAAAACAGATGAGTATCCAAATAAAATCAAGGTCGGCGAAGACGGATTAGTCGTTGAACGGGGTATGTTTAAAGGGCTGCTTCTGCCACAGGTGCCAGTTGAATGGAAATGGGATGCAGAGGAATTTCTATGCCAATGCTGCATAAAGGCGGGTTTATCCCCAGATTACTGGCTCTTGAACGGCACAAAAATCTACAAGTTTCAAGCCATAATTTTTGAGGAAGAAGAACCAAAGGGCGCAGTGAAACGCAAAGCCCTCGGCGGGAAATAAATTTATGCGTGTTTATTTCGCTCCTTGTGGCATAGGCTTAGGGCATGTGGGAAGATGCATTCCAATAGCGAAAAAGCTTCTCGAGAAAAATGCCGAGGTAATGTTTTCTACTTATAGGGAGGGATTACGTTACGTTGAACAACAAAAGTTTCCGCTCGTAAAAGCTCCACCCATCGGTTTTCAAGTCAAACCAGATGGAACAATAGACTTCAAACACACTGCAATAAATCCTGGTCCATTCCTCTCTACATTCACGCTTATGAAACAGATTCACGCGGAACTTCGAGCCATTCAACGTTTCAGACCAGATGTTGTTGTCTCAGACTCACGCATTTCGCCGTTGTTGGCAGCCAGAATGTTGGGGATTCCTAGAATTTGCATTTTAAATCAGTTTCAAGTGATAATTCCACGAAAAAAACGATTCTTACGATTAGCCAGACTCGCCGATTCCGTGACACTTACGCTTGTTGGACAATTGTGGACAAGTGGAAACACCATTTTGATACCGGATTTTCCACCACCATACACTATATGCGCAGGAAACCTAAACATTCCTAAGCCCTACAGAAAACGTGTAAAGCTTATAGGACCATTACTACCCGTACGCCCAGAAACATTACCGACAAAGGAAGAACTTCGCAAAAAATTAGGACTGCCAACTGATAAGCCAGTCATTTTCGTTCCCATAAGTGGTCCAATAAGAGAAAGAGCCTTTTTGACCGGGGTTTTGAGGAAAATCTTGTTGGATTTCCCGGAAGACTATGAAGTTGTTATGTCTCTGGGTTACCCCAATGCGGATGGGAAACCCATACATCACGATAACATGACAATTTTCAAGTGGATTTCAAATCGTTTCGAATACTTGAAAACATGCGATTTAGCTGTAAGTCGGGCTGGGCATGGAACCATAACGCAGTGCCTATGTTATGGCAAGCCGATGATACTTATACCCACGCCAAGTCATACAGAGCAGATTAGCAATGCAAAGCAAGTCGCGGACTTGGGCGCTGCAAAAGTCGTACTTCAAGAGAAACTAAACAAAGAAATTCTCCAAAAAAATGTCCAACAGATTTTAGAAAGTGAAATTCCAGAAAGATTGAAGGAGGTTCAGAAAGAGGTTCTAAAATATGATGGCTTGGAGAACGCAGTAAACACTATAACCGAAATGGCAGAGAATACGCAAGTATTTTAAGTTAAACATTAAGAGAATAAAGACATGTTTGTTCCTCGTGAAATTCTGGAAGGAAAACTCAGAAAGATTCTCGAAGAAGACATAGGTCAAGGAGACATAACTACCGCATTAATTGTTCAAGAAGAGAGCGTTGCAGAAGCAGAAGTAATAGCAAAAGAGTCTGGAATCGTTGCAGGAATTGAGGAAGCAACAATTCTTCTAGAAAGTCTAGGGCTTAAGATTGACGCGTTGACTATGGACGGGGAAAAAGTAAAACTGAAGCAGATTTTGATGAAAATTTCCGGAAACACGCGAACAATACTTTCAGTTGAACGCACGCTTCTGAACATTGTTTCACGCATGAGTGGCATAGCAACAGCGACGCGAAAATTAGTAGAAAAACTTCGAAAAACTGGACTTAGAACGATAGTCGCGTGTACACGAAAGACGGCGCCTGGATTATTATATTTCGACAAAAAAGCGGTTCTAATCGGCGGTGGCGACACACATAGGCTTCATTTGGATGACATGATTCTAATAAAAGACAACCACATCGCAGCAGCGGGAGGCGTAAAAGAAGCTGTAAAAAAAGTAAAAGAGAAAGTCTCATTCAGTAAAAAAATCGAGGTGGAAGCAACCAAACCCGAGGATGTTTTGGTTGCGACTAAGGCTGGCGTAGACATAATAATGTTGGATAACTTTTCTCCGAATCAAATAAAGGAAACAATTAGATTGGTCAAGAAAACTGGATTTCAAGGTAAAGTTTTGTTGGAAGCCAGCGGCGGAATCACAGCAGAAAATATTCTAGAATTCGCTTCGACAGGAGTAGACATTGTAAGTTTAGGAGAAATAACAGACAGTCCAAGAGTGTTAGACATGAGTCTAGAAATTAGAAAAGTCAAGAAAAAGAGTTAACCAGAGGATTCGCATCTGCTTTGCAGAAAACACAACTATATGACTACCAGTAGAATTGTCAGAACTATGAGATTCACAGTCATGTGGGCAACCGCCGAAACCACATAGGAATGCCAACGATGATGGATATAGCCCAAAAGAAGACCAATAAAAAAGGCGGAGATAGTGTAGATTGCCTGCGGGTCGAAATGAATGAACCCGAAAGCTAAAGAAGAAGCAAGCAAGGCGATTCCGATGTGATGCTTGCTGCTGACGGCTGTTTGCAGAAAGCCTCTGAAGGTGAACTCTTCGCATATTCCTGCTAGAGATAAGGCAGCTATCACTATGATCAAGCCTTCAGAAGAAGAACTCATGTTTATTATTAGATTCTGAGACTCCTCAACTGCCTTGCTGGGTCCAAATATAGAGACAAGAATGGTAGAGATGAAGAGGTCAAACAAGAAAATGAAAGCTCCTAAGCTGATGCCCAATAGGATTTTCTGAGGTTTTACATCTAGTCCTATATAGCTTTTGATGTTAATTTTTCGATATAGCATATAACCCAACGGAACGACCGCCAAGAGCAACTCTCCAGCAATCAAAACGAAAGCTTCTCCGAACAAGAAGTAAAATACTGCTCCAAGAAATATGGAAAGTATAATGCTCACCACAGTGGCAAGAACAGCATCCAACGGAGGAACAACACTGCGGTCTTCTTTCATCAGGTTAACACCTTTAGCATGGTTTTGTTTCTTTCATTATCAAAATGTTTGTTTTAAATTTTTGGGGTCATTTTTAAGGCTCTAAAACCTCTTGCAGTTGGGTTCAACATTTCCGTAATATTCACTTTCTTGAGAGAATCCTTTGCGTCCTCAGCGTAACCTCTAACGTCATGTTCTGCCCCTATAAGAGAATAAAGAGATATATCCTTTTCAGCTAGTCTTGGCTGGCACTTAGAAGGTAAGCCAAGCACTAGCCCTTTATTTTCTTCTATTGCCTTTTCACAAGTATAGATGATTGCGTGCGCCCCAGATGTTAACTCTGCAATCCTTACCGGTATGCTTTCTTTTCCAATAGCTAATACTTCAATTCCATATTTTTGGGTGATTTCTCCACTAATTTTCCTAAGTTTGGGCAGAATTCGAAGAAGATGGCGCTTTGCTCTGCTAGAAAGTTTCATGTTTGAAAACTGTATAGGAGAAAGCTCCTCAAGCGAAATCGCCCCCAAAGACATGTCAAGATGTACAACATCAGCCTTCACCCTTCCCAACAATTCCTTGCAAAGTTCTGCTTCGCGAATGACAGCCTCGTGCCCGTTTTCTGCATCTATAAAAATAGGCTTAGCTAAGCACACGCTTGGTTCTCGATAAGGCGGATTAACTAAAACTGCTGCAGCAGCCACAATTGACACTGGTTCAAATCTGTCGTTCAATATGGCGGATGAAGAATCCGCCGCAACAATTTTCAAATACTTCACCTTGTCTAACACATAGAAAAGACGATAGAATTTATCTTTGCTGCTTAGTCTTCCATTTCCTTCAAGTGTATTCCCAAAACAAATATTTCAGAACTTTTGGCTCTGCTTGCCTTGGGCTTCATTATTCTCACAACTTCAAAGTGTTTTTTCAATTTTTTTATGAAATCATCTAGCAAGTCTCCTTGGAAAACTTTTACAAAGAAATTTCCATGAGATCTAAGCGTTTCTAAGGCTATCTTTAATGATTGCTGTGCTAAATCTATTTGACGAGCGTGGTCAACTTCCCATATTCCAGAAATGTTTGGAGAAACATCTGAAACTACTACGTCAGCCTTTCTGGGAAGCAGATTCAAAATCTGCTCAAGTGTTTCTTGTTCAGTTATGTCGCCTATTATGATCTGAACATTGTTCTGCGGAAAAGGTTCAATAGGCTTCAAGTCAACTCCTAAAACAAAACCCTTACTTCCAACGATTTTTCTCGCGACTTTAATCCAGCCGCCTGGTGCTGAACCTAAATCAACAACTACATCGCGGTATTTCATGAAGTGGTATTTTTCGACGGCTTGAAGCAGCTTATATGCTGCTCTGGAACGGTATTTTTCCTCTTTAGCCTTCCTATAATAGAACTCTTTTTTTCTTTCTCGCATCCAAGCCTTTGGCAAAACTAACTGTCACCAATTGTGCCAGATTCGTCTTTTGCGATAGAAAGAAGCCAATCTGTTAGTTTGTCACAGTTTTGTGGCGAAACCGCGCTTGATGGATCGCATCTCGAGTTGTCAGGGCACATTAGACATGGGCAATCCGCTATGGACTCTATTGATGACGGAACTCTTTTCGGGTATAGCCTGTAAGTCCATCTTCCTTCGCGGAGTTCCTTCTCTCTTCGGATAAGTTTCTTGGCTTCCAGTTTTATGGCTATTCTGGAGCCTTCTCGGCTGCTTGCTCCGAGTTTGCGCCACAGATCTGACTGTAATATGCCTTCGAATCCAACATTTATTATTTGTTGGAGGGCTTTTTGTTCCAAGTCGTTGCGCTTCGGCATTTTGACCAGTTCCAAATTTTCCATATCAATACTGTGTGTGTTTTTAAATAAAAAGGTGTATGTTTATGTTTAGAAGAAAGCATGTTGAAGGATTCGCAAATTGAAGGACAAAGGGGTTGGTGAATTCTACTGCTTGGGAATCGAGTCAACAGCAGACGACTTTAGCGTTGGAGTATCGACATTCAATGGTAGAATATTGGCAAATGTTATAAGCGCTTACATGCCGAAAGAAGGTGGCATTCACCCTAGAGAAGCCGCAAGACACCACGCTGAAGTGGCAAGCAAAGTCTTAGAAGAAGCTTTTATAAAATCCGGAATAAAGCCACATGATTTATCGGTTGTCGCGTTTTCTCAAGGTCCTGGGTTGGGTCCGTGTCTTCGTACAGGCGCAACAATTGCCCGTGCTTTGGCTTCTTATCTTAACGTTCCTTTGGTGGGCGTGAATCATTGCATTGCGCATATTGAGATAGGAAAACTTGAAACAAGTGCCAAAGACCCCATAACACTGTATGTGTCTGGTGGAAACACTATAGTTGCAGCTTTTGATTCTGGACGTTACAGAGTTTTCGGTGAGACGCTGGACATTGCCTTGGGAAATTGTTTGGATGCTTTTGCAAGGGAAGCGGGACTACGACAGAAACTAGGTATGCCATTTGGTGCTATTGTTGAAAAACTTGCCTCTAAAGGAAGGAAACTGATTTCATTGCCGTATACGGTAAAGGGCATGGACACGTCATACAGTGGCTTGCTAACAGCAGCCGTTAACCTGCTAAGAAAGAATGAACATAAGCTTGAGGATGTATGTTACAGCCTTCAAGAAACGGCATTTTCGATGGTTACAGAAGTCACCGAGAGAGCTTTGGTACACACTGAGAAAACGGAAGTCTTGTTGACTGGTGGAGTAGCCGCCAACAAAAGATTGCAGTCTATGATTAGAACAATCGCTGAAGAGCATGAGGCCAGATTCTGTACTGTGCCAAGCCAATTTGCAATCGATAACGGTGCTATGATTGCGTGGACAGGTGTACTAGCATACAAACATGGCATTGTGACACCAATAGATAGAAGTTTTGTGAAGTTACGTTGGCGACTTGAAGAGGTTGAAATTCCATGGATGAGGTGAAACTGCCGCTGTTGATTAAGAAAGGTGCAGAAGCTAACCTTTACCTTGCGCAATGGCATGACAGAAAGGTGATAATGAAGAAACGTTTGCCCAAAAAATATCGCCCGTCAAAGTTGGATGAGCAGGTTCGAGTTTACCGAACAATCCACGAGCCACAATTGATGCATGAAGCGAAAAAAGCTGGGGTGCCGACGCCAACGATTTTCTTAGTTGACGTAAAAAGCGCAACAATAATAATGGAATACATAGAAGGGAAGCAGGTTAAACTGCTGTTAAGTGAAGTTTCAAAAAGCGAAAGGCAAGGGTTCTGTGTCAAAATTGGCGAGTTGATAGGTAGACTTCATGTGTATGGGATAATTCATGGCGACTTAACAACATCCAACATGATTCTAAACTCGGAAGAAAAGATTTCCTTTGTAGATTTTGGACTTGGTGGAAAAACAAAGGAGCTTGAAGATAGAGGGGTTGACCTGCACCTTATGAAAAGGGCTTTGCAGAGTACGCATTTCCGATTTGCTGAAGAATGCTTTAACGCTGTTATTGAAGGCTATTCGAACATTATGGATGCGGAAACTGTGAAAAACGTTTTAGATAAGATAATGGAGATAGAGAGAAGAGGGAGGTATGTGACTGAAAGAAAAGGTGAAAAGGCATGATTAAGACTGTTTGGGGTGTTACCTTTTATGTTTCGGATTTGAAGAAAGCCGCAAAGTTTTATGAAGAAATTTTGGGTTTGGAAAAGAAGTATGAGTATTCAAGTTATGTTGGGTTTGAGTGTGGCGGAGTAGAAATTGGATTGATTCCTAAACTCGAGAAGGGACAAAAAGTAAGTCCCCTGTCGCCTTCAGTTGAGTTTCTTGTGGACAATGTAAAAGAAACATGCAATGAACTCAAAAAGAAAGGAGTAAAATTCACTAAAGAATTACATGATGAACCTTGGGGCGGAAGACAGGCGACATTCACAGACCCAGATGGCAACATCCTAGAAATTGCACAGATAAATTGGCAAAAATATTTTAGTGTAGCTGCAGAAGGCGCCAAGAAGAAGCCGTGAATCACCATGAATTTTCAACTGAAGGGCAGAGTCATTTTTTTCGCAACCAACAATGTTAACAAGTTCAACGAAGCTCGCGTGGTTCTTGTCGAATACAAGATAGCCGTTGGCATGCTTAGAGTTAAGACGTTGGAAATTCAAAGCGACAGCTTGGAAGAAATCGCCAAAACAAGCGTGATGGAGGCTTTTAGGAAATGCCACTTGCCAGTGATTGTTGAGGATGCTGGCTTGTTTGTGGAAGCGTTAAAAGGTTTTCCGGGACCTTATGCTGCATTTACTCACAAAACTGTTGGCAATCAAGGTTTACTGCGGCTTATGGAGCACATTGATGCTAGAAAAGCAGAGTTCCAGTCAGTGATAGCATACTGTTCTGCAGATTTGGAGTCGCCAATCTGTTTTAAGGGAGAAGTTGTTGGAGAAATAACAAGAAGGGAGAGAAGTGGAAAAAACAATCAGGGTTTCGGTTTCGACCCCATTTTTAAACCAAACAACATTGACAAGACATTCGCAGAGATGACTGTGGCAGAAAAGAACAAGTATTCACACCGTGCAAATGCCCTGCGTAAGTTTGCAGAATTTTACAAAAAACTCTAATTGTGATGCAGAAGAACAACATCCTGAGGAGAAGCACAATGATACATTCGAAAATTGACAAAGGTAAGTCGAAAGGTTGGTACCTAGGACCATGGAATTCAAAGGTTTCAATACCTATAGGGTTTGCCGTTAAGGGAATTAATGAAAAGCATTATCATGAACGGATGTTTGAGATTTATCTTGTGGCAAGCGGCGAAAGTATTGTTGTTGTGGGTGGTAAGACTGTGAAACTTAAGTCTGGAGATATATTGGTGGTGGAGCCAAACGAAGTTCATTCTTTCACAAACAACTCTGACGACTATATGCACTTTGTCTTGCATGTTCCGTTTGTGAAGGATGACAAGGTCTTAGTAAAATGATGCAAACAAATCATGTTTGTTGGTATGGTAGAGGAAGTCCTAAAGGAATGTTGCCGCTGCGAAAATCATAAACCCTTTTCGAATTGGCAAATGACCGAAGCATTCACATCATTTCTGAAATCGTCAATAATCTTAAATATCTGTGCGCATTCGCTCTTACAGAGTCTAAGGGAACAGAAATGCCTAAACAGGAAAAAGGAAAATCCCATCAAATAAGACCGGTTAGCAAGCGTCCTCCAAGCTGGGTCAAATATCAGCCTGAAGAAGTGGAAGCGCTGGTGATAAAGTTAGCGAAAGAAGGCAACGCTCCAAGCCGAATAGGAACAATCCTCCGAGACCAACACGCGATTCCCCTTGTGAAGCCGATAACTGGAAAGACGATAACGAGAATTCTTAAGGATGCGGAACTTGCACCATCAATGCCGGAAGATTTGGGGAACTTGGTGAGAAAGGCTGAGAGTTTGGCTGTTCATTTGGAGAAGAATAAGAAGGATGTGCATAACAAGAGGGCACTTCAGATTATTGAAGCGAAGATTCACAAACTTTCGAGATATTATAAGCGTGAAGGTGTTTTGCCGCAGAACTGGAAGTATGAGCCAAAAATAGCTTCGCTCGCTTAGCTTGAATATTTGCGTTTTTCTTTGGTGAGTTTTAAATCTTAAATAAGTGGTTTCTTACCTTCAGTGTGGTTGCTATGACTTTAGATGAAACTAAAATTGTTAATCTTTTGGATTCAGTCGCGCAAGCAGCAAAAGCAATTCAGGAAACTGTAAAGGAAGATGGTTTTGTCCATGTTTTTTCGCATTTGGACGCTGATGGAGTTGCAGCGGCTGGGATTATTGGTAAAATGTTAGCTAGGCTTGACGCTAAATTTCGTATTAGGATAACTCAGTGGATTGACGAGAAAATTGTGGGTGAAATCTTGGCTGACAAGCCGCAACTGATAATTCTGACAGATTTTGGAAGCGGTTATATTGACTTGTTAAATGAGAAACTTGCAGATTTTAGAATAGTGATTTTGGATCATCATCAAGTTACTGGTAAGGAAGCAACTAATATTGTACATGTCAACCCGCACTTGCATGGAGTTGACGGAGCACGGGACATCAGCGGTTCTGGCGTTGCGTATTTTGTGGCTAAGGCGGTTGACAAAGTCAATGTGGATTTGGCTCCTATTGCGGTGATTGGAGCGCTGGGAGATTTGCAAGACAAGTATGACCAGCGGTTGCTTGGTGGGCTTAATGAGATGATAGTTAAAGATGCAGTAGATGCTGGGCTTTTAACGGTTGAAAAAGACCTTATATTCTTTGGCAGAGAAACACGTCCAATCTACAAAACATTATCGTCGACAACTAGTCCTTTTATTCCCGGCATTAGTGGGGAAGAAGATAAGAGTTTAGCTTTTTTGGCTAGTTTAGATATTAAGCCGAGACATGGTGAAAGATGGCGAGCGTTGAGAGACCTTTCTGATGAAGAAAAGAAGAGATTGTGCACGGGACTTGCGGATTATTTGTTGTCGAAGGGTTTGCATTATGAAGTCACAAATCTTATTGGTCACGTTTACACTTTGAACAGTGAGGAACCGTGGACTCCACTTAGGGATGCGAGAGAATTTGCTGTTTTGTTGAATGCGACTGGGCGTATGGACAGACCAAGCTTGGGTGTGGCTATTTGTATGGGTGATCGTGGTGCTGCTCTTGAAGAAGCCAACAAAGTGCTGGAAGAGTACAGGCGAACTATCAGTAAGTATCTTGGGTGGGTTATGGAAAAGCCCGAGCGAATGAGAGAGTTTGAGAGTATTTACGTTGTTTATGGTGAAGATTTCATAGATGACAAGATAATAGGCGCAATCTCATCTATACTTTCGGCAAGTCTGCCAAATCCTGAAAAGCCGTTAATTGCGTATGCTAACGTTGCGGAGGAAGGTTTGGCGAAGTTTTCTGCGAGGACAGTGGATACGATGACGAACAGAGGTGTAAATCTTGGCGAAGTGATGCAGGTGGCTGCGGAGAAGTTTGCGGGAAATGGTGGAGGACACAACATAGCTGCTGGAGCGCAGGTTTCAATAGAGAATGTTCAGGCGTTTATAGAGGTTGTTAATGAGCTTGTTGGAAGGCAGTTGCGTGGTGAGAAGGTTGGAAGCTGAAATAATCTTGGAATATGATGATGAGAGAACGGCAGAAGCCATAGCCAACGCAGTTTCGCCTGACAATTTCAAAACGCCAAGTAGTTTATCAGTAAAAACGTTCAGAACAGAAAGGAAAGTTATTACACAAATAAAATGTGAAGGAAAATTTTCAACATTCATCGCGACAATTGATGACTTGTTATTTTGTGTTTCAACCGCGGAAAAGACGCTTCAAGCTGCAAGAAAATTGGGTTAACTAGTAGTGGTGTGTTGATAGGCTCGGGAAAGTTATAGCCCCCTTATAAATAGGTTCAACCAGTGTTTGATTAGTTGGATAGGTTTTATCGTAAGGTTAAATAGTTGATTTATTGGTAAGGTTAGAAGGCTAAATGCTTGATGTGGCTGATTGAGAGAGATGCTGGATATTAAACTCATCCGCGAAAACCCGGAGCTGGTAAGAAATAATTTGATGAAGAGAGGCGACCCTGAAAACTTGAGGATGCTGGACGAGTTAATTGATTATGACAAGAAATGGCGGCAAGACTTGACTAGGCTCAACGAACTACGTCATGAAAGAAAACTTGTGACCACGCAGATTGCGGAGCTCAAAAAGAAGGGAAAGGACGCAACTAAAGAATTATCGAAGGCAAAAACCATCGATGCTGAAATAACAAACTTAGAAGGACAAGTGAACGAATGCGAAGAAAAAGTACGCTATTATCTGCTTAGACTCCCAAACCTTCTGCACGAGTCAGTTCCGACTGGCAAGGACGAACACGATAATATCCCCATTAGGAAGTGGGGAAAAATGCTAAAGTTCAGTTTTCCAGTCAAAGACCACATAGATTTGAGCTTAAGCCTTGACATAATGGACATTGAAAGAGCAGGGAAAGTTGCCGGAGCAAGATTCTTCTACCTTAAAAACGAAGCCGTTTTGCTTGACATGGCGTTGATGAATTTCGCCATAGAAGAAATGGTCAAGAAAAAATATACGCCAATAGAGCCGCCCTTCATGATGAGAAGAAAAGCATACGAAGGCGTCACAGCCCTAAGCGACTTTGAAGATGTCCTATACAAAATTGAGAATGAAGACTTGTACATGATTGCAACTTCAGAACACCCAATCGCAGCCATGTTCATAGACGAAGTGCTAAAAGCGGATGAATTGCCGCTAAAATTTGTTGGAATAAGCACAAACTTTAGGAAAGAAGCGGGAGCGCACGGTAAAGACACCCGTGGAATCTTCCGAGTTCACCAATTCAACAAGGTGGAACAGTTCATTTTCTGCAGACCAGAAGACTCATGGAAATTCCACGAAGAACTTATACAAAACGCCGAAGGGCTTGTTCAAAAGCTCGGTTTGCCCTACCACGTAGTAAACGTGTGCACGGGCGATATTGGAACAGTTGCCGCAAAAAAATACGATATAGAAGTGTGGACGCCCGCGCAAAACGCTTACAGAGAAATAATTTCTTGCAGCAACTGCACTGATTACCAAGCCAGAAGGCTAAACATAAGATACAGAGAAAAAGAAGGCGAAGCTCCCAAAGGCTTTGTACACACACTAAATTCAACCGCATTAGCAAGCAGAACAATGGTCGCAATACTTGAGAATTACCAGCAAAAAGACGGCTCAGTCATTATTCCAGAAGTTTTAAGAAAATACGTGGGTGGCATCGAGAAAATAACGTCTAAACGGTAAAACTTTTAATACTCTGATGCGAATTCTCAAGCTACATTCGGAGGATTAACGTGTCTTCAAAAACAAAACGTGTACGAGACAAGTGGCGAAGCAAAACATGGTACACGGCAGTTGCTCCATCATACTTTGGAAACGTTGAGCTAGGCGCAATACCAACAGATGAACCAGAAAAGCTGGTCGGAAGAGTCATTGACTCAACCCTCTATGAGATTACAAACGATTTCGCTCACCAATATTTGAAGATCTATTTCCAAATAACTGAACTTGACGGCAAAACCGCGAAAACAATGTTCAAAGGGCATGAGTATTCGCGAGATTATCTGCGAAGTCTTGTGAGGAGAAGGACAACAAAGGTTGATGGACTCTTCAGCATAACTACTAAAGACGGATACAAACTGCACGTGGCTGTAACTGCCTTCACACTTTCGCGAATTAGAACATCACAAGAGAAAGAAATCCGAGCGATAATGGAGAGAATAGTCAAAGAAAAAGCGTCTGCGCTAACATTGGACGAGTTTGCGCAAGAGTTGGTTCTCGGCAAGATAGCATCAGACATATACAACGAAGCAAAAAAATTGGCTCCACTGCGTCATGTTGGCATCAGAAAATCAAAGCTTGCTACACCATTGGCGCAGTTGCCACAAGTGCAAACGCAAAAGGCAGAGTAAGCCTAGCTTTTTAGCAGATTCTTCCCATATTCGTAGCCTTTCTCAAAAGCAGTCAAATTAAGCTCTTCAGTACTCTTCGGTATGTTTACTTTAATCGATTCCTTTAAAGCATCTTTATCCAACAGCCCCGTGATGGCTGCAAAAGCACCCAACATCACTATGTTAGCCACAATCTTCCTTCCCAACTCTTCAGCAATTTTCGTGGCTGGAAGACGGTAAACTTTAACATTTTTTAACTCTTTCTCGTGGGGAATCATGTCGGGGTCCATAATTATTACTCCGCCCGCTTTCACGTCTTCTGCGTACTCGTTGTAGGCGTGCTGAGACATCAAAACCAGCACGTCGGGCTCGGTGACTTTCGGAAAATCTATGTCCTCTTCTGATATCACAACCTCAGATTTACACGCGCCACCTCTTGATTCAGGACCGTAGGATTGCGTTTGAACAGCGTTTTTTCCACCGTGAATAGCGGCTGCTGCAGCCGTGATTATTCCAGACTTGATTATTCCTTGACCTCCAAACCCTGCAAATCGGATTTCTTTTCGCATTTGGTTCACCATCCCATTGCTTTTTCGTTAATTTGAGCTATTTTCTCATGAAGCAGTCTCTCGTAACTAACCTTTTCTGTGTTCACAAACTCGCCCACAACTATCTTTTCCGAAGAGATTTCTGCTTTGGAGGGGTCTGAGAAATTCTCAACCACAGAAGCTCGCCTAAACCATTCCATCATTTCCAAGCCCGTGCGCATTTTGTTGCGTCTGCCGAAAATCTCTGGACAGGGCGAAACTACTTCTATGAAGCAGAAGCCTTCTTTCTGCAACATCCTCTTTATTGACTGCGTTAGTCTTCGCACATGCAAGGTTGTCCATCTAGCCACGTATGTCGCGCCGGACGCTGCAGCCAAGTGAACTAAGTTAAACGGATGCTCAATGTTGCCGTAGGGAGTGGTGGTTGTTGACGCTTCGAGAGGGGTCGTGGGACCTTGCTGTCCACCAGTCATGCCGTAATTGAAGTTGTTTGCGCAGATTACTTTTATTCCTATGTTTCGTCGTGCAGCATGAATAAAGTGGTTTCCACCTATAGCGAAGAGGTCTCCGTCGCCGCTTATTACAACGACTTCCAATTCTGGATTTGCCAATTTTACTCCAGTTGCGAATGCTATGGCGCGTCCATGTGTCGTGTGGAAAGAATCAGCATTCGTGTAGCCTGCTGTGCGTCCAATGCAGCCGATGCCAGACACAACCACCAACCTGTCTAAATCCTTCTGCAACTCGTCCAAAGCATGGATAAAACAGTTCAATACAATGCCGTTGCCGCATCCGGGACACCAAATGTGAGGCATCATAGCCGAACGCAAATACTTCGCAAAAGGATGCGCCATTTCCTGAACCATTAAACACACCTCCTTATCACATCAAGAATCTCCTGTGGAGTATGCGGGTCTTCTCCCAACTTTGAAAGAAAAGCCACTGGAGTTTCTTTCGCAGCTCGCTCCACTTCACGAACAATTTGTCCACAATTCATTTCTGGAACAACCATGGCCTTCGCTTGCCCAGCAATTTTTGCAACGTGCTTTTCTGGGAAAGGCCAAAGCGTGATTAACCGCAAAAGTCCAGCTTTAATTCCAGCTTCTCTTGCTTTTCTAACAGCGCTTAAGGCAGCTCGAGCTACAATCCCGTAAGCCACAACCACGACATCCGCGTCTTCAAGCATGACCTCTTCAACTTTCATTATTTTATCTGCGTTCTTGTTGATTTTTTCACAAAGCCGCCTAACAAGTCTAGTTTGAACTTCAGAGTTTTGCGTTCGAGGATAACCACACTCATCATGCGTTAAACCCGTTGCGTGAAAGCGGTAGCCTTCACCAAAACAAGCCATTGGCGGAACCAAATCGTCTTCAGGCATAAATGGCATATATTCGCTGGGCGAAACATGAGGTTTTTTGCGATTAACTATCCTAATTTCCGAAGCAGAGGGTATAACGACTTTTTCCCACATGTGCGCAACAATCTCATCGCCCATCAGCAGCGTTGGAACACGATAAGTTTCAGACAAATTGAACGCTTCGATTGTTAAGTTGAACATTTCCTGTACAGAAGAGGGCGCCAAAGCGATAATGCCATAATCGCCGTGGGAACCCCACTTCGCTTGCATGACATCTTGCTGCCCCGGCAGTGTTGGCTGCCCAGTGCTTGGTCCACCACGCATGATGTCAACAATGACGCATGGAGTCTCTGTCATAACAGCTAAACCTATATTCTCCTGCATTAGGCTAAAGCCAGGTCCAGAAGTTGCCGTCATGGCTTTCAATCCGGCATAGGAAGCGCCCAGAACAGCCGCGATAGACGCTATTTCATCCTCCATTTGAATGTAGATTCCGCCGAATTCAGGCATTCTTTCAGACAAGTGCTCAGCGATTTCTGTCGCAGGCGTTATTGGATAGCCTCCAAAAAATCTGCAACCAGCAGCAATAGCGCCTTCTGCACATGCAATGTCGCCGCTCATGAAATGGGCACCGGTTGGCAAGGTTCCTTTTTTACTCATTCATTTCACATCCTTTTCTCGTGATTTTTCGGTAACAAAAATTGCAAAGTCAGGACAAACTGCTGTGCAAAAACTGCATATAATACATTTGCTTTCGTCAACAATTCTCGGCGGGTGAATACCCCGCGCATTTATTTCTTGAGATTCTTCCAGAACTTTCTTTGGGCAGAATTGAATGCAGAAACCGCAGCCTTTGCATTGGTCTTTAATTAAGTGAATCTCCGCTTGAGGCGGCTTCACTTCTCCGCTGTCAAGTGGCTGATGTTTGATTCTTTCTGGCATAGGCTAGTTTCCTCCTAAAACCTTTTCGAAAACCTTTTTGGCTTTCTCTATTTCTTCACGCGTAACTTTCTCAACAGTAGATTGCATCTCGCGGATTTTCGAGGCAAAACGTTCGCCTTCCGCCGCCGAAGCCCACAACAACTGCAACCGCTCCTTATTTAGCCCATTCTGCTCCATTTTCTTCGAGAGCTTTTCCACACGCTTCTGCGTGTGATAATTCGCGTTTATGTAGTGACAATCGCCCGGATGGCAACCGGCTACTAAAACTGCAGCAGCGCCTCTTGCAAACGCTCTTTCAACAAATTTCGGCGACACACGTCCAGAACACATTGTTCGGATTATGCGCACGTTCGGCGGATACTGCATTCTACTTACGCCGGCAAAATCTGCACCCGCGTAAGCGCACCAGTTGCAGCAGAAAGCGACAATTTTCTTTTCTGCATCTTGCTCAGTAACAGCGTCTACTTGCGCAAGAAGCTGCTCGTCAGTAAAGTGGTTCTGAGTTAAAGCGCCGAATGGACATTCCGCCGCGCACGTTCCACATCCTCCACACGCCGCCTCTATAATGCTTACTCGCTTCAACTCCTTGTCAAGCGTTATGGCGTTGTATGGACAAACTTTCGTGCATAATCCACATGCCTTACACTTTTCCGCATAAGAAAATGGTGTTATTGCTTCAACCGTCACTTTTCCCTTAGCCATCAATATGCCCGCTCTGGCTGCAGCCGCACTTGCCTGCGTCACACTATCCTTAATGTCCTTGGGCGCTTCAGCGCAACCAGCAAAGAAAATTCCACCAGTAGCCGCGTCCACGGGTCTCAGTTTCGGATGCGCTTCCATAAAAAAGCCGTCTTGCGTCCTAGAAAGCGTCAATAAACGCTGTATCATTTCGCTGTCTTTTCTAGGCTCCAAGCCTATGGAAAGGATTACCATGTCGAAATTCATTTTGTACAGTTCTTTTTGCAGAGTGTTCTCTCCGACAAGCCACAAGTTACGCGTTCGTTTGTCTTCTATTATTTCCGATGGGAGCCCACGAATGAACTTGACATCTTCCCTTCGGGCACGTTTGTAAAGGTCTTCGAAGCCCTTTCCGTAAGCGCGTATGTCAACGTAGAAAACGTAGATTTCGGTTTCTGGCCAATGCTCCTTGATGAGTAGGCTGTCTTTTATTGTGTTCATGCAGCAGACGTTACTGCAGTAGAGTCTACCGTTTCGATCTGAGCGGGAACCAACGCACTGGATGAAAGCTACGCGTTTTGGAATTTGCATGTCGCTCGGTCTTATCAAGTGTCCGTGGGATGGACCGCCAGCGTTAATTAGTCTTTCAAACTCAAGGGATGTGATAACGTTTGGGTATCTGCCATACCCGTAATGCGGAAGCGTTGACGGGTCGAAAACGTCTGCGCCTGTCGCTACGATTATTGTGCCTACTTCAAGCTCAACGGTTTCTGGTTTCATCTCGAATTTTATGGCTTGTCTTTCGCATGCTTTCATGCATTTGTCGCAGACTATTACGCCGTCTTTGTTTAGGCATAGGTTCATGTCGATAACGTATATGGATGGGACTGCTTGCGCGAAAGGTGTGTAGATGGCATGTCTTATGGCTAAACCAACGTCAAATTCGTTTGGAGCAACTATTGGACAAACTTTTGCGCATTCACCGCAAGCTGAACAATCCTTTGTTACATATCGTGGTTTTTTCAAAACTTTTACGCGAAAATTGCCAATGTAACCTTTAACTTCGGTTACTTCGCTGTTAGTTAATAGTTCAATGTTGGGATGATGCCCAACGTCAGACATTTTAGGCGCGAGAATACATATTGAACAGTCCATTGTTGGAAATGTCTTGTCAATTCGAGCCATCATACCGCCTATGCTCGGCTCTTTCTCAACCAAATACACTTGATAACCCGTGTCAGCAAGGTCTAAAGAGGCTTGGATGCCTGCAACGCCGCCTCCGATTACCAATGCTTTCCGGATGATTGGCACTTCGATTTCTTCTGCGGGTTGAAGCAAAGCCGCTTTGGCTACTGCCATTTTTACGAGGTCTTTCGCCTTTTCTGTTGCTGCTTTACGGTCATGTAAGTGAACCCAACTACATTGTTCGCGGATGTTAGCCATTTCGAAGAGATACTTGTTTAAGCCCGCTTCTTCGCATGTTTTTCTGAATGTTGGTTCGTGAAGGCGTGGTGAGCATGAAGCAACAACTACGCGGTTGATTTTGTGTTCTCTAATGTCGTTTTTTATTTGTTCTTGTCCCTGGTCTGAGCATGTGTATCGATTGTCTTTGGCTAAAACAACATTGGGAAGTGTTGCAGCGAACTTTGCAACTTCTTCACAGTCCACGGAACCCGCAATGTTCAAACCGCAGTGGCAAACATAAACTCCGATGCGAACTTTTCCGCCACTTTCTTTAGGCGTTTGTGTCTTATCTTCTGCCACTTTCTCATCCTCCAGAAGACTTCAAGTAATCTTCGATTGATTCAGCGGCTTGTTTTCCAGCACGTATGGCTTCTATCACGCTTGCTGGTCCTGTCACCACATCCCCGCCTGCGAAAACGCCTCGCATAGTGGTTTCCCTAGTTACTGGGTCTGTCCAAACCGTGCCGTCTTCATTTAACTCGACTTCCTTCGGCAAAAACGCGAGGTCTGAAGTTTCTCCAATCGCAAGAATAACCATGTCCGTTTGCCGCGTAAACACTGAACCATCTATTGGGATTGGCTTTCTTCTCCCCGTATCGTCTGGCTCGCCTAACTGCATGCGGGCACATTCAACCGCTGAGACCTTTCCATTTTCTCCCAAAATCTTCTTAGGCGCAACTAAAAACTCAAATTTAACGCCCTCGTTTTCTGCCTCTTTAACTTCCCACGGGTTGGCGGGCATTTCATCCATTGACCGACGGTATAATATGGTTACGTCATCTGCTCCAAGCTGTAACGCGGTTCTTGCAGTGTCTACTGCGACGTTTCCACCACCAACTACAACAACATTTTTTCCAACCTCAATTTTTTCGCCAAAATTAACATTCCACAAAAAGTTGAGAGCATGCATGACTCCTTTCAAGTCTCCGCCTTCAATCCTTAATTTTTGACTTTTATGAGCCCCCACGCCAACAAATACGGCTTTGTATTCTTCCTTCAACAAATCGCCAAAACTCAAATCTTTACCAATTTGAACACCAGTTTTTATCTCCACGCCCAAATCTTTCAAAAATTGAGTTTCCTTTGCTAAAACCTGTTTTGGTAAGCGATATTCTGGAATGCATTTCCGCAGCATTCCACCTGCTTCTGGAAGAGTTTCAAAAACTGTTGCTCTGTGTCCTTTTCGGGCTAGTTCGTATGCAACTGTAAGCCCGGCGGGTCCAGAGCCTATAATCGCAATTTTTCCTTCCGAAACTTTTGTTGTTTTCTTCTTTTTACCCTTCTTTAAAAGTTCTTTACGCTTTTGTTCGATTCTCTCTAACACTTTATCTTTATCCAGTCCAGCGCGTTCTGGATGAAAACAAACTAGGGTGGTTACAAGCGGTAATGGGATGTTTTCTACTATTTTTTCGAGGGCTTCTTCAAATGGTTGTGTATATCCATGCTTCGCAGCGATTGTTCGGAAGAAAAGAAATATTTCGGGTATTCGCAAGGCTTGAGGACAACGTTTGTGGCAGTTGTAGCACCAAGCGCAAAGCCAGAGCTCATCGGAAGCTAAAACACTTTCGGGGTTTAAGTAAATGTTTTCCAGAAGCTCCCGCGGATTATAATCATTTCCTAACAACTCCGCCATGGAACAGCTTGCCGTGCAAATGCCACATTCGAAGCAGTATTTAAGTCTCTCAATGTCCAAGATTTTTCTAATGTCTTCTTTGGAGATTATAGGTTTCGCGGACTCCAAGTTGTGAGCCCTCTCTAGTTTTGGGGGTTACCATAGATATAAAGGTTTACAAACGTAAAGGTTTTAAGGAGCATCAAAACCTGCGTGATGCTTCAAACACGTTTTTATAGAGTAAACATAAATTATGAATAAAAGCATCGGAAGGAATATGCATGAAACAGATAAGAGCCGCATTGTATGGCATCGGCGCCGTTGGCAGCTTAATCGCCAAATTTCTACTGGAAAAGGAAGGCATCGAAATAGTAGGCGCGGTTGACATAGCCAAAGACAAGGTAGGCAAGGACTTAGGCACAGTTTTGGGCTTAGGCAGAAAGCTAGGAATAATTCTTTCAGATGACGTAGACGCTACATTATCAAAGGCAAAAGCAGACATTGCCATCCATGCAACCTCATCCTATCTCAGAGACACTTATCCACAAATAGCCTCCATAGTCAAACACGGCGTAAACGTCATATCCACATGCGAAGAACTATCCTACCCAAGCTTTTCTGAACCATCACTCGCAGAGAAACTTGATGCTCTCGCAAAAAAACACGACGCGACAGTTTTAGGCACGGGCATAAACCCGGGTTTCCTAATGGACACTTTAGTGATAACGCTTACTGCAGTATGCCAAAAAATAGACAAAATCGAAGCAGTCAGAGTCATGAACGCGGGCACAAGACGATTACCATTCCAAAAAAAGGTCGGTGCAGGCTTAACTGTTGAAGAGTTCAAGCTGAAAATTGAAAGTAAACAAATCACTGGACATGTTGGACTTGAACAATCTATCGCTATGATTGCTGACGCTTTAGCTTGGAAACTTGACAAAATAAAAGCTGAGCCAGTCGAACCAGTAATCGCCAGAAAACCAGTAGAAAGCAAAAACATAAAAGTTGACGCGGGAAAGGTTGCAGGTTTAAAACAAAAGGCAAAAGGCGTAATGAAAGGAAAAGAAGTCATAACTCTTGATTTTCACGCATACATAGGCGCTGAGGAAGAATACGACGCCATAACAATTGAAGGCATACCAAGCATCAACCAAAAAATTCAGCCATGCGTCCACGGAGACATAGGCACTGTGGCAATGATTGCCAATTCAATCCCCAAAGTAATTAACGCGCCTGCTGGCTTATTCACAATGAAAGATTTGCCAGTTCCATCCGCTACTGTGAAAGATATGCACAAATACATAAAATAAGACACTTTGGAGGTCACTGTGATGGCAATACGTTGCGGGGTTCATGAAAAAGGAACAATCACCCTTTCAGACATAATACAAAACGTAAAAAGCAAACCGGACTTTCAAAAGGCAGGAGCAATCGCTCTATTTATCGGTGTAGTCCGCGGAGAAACATTAAAAGAAGAAAAAGTCCAGAAATTGGAGTTGGAAGCCTACGAAGAGAAAGCAAGCGAAGTTTTAGCAAAAATCTGTGACGATTTAAAGAAGAAACAGGGCATAGTAGACGTTCAAATTCACCATTTAACAGGCGAGTTTGATGTTGGCGAAGACCTCGTGTATGTTCTGGTGGCTGGCGCCCACCGCAAAAACATATTTCCAATATTAGAGGAAGCAGTGGAACGCTATAAAAAAGAAGTTCCAATTTTCAAAAAAGAACATATAATTGACAAAAAAGGCAAAAAAAGCGCCCGCTGGGTGACAGAACAGCAAAAGCACCAATAGACTTAGATTTTCAAACTTTTAAGAAAGGTTATAAGTTTACTGTTGGAATAGTTTGAAAAGGAGACATGTAAATTTGGAGAAAAAAAGTTACATGTGGTTTGAAAAGCGAAGACGAACAAAAGGGTTAGATTTAGCTCACGCCCAAATAACCAAAGCCCTCGACACCGTCACACTTCTGCATCAAGCGCTAAAAAACTTCTCTGAAGGAAACAAAAAAGAAGCAAGACAACACATCAAAAACCTCTTTAAAGTGGAAGAGGAAGTGGATGAACTGCGAAAAGAGGTTTTTAAAGAATTATCTGTGGGAGCCGCACTTTTGGCGGACTACCGCGAAGACTTGCTCCACCTTGTAAAAAGACTTGACACACTTGCAGACCACGTCAAAGATGCAGCAAGGTGCATAGAAATGCTTGAAGAAACCCAGCTTCCACAAGAACTATGCGAAAACGCAGTGAACACCACTTCAATGCTTGTGGACTGCGCTCAAGCCTTGCGAGGCAGCATCGAAAAAATCACTGGAAACCCAGCAGACGCGCTAAAAGGAGCAGAGAAAGTTGAAGAAATCGAACACAAGCTCGACGAGCTATACCTCAAGACTAAAGCTTTGTTCGTTAAATATGGTGACAAAATCAACTGCGGAGCCATGGTCATATTCGACGACCTCATCGAATTCGTTGAGCAAGCGGCTGACATGTGCGCCGACACGGCTGACTACATCGTTATACTTGCAAGCAGAGAATAAAACGCGTTAGGGATGAAATGTTACTAGTTCAAATTTCAGATGTTCATTGCGGTCCAATGTTCCGCAGGGAAATCCTAAGGGCAGCAATAAAAGAAATAAACGAAATGTCTCCGGACATTGTGCTGGCCACTGGCGACCTAACAGAAAATGGGTTAATATCAGAATTTAAAACCGCCGCGAAAGAACTGAAAAAACTGAAGACTAAAAAGGTGTTGTACGTAAGTGGAAATCATGACTACCGCTCAACTGGCTATTTGCTGTTTAAAGAATTTTTCCCTTTTTCACAGGTAACAGAGGTTGATGACGCGGTCATTCTGATTCTTAGCTCGGCGAGACCGGATAGAGACGACGGCGAAGTTGGTCATAGACAAAACTTGTGGCTTGAAAAAACCCTTGAAAAACACAAGGACAAAGTGAAAATTGTGGCGATTCACCATCACATAATTCCAGTTCCAGACACCGGCGCAGACCAAATAACAATTGTAGACGCTGGCGATGTGCTTAGAAGCATCGTAAAGTCAAAAGTTAATCTAGTTCTGTGTGGGCATAGGCATAGACCATGGCGATGGCGAATGGAGGACATGCTTGTGGTTCACGCGGGCAGTATATCATGCGAAAAGCTACGAGGTTTCTTCTGTAATTCCTATAATGTTGTGGAGGTTAATGGTAAAAAGATTAATGCGAAACTGAAGATAGTTGACGGCGAGTTTGTGGATTTCAGCGAAATTGTGAAGAGAAGAGAAATTCTTCAAGCCTCGGATATTTCGCAGTATAGCGATTCACTGGCACGCTAAATAGTTAGGATAGAAAATGGGAGAAGGAGTTCTGGCTGTTCTAACACATGTTATGGTTTTTTTCAGCTTATCCCTTATCCACTTGATGAAGCTCTCTGAGAAAATAGATTTGTCGTATTTTTCGCATAGGTAGCTTTCACAGTCAAAACATTTGGATAATTTTCTGTCTTTGGCGCAAACGGAAATGTCGCAGAAAACTCTTCCTTCAGCACTTGCTTTTTCTGTAGCTTTTGAACAGTCTAAACACTTGCTTTTCTTATATAAGATGCAGTTGCCACAGTAATAGTTACACGGTGCTAACAAACTAGTTTCCATCGCTTTTCCTCCGTATGCTATCGGCAGGAATTGCCCTATTTACCGATTATACCGTCACTTGATGGCTAAAAATCTGAAAAAATAAAATAAATCTACAAAAGTGAAAAATTCATTCTCTCTTTTCCTTCATTGCCCTATAGAGTTCAAGATAGCCCCATTGCTTGCAGTATAATGGAATAATATTATCTTCTAATAACTGCTTTCCTTTGCTGACGTATTGCAACTTAACAGAAACCGCATAACCAGCAAGACAATCTCCCTTTTCCATTTCTCCTCCACATTTGAGGCATTTCTTAACATTGTTTCCTTTCACTACTATTCTTCCTTTCTAGCTATTCAGAGAAATGCGGGGGGTGGGATTTGAACCCACCACAGCGTGGAGAGATCACCCGCAAACCCCTCTTTTTCTTTTTTAGAAAAAATCGTTGAAAGAGTTAGCTTTAAGATTTACCGGGGGTTAGGTTTAGATCTCGGTTTAAATTCTCGGAATTTTAGTTTCTGGCGTGA
>CAYWII010000012.1:0-35443 GCA_964457175.1 uncultured Candidatus Bathyarchaeia archaeon
AAACGGCTTTTGTTATGCGTTCTTGGTCGAAGGGTTCTAATCTTCCGTCACGTTTCCGAACAAACTTCACTTTTTCACCTCAAGAAGTACTTTCTTAAAATCGTCAGGCTCTTCAAATTGCCTGTAAACAGACGCAAAACGAATGTATGCTACACGGTCTACGCCTTTCAAATATTTCATGACGAGATCACCGATTTTCTGTGATGAAACTTCTTCTTTGCCGTGTAACATCAAATCTTGTCTGACGCGTTCTGCTAGCTTGTGAACTTGTTCCATGGTTACGGGTCTTTTTTCGCACGCTTTCTGAAGCCCGCGGATAATCTTGTTGAAGTCGAAGCGTTCGAGTCTGCCGTCTTTTTTCCGAACCATAAGCTCTATTGTTTCCACATACTCGTATGTTGTGAAGCGTTTTCCGCAGTCTGCGCATTCTTTGCGTCTTCTGACGGTGTTGTCTGGCGAATCCCTCGTTTCGAGGGTTTTGAGGTTTTCAGACCCGCAATATGGACACTTCATATATTTCACTTTCGCGTCTTCACAAATTTAGTGTTTTGTTATCTAAGGTAGACGCTAAATGTAGAGTTTAGTTATATAAATTGTTTCTACAACAATATGGAAATAGCTGACAAAACACGTTGACAAAATACGTTTATGTTAAACATAATAACAGAAAACAAAAATGGCAAAATAAGTGCTTTTGGACGAAAGAGCCTCAATTTCGAACTATAGAAAAAGTGCTTAAAATTTTCCATGTGAATCCAACAACTATCAGATGTTTAAGGGCTTTCAACGTGTCGTCTTAAGACAAGTGACCATTTCCGCTCTTCCTTCTTTGCAAATCCAAATTTTTTGTAAAGCCGAAGCGCAGGTGCATTTGCTTTTGACACTCCAAGCTCCAACCATTCTTTGCTCAGTCGCCTAGCCAGTTTGTTGGCATAGTAGAGTATGTATGTAGCTACACCGAATCTTCTATATTTTGGAGCAACGGCTAAACTACTTATGTGCAAGGCTTCGGATTTTTCACGCAAAACAAACATGCCTGCAATATGCTCGCCCAATCTAACGAAATAACGCTTTTTTCTGAAAAAAACGATTTCCAACGCCAAAATATATGGCACAGCCGCTAAATGCGACAAGAGCTTGGGGCTTCCAAAAAATAGGGCTTGTCCTTGTTCGCCTTTTTTGAAGAAGAGGAAGTTGAGCAGGTTAAAATAAAGGTGCTCAGTTTTTCTCACATATCTGACTCTCAGAAACTGATGAACGCTTTTCATGACGACATCTTTCCCTCTGATTCTGCCTGCGCGACTCTTGAAACGGCGAAAACTGAGCCAGTAAATAATAATATGATTGCAAGGGAAGAAAACAAGCCTAGATACTCTAAACTTGTGACAAGTATGAGGCTGCAAATCAACGGTCCTAACGTTTGTCCAATGTCCATAAGTGTGCTTAGAAAGCCCATGGCGCTGCCGACCACTTCTATAGAGATGAGCTCACTTACGAGAGCAGGTGTCGAAGAAGTCACGAGGGAAAAACCTAAACCATAAACCATCGCAAGAAGCAGCAAAACCGGAAACCGAGTAGAAAAAGGAAAACCAGCCAAGGCCACTGCACTGATTACACATCCTAGGAGTATAGGGGAGCGTCTTCCAATCTTGTCCGAAAGTCTACCCATGAAAGGTTTAGAGAGCATAACAACAATTAGTAAGCTCGCCATGATGAGACCTTGTTGGAGAGAATCCAAAGATATTTTCGTCAAGTATTTTATGAGAAAAAAATCAACAGATCCGTAAGCGTAGTATTGACTCGCCTCCACCAGACCTACTGTTAGAACGCTTGGAATTTTGACTATTTTTTTCCATCCGTGAACAACATTTCTAAAACTGACGCTTTTCAAGTTTTTAGCTTCAGCGGCGAGTTTCTTTTCTCTTAAGAAGGCTAGGGCAGTGATGAATGCGGTTGTTCCAGCGACTCCTACAGCAAGGTAAAGCGTATGGAAGTTGTAGTTTGTTACTAGCAGTATGGAACCGCCTAGGACGGGGGCAGCGGTTCTTCCAACTATTGTTACGGAAGTGAAGAGTGAGATGCGTTCGCCGCGTTTTGTTGGGAAATCTTCGGCTATTAGGGCTTGAGCAATTGGAACAAACATTCCCGTGGCGAATCCGTGGTAAAAGCGAATGAGGATGAGCTGCCACCAGTCTGTTATGAGAAGGTAGAAGAATGGGGCAGAGGCAAAAACAAAACTGGAGACCAGTAATAGTTTTCTTCTTCCTAGAATATCCGAAAGTGAACCAGCAGGTAAACTTACCAATATTCCTGGAATCGTGGAGGCGATGGCGACGACACCGGTCCAGAAACCTTCGGGTGTTCGAAGATAATCAGCAAAGTGTGGCAGCACGGGGCTTTTTGACATGGTTGAGCTTAAGATTGCGAAAAGACCTATGAGACAAAGAATTAGAAATATGCTGTTTCTCGTGTTTTTCATCTGTGAAACCATCGGCAAGCCTCAAACTTCAAATGTTAGCTTATCGTCTTTTCTTGCATTTTTCTCAGGAGGAATTCATTTTGTTGTGCTCTACCAATTTTTGCCAATTCATCTTTGTGTTTTTCGCGGAGCAACTTAAGTTTGCAGTAGCTGTAAAGCGCGTCATAAACATATCCCGCTTTCTCTACAGCCTCAAAATCATCTTTCGCGTTTAACCTCGCCCCAGTCATTATCGCGTCCAATCCTATTCCTTCAGGCGCAAGTTCCTTATCGCTTGTATCTGCAGAATGAACAATTTTGGCAAGTTCATGCAGTACTGAGTCTTTTACGTGGTATTCTTCTATTATAGTTTCGAAACTGCATTTTCCGTTTCTATGACCAAGTCTAACGCCTTGTGCATCGAAAGGTATTGCTCCTTGCGTTTTTACAACTTCGGCAATTTTCTCTACAGGCACGAAAATGAATTCTGCTTGCGGGTCTATGAATTTTTTAATAAGCCACGGACAAGCTGTTCTGTCAACATGCACAAATTCGCGAGTAACCCATTTCATGATTTCGCCTTCCTTCAATAACATCATATAAATGAATTAAGTTTTGCCGTTAACACCTGTTATTTTTGTGTATGTGTCGATTTAGGATATATTTGGTTTTGGAAATAAGTATCTTATAACTTGCTACACGAGATATTTAGTGGCGAGCGAAATGATGCACACAACAAACATCATAACCATACTGAAAACACAAGAAAACGTCTTAAACATAAAGATAAAGCAGATGGAGAAGAGGAAAACCGTGGACGAGTTAGCCACCTTAGAAGTTTTCAGCATGAAAGTAGGCAACATAATAGTAAAAAATGTGTGCAGCGCCTTATGGATGACTCATTTATTCAAAACGTCCATACTAGTAACTAAAACACCATTAATAACCCTCAAGTCCATCTCAAAAGCAGTAATCAATAAATTGCCCAACAGCATCAAACAACTTTATGTCTGAAATTAAAAGCGAAAACAGCATATTCACCTTAGGCAGTTTAGAAAAAGACGATATAAAACAGTATCTCGAACTGATGCGCGTTGTTTTCGGACAAGCCAGCGGCGTGGACACCTCACCCAAAACTGATCAACCATCACCCAACAATGACACTCAAAAACTTCTTCGTAATCAAACACCACGACAAAATCGTTGCAACTCTTAATCTGATTCCCGTCCAATGGAGCATCGGTGGAATACCGCTACGAGTGGCGGAGATGGGATAAGCTGCCACACTCGCCGAATACCGTCATCGAGGACTCCAGAGAAGGCTGGTGGTGGAGTTCCATAGGCAAGCGGCAGAGCAAGGATACGACTTATGCGTCATAGAAGGAATTCCTTACTTTTACCGCCAATTCGGATACGAATATGCTATGCCACTTCTTGAAGAAACGAGAATTAGGCTTGAACAAATCCCAGATTACAAATCAAACCTTAATTTTCGCTCTTTTACGGAAGAGAATATTCCCAAAGCCATGCAACTACTTGCACAGTCACAGGAAAAGTTTTACGTGCACACCATCCGTGACCAGCAAATTTGGAAGATGCAACACGAAACTGGCATAACAGCGGCAGACAAATTCGAAGGATACATTGTAGAAAAAGACGGAAGCCTAACCGCCTATTTTAGAATTAGCAGTGATTTAGAAAACAAAACATTAATACTGCGCGAAGCTTCAGACGCCAATTACTACACGAACAATGCAATTCTCAAGTTTTTGAAAGATTTTGGAAAAAACATGGATTAGACACTCTGATGGCACAGACAAGTTATCATGACCAACTAACTCAACTGCTGATTTCTCTCGGCGCTACCCAACACCTGCCCACTTATGCATGGCAGATTCTGGTAGTGGATTACGTGAAGATTTTTAAGAAAATGAAACCTCTTTTCGAACAACGCCTTTCCTCATCCGCTTACTGCAACCTAACTGAAAAAGTAAATTTCAATTTCAAACGCTACACCGTCCAAGTCACAGTGGAAGATGGAACAATCACGAGTATTTAACAGAGTAGAGAGTAATGAAGACAGAACTATAGGTTTGAACCCTCTTGTCTTCGTGCAGTTGCTGCTTGGGCATCGAAACCGACAAGAACTTGAAGCAATTTATCCAGACTTTAGCATACGCCAAAGCCACAAACACTTAATAGACATGTTATTTCCAAAACAGCCGTCTCATATTCACGCGGCATACTAAACATTTATTATTCATTCTGAACTCGTGTTTTAAAGACTAGCTATGACATTCAAAATCCGAAGCTTCACTGAAAAAGATTCACCCGCCCTTGTAAAACTGCTTAATGACAATTACAAAGAAACCCACGAGTTCGTCCCATATGCCCTTGACGACATTCAATCTCGAATCCAAGAAGGAAACTTTACCATTCTCGTAGCTGAGCAGAACGGCGACGTTGCAGGAGCAGTTGCCTATAGAAGCGGTCACTGGGGTGAAGAAATCGAATGGCTCGCCGTTGCCAAAAAACCAGAGTACAAACTAATAGCAAACAAGCTAATCAGCGAAATTGAAAAGCATGTTAAAGGCGAAACAGTCTTCACCATTGTTGACGAGGGAAGCCCACAAAATAGCGAGTGGATGAAGCGAGGGTACAAGCTTGAAGGTGGACTGTACCACATGGTGGCAACACTTGATGGTGCAAAATCACCGCCAAAAGTTCCAGAAGGAATAACCATGCGGAGCTTGCGATCTAAAGAGGAAAAAGAATTCGTTGATATTGTCAACGCGGCGTTTGGCTGGGAAAGAGTGCAACAAGGGATAATTGAACGATGGAAAAATGAGCATGCCATTTTCGATGAAGAATGGATTCATGTGGCGGAATATGAAAACAGAATCGTTTCAATCGTTGTTGCAAAGCCAGACACTGAATACAACAGGTTTTTCGGAGCAAAACGCGGCTACCTCGGTCCAGCAGCCACACTTCCAGAACATCGCGGCAAAAACCTCGCGTCTGCCCTCACACGTCGCGCAATGAACTTCCTATATGAGAAAGGATTCGACTCAGCAGCACTCTACACATCAGAACGGAACATTCCCTCAGTAGCGCTCTTGAAGAAGCTAGGTTTCAAAATTGGGCATCACTGGAAATTCATGCGAAAAAGTCTACCCAAACCATAACGGCTAAAAACTTTAGAAAGCCAAAATTTGAAAAGATCATTTGGAAAATTTGAAGATTTTATAGAAAAGATTTTGGAGGGCATTATTTATGTGTCACTCTCTTTTCAACATCTAACTCTCTGACTCTTGTTTCAATGAACTCTGCAACTTTCTCTTGACTATATCTCTTTTCCTCCTCTTGTTTCTTAAGCTGTCTACTGATTGTTGCTAAGACTTTGTCCATATCGAAAGGCTTCGTTATGTAAGCGTCTGCGCCTCTGTTCACGGCTTCAACAGCATTCTGTAACGTTGGATAGCCCGTGATGACTACTTTTCGTATCTTTGGCGTTGTTTCTCGCATCTTAGCTAGAAGTGCTATTCCTTCCATGTCTGGAAGCCTAATGTCTATTAGTGCAATGTTGTAGAATTTTCTCTTAGTGGCTTCTATTGCTTTCTTTGCTGTGTCCACCGACTCAACATCGTACCCTTCCTCCTCGAGTATCGTAACCAGCACTTTCCTTATGTTTTCGTCGTCATCAACAATGAGGATTCGAGCGGTTTCACCCATAATTTTTCACCTCCTTCTTTCATTTTTGGCTTGATGGGAAATGTAACGGTGAAGATTGAGCCTTTTCCGCGAGCACTTTCTGCAGATATTGCTCCACCATGGGCTTCCACAAATCGCTTACAGATCGGCAAGCCGAAGCCCATTCCTTTAGCTTTTGTCGTGAAAAGCGGCGTCCATAGTTTCTCCAGTGTCTCTTTTGACATCCCGCCTCCAGTGTCTGAAAACACAATTTCCACTTTGCCGCCCACCTTTCTGCTTTTTATCGTTAATGCTCCACCTTTTGGCATAGCTTCTAAGGCGTTCTTGATCAAATTCACGAAAACTCTCTTCATCTTTTCAACATCAACCTTCAACGTCGGTTTGCTTTTTACTAGGTTTATCACTTGAACGTTATTCGGAACCTGTACAATACATAGAGCTTCTTTCACCAACGACTTAGGGTCGCTTTCTGATAACTCAAGCTCTATTTCTCTCGAGTAGTCCAAGAGATCGTTTATTATCTTGTTTGAGTACACTATGTTTTTCTCTATGAGTTCCAGCATCTCCTTGATTTTGTCATTCTTCTCTAAGATTAGACGCTTCTTCAGGTAGTATTGGGCTCCTGAGATACTTGTCAGTGGGTTACGCAAGTCATGTCCAACCATTCCGGCTAGTTCGCCGATAACTGCGAGCCTCTGGGCTTTGAGCAATTGTTCTTGAGATTTTCTCAATTCACGGGTTCGCTCGTCTACTTTTTGTTCAAGTTGTTCGGTGTAGGCTTCAAGCTGTTTTCTCGCTTTTCTTAAGCCTTCAATTAGATGGGTGTTTTCTATGGTTATGGCTGCTTGGTGTATGAAAAGTTCTAGAGGAATCAGGGATTCTCTGGTTGGCTTGCGACCATCCAACGGGTCGTCCATGCTTAAGGTGCCAACGATTCTTCCTTCGGGCGTGCAAAGAGGAGCATAAAGCATGTCTTGAGGGTGCCAATCCACCATTTCTTCAGGCGCAAGTCTGCTTGGCACAGCCGTGCGGGTGGTTGCTTTCTCAATGGGTGTCCCAGGTGGGACTTTGTGAAAGTTTTCTCTGATCCACGGGTTGCACCACGGGAGATAGAAGAATTCGCCTATCTTGTATTTTTGGAATTTCGGTCCTAATCGTTCCTTCCAGACGTGCCCTGGTGTATGTCTTTCCGTCAAAAGCTGTTCTTCTTCTTTTGTCAGACCTACCGTGACTCGGTCAATCACTTCCAATTCTTCGTCTCTTAGTGCGATTACAACTCTTCTCCATCCGAATTTTTGAATGGCTTCGGCTATTACTTTTAGTCTTTGGTGCATGTCTTTGATGTGCATTATTTTTGTAGAGTTTTTCATTAAGTGCTCTAATCTCTTCGAGAGTTTCCTCAGTTGTTCCCGTCTTCTTAGGTTGCTTAGAGCGATGGCTATGTGAGAGGCGAGGATTTCGAGCAGTTCCTTGTCTTCTTTGTCGAAGGCTGCGAGTCTGTCGCTTTCGACATTTAGGACACCTAAAACTTCATTTCCCAGTTTTATGGGCACGGCGAGTTCTGATACCATTCCTTTCGTGCCGGCTTCAACATAAGCTTTCTCTTTTCTAACATCTGGGACTAGAATAGACTTTTCTGTTCTCGCCGCTTTTACCGTTAAGCCTTTTTGTCCATCTAAGGGAAGGTCAAAAGAGGGTCCTTCCAAAAGTCCACGAGTTGCAGCTAACCGAAGCTTTTTACCTTCAACCAAAAAAACATCGACAAACTTGAACCCTAACACTTCTTCCATAGCGTTTAACGTAAGAGTGCATATTTCTTCTAGGTTTCCGGTTCTGTTTACACTACGACCATAACTATTTAGTGCGGAGAGTTTTTCTTGTCTTTTCAAGTTGACTATGGCAATTGCAGCATGTGAAGCCAATATTTCAAGAAGTTTTTTATTCTCTTCGGTGAAAGCTACCGGTTTTTTGCTTTCTATATTTAAAACGCCTAGAATTTTTTTTCTGACTTTGATTGGTACTGCAATTTCAGAGCGTATTCCCTCACCGCCTTTAACGTATGCCTTATCCTTGCTAACATCTGAAACGAAAACAGGTTTGCCACCTTTTACAACTCTAACCGTTATGCCTCTGTTCCCATCCAATGGTAACTTGAGTGAGAAATTCCTGGAATATCCTCTGTGTCCCACCATTTTAAGCGTTTTTCCTTCTATCATTAGAAGAGAGACGTATTCAAATCCTAAAGTTTTTTCCGTGGCGTCTAGTGTTAACTTGTAAATTTCTCCGATGTTCTTTGCTATGTTCAAGTTTTGGCCGTACCTGTTCAGTGCGGAAAGCCTATCTTCAAATCGTTTCCTTTCGTTTTCCATCTTTTTGCGTTCAGTGATATCAAGTATCTGGGCAATGGTGCGTATTTTGCCTTGCCGATCTTTAAAGATTGCAGATTTGATTTCTACGTCTCTTTTCTCGCCGTTCTTTCGAATTATTTTGAATTCGTAGTGCGAAGGTACATTTTCTCCTTTTTGTCTTCGTTGGTATCTTTCTTGAACCAAGATTTTGCTTTCCTCGTCGAGAAAGTTTCTGAAATCTTGTCCTTCTACTTCCCGTCTGGAGTATCCGCTTATGCGTTCGATTTCGTCGTTAACGTAGATTATTCGAAAGGCGTCATCTGCTATGAGAATGCCGTTGTGGGAGTTTTCCACGACGGAGCGGAAAAGTTCTTCGCGTTCTCGCAGTACACTTTCAATTTGTTTACGCTCAGTTATGTCTTGGATGACCCCAAATTCTCCAGTTATCTTTCCATTCTCAAGTATGGGGATGCTTGTGAATTCTCCAACCAAATATTCTCCAGATTTTGAAAGTACACGCAGTTCGTAAGGCGCCGGTGTTTCTCCACGTAGTATTCTTTGAGTTGTTTGCATGGCGAAGGGCAAGTCGTCAGGATGAATGATGGAGCTGAAGGATTTGCCAACCCATTCACTGCATGACCAACCTGTGGTTTTTTCAAACACTGAATTCAATGAGGTAATTGTTCCATCAGCAGAAAGAGTGTAGATCACTACGGGCGCAGTTTCGATAAGGTTACAATATCGTTTCTCGCTGTCTCGGAGTGCCTCTTCTGTTTTTTTGTGGTCCGTAATGTCGATGGCCATTCCAAATTTGACGTATTTGGTTTTCGACCATCTGATGGCTTTGTCGATGCATTTGTACCAGTGTTTGTTCGCGCGATTTTGACACTCATGCACCGAGGTTTTTCCAACGTTTTTTCCAAAGATGTCCTTGTTGTTGCAGAACGGACAGGACCTTTTTATTCCGTGAAATACCGTGTAACATTTTCTATGCATTATTTTTTCGCCGAAAAGTTCTCGGGTTTTTTCGTTCGCGAACAATACCTCGTGAGATTTGGGGTCTATGAGGTATATTACTTCGTCTATTCCATCGGTAAGGGCACTTAATAATTCTAGAATGCGCTTGTGTTTTTCCTCAATCGTGTCGCAGTTGCAAATTTTTGTCATCGTGTTGTGCACTCTCCCTTAAGTACTATGCGTTTTTTCACGTATTCCACAGACCCTAAGAAATCTAAAGAATCTGAGTCTGCAAACTCTAAGCCCATTTTTTCACATAGGCGTTTTATAATAAGCTTTTCAAGATATGATGCTCCAGGACCAAAAATTCTTTCCAAAGCTTTTGTAAATTCTGTTAGGTTTGTTGGAATTTCCTCTTTCTTTATCTTGAAGGAAGACTCTAGATGAAAGAGTATGGCTTGTTTAGGCGAATCCCCCAATGAGGATAAGCTCTCTTCCACTGCTGATAGAAGAATCTTGCTGAAGTTTTTTTGAGGCAAGCGAGTACCCTCGTAAGATGAGTGTAAGTTTTAAGAAGAATTCCATGATGCTTTGATAAATCATTTGTGAACTTCGAATCTGAATTCAAAAATCGATGCGAACCTGACCTCTCTACGCCTTGATTTTCTCTTTTTCCGAAAAACTTTGCTTTGCTACTGCGATGTATTCAGCAAATGAAAATTCTTTCTTTTCGTTCCACTCGAGAGGCTGTCCTATCTTTCCATAAAGGTTCTTCATTATTAGGATCTCTATAAAACGAGCTCCTAAACCAAAAATTTTCTCAAGACCATCCGCAAAATCCTTAATGCGGGTGGGGATGTCGCTTTTTGCTATTTTAAATTTCTTTTCAAGATGAAAATAGATTGCTTGTCTCACTGATTCTCCTAGCGATGCTAAGGCGTCGTCTATGGCTTCTAGCAAGATTTTTTCGAAAGCTGCTCTCTTCAATTTTTGGGCTCCTTTAAGGGACATAGTCAAGAATTTTACTTCACAGTTCTTATAGATAAATTCTTTGTGGATTTTTAAATTTAATCCTCAACTACGCTTGTTTTCGATTTAGAATTTGAATCAGATTAAACTATTTAAGCTTCTTTTTTTGCGTTCAAGAATATCTCGTCAGATTGTTTGAGTTGCCCATCTTGTGAATTTTCTCTCTTATAAGGCTTAACTCTTTGGCATAGTCCATTAAAGCCATCCTTAATGTTTCACTTTCGCTTATTCCAAGTCTTCTCGCTAGCTCGTCAAGAATTTCTCTCTGCTCTTTGCTCAGAACGACTTTAACTATACATTTCCTAGGCATTTCAAGCCACTTTTTGAAGTTAAGCCCAATCCTATTGTCCTTCTACGGGTATATGCATGGGCTATTGCATTGTACAATTCGTCTTTTCATTTTCTCCGTATATTAGTCTGGTGTTAGTTGTGTGAGGTTGATGTAAACTTGCCTTGGGAAACAAGCATCGATTACATTCGAAGTGGGCATCGCAACCCAGAAGAATTTCGGCCAGATAGCATGCGAACCATCACTTTAAGCGAAGAGCAAGGTATCAAAGCGGTCATCGGTAAGCCTAAAGGCAGACATGCCATGGAGGTTCAAAGCTACTTATTCGATGTTTCTAAAGGATGGACGCTTGACAAAGCCAAAAAATGGTTTGAAGAGCACCAACCCGTCAAAGAGCATGTTTCAGCTATTTTACCATTCAAAGTCCTAGAAAAAATCGCTGAAAAACCTTTGCGAATTCGCGGCGTCGCCATGGCTACTGGCATGAGCCGAAACTTTAACATCTACAAGCCCGAAGAACTGCAATCATTCGCTGACAAACTCGTTTCAGCACCGGTCTACGTCGAACATGTTGCTGTACCAAACGCGGTTGGAAAAATAGCCGGAACAGAATGGGATGGACAAAACCTTTGGTACGAAGCCGAAATCTACGACGAGGAAACAGTAGAGAAAATCCGCAAAGGCTTAATCAGGCACGTTAGCGTCGGCGCAGACTATGAAACTATAGACGTTTTGGATGGAAAAATCCCGCATAACTTGCATGATGCGGAATTAAGTCTTGTTGCCGTGCCTGGAATTCCAGAAACAAACATTCAAATCATGGAGAAACTGCAGTTTAAGGAGCAGGCATTTGAGCCGATAATTGCTGGAGAATATGTTCTTGGTTTTTATCAGGACACGGGGGCTTTTTTACCAGAACATTTCAGCACAGTTTGGCTTGACAAGGAAAACGGCATCTTAGCCATAATAGGAAAGTTGCGAGTTGAGCCCACCGTTCAAAGGGTTCAGAGCATCTTTTTCGCTAAAGAAAAAATGTGGGATGAAATCAGAATTCGCGATTGGCTTCTTCTGCATCCGCAATACATGACTAAAGCAAGCGCTCCGCAGAATGTTACTGAAAGCTTACTGAAAGAGCCGCGCACAGTGATTCCAGTTGAAGAAGTAATAAAAATGGTTCAAAGCGTTTTGCCCAGTCCAATGGTTGAGAGAAGTTGGGGTTTGGGTCCGCAAAGAATGTGTCAAGAACTCCGAGGCATCGTCTTCAAACTTCGAGGGAGGCTGCATAGAAATGGATGATCAAGAGAAGAGTTTCTACGAATTGGCTAAGAAAGCGGCTCTTGCAAACAATTTGTTGACTCAATGGCTCGTGAAAATTGAAGAAAGGCTTCGGAAACTGGAATCTTCACAGTCACTTAACGTGACTTGGGAAGTAAGCAAGGCTGAGCTTGCTGAAACCAAAACCGAAGATAGGGAGTGAATTTTATGGCAGATAATACTGGCAAAACTTGGATGAACATAGGCGAAACAGACGACCCAAACGCAATAATCGAAACTTTTGAGGCTGTTGAGGCAATAACGAAGGGAGACCCCGTTTACTTAAGCGCTGACGACAAGGTTAGCCCTGCAACTTCAGCACAAGACTGCATAGGCATAGCCGTCAAAACTGTTGCGTCGGGACAATCATGCCCAGTTCTCGTTCGAGGCAGAGTCAAAGTCAAGGTTGGCGGAGCTGTAACTCGCGGCAAAGCTGTATACGGCGGAGACGCATCTAAGAGGATACTTCAGCTGACAGACCAGGCAGTAAACGAGGGTGGCACGAGCACATACACCATTTACTATAACCGTAAAATCGGAACAGCCATCGAATCCGCTTCAGCTGCAGACGACCTAATCTTCATTGTAGTGGAGAAGTGATTCAGGATGAAACCCAAACTTTTCGAAAGCCTCATGCAATCAGACCTTGAATTCAAGCAACTCATAGAAGACTTAAAGCAAAAAACAATCACGCATCCATTTCTAAAGCGATACTGTGAAATAGGCGTAAAAGAACGCTTGTTTAGCGACACAGCAAACGCGTTGGGACATATGCATGACACGCTTGTGCAAGCCGCCAATCCGGAAATGATAGGCAGAGACATAATCACTGTTAGACCCACAACGGAAACCATGGAGAGATTTCCGCTCGACGAGAAGGCAGTTGCGTATCGCTATGCGGAAGGCGCTTACACAAGATTGAGCGGCAAAAAAATCAGTACTGTGGATATCTACACCAACATTGTTGCCGATGCCTCTGAAATGTGGACCCGCGAATTTTTAGAAGATGCTACGTGGAATGTCATGGACAGCATGACAGAGAAAGTCGGCAGAGCACTTGGCGAAAACGAAACAAATGAGATACTAGAACTTTACGGAGCCATAGCAAACGCTGATTTAGCCGGCGGAGCACCAATCGACAACTCTGGAGCTGCCATAAACTGGTCTGGACTACTCAAGCTTCATAATGCGGTTAGAGGCGAAAACTGGCGTCCAACAGTCTTGGCAGTGAACGAGATTCAACTGCATCAGCTTTTGAGCGACGACAAATTCATTCACGCACAATACTTGCCCTCAGAACAAGTGGACTTGGAACGCGGCGTTATTGGCAGTGTCCTCGGCATGAAAGTCATGGCAAGCACTCTAGTGCCTAACGGAACAGCCTACGCAATAGACACTCGTGTAGCGGCAGTCATGCTTCTGCGAAGAGATGTAACAGTCGAAGATTGGACAGACCCTAAAACGGGCGAGTTCGGCGTAAGAGCAACAACAAGATTCGGCTTGGGCATTCTACGAAGCAAAGCAGTAGCCAAAATGACCAACATCAGCACGTCCTTGTAAGCACTTTCAGGCTAGGATGAACATGGCGAAGTTTGAAGGCAAATGCCCCTCGTGCGGAAAAGTTTACCATTCAAACCGCAAGGGCGACACAATTGTCTGCGATTGCTGGCAGTTCTGTCCACTCTGTGGAGCCGAAATGACAACATACACGCCAGACACAGCCTCAAACATTTACGGCATTGATGAAAAGCGAGACTTCAACATCCTAATGGTTTGCACACTTCACAATCCCCCATTTTTTAGCACACAAAAACCAGCAGAGGTTGTTTGCACTTGAGAAACTTGCATGAAAGATTAGCTCTCGCAAAAACCGTGTTGAAGGAACTCAGCAGACAATCCTTATGCAGGACAGAACTCGAAAAGAGGACTGTTAGAAAACTTGGCACGCATGCCACTTTTGAAGGCATATTTGCATACCTTGTCCGGAACGGTTACGTGCAAAAAAGTGAGCAAAAACACCGTGCTCCTTACGTGATTACTGAGAAGGGGCTTAAGCTTCTGGAGGGTTTACAATGAGCAGAGTTTTGAAACATTTGGTTGAGGCTTTTTCATTTAAAAACAGAAGCGGATACGCTTTTCCGCAGTCATCCATAGTCTATGAGACGCCAAGCATCTCATTAGCTGAGGTAATGAAACTTTACGAAAGAGAACCCGCATGCAAAGCAAGCGTTGACTTGCTAGCAGCTTCAGCCGTTGGCATGGGCTTCTATACAACAACGAATGAAAACTACGAGAAGGCTGGTGAAGCAAAACGCGTCGTAGACCAGTTTAATGAAAATGTCAATTTGGATGCTTTGCTCTGCGATATGACGCGTGTGTTAATCGCTTGCGGAAATGATTTTTGGCTTAAAATCACGCCTCAAAGCCTCCAGGAATTGAATAGGCTTCCAGTGGACGCGATAGAACGCATCGAGCAAAGCTATATGCAAAACAGTGGTTTAAAAATTCCCGGTAAAGTGGAAGGTTACAAACTTCGCTACGCTTACGGCGGAGAAACGCTCAGACCAGAAGCAGTCATTCACTGGCGTGTAAATAGCCTCAACTCATATGGCTTCGGACTCGGCATTTTACAAGTTTTACTCCACACACTCACGATTAACAACGACAAAAGACCTGCATACGCTTGGATGAAAGCCAAAATCGAACGTATCATGCCAAAAATCTTCGAAAAATACGCTGGACCAGACGTCTTGGCTTTGTTAGAGAAGGCTGACGAGGATACAATCCAGAAATTTGAAAGAGCCATCAAAAGCCGAAGCGAAGAAGGCACGTGGCTGTTCTACAGCGGAAAAGGAGACATAAAACCGGTCACTCTTGACCCCCGGGCTCGCTTTGAATACTATATAGACCACTTGATAAATCAGTTCTACCTTGGATGCGAAACGCCCCTGCCAAGGCTGTTTAGCACACCGGGCTTTACGGAAGCCTCAGCGCAAGCAGCTTTGGACTTGCAAAACATGCTAATCAAGCCTGTTCAGCGTCACATTAAGCGGCAAGTTGAACACGACATTTTCGATGTCGTAATAGCTCAAGTGGGATTAAATCCAGCAAAGGCTCAAGTTCGACTAAACTGGGGCGCTGAAAAAACACCTGGGATTGTCATGGCTGACATGTTGAAAGCGGCTGAGCTTGGGCTAATTCGCCAGGAAGAGTTCCGTAAGAACGCCGTGAAGTTTGGCTGGATTCTTTGGGAAAAAACGCAGCCCGAAACCTCTTTGGAAGGTGCAACAAAATGATGCCTTTTTTCTGCTTCCTTTCCCCTCCAAATCGAATCAGCACATGTATCTTCCAAGAGGCGGGAAACTCGCTTTCAAAGTCACGCCAGAAGTTTCTGAAAGGCGTGTTAGGAGGTGACATGCAGAAATGGTGAGCATCAACCGTAAATTGGTTGTTGCGGGTTCCAGCGGTTTCGTCCTTGGTTCCATAATGTGGTTCATAGGTTCCGTAGCGACGACTGTAATGAATAGTCTGCCTACTTTGACGCCTTACGTTGCCTTCATCATAGGCTTCGGAGGAGCAGTAGCCGCAACGTTAAGCGAGGACACTAAACAACAATAAACCCGCCATTTCCTTATTCCTCCCTTTTTTGGTTTAACAAAAAATTGGATATGCAAACATCATTTGAGCTGGGTTGCAATATGGCTGAACCTCCTTGGAGTCAATATGACCAAGCGTATAAACGCATACATGATAGGCTAGTGGAAATTCTCGCGAAACTGTCAAACGTGAACCTGAATACTCCGCCTGGAGAAATCAACTACGCTTTTGATGGCGGTGCTGCTGCGCCTTCTGCTGCTGGAGAACTAACAATTTTAACGGTTACACCATCAAACGACGAAACGCGCTATGTTACAGAAGTCATCGGCGGAGGAAACGTGAAAGGCTACATTACCATTCACTGGGGTTCCACGGCCAAGTGGCGCGGACGCTTCTTAGCAGACGCAAGCGTCGGTCAACAGTTCAAAACACCAATCAAAGTTGTCGGCGACGGTTCAACACAATTAACCCTTAAAGTTTACGCCGCTGCAGCGGGAAACGTTGAAGCCTTTTGGGGGATGACTTGGTAAAATGTCACAGCAAGTGGTCACGAGAAATCCTACATCAACTACGACGATTGTTGCTGGATGGGCTAATCCTCAAAATGCATACACAAGCGATAATTCGAGAACATCGACAAGCATAGAAAACGCTGAACAAGAGTACAGCGAATATGGCTTTGCAATTCCAGAAAACGCAACAGTAAACAAGGTTGAAGTTGGACTGGAAGGCTACACAAGTGCCGGAGAACTGTTGGACGTTAAGATTTATGACGGTTCCTCGTGGTATGTTAAAACAGCATTAACGAGAAGCAGCGAACAAATGGAATGGCTAGATTTCACTGCAAACACACAATGGACTCCTGGAAAAGTGAACGCAGTTAAAACGAGAATCGTTTTTAGAGGTGTAGGCGGAGGAGGCGACACTTGTTATCCGAAAGAAACCTTTCTTTTGTGTGTTGATGTTGACAGAAACTATCTTCTTAAGCGGTGCAGCGAAATCCAGCTTGGAGACATGGTTTTAGGATATAAAAAAGGTCAAGGATACCATTGCTGTCATGTTGTAAATGTGGAAAAACATGAAGGTGAATTTAAACTATTAAAAATAACCGTGGATAAGTCTCCTATTGTTAAAGGCGTAGACATCGAAAAACGGAAAGACTTCAAACCTTGGAAAGAATACATTTACGTTACTCCAAACCATGAAGTTTGCAGTCCAATCCATGATGGCAGAACCAAATGCGGAGAATTGAAAGAAGGAGACCTGCTGACTGACTTGCATTTGGGACAAATGATAAACGTGCCCATCATAAAAATCGAAAAAACAAAATATAAAGGCACAATCTACAACGTGAAGTTAGAACCACATTACGAGGATTTCTTCTACTTTATAATAAGCCTAGAAGATGAACACGCAAAAGTATTAGAGAAACTTCTAGGCAAAAATTGGAACTTCTTCAAAAACGTCGAATTCGCTTTGCTTGGTTTGGCAATAAAAACGTGGTACGTTGATTGGTTGCCCGTGAGAGTAACCTACACTGAAGCAACATCAGCGGCTGGCTACAGCACAAAAATGAGTCTAACAAAAACAGGAAATTAATAGATCAGCTATCTATAATTTTTAAATCTAAAATACAGCAATAGTATGAAGAGGATGTTTTGTTGAAGCGATACTCGAAAGCTTTGCTGTTTGCTGCCCTCTTAAGTGTTCTACTAAGTACGTATCCAAGAGTCGTCACTACATTTTGCTGGAGCAATGGAGGATATAGCACTGACCCTGCCAATCCAGCTTATGGTACACACGATTGGATTGCACAACACGCTTTAGACTGGTTACCCAACGAAGAGAAACAATACATTCTAGACAATCTGGCTGTTTATTTATATGGCACAGAGTTACCAGACAACAGCGGAGCCCCAGACGGCATTGGCGACACGACAACGCATCACATCTATTACTGGGCAAACGGAAGCATCCAAGACGACGCCTCGGCAGTTCGAGCACAAACTGAATACAACAAAGCCGTCAACTACATGCAATCTGGCAACATAGCAATGGCTGTAAAAACGTTGGGAATAACAAGTCATTACATTGCTGATGTCGGCGTGTTCGGACACGTCATGGGCAGCGGAACCGATTGGGCTGCAGAAACTCACCACAACGATTATGAAACTTATGTGAATGAACGGACAAACGGTTACAGCGACGAATTCGATAGCTTCCTCATTTTTGACGGCGATTTACAGAACGTTTCCGCCATTAACGCTGCCTTAACGCTTGCCTATGACACAACATTCGATGCAGATGGCGATTTAACATGCGTTTGGATGGACCAAAACTATAATTGGAGCAACCCTACGTTTCGGAATCGTTGTGGTGAATCGCTTAACTTAGCAGTAAACCTGATTGCAGACCTGCTGCATACATTTTATGTAAAAGAAGTGATTCCTGAATTTCCTTTAAGTATCATTATGCCCATTGCAATGGTCACCGCCGTCATTGTTGTTCTTTATGCGATGAAAAAGAAAGTGGGACAACTGAGGAAGATTTGCTGAAGAGTCTGAGCTTTGTTGGCATGTTATACCAGTAGAAGTTATTTACGAAAAATCCGGCTTTGCTTGCACTTCACAGAAAGAGGTTTACTACAAGTCCCAAAATCTTGTCACGCATATTCAACAAGGTTTTTGCCTTTTCTTCTCCCTTTGGTGTAAGTGCATATGCTTTTTTCTTTGAAGAGGGCACTTCCCTAATTAATCCATTCTTCTCAAGATTATGCAGGCAGGGGTAAACCGTTCCCGGTGTTATTGGTATGTTGAATCGTCTTTGGATATAGGAGAGAATTTCGTAGTTGCTTATCATGCCATTTTTCAGTTTTAACAGGATTAAAGTGTCTAGGAAATCCATGACAATCCTTCTGTGCATCTGTGTTAGAATTTCTGATTCCAAGTTGTACACCTACAGAAGCTACTTCTATAAGTAATTTTCATATAAACTTTTTCGCTTTTCATCATATTATATTATGATTGCAGTAGAAAAGCTAAAAAAAGGAGGTGAGATAAGAAATGAAGTTGAAGATTGTCCTCGCAATCTTTCTGGTCGCCCTAGCTGCAGCAGCCGTAGTCAACGCAGTAGTGCTGGTCTTTGATAGAGCGACTTTGCCTAAGGATATTGCAACAAACGCGAACGATGAAGCGCATCGTTTCAGCGGTTTGACTGGTAAAGTGCAACTGTTGGGCGACGATAGAGGCGGAGGATGGCCATAAATTAATGGTTGGCTCTAAAGTATATAAAAAACAATTGCACTATTATGTATGGAGGAGCAAAATGAAAAAAGCGTTTGACCCATTGAATGTTAGAATACTGCAATGTCTTGGCGAATGCGGACCTAGAAACATCTCCTACGTAGCGCGGAAGTTAGGCATACCCATTGAGACGGCACGGAAAAGGGTGAAGCGCTTAGTTTCCCAATTTTCTATAACTTTTCATGCGAATGTCTATCACACAAACCTTGGGCTTAAGAAGGCGTTTGTTTTTGCCGACGCCGTGCCGGGTTACGAGGATGTGCTCTTCAAGTGTTTGAAGGCAAATGATTTTTGGCTTTATGCGGGTAGATGTTATGGTAGGTTTGAGGGCTGTTATGGAATTTATGCAATTCCTAAAGAGCACGAAGCGGACTTTATACAGTTTGTGGGTCAACTCGAGGCAAGCGAAGTAGCGAAAAACATGCGATTGGTGTGGTCGACGTGTCTGCATTCTGCAAATTTGACAGATAACTGGTTTGATTTTGAATCTGGAAGATGGATTTTTCCATGGGATAAGTGGATGGAAGAGATACCGAATGAGGGAACCGATTTACCTTACACTCTAGTTGAGTCTGAGGATTTTCCGCTTAAAGCTGATTACATAGATGTTCGTGTTTTGGCGAAGTTAGAGGTTGATTCGAGTGTAGGTTTTCGTGAACTTGCAAAGATTGTCAACATGACTCCGGAGGCTGTGGCATATCATTACAAGAATCATATTTTGAAGCGTGGTTTGCTTGAGAAGTCGCAAGTTTTCGTTTTGCCTTTTGACAAGTCTTCTTCGGACTTTTTTGTTTTTATTTTCAGGTTTGATGACGGAGATAAGATGGCTCGGTTTGCTTCGTCTTTGTTGGATAAGCCGTTTTTGCATTCGCTGGGGAAAGTTATCGGCGAAGACTCCTTGATTGCACATGTGTATTTTCCTAGGAGCGAGTTTAGAAAGTTCGTGCGTTGTTTGTCTGAACTTATTAAACGGGGTTTTCTGCAGGGTTATGAGTATTTGATAGAGGATTTTGATGTTCGGTCTGCTCAGACGATTTCTTACGAGTATTTTGAGAATGGAGCTTGGGTTTACAACCATGAGAAGCACCTGCAGAAGCTTCAAGATATCGCAAGAAGCGCATTGTTAAGAAAGCTCTGAATACGGTGCTTACTGCTATTCTTCGACAACTGTGACTTTCTCAACTGTCTTGAGCCATGGAATTCTGGCTGGTTCATAGGATAGTTCGTTTATGATGTCTTGCTCGATTTGCTTATTTCTCGTCAGAGCACTTTCTTCGACAAGGGTGATAACAATTACTGCTTTTTTGACCATGTTTTCTGCCCTCTCCCCAGTTAAGTAGGTTTATGTGTCTGAGAATTTGAATTTTGCTCTAGTGGATGGTTTATGGTCTTTTGTTCTAGCTCTAAGATTCTTACTAATTTAAATAATAAAAAATTGAAAATAATACTGAATATTGGAGATGGGAGAATATGAAGAACATTCTAAAACTAGCTTTAGCATTGCTTATGGTATCCGTTTGCTTATCAGCGTTTGCATGTATGCCATATTCAAAGGCAGCAACTCCGCAAGCAATAGAAGATTCAATAGTGCTTGGGCTTGAATGGCTAGCAGAGCAGCAGCAAGACGATGGTTCATGGCTTTTCAGTCTCGCTCACACAGCCATGGCTGTGCTGAAATTTGAAGAGCGAGCAGTAGATTTAGGTATAGACCCGCTTGATACAGCTTATCAGTATTATGACCAAGTCAGAAATGGATTGGATTACATCTTTACCAAAGCACAAATTGTAGACATCACTGTACAACCTGCGGGTAACCCCGACTCGGACGGCGACGGAATTGGAGTAAGGTTTGACCAAGATGGCTGGCATTATACTTACGGCACTGGAATTGCAACGATGGCAATCGCAGCGTGTACTCATCCAGAGATGACGGTTTCTGTTGCAGGAAGTGCAGTGGACGGATGGACTTACTTAGAAGTAGTTGATGACACCGTGGACTACATGGCCTTCGGACAGAACGATGAAGGAAACGACTATAGAGGCGGATGGGGATATTATGAAAACTACGGTTGGAGTGACAACTCTAACACAGGATACTTGGTGCTAGGTCTAATCTATGCACAAGCATCACTACCTCATGGCTTTGGAATACCGATTCCGCAATTTGTCAAGAACGAGCTGAACTTTTGGATAGACTACATACAGAACGATGTTGATGGAGATGACATGGACGGAGGATCGGGTTACGATTCTCCATGGAATTGGGTTAACATTCTTAAGACTGGCACACTATTGCAGGAAATGGCGTTTGTCGGCGACACGTTAGCCACACAAAGAGTGCAAGACGCAATAGCCTACATTGAAAGACACTGGAACGACATGAACGCTGATCCGGGTTGGAAATGGAGCTTTCCGCCAGTGCATAAACAAGCAATGTACACGACCATGAAAGGATTCGAAGCATTCAACATAAACCTTATCGATACTGACGGAGATAGTAACCGCGATGACGATTGGTTTAACGAATTTGCTGATGCATTATTGGCAGAGCAATTCCCTGATGGTAACTGGAACTCAGACCCGTGGGCTGGCGACTACGTTTTGCCCACATGCTGGGCACTTCTAACATTAGAAAAGGCTGCACCACCAATCGCAAAATACGACCTCACAGTCAAAGTGGTTGATGCAAACACTAATGACCCAATTTCAGGCGCGATGGTAACAGCAAATGGACCCGAATACCGTGAAGGCTTCACGGGCCTCGACGGAAAAGTTATGTTCGATGACATATTGGCAGGAGGCTATTCAGTAGGTGCATCAAAAACAGGGTACACACCAGCGTCAGTGATGGTGGAAATTTCTGAAGATACAGAAATAACAATTAGACTTATGCCTGAAGGCCAACCTCCACCAGTGGGAGGCTTTGAAGCGCCACCAAACATATTGGCATTGATGGCACCGTGGATATTCTTAGGACTGGCAATTTCGGTCGGAGCAATCGCTTTAGCTAGGCGCAAAATGAAATACTAAACTTCCCCTCTTTTTATTTTTATTTATGTTAACATTTTTAGGAAAGCACAAGCACTTTACTGTCACTGGTTAACCAAACACAGATGAAAACGCATGAAGAAAAAAGTTCGAAGAAAGAAATCTACATGGAGAAGAGTGCTCCGAAGCAAATGGATGGCATTAACCGTTGTTTTAATACTTGCAGGATTGCTCATATACTATTTCTTCTTTCCCAAAGCACCCACTGTTTATGAGGCAATACCAAAAACAGCCGCAATAGTTGACCAGCTAGCCATGACCAACCCAAACGCTGCATTTGTTACAAGCGTCAACGAAACGCTAACGTCAGCAGGCGTCACCGTCGACTATTATAATTATTCGGAAGTGACAGTTGACTTTTACAGACAGCTACCTTCAAAACGATACAGCCTAATAATCCTAAGAATACACTCTGGCGTAGGTCAATATTCCGGATTAACCAGCCTCTACACATCAGAACCTCACGGTCAATGGCCACACTACTGGGAACAACTGAACAACGAAGTAGTCGCCGTGGAATACGTCTCAGGCGGTCCAATATACTTTGCAATCACATCCAAATTCGTAAGAAACTCAGATACTTGCAGAAACTCTGTAATAATAATGATGGGATGCGATGGACTAACAATAACCGACATGGCAACCGCGTACATTGAAAAAGGAGCAAAAGCCTACATAAGCTGGAACGGCCCCGTATCGCCTGGACACACAGACACAGCCACGGGCGAGCTTATACGAAACTTGGCCTTAAAGAACCAGACAATAGCAGAAGCAATTAACAACACAATGACTGTAGTGGGTTCCGACCCAAACTATCACAGTCAACTGGCTTTTTACCCCTCTACAGCGAGTAACTATACGCTTCTCAACAGCCCCCGAAATGCTGAACAACCCTACCTCACATACATTGTTCTAAATTGCTCCAAAAAAGGATTAAGAAAACCGTTTTTTCTTATTTCTAGTCAAGCCCATTGACATGCCTAGAATTATTATTACCATAATGTAAAACGTCAACTGATTCCCAGAAACTGAATATGATATCAACACTTCTGCTCCACCAACAGCCGGGTCATTCACTTTCTGAAGAGACAACACTAGGTCATTATAATCCCTGTCTCCAGCACCATACAAGTTTTCAAAACCAATCAAAAACATGCTAGGGTCATCGAGATTTATGTATATTTTAGCATGCTGCTCTCCGTCAGGATTCTTCCCAGTCTCAGTAAAGTATCGGTGTGGTCCCGGAGAAAGCATTGAAAGACCAAATTGCGCATTTGCTGTAAAAGCTCTAGTAATTGGAGGATTAACATAGCCAGACCCGCCTTCCGGACCAGCAAAAATCAAGCTCAGTGTACCTGTTTCTACATCATAGCGGCTAAGTTCGTTTTCGTCGCGGTATGCTGCGAACTCGGCATATAAGGTTATGCTGTATGTTCCAGGTGGAAATGTCTCGATTGTGGTTGCCGCTATATTTGTAAAGCCTAAATGATTAAAAATTTCTATGAGCGTGTCTTCAGAAGCCTTTACCGGTGCAATGCACACAGTGAAAGTTAAGGTGGCAACAAGTGCCATAGCGCATAATGTTGAAAGCCTTTTTAGAGTAGAAACCTTCGGCATTCCCTCTCCCTTCATTGAAGATTCATCTTACAACAATTTATTGATTCTGGAGGTATCTTCTAGTAGCTTTTTATAGATTCACGTTAGCCTTACCTGCCGAAGAACGTGCATTTTTGCTCTTTTTCTTTATGTAAAAAGCCACCAATAAAATTGCCAGTGACAAAACTCCAACGATGGCGGCTATATAATAAATCATCGGCAAAAGTGGATTGATTTCTGAAGGAGGCGCCCAAGTTATTCTTATCGTCTTGGTTGACCACACATCCGTTATAGTTATGACTTTGTTGTTTGCATCATAGTGCCACTTTGTCCCCTCCTCGTAGGATAAATCATCAATCGTAATGTTCAATGGTTTTTCTCCAAGAATTCGTATGGTTTTTGTTCCGTCGTCTGTCGCCACTATTGTCAGCGTGTAGCTTGTAGCATTGTATTCTAGTTGTGTTATGTTTGCTAAGTCGCTCTCCAATATGACATGTGATGTTTTAGCTATAGGAATGCTTAGATTCTGCAGTTTGTAGGTGATTCCTGAAGTGCTTCTAACGCCATAAGCTATCGAAAGGTAGCTGATGTTTGGGAAATTTTTCAGGTTGAATGTTGCCCATCCGTCACTGTCTGTGGTAGCGTTCTGAGAAGCATAACTTACTATTCCGTTCTGAACAGGAGTACCATTATAAAATGTGAGTCGAAGGTAGATTTTAGCATTCGGAAAGTCAATACCATATTCTGACAGCGTTAACGCAGTGGTTGAAATGTTATAAAGCCCTTGAGAAGACGTGATTAAAAGCGTGTAGTTGACCTGGGCTTTTTCTCCATCCAAAGTTGTAATGTTAAAGTGATATGTTCCAGCTTGGATTTGATTAAATTCTATGAGCGAAGAGGAATATTTCTGATTCTCGATTAACGTGCCATTCGGAAATTCTATGTCTATATAATAGTTTGTGAAGGGTTCATCATTTGGTTGCAGAACTTGCAGAGTCGGCGAGCATATGTAAAGGTTTACAGATGGGTCACCGTCTTCAGGATTGAAGTAATTGTTCGGCGGCGTCACGTTAGTTCCTTGCCACATAACATCTTCAATGTAGAAAGTGCCGTTCTGAAGGTAATACGCTCCGACAGATAGCCCTTGTAGAACAGTCCCATTAGGACAGCTTAGACTGAAAGTTTGGGGAAGCACATACAATGAGTTTCCGTCTCCGTCTTTAAACGTGTTCGCAAAAGAGATGCGATAGACTTTGCATTGAACATTCACTGTTTTGTCGCTGTCCATTGTTACTGCAAATGTGCCGTTCACCCAACTTTCTTGCCATTTCACCTTTACGGTGACGCTGGAAGCAGTTATTTCGGTGAAGTTCGCCCAACCTTCAGTGTTTGTTGTCATAGTGTTGTCGAGCCCATCATTCATTATGACCGTAGCCAAGCTCAGTGGTGTGTGCATGTCGTTCATGAAAACCCGCAAGTTGAGTTTCCGCAGGATTCCGGCTTTTAGGCTGCAGTATCTGATGTCAAAGACGTATGGTTGTCCGCGAATCCACATGATTCCAATTCTGGAGCCACCTGTCTGATAGAAGCATGTTAATGAGTCTTCTCTCATATTGGGTTCTGTTAGCCATGCGGTGGCGTTTTGGTCCCATGTGCCTTCTATGTGTTTTTTGTAGTATATGATGTCGTTGTCAGCCCAAAAGCAGTAGAAGTCTCCTTTTGTTTGGTCGATGGAGAGTACTGGAAAGGCTGTGTCGTCTATGCCTGTTTCTATTGTTTCCGGCGGATTCCAGCCGGTTTCATAGGTTCGGTTGAAGAATAGGATTTTGGTTGTGATGCTTACGTTTAGGAATGTGAAGTAAACGTTGTCTCCTCGTGCTACTACTGAGTGTGCAAATCTTGTTCTTGCAGGCCAGACGGAGGCAGGAGCTACTAGTTCTTCATTTTCGAAGGCTGTTCCGTTCCAGAGTCTTCCTCTGATTGCTCCAACACTTAAGTAAACGGCATACACTTTTTGTTGTGTTAAGGGGATTATGGAAACTGCCCAGTTTGGTGCGGATAACGGTGAGAGTTGGTATGGGAAGCTTGGGGCTGTTTGCCATGTACCGTTGTTTAGGGATGATTTTGTGCAGTTTGGCCAGCGATCGCCGTTTGTTCCCCATCTGTACCCTATCCATGGGTAGCCTTCGGAGTCAACTGTTACGAAAGGTTCATGAAGTATATATGGGTCTTTAACTTCGACGGCTGTTTGTTCGTCAGGCGTGCTCCAGGTTATTGTTCCATCAGGATGCGGCATTCCTTTTCGGTATAGAATTAAATAGCCTGCTCCAGTAAAATTAGCTGTTCTTCTTGCGTAGTGGACGTAAGTTCCGTCAAACCATAGAGAGAAGACGCCTCCGTCTGGTCCTCCTGGGCAGATTGGGGTTTGGTCGGTCCATGTTATGCCGTCTGTGCTTGTTTTGTAGTTTATTTCAGCGTGTGCGTAGAAGGCCCAGTATCTGCCGTTGGCGAAGAAGGTTTTGCGTTGGTAAGCTTCTAGTGTGGTGACGTTTTGTGTGTACCATGATATTGTTACTGGTGTGGATTGTGCGGAGGCAAGCATGGTGCGGTGTGGGATTTGTGGGAATTGGATTAGTAAGAGAATTGTTGCTGATAAAAGAAGAGTAGCAAGTTTTGTTTTTGCGTTTTTCATTTTGGTTAACCTTTAATGTGTGTTTTTGGTTTGTGTCGGAATTTTCTTTTTTTCTTTTCTGGCCAGACTATCATTGCGATGATGATTACGGTTACGATTGTTATTGGGATGGCTGGGTTTATGACCATGTATCCTATGTAGGGTATTCGGTATAGGACTCGTCCGTGGATGTTTTGTGGGTATACTGTGTATGTGTCTTCTATCTCGTTTGCGTCTCCTTTTGTTTTGAATGTTAGTGTTCCGTTTTGGAGTGGTTGGATTCTGACTATGCGGTGGACTGTTCTGCCCATGCCTTCTGTTGGTGGGTCGAAGACTATTATGTCTCCGATGTTGATTTCTTCTGGTTTTACGCCTTTTATTATGAGTAGGTCGCCGACTTCGAGTGCTGGGCTCATGCTTCCGCTGTCTATTGCTACGAGTGGGGTGTCTGTGGCGAGGGATAGGCGTAGTCCAACGTATACGAGTATGACGGAGAGGATTACTGCGGTTATGAAAAGGGCATCTTTAAGGCGGCTCTTTTTCTTGTGCCTTGTTTCCATTGCGTGTTGCGCTTCCGGTTAGCTTTCTAGCCCGTATTTTTTTCTTACGAAGGCTGGTTCTTTGATTAGTGAGTCGATTGCTAGTATGAGTACTACGTAGCCGATTATTTGGAAGGTGAGGGCTATCCACCATACTGAGGTTGAAGCGACTAGTGGGTCGGGCCATAGGAAGAAGAGTATGCCTATTTGGAATGTTATGGGGCCTAGGAGGCTCCAGCCTGTTTTGTAGAAGTAGTAGCCTAGGAATAGTCCGGCTGCGAAGACGGTTAGGATGTTTAGGAAGATGAAGGTTACTAGGCTTTGTGTGGACATGGCGAGGAGGTTTTTGATTGATATTTGGTCGCCTATTCGTGCGATGCAGAACATTATTGAGGATGCGTAGAGGGATGTGAAGAATCCGTAGTGTCGGGTTAGGTTTCTGAATATGTGTCCTCTGAAGATGGCTTCGTATGCGAGGCTGAAGATTGCTGCGTAGGCGATGCCGTAGACTATTCTGTATGCGATTCGTAGGGGTGTTAGGAAGTATTCTGTTAGTGAGTAGCCTTCGGTGATGTTGCCGGTTGACATTACTGCGGTTATGCCGGGGGCTAGTAGCATGAATATGTAAATTGCGATGCATGCTATGCTTATTGTGATGGTTTTCTTTGTGTTGATTGTTGCGGGTTTTCTGAAGCCTTCTCTTTTGAATGTTGATTTTCTTAGTATTACGGCTGCTGCGCATATGGCTATGAAGGTGCATGGGATGATTAGGAAGAAGATTATGTCGAATGGGTAGACTGGTTTTATTGTTTCTAGTATTTGCCAGTATACTTGCCATATGGCGAATACTGCTATGAAAAGTAGGATGGCTGTTAGTGTGTCTGCCATTCTGGATTGGTTTGGTTGGGTCGTCATTAGTCTTCCTCGGTTTCTAATGTTTTTTGTTCTTTGGCTGCTTTTAGTTGGGATGTTGTGATGTTGTATTCGTATCTTGTGGTGCCCTCGACTAGGTAGAATGTGTGGATTGGTTCGGTGGTTTCGGTTGTTGGTGGTTTTTGGTAGTGTATGATTGGTTTTGTTAGCATGTCAGCTATTCTTACTAGGTCTTCGAGTGTTTTGATTGTGACTGTTGTTTGTCCGCGTGGTGGTGGCTCTTCTGCTGCTTCGATTATGATGTCTTCGTATGGTTCTCTGAGTTCTTTGATTAGTTCTTCTGCGATTGATGGTGGTGTTGGCGGTTTGGTTCTAACGTAGAGGAATGCGGAGATTATTAGTCCGCCGAGGGCGACTGCGGTTATGCCGTAGGAGGTGAGTTGTTGGGTTTTTGTTTGGTCGTTGTTGATTGTTTGGGTTTGGGTGATTTCACCGTTTTTTGTGGTTTGGAGGTTTTGGACTAGTATTATGTTTCCTTCTGGTGCGCCGCTTTGGAATGCGAGTGTGAGGGTTGCTGTGAGGGGTTCGTTTATTATGCCTGCTTGGGTTTCTGCGGTTAGAAATATGTTTGTGGTTATTGTTACGTTGAAGTTGCCTGTGGATACGCCTATTTCTTCGCTGTTGATTTTGGCGACGAATGCTTGGATGGATTTTACGTCTATTGTGGTTATATCAGCGGTGATGGTTGTTGTGTCTGAGTTGTTGGTTACTGTTTTTTGTGGTATTGTGAAGTTTTGTTTTATCCATCTTGCGGTGACTATGTAGCCTGTTGTTGTGTATTTTATGGTTGTGTTTGCGGTGAGGGTGCTTTCGAAGGTGTAGGTGAATGATACGTTGAGGTATTCGGTTATTAGTATGTAGATTGGTCCGTCGTTGGGTCCTATGGTTGATTTGTTGTCGTATATGTAGTTGGGTTGTTGGAGTTTGGCTGTGTAGTTGTATGTTAGGTCTTGTGTGTAGTTGCATAGTGTTTCGGTTTGGGTTTCTTCTGTTGGGAGCTGGAAGGAGTATGCGAGGAAGATGAGTGATGCGATTGTGAGTAGGGTGAAAAAGATTAATAATATCTTGGTTTTTGTGCGTGACAATTTTTTCCCTTCGTTAGTGGTTTGGTAACCACGTATTAAGCCAAATATATATGCGTTGTGAAGTTTAATGTTGCTTGTGCGGGGTCGCTGTTCCAGCCTTCCATTTCTGGCATAGCGGTTGCTGTTGTAGTGATTTCGTATGAGGGTGGGCTGAATTGGTATTCTTCTGGGATTTGTTCTCCTTTTAATGTGTAGTTTATGTGGAAGGTTATTGTTAGTTGGTCGTTTTGGTTTAGTTTTTGTCCGGTTGCGATGTTAATGTTTGGTATTGTGATGAGTAGGGCTTGTGTTGTTGGGTCGTGGTTTATTGTGTATTTGGTTTCGTCGATGGTGATGGTTGTTTCTCCGGTTATTAGTGTTATTGCGAGTTGTTGTGTCCAGTTCCAGTTGTTGGGTATGGTTGTGTTTATTGTTAGGGCGTTTATTGGGGTTGTTCCTGTGTTTGTTGTGGTTGTGAGGATTTGGAGTGTTGTGGGGTCTGTGTCTAGGATTGTTTTGTTTTCGCTGTTTACGATTATTGTGATTTCGTTGTTTTGGGTGTTGATGATTTGGGTGTTTGTGGTGATTGTTGGTTTCTGCCAAGTGATGAGATTGAATTGGGTGGTTATTTGGTCTTGGAAGGCTCCGTAGCCGATGGTTGCCATTATTGTTATGAATAGGGGTAGGGTTAAGGTTAGAAGTGCGCGTTTTTGTTGGTTTTTTCTTCTTTTCATTTTTTATCACTATCGCTTGGTTTGCTATTCCTTATAAATCATATTCTTTTGGTAAAATGTTTTGTTAGTTTTATGGGTTTGAGGTTTCCCATGTGTAGCTGGATATTGTGTTTGGTGGGCCGTCGCACATGGTTGATGTGATTGTTAGGCAGATTTTGAGTTTGAAGCAGTTGATTTGGCAAGAGTCTTTGGGGAGTTTTAGTAGTATCCACATTATCATTGTGTTTTTGGTGTGGGGTCCGTAGGCTTCTAGGGTTACTGGTCCTGTGATGTTGCCTGGTGGTGGTGGGGCGACTTGCCAGGGTTGGTTTGGTTTTAGTTTGACCCATGCGTAGACTTCTTGTGGGACGTCTGTTGGTGACCATCCGTATGAGGTTCCGTCTATTACTTGTCCGTAGTAGTATTCTCTGTGGATGAAGCATGGCCATACTCCGTTAGGGTCGTATACGTTGAAAGTGGGTCCGTCTATGGATACTGGGACGCTTGCGAAGTTTTGGATTTTTAGTCCTATCCAGCAGTACCAGCCTGGGAAGACTTTGGTGCTAATTGAGATTGTTTTGGTTGGCATTTGGCAGTCTGGTGGCCATCTTTGGATTAGGACGTCGCATGGGGCGAGGATTTTGTAGCTTATTATTTTTGTGTCTAGGCGTCCGACGTGGAGTTTGTATTGTTTGGTGATTGTGTCGTACCAGTGTGCGGCGCCTACGCTGACGATTGGGATTAGTAGTAGGGGTATGATGAGGAGTGTGAGCATTTTGGTTTTTGGTGTTTGCATTTTACGTGTCCTCCTGTGGGTAGCTTGCGATTATTGCGACTCGGATGCTGAAGGTTGTGGCTGATAGGTCTGGGCGGTCTTGGGCGTCGAAGTAGAGGTTTTGTTTGTTGTAGACCATTGTGCATGGTATCCATTCGTAGTCTGGGGGCATTGGGGTGTCGTCTGGTGTGCACCATGTTTGGTCTGGTCCGGGGTCTAGGTAGAATGCGCCTGTGTAGTTTATGCGGAATTGTGTGTAGAGTTCTTGTTCTGTGCATTCTATCCAGTTTCCGGTTTGTGGGTCTTCGTAGTAGAGTGTGTAGTTTACTGTGGCTGCCCATGATATGTCTATGGCTTTGTTGTGGATTTGGGATATGAGTGTGAGGTTCCATCCGGGGAATAGGGCTTCGTCTGTGAATGAGATGTCTTTTCCGCCTTCTTCCCATAGTAGTTGGCAGCCTTGTCCGTTGTAGTGTTGTATCCAGACGTTGATGATTTCGATGTTGTATTCGGCTGCGGAGAGTTCTGCGGTTGTTGTGATTTGGTCTGTCCAGGCGGCATAGCCTAGGCTGCCTAGAATTATGAGCATTAGGGGGATAACTAATAATATGATTACTTGGAGGTTTCGGTTATTGTTGTGATTGTTTCTTCTCAAACTTTCACTTTTCCCGACTTTCTTTATTGTTGCGGTTTAATCCCAAAAAAGGGGAATAAAGATAGATTTTTTGCTTGCTTGTTAGCGATTTCCACCCATTTAATCTACTATTGGCCACGAGTAGCTGCTTATTTCTTCCTCTGGTACGTACTGGAAGAACGGATATGTGCAGTCAATTCTGAACCAGTGACACTGCAATTCTGGGAATTCCTGTCCGATGAAGTGTATGTATTGTACGATTCTCACGGATTCGCTTGGCTTCAGCACGAATGTTGTCGGCTCAACTCGGACCCAATCTTGAATATCTGAGTTCCATATGTATGCTATCATCCAGTACTGGAAGTACTCTGGCAATGGGACAGGGTCAGCTATTGGACCCCAGCATGGGTCATCCTCGTATGGTCCACCGAACACGAATGTTGGAATGTCCATTTTGATTGAGAGTGTTCCCTTGTTGTGAACGAACATTTCGAATGTTAGTTCCCAGCATGGGAATATTGGGTTAGCAAGTATCTGTACACCAACAACCTTCTCTTCAGTGTCGCATGGGTTCTCGCCCCATATGTTCGTGATTTGTAGTTCATCTCCGAAGACGACGCCGTCACAGTCCACATCATAGCTTGTTGTTCCCATAACGTGCCATTTGGAAATTTCTACGCATACGCATCCAGCCTTCAGCTTGTACTGCTTGTAAATATAGTCATACCAGTGAGCAGCAGCAAATCCTACCATAGGAAGCAGCATAAGTGGAATAAGCAGAGCAATAAACTTCTTGTTCATGATTTGTCAACCTCCTCCTTTCTCCATTTTTGGGCTATCATCAGGCAAAGCAGCCCCGCGCGCGGACAAAGGCACTTCACCCTTTAACGGGGGCTCCCTGTTAGTCCCCCGGACCCAGCATCCTTTAACGTGCTTTCCTGGGTCAAGCACGTAGGTTTCATCCGATGCGGTAGTTTACCCGCATCTTAATTGTGCTAGTTATTACTATATAAGAACCTATGGAACAATGGACTAGAACAAAAGAATAGACCAAAAAGCCACACTTACCCCGAACCAAACGTCCCTCAATTCATTCAACAAATTCACTTGATTCTCTTGAAAACCCATCTCTTCAACACAACAACCGCAAACAAAGACAAAACCATAAAAAACAACAAACCCGCCAAAGACGAAAACTCCCAAACAACAGCATACCTAAAGAAAACACCACCATCATCATTCACAGCCACATTACCCGCATTATCATAAGCCATAACCTTAAACTCCACCAACGTGCCATCCACAAAACCCGGAATAACCCCCACATAACTGTCCAAACCAACCAAACTCATATTCACAACAATCCAACCCATCCACCCACTAACCCTATACCACAAAGGCACATTACACACGCCACTACCAAAATCCGTCACACTTACGCTAACCGTAACATTCTCATGCACCCCAACATCACCCGAAGGCACCCGCACCGGAACCCCAATCACAGGCGCAACATCATCAACAAAAAACACCCACAAAACATGCGCCCCATCCATAACCACACTAATCGGATTCTCACTCCAAACCTCACCATCCAACAACCAATAATCAAAAGAAAACCCAACATCCGCAACCGCACTCACAACCACCACCGAACCCTCCGTATAATTGTACACGCCCGGCGCAGGCTCAGTCGTCCCACCAACACTTGCCCCAACAGTCAACGCATAAACTGGAACATTATAACAATTCACCAAAGGATAACGGTCCACATTATCAGAATTCATAAAATACGGCGTATCCCACACGCCCGAATCATCAATCTCCACAGCATCCGGATACCTCTCCTCATAATCACTCCAATAATTACCACCCGAAGGAAACTCATCATCCCAAACATTAGCCCCCGCATCAGACACATCAAACTGCCAATGATTACTAACAAAATCATTATGAAAAACAAAATTGCCACCCGCAAGCCTAAAAGTCACGCCATATATGCTACTGTTAGCCACAACATTCTCTTCAATCACGTTCCCACTAGAATGCGCCACATAAACCCCAAAAGAATTATCAGACACAACATTACCCTTAACCACGTTACCGTCAGAATTCGCATAAAGATAAACACCATACCCATTACCAAAAACACGATTACAACTCAAATTATTGCCCCCCGACTCATAAAGCCTAACACCATAAACCCCACTGTTATGCGCCACAACATTACCAAAAAAAGTGTTATTACCAGAACTGGAAAACCAAACACCAAACTCATTACCAACAATACTATTATTACTTATCAAACAATAACGCGAAAAATTCAAACTAACCCCACTATAAGGAGTAACAGGACCAACACCACTATTCCGCAAAGTAAAACCGCTGAGCGTCACATTATCCGCCTCAACAAAAACCACATGCCCACCTCCGCCACCATCAACAACCGTGCTCTCCCAACCCTCACCAAAAAGCGACACGCTCTTGTTCACAACAACATTCTCAAAATAAACCCCAGCATCCACAAAAATAACATCCCCAGCCTCAGCCGCATTAATAGCCTCTTGAATAGAACCAAAATCCCCATCAACGCCCACAGTGATTACTTTCGAACTTTGACCAGAAACAAAACCCTTCCACTCAAAGCCAAAGCTAACCAAAGCCAACGAAAGAAGCAACAACAGCAAAAAGGCATAGCACTTTTTCGTTTTCACTGCATCATCAACATTCCTAACTGAAGCCAAATTCTTATCAGTTGCGGAATAAACCAATAGAAAAAAGTTATAGAAGAAAATTTCAGAAAATAGTTATCTACCTTTGGTTAATAGTATATTGAGGTATAACCGAGAAAGGAGCAGAGTATCGTAAGACGCAATATTTATTACTCTCCAAGCGAACTGTATACAACACCAACAAAAATACACAAGGGGAGAAAAAAATGCAAAAAACCATCCCCATAACACTCACCACAACATTACTCGCACTCCTAGCAACCTCCCTAGCCGCAATCTACCTATCCGTACCCCTAAGAAACACAGGAACAATAGTCGCCCACGGCGTCAAAGTATACCTAGACAACCAAACCACAGAAAGCTACACGATAACATGGGGCGAAATCCGCATAAACCAAACCCTCACAAACTACAGATGGCTATACAACAACAGCACCATAACAACCCCCGCAAACCTCACATGGCACCACAACGCACCAGCATACCTCACACTAAAAATGTACCAGCAACTACCAAACCAAACATGGCAAGAACTCGCACAAAACCAACAAGTAACCTTCAACCAATCACAATGGCTACACGTAAAATTCGAACTCACAACCCTCCCAGACGCAATCAACCACCAAGGCTCATTTGCCTTCGACATATTCATCGAGCTGGCATAAAATGCACAGAATAGCCGCAACCACAGCAATCTTCCTAATTTTTGCCATGGCACAAGCCAGCTACCAAACACAAATATCAAACACAGGAACAATCATAGGCGACACCCCAACCATAATCTTCGAAAACGGCTTCGAAGAAGGAAACTTCTCCGCATGGACCAAAGCATACGCCTACACAGGCCAATCCTTCACATGCGTCACAGCAACAAACCAACCCACACCACCACACCACGGCAACTACCAAGCAAGAGCAGACATAAACGGCTCACTGCTATCAACATCCGCATACGCCTACAAAGATCTACCAACAACACCCACCACAATAAGCCTCCGCTTCTACATCTACCTCTCCACATACTACGCACCATGGCAACCACACGAAACCTACCTAGGAACAATAGCCAACAACGAAAACATACTCTGCCAAATAGGCTTAACAGAAACCAACGCCGAACTCGTCTTCATAGCATACCACTCCGGATACACAGTCATACTCTACAGCAACCAAAACCTCACAACCAACACATGGCACTGCATCGAAATACAACGCACACAACACCCAACAAACGGCGAATACCACACATGGCTAGACGGAACAGAACTCACAGAATTCCAACTAACCAACCTAGACACCTCAAGCCACACAGCAAACAGAATCTACATAGGAAACTACCACGGCTGCGCCTACCACCCACCAAACCAAGTAACATTCTACACAGACTGCATAACAGTAGCAAACACATACATAAGCCCAGAATAAACACGCTAAAATAGGTCCAAAAACTAGACCATTGGACTAGACCAAACGTTCTACACACTTTATATGCAAAAACAACAAACTATAACACCCTTCCCTCCAAAAACCAAAAGAGGGACAAACTAATTGTCAACAAAACTCGAAAAAATAATAGACGCACTAAAAGACAACGTGTGGCATAACATAGACGAAATCACACAAAAACTAGAAATCCCCAAAGACAAAGCCCAAAAAGTAATCACATTCCTAACAGAAGCAGACCTAATCCAACACAACCCAGCAACAAACCAAATAAAACTAAACCAAAACTG
>CAYWII010000013.1:0-35345 GCA_964457175.1 uncultured Candidatus Bathyarchaeia archaeon
AATTCAACGCTGATCATCGTAAGCAATGATGGAAATATTGAAAGTACAAAAGGCATAACTAGAGTTTTCACGCCAAACTTATCATAGGCGTATCCTCCAAGTAACGCAATTGGCGCGTCTACTCCTTGAATAACTAGATAAATTAAAGGAACAATCCATGTCTGTCCTGTTGGCTGCAAAATTTGTGATGCTCTATATAGAATAAGCGTGTAAGATATTAAACCCGCAGTGTTTAAGAGAACCGCAAAAGTGTAAATATAGAAAGATTTTGTCAACCGTTCCTTCTTTCTCCCCTCTTGAGATTCAACAAGAACTGATTTTGAGCCTATTTTCTTGTAAGTACACGTCAAAAACGCTAAAAGCATCAGAAAAGGTATGAAAAGAAAGCTGAGAGTGTAATTGTAATTGTTACTAGTTAAAAACATCAAAATAGCTACTATTGCCGGTCCAAGCATACCACCTATCTGATCCAAAAACTCATGAATGCCGAAGGCTTTACCAACCCCTACACCTTTGCTTACAATAGACAGTACTGTATCTCTTGAAGGCGACCTGAAAGCCTTTCCAAATCTCTCAAGCAAAACAAGTATTATGGCCACTTCTAAACCAAGGGGAATTCCCAAAAATGGAATTGAAACGATTAAGCCGTAACCTAAAAATATGAAAAACCAATAGGCACGAGTCGTGTCTGCCAAAAATCCGCTAACAAGTCTAAAAGCGTAACCTAAAAAATCGCCTAAACCACCTACAAAACCCACAATAAACGCTGTGGCACCCAAAAGTTCCAGATAGCTTGGAACTATTCCTCTAGAACCTTCATAGACAATGTCGCCAAGCAAACTTACAATTCCTAGGAGAAGAATGCCCAAATAAGCATTTTTTCGATTATTCAAACTTGTTTCTTGTTGCATTTTACCGCCAAGTGAATGCTTCTTGCAGAGCTTTTACTTTCTTTGTTGTGCGATAAAACGTTTTATTGTTTTTTTCATGCTTTTCCACGGATTTTCTGAACGCTTATGCTGCGTCTTTTTCAAGCCAGTTTAGATAGGCTAAACTTGCAACGATTACATCTGCTATGTCCACTTCGATATCTTTTCCAAACCACCCCTCTGCAACGTATTTTTCTGCGATTTGACCTACCTGTTCGGCTAGAAGGGTTATGAAGAAATTAGATGTAAAAATCTCTTTTGTATTGGCTTCGTAGGAAATTCTCTTCTTTTTGGGCTCTGATAACATCTGCATCAAATCTTTCTCTTTACTCTTAAAATGTTGAAGCACATAAGAATTAGAAAATGAAACAGCAAACTTCTACTAGCTTTGGGTTCTAGCTTTATCCCATGCCTGCGTTATTTCCTTAACAAGTTGCGGATAAACCATGAAAATATCTTTCGGCTCTTCAATATAAATATAAAACATGTAATGTCTAGCAAAACTAGTCAACTTCGTCGATTGATATTCTGGCTTTCTAGGCAACCTTTCCGCATAACGTTTAATAACGGCATCCAAGACTTTTTCAAGTTTTTCTGTAGGCAAACTATGATCAAAAGTTAATTCAAATCCATAACAGAACAAATTTGACTCTTCCTTAAAGCGAAAATTTACAATGTCTCTATCCAAAATGCGTAAAGTGCTTATAGAAGCCACGGTATTTGTTGGCGTCAAAATTTTTGCGTAGTTTAACGTTATTTCCTGCACTATACCCTCAACCCCATTTATGCGAACGTAATCGCCTACGCGGAATGGTCGGGTAACCAGAATGAACAGACCGGCTATTAGGTTTCCAATTGTGCGTGTAGAAGCAAAACCAACTGCGGCACCGCTCAAAGCTGAAAAGCTAACTATTACATCTGGTGGGATTCCTCCGATGTGGAGAAGCGCCACAATCGCTCCGACAAGTATTATGAGTCGCCCGGTTAAAACCAGCCCATTTCCAACTTCTGGAGGCATTTCAGTTCGCTTTATGGCTCGCCTCAACCATCTTGTGATTACACGTTCTAAGATGGTCGCCACAGCCGCTATAACAATTACCCATATTACAGTAATCAAGTATGGATATTGAACAAAGATGTCGAAAGCCATCAGTTACAAACTTCCTATCTCGATACGGAACAGTTAGACCAAAATCTAAACTTAAGTTTATCTGATTTTACGATTGGAAAATCAAAGAGAAAGATTTTGTTAGCGAAAGTTTTTATTGATGTTAGAAACTTACATTGGCATTACTTTAGAGGATGAAGTGCTATGGCTTTGCAGAAAGGAGATTTCATACTGATAGATTACACGGCTAAAGTTAAGGAAACTGGCGAAGTTTTCGACACAACCATCGAAGAAACAGCCAAAAAAGAGCATTTATACAAAGAAGGCGAAATTTACGAACCAAAATTAGTCGTAATTGGTGAAGGCTGGGTTCTCAAAGCGCTAGACGAAAGCCTAGCAACAATGGAAGTTACCAAACCCGCGTCCGTGGAAATTCCACCAGAAAAGGCTTTCGGGGCCAGAGATTCAGAAAAAGTCAAAAGAGTATCCCTAAAACACTTGGCGGATAAAGGAATAACTCCCAGCCTTGGAATGCGCGTTGAACACGATGGAAAAATGGCTACTGTGCGCGCGATAGGCGCTGGGCGCGTTCTACTAGATTTTAACCCTCCTCTAGCCGGAAAAACACTCATTTACGACGTTACCGTCAAAAAGAAACTTGAAACAACGGAAGAAAGAATAACTGCGCTTGTCCACCGCAGAATACCAACCGTGGAAGAAGCCAAATTCAAGTTTGCAGTTAAGGAAAAAGCTGTTAGCATAGAGATGCCTGAAGAAACCTTCTATTTAGAGGGAATACAAGTGGCGAAAAGAGGCATAGCCATGGACATACAGAAATTCTTCCCAAAAATAACCACCATCAAATTCACGGAAACCTTTAAAGCTGAACCTAAAACAGAAAAGAAAACTTAGTTAAGAATTTACTTCAAATTTTGTTCTTTAACTAAATCTTTCGTTGCTTGCTTTACTGCCTCTTCACTTTTTAGTTTTGGCTTCCATCCTAAAGATTTAAGCCTGCTCACGTCTAGCAGCATATTTTTTACGTCTCCTTTCCAGCCTCTCCCTCCATCAACGCCACCTGTAAGCTTGAATTTTACATTTTTTAACCCCATTTCTTCTACAACTATTTGCGCTATGGCTTTCACGTTGATTTGGTCTTCTGATCCTAAATTGAAAATTTCGACGCGTTTTATTGCTTTCTCTAATCCTAACAGCATAGCCTCTATACAGTCAGTAATGTACAAGTAAGATTTGGTTTGGGTTCCATCGCCAAGAATCTCAAGTTGTTCAGGGTTGCTTCTAAGTTTCTTGATAAAGTCATGTATTGCTCCATGCTGACTTCTTGAGCCGATTATGTTGGCCAAGCGATATATTATGACTTTGAAGCCGTAGGTGTGTGCGTAAGCAGTTATTAGTGCTTCACAAGCGAGTTTTGTGGCTCCGTAAACTGAAATCGGTTCTAACGGAGCGTAATCTTCAGGCGTTGGGATTTGTGCTGGTTCACCGTAAACAGTAGAAGAAGATGTGAAGACAAATGCTTCAACGCTTCCCGTTATTCTAGCAACCTCCAAAAGGTTGAATGTAGCCACAACATTTTGTTGAAAATGCGTTTCAGGATCTATTGAACTTAATCGAACTTCGGGATTAGCAGCGAGGTGAAAGACAATGTCACAATCTTCTAGAGCCTCTGATACCTCCTTTTTGTTTAATAAATCACCTTTCACAAGTTTAAAGCTGTTGTCGCTTAGATGCTGTTTAATATTTTGCTTTGTTCCGCTACTAAAGTTATCTAAGACATTGACATCGGTTTTTTGTGTCAATAAAGCATCCACTAGATGGCTGCCTATGAAGCCAGCTCCGCCAGTAACGAACACTTTATTATCACCGCGCATTTTTCTCCTCACTGCTCCTTTAACATACTACATCAATTGGTATATAATTGGTATAAAAGGTAAAGATTTCGCCTTTAAAAAATATTGCCGGAAAATCTCAGATTACTAGTTAACTGGTAAAAACTGCCTATTTCCGGTACATCAGCCTACAATTATTGTGTATATGCGTTATAGGTTGACTTTGTAAACCCAGATTCTGTCTTCTTCATAATAGACTTTTTCAAAGTAATATTTGCTGTCCATTTTTTTTATATAGCTATTTAAATTTTGAATGCTAAAAACCCATTTATTGTTGATGACATCAAGGTAAACAGGTTTTGATGTTACCACAACATAGCTGACATTGTATTCTTTTAGCAGCCGAATCGTCTCGCCATATAGATTGGCGCCTTCATTAAAAATTACGGCGTGGAACCGCATTCGTTTTTCTGCATCTAAAGCTACTAGGTCTTGATGCACATGTGAAAACACGGTGGGTCTCTTGCCGATTGCTCTCAGCCAGATGCTCATATCCCAGCTATTTACTATGAAGATGTCGTGAGCGCTTGTGTTCTGTTTCACCCAGTCAAAAAAAGCGGTGTAATCTTGTGTGGTAGGCCATGATGCCAGTTCGTTTGTGTGCGCAATTGAAGTTGCAAGAAATGGGGCGCCAACTAAGGTGGTTATTACAAAGATTGTTAGGTAGTTTGCTGGAATGTTTTTGTTCTTTAATCTGAGTGTACTGTTGAATTTTTTAGCAACGGGCAAAATGTAATTGATAATTGCGATTGCAATTAGTATGTAAAGGGCGAGTGTGAGGTAAGGCACTAATCGATGCGCGTAGAAAAAGGTAGCAGAAAATGGCACATTGGCAAGGATATTGCGGAGTGGTTCGAAAATTGGTGCAATGCTTGCTAAGAATAAAGTGAAACAATAAGAAGCAGGTAGCAAAAGGCTTTCATGTTCTTCATAGTTTTTGTGAAGCACTTTCCATGCGATTTTTACCGCAACTATCCCTACAATTAACCATAGGGCCACGATGGCGAGATTAGAGATTGGAAGGGACAGTATTTTTGGTATATCCTGTGGAACTAATGTCAAATATGAGCCTGATGCAAACGCCATTATAGAAGCGGTTTTAGAATATACGTTTCCTTGCTGAACACTTAATGGAGCAATTTGAAATATTATTGGAATTGCTATACATATGCCTATACCAAATATCCCTATTATTGCTTTAAAGATGATTTTTGTTTTTCCTTTTATGAGAAAGGAGAATGCAACGTATCCGAGAAGTGTTAAGGCATAGTAGAAGACAGTAAAGAGGTGGATATAAAACATTGTTCCAAATAGAACACCTGTGTATAGCATGTCGTGTCTTTGCTTGTTTTTGATGTATCTAGTTAAATGTAAAAGTGCTAGAGGGAATAGGAATAGCCCTATGTTTTCTGCTAGTGGATTCATTGTGACTCCATAGATTAGCAACCATGATACAGAGAAGGCTGTGAAAAAAGTTGCAAACAGACTTGCATTAACGGATTTTGTTGCTTCTAAGCTAAGGAAGAACATTGCCAGCATTGTTAATACTCCATAAATTGCTGGGAGTATGCCCATTAACTTAACCAATGGCGCTTGGGTCATGAACTCAAGTGTTACTATCAAAAATTCAAATCCGAGAGGGGTGATGGTGTATGTTGAGGAAGTTCCTTGAGGCGCAAGCGAAAGTTGGTCAAAATTTGGGATTCTTCCATTTTCAAGAATAGCATTTACTTTCATGTAATGGTTGTTGGGGTCTAAATCTAAAAGAGCATTTACTTTCATGAACGGTATAGTTTTAACAATGGTACCAAACGTGATGATTAACGCGAGTATTATCCAGTGAGATTTTTGCAATTGCTGTGGTGACGCAAATAATTTTTCCATTTTAGGAGTTATACTGTGATGTTTTTTGCGGAAAATCTTGATTAAAATGCTGCTGATAGTCACAAGTGATAAACTGATAAACACTGAGCTTAGACTTATGCCACATGGTAGTGCGTTTAATAAATAGCCTAGAAGTCCTATTATTAGTGCGCTGAAGGCGAAGCCTGACATGAGTTTTTCAATTAAAGTGTCTATTTTTTCGCTAAATAACGCGTCTGCTAAGGTATACCCATGTAATACAAGCGTAAAAATAGCACCGATAATCCATCGAAAGTAAACTAGAGGATACGAGTTACTGGGAACAGTGTATACAGCAAGAGCGGTTACTAGAATTATGATCAGAGGGATCCATAAGTCCTTTGTTTTTTGCATCATTTTGTAGCTTGCCATGCTGATTACACTTTTTCTTTGATTTGGTTTTGTTTTGATCCGATCAATTCTTATGCAAGTTGAATGAAGCTGAGGTACCAGTTATTATTTTTATCTGTGTTAACGAATTTTATTGTGTTCCATCCTTTTTTGAGTGTTCCTTCTGGAATGGTAATCGCGTGTGTTAGCCACTTCATTTTTAGGGTTTCTTCTATTAGTGTTAGGTTGCCAACAAGCATGTTATTTACGTAAACTTCAACTTGATTGGTTGTTGATGTTTCAGGAAAGAGATGGTGGATTGTGAGTGTGGTTTCATTTCCACAAGACGAGTACAAGAAGTATTCTTTGTGTCCACCGTTTTCTGTGAAGTTATCAAAGATGTCAAGGGTTCCGTCGCTATCCATGTCGAAGGCGTTAGAACCGATATTCAATGAGGATAAATATTGAACTTCAAATATCTGTGTTCCCGAATCAGGTTGTGTTGCATCGCTGGAATCGAATCCTATGTAGTCTAGATAGAAATTATTATATGGGTCCATGTTCTCCACGAGCACTTTGTTGATTTCTTTTAAAACTTCTTTGGGTACTTCTATCTGATATGTTAACCATTTCCCTCGCTCTTCTTCATTCGCTACAATTTCTTTAACAAGAACCCCATTCACTGATATTCTAATAGGTCCGTGCGCTCCTTTTGAGTCGAAAAGCCCACAAAATGTCAAGTTTGTTGAGAAGAAAGGATTAGTTAGTATGTATACTTTCGAGCTTCTTTTTGTTCCATTCCAATTGAATGTTTGAAAAGTTTCAGGAACTCCGTCACCATCAAAATCGTATGTGTCTGTTCCTTCTTTGATAAGAGGTTTCAATGGAAACACCGGTTTACAGTAAGGCTTGCTGAGTAACTGATAGGGATTTAAGTCATAAATTTTGAACCAATCGTCGACTTCTTTGCCGATGTAGATGTATTTGATGTTATAGTTTGCGATAAGCTGCAAAGATTCATTCAAAGGTGTACTGATATTGAAAATGACTTTCAAGTCACTGATTCTGTGTTCAAGATTCTCAATATAATAATCTGCGATAGTTGGCGGAATGGCAACTGTGTATACATGAGACAACGAAGAAATAAGAAAACCCGTTTTGGGAGAAGTGGCTATGGTAAGTCCGTTGGCATTTTCTCTTAACCACGATATGCCCTCAAGCTCTCCCGAGAGGAAATTTTTTGAGTCATCTGGTTGTCTTATTTCAGGCAAAAGTGCAATCGAAAAAATCGTTCCAATAATCAAGAGGCATTGAATGGCATGAAGGATTTTTTGCCTGCCGATTTGGTCCAAATTTGCGATGTGTTTCTCTAAACCTAGAAAACATAAGACTGCAATTATTGATGTTGGAGCTATGAGATACCAGGCAAATCTATCGTTGACTAGAAATATGCCAAAAAGATATGCTTGGGACATCACGATTAGAAAAATCGTCCAAGAGGCGAGTATCATGAGCCTGTTTGCTGGTATAGTTAAAATGCTGCTTCTAACTTTGCTGCTGAAAAGCAATAAGAGCAAACTGAAAATTGATGCTCCAAAAAGAGGTAAATGAAGCAATCTAATGTAATCTTGAATTGATAGTGTTGCGTAGGTTTTAATTGCACTTGTTTCTGCTGGCAAACCTGAGAAAACTATGTGTAGAATATAAGGTGATGAGATTACAATGCCAAGCAACATTACTAATAAAATCGACCGCCGCAATTTTCCGTTGCCATGTTTAAAAAAAGAAATGCCCAGATAGGTCAGCAACAAACCATAGGAAACCACTGCCGTAATATGGTATGACAGTGTTATGACTGCAAGAATAGCACTGCTAACAGCAAGATTGCGAATAGACTGCTGTTCACTGCATTCAATTATAGAACTTATTAACACTGGAAATAATACAAAACTGACTAAAGCTGCAACATACGGGTATGTCAGTGAATTCTCAAGAGCCGCTCCATTTGTGGCGATGATCGTAGAATGCATAAGTGAGGAAAAATAATACAAAAATGCGGCTAATAACGCATATTTTGGCTTGACATATTTTAGCGCAAGACTGTAAAAAGCTAGAACTATTGGTATAGCAAAAATTGCTGGTAGAAGTGAGAATAATTGAAGTATCTGTAACTGCTCAACACCTCCAATTATACTAATAACCGCAACCGACGCATGAGCGCCTGGCGTGTAACCGTGAACAAATTCTGGAAAATAGGGATTCATTTTAGGAATCTTCGCAGTTTCTATGATTGTTGACGAATATTTTATGTGAAAATATGTGTCCCAACCAATTGGCAAAAAGTTATTGGATATTGGTATAGCTAATTGTATGCTTAGAATGATAACAAGCAAGAGAATAATTGCGTAGTTTTCTTTCTTCATGGCTCCACCTCGGGCAAACTTATTTCACCATTGAAAAGACGATCTCTGTGAACAAAGTACACATAGAATCCTAGATTGAGGTCGGAATAAATTCTCTCAAGATATTCCTTGCTATCCATCCATTGTAGATAAAGAGGAAATGAATCATCAGGAGCTGGAAACACATACTTCTTGTTCAATATGTCTAAATTAGACTGGTTCTTTATAACGATGACGTAACTAACATTAAACTCATAAAGCAACCTTTGTGCTAAATTTTCATCATATCCTTTGATGAAAACTGAGGATTGAAGCCACATTCTCTTTACCAGATTTGGAGTTACTAAATCTTGATATGATAGTGTAAACACGATTGGCCTCTTTGCAATCGTTTTCACAACCTCTCCTAGACTGATTTCATTCAAAATGAAAACATCGCTGGCGTTTGTGTTGTCTTTTGCCCATTTGAAAAGAGGAGCATATTTTTTTGCCCAACTGGCCCATTTATAATTTGCAGAATATTCTAACGATGATTGTATTGAAGGAAGAGAAACAGCAATGAATACTATAATTAATACGAAAGCGGCTACTGCCTTTTTAAATGATATCTGACATTTTAGTTTGTTATCTGTTCTAACCCAAGGCAACAAGTATTCAGCGACAAAGATTCCGCCTAACAAACTTAAGACCAATGGAAGATAAGGCATCATAACTCGATGGGACAGAATGATGAACGCGCCAAAAGGAACATTTGCGAGCAATGGACGAAGAGAAACAACCAGTGACATCGCAATTATGCCGAACATGACTATACTGCAAGATGCAAGAATCAAATAGTTCCACTTGCGATCAAGAAAAACAAGAATAAACGCCATCAAACTCAAAAACAATACAAGCCCTCCAACCTCATAAAACACAACGTAAAAATCGATTACCGGATAAACAGGTTGCAAGGAAGCTAACCACAAAGCACCATGAGTAAAACTAGAAAGATATCCAAAATCCCTAATCGAAAAAAACTGAATAAGAACAGCAAAAAAGGATATCACTAAAACTTCAAGACCGATAACAAGCATTCTTCCATGCCTCTTTATAATACACATAAGAACAACATACACGAAAATCGTGATAACCAAATAAAAGTACGTAACAGGATGAATCAAAAGCGAAATGCCCAAAAGCAAGCCTGAAAAGAGCAGAAAACTCTTTCTTTTTTGAACAGTGCACTTCCAAAAAAGAAGCAAAACAAGCGGAAAAACAACTGCCCCAAGATTTTCAGCCAAAGGACACGTTCCAATCAGAGATATCATCGCCCACCCTCGCGGTATCGCAACAAAAAAAGCTGCAAAAAGACCAGCCCACCGAGAATTTGCTACCTCAGTTCCAAAAACATAGACGACGAGCAGCAACGCCACCTCATATATAACTGGAGAAAAACTCAAAAACAGAGAGGCACTCGACCCAGAAATCAACGTCAATGCAGAGCTAAGCATGTAATACCCTTGAGACGTAGAATAAGTGGCGTAAGTCCCATTAGGTGCGGCTGAAAGATTATCAAAAAGAGGCATTCGACAATTACTAATAACTTCATTGACCGCGCGGAGATTACGGTAAGGATCAAGGTCAGCTAGCCATTCTGTACCAGTTTCAAGAATCGGTATAAACCTAATATATGCTCCAAGCACCAAAACTGCCAAAAGTCCAATATACGTGAGACTCTCTAAACGTTTCACTCAAACCAACCCTCAAATTGGTTTAAACAGGGTCTTATACTTTCTAATAGTAGCTACCAACATGCAAATCATCGTAAACAAGGAAATCCCAATTATTAGTGGTGTGAGGCGGATTCCCCAAGGAGAATAATTAAGCAAAAAGCAAAACAGAATAACCACAACAATGCTCAAACCAAAACTGTACGCAATTTTTTCAACACCTTTAATGCTTTTTTCGAATGTAGTTATAAACTCTACAAGAGAATAGCCGGGCAAATAAAGCACGTAAACAACGCTCAGCAAAAACCGAACATATGTCTGCTCGCCTAGAAAATAAACAAATAAAATCATTAAAACATTAACGCTTACAACCAACCAAAAACCTATGCCGTCTTTACTGAGTGTAAATTTTGTGAAGTTTTTCAGCTGACTCGTATGGAATCACCTTACCATACTCTTGATAAATTCTCTCGATAACTTTAACGTTTTTTCGGGCTTCATCAACAGTTACAAGCGGTTCAGAATCTGTCTTTATACAATAAAAAAAATGTTTCAGCTCCTTCGCATACGACGCATAATAATACGTGTAGGTTAATGGACTTATAGTCCTTCCCAACAATCTGCGCAAAACATTCTTCATTCCCTCTTTAGCCGCATGAACATAAAGATTCTTAGGAGCATACTGGTCTGTAGACATAAAACCCGCAGTTCCATGAAGTATCATACGAAAATCAAATTTTGGAAAAATCGCCTTAGAAAACCAACCCACGTTTAAAACACCCTTTGCTGACTCATTTTTAGAACGGAGAACGATGATAGCGCTATCTTCGTACGGAAGGTGATATCTATAACCTAGATGCGCATAAAGAACCTCTGCCTCACCAAAAAACCATTGAAAAAGATCGATTAAATGATAACCTGAATCCAAGCATCCCATACCTATGCCCTCTTTAGTGAAATACCACTCAGGCACAGGTGTAGGTTCAATGGCTGGAGCAAAAGGTCCATTAAGTGCCAACTCAAGGGTTGCTGACTCAACATCTCCCACCACACCTCTCTCAAATTCATTTTTCACTTTTTCGACAGAATCAAAAAATCGGTAATTATGACCAACCATAAGTTTAACACCATATTTTTCAACCACTCTCGCTATCTTTTCACATTCGCCAACTGACGGAGCGAGTGGTTTTTCCACAAAAACATCTTTACCTGCCTCCGCCGCCGCACAAATACTTTCAAGGTGCATAAAATTCGGCAAAGCTATTATTAATGCGTCTACATCAGCCGATTTAAGCATGTCCTTATAATCGTTATAAACATCCTTAATCCCCATTCCTCTAGCTTTTTGCAATTTACTTTTAGAAGCGTCGCATGCTGCGACAATTTTGGCGTCATCTATGAAACAGCAGTTTTTAAGATGCAGCATACCCATTTTTCCTAAACCGATAACTCCAACCTTAATCATGCGTAACCCTTACATTTTCTCCAAAACAGATGGAACAATATCTCTAGAAATCCTAATGTAAAGGCGCAATAATGAAAGTTGCATACCCCATCTTATCTTAAAACCAAGACGGCTTCTTTTAGGAAAAACTTTGCAAATGTTTTCTATGTTTTCACCAACAACCTCAACATCTTTGACGTCTCCAACTTTCTCTTCAGCGGCTAAACGTAAATGCTTAATTTTCCAAGGGTTATACCCCATCACTTTAGCTGCTACGAAATCAACTGCCAAATTATCCTCACCTGCGATTACTATTCCAAGCTTAACTGGATGCTTACCCAAAGCAACAATCCCATCAACAACCGTCAAACTAGGCTTAACCAATTTGTTTATTCCAACAATAACTTCAGAAAGCTGAGGGTGATAATCAACTTTTCTAGGCTTAGAAATACACCCAAAGAGGTTCTTCAAAGCACATGTTATGTGAAGGCACTGACCGCCAGCATACGGGCCAACCTTCAGTTTTGGAACGTTAATGAAAAAATTGCATTCAAGAAGGCTCTTAGACAAAGGAAGAGTAACCTTACACTTTCCAACAGTAACTTCTTTCTCGCATGTTTCATCTTCACTCAGATTCACTAGTTCAACAGACTTTTCCTCCGCAAGCGCTTCATAACCTAACATTTTAAAGACATGCCTTGTTCTCATTGCAGAAGCGTCGGATTCAACAATGGCAATTTCTGTTTTTGGATTCCATCTTTCGCGGATGTAGTCAATAATAGAAGAAACAAGTCTTGGATCTGTTGTTTCCCCAGTAGAGTAATCCCAATAATAACAAAGATTCGGCTTAATCATAACATTCTTGAGGTTTCCAGATGGTTTGCAATTTAGCATATCAAGAGCATGATACGCCGCTTCTTTTATTCCCCTCCCATTAAAGTCTTCTACACATGTAAGGCTAACTTTGTTTTTCAAAAAGTTCCCTCAGGATTATCTTCAGGATTTTGAAGCCGTCGGCCCATGCACAAAGTTTTGTCGTTCCTATTCTCGGGCGATACGTTACTGCTAAATTGCCTATTCTTACACCTTTCTTAACCAATTTAATTAACTGTTCAGTCACATAGGGCATTCCGTATTCCTTGTAAGAGATCCCTTCTAATACTTTCTTTCGCATTGCTCTTAAACCACACTGTGTGTCGTCAACTTTTCTCAAATATACAAAGCTGAAAATTAGCGAGAGTAAAGTGTTTCCAATTCTGTTAACTAAATCCATAGCTCCAAGATGCATCTTTTTGTTCAGTCGGTTTCCCATAACCACATCACAATCGCCATCTACGATAGGCTTCACTAATTGTGGGATATCTTTCGGGTCATATGTAAAGTCACCATCTATATAAACAACAATGTCTCCCCTCGCTTTTTCCACGCCACTTAGTAAAGCTCTTCCGTAACCCTTTCTCGGTTCAGAAACAACTTTAGCTCCGAGGTTTTCTGCTATTTTCGGCGTGCCATCAGTTGAGCTGTCAACAACTATAACCTCATACACGTCCTCTCTAGGAATTTCTTTTAAAACTTTGCCAATCGCTTCTTCTTCATTTAAAGTCGGTATTATAACTGATATTTTCATATTACGTGCAAATGCCTCCAACTTACTTTCTGATTCAAACCATAAGAATCTGATTATGTCCTACATTCGATATTTAGCATTTTCGACATTTTACCTCCGTAACGAAAAGAACCAAATGCAAATTCCATGTATAACCAAAACTTGCCACCTTCTATTTTTTTCTCCTTTTATTCCAGTTTTTATACCACTTCTGTTGCTCTGGCAATCTTTTCGCATGCCCAGAGATTTAAATTAAACTTGTTGAGAATCGTGTATCTTTCTGGTCTTATTGTTGTAGCGATTTCTAAAGCTTTCACCAAATCAGTTTTCTCTATACCAAGCTCGTAAGCATTTGTAGGCGCACCCAACGTCTTCAACGCGTTTCTTATTCGTTTCCAATTTGTCTTGTGCAAGTATGCCATTATGATTGTTCCAACGCCACATTGTTCACCATGCATTGCTTGGTTAGGTTTAACTATGTCAAGGGCATGACTAAACATATGCTCTGAGCCGCTACACGGCCGACTGCTTCCAGCGATGCTCATGGAAACTCCGCAACTAATCAGTGCTTCTATGAGCACTCGTACTCCTTCTTCATTATCAGGCTTAATCAGTTCGGCATTTTCCATAACGAGTTTGGCACTCATCAAAGCTAGGCTTGCAGCGTAACCTCCATAATACTCATTTTTGTCTTCATACGCCAGTTTCCAGTCCCTAACTGCGGTAAACTTCGCTATTACATCTCCACAACCGCTTATGAGGAAGCGCCAAGGCGCCTGCATTATTATGTTTGTGTCTACTACGATGGCTATGGGTGCTTGAGCCATAATAGAGTAAGGCTTTTCAAATCCCTTCACAGAAGATAATGGACTCGCGATTCCATCATGCGAAGCCGTGGTTGGAAAGCTGATAAATGGAACTTCTTGACGGGCAGAGCTTAATTTTGCGACATCGATTTTTGTTCCGCCACCTACTCCGAAAACAACTTGTGGTTTTAAAACTCGTATTTTTTCTTCAACGGCTTCTACATCTTTGATAGTGGCTGATTCGGCGAGAAAAACGTCAACTTTCATTCCTTCTTCTTCGAGAAGTTTCTTAATTGTTTTCCCAGCAATAGCGTAAGTTTTCGAACCTGCGATTATAAGCGTGGATTCTGTAAATCCCAACCGGCGGGAGATTTCGCCGATGCGTTCTATTGTTCCGTTCCCGACTATTACTTCTCTTGGAAGCTGCATACGGTGAGGCTTTAAAGACAAATCAACCACGTTCAAGCTGTTTTATTGATTATAATTCCATTACAGTGTATGTTTGAAACCTTTTAAATCCAACGGTTCTCGGCTCTAAAAATGCTGTTCTTTCTTGTAGTTTTTGAACCGTAATATTAATAAATCCCATGATTGTGAATACATTGTGTCTACTTCCTTGTGAAGTAATCTTGATGTGTTTAGGTTTTGGGAGAAAAATGACATGACAAACAATGATTTAGAGAAGCGATTAGTGTTAAGAGGAACAACAACAATAGGCGTCGTATGCAAAGACGGAGTCATACTAGCCTCAGACACCCGTGTGACCATGGGTTTCTACGTAGCTCACAAACATGGAAAGAAAATATACAAAATAGATGACCACCTAGCAATGACGATAGCTGGTTCAGTCGCTGATGCGCAGAGAGCAGTTGACATATTGATTGCAAACGCCCAACTTTACAGACTGAACACTGGCAGACCTTTTCCTGTGAATTCTTCGGCAAGATTTGTTGCAAACCTTCTATTCTCAGCGCGTTATGTTCCCTTGCAGATGGAAGCTATAATAGGCGGTGTAGACGACTCTGGTCCGCACGTATTTCGGCTAGACCCGTTTGGCACGGTGACAGAAGAGAAGTGTGTTTCTACAGGTTCTGGTTCTCCTGTAGCTTACGGTGTTCTGGATGACAAGTTCAAGGACGAAGCCACAATCAGTGATATGTTACCTATTGTCGTTAAAGCCGTTGACGCCGCAATGAAACGCAACATCGGGACAGGTGACAGCTTCAATATTGCAGTTATAGATGGGAAGGGTTATCGAGAGTTAACTGAGAAGGAGAAGAAAAAACTTCTATCATAGTTAAGGAAGTCAAAATAGTGGCGCCGAACTCTGAAAAGGACAAAATAGAAATTAGCCAATACATATTGGAGCACGTTCCAAAGGAGGCTGAAGTAACAAGAATCGAATATGAAGGATCGACACTCGCTGTTTACGCCAAGAGACCAGAAATTCTTGTTGAACAAAGTAGTGTAGTTGCAGACATAGTCAACGTTATAAGAAAAAGAATAGTCATACGTTCCGACCCTTCGGTGAGGCTTCCGGAAAAAGATTCAGAAAGAACAGTGCGCGAAATAATCTCGCCAGAAGCCGAAGTGACAGACATAAATTTTGATCCAAGTCTTGGAGAAATAATAATTGAAGCTAAAAAACCAGGGCTCGTTATCGGAAAAAGTGGCACCGTCTTGCAAGAAATCATAAAGCGAACAAAATGGCGGCCACATGTTTTGAGGAGTCCTCCCTTACGATCCAAGATAATAACTCACATGCGCCATTACCTTCATTCAGAAAGTAAAGAAAGAGAGAGAGTGCTGCGTACGATAGGGGAAAGGATTTTTAGACCTAAAACTTACGAAATCGGTGATGCCCGCATTACGGCGCTCGGTGGAGTTCAAGAGGTTGGAAGGTCAGCGTTCCTAGTTCAGACACGAGAAAGCAACGTATTGTTGGATTGCGGTATTAATCCGGGTTCTTCGAAGCCGTTTGAGGCGTTTCCAAGGCTTGATAATCCACTATTTGAACTCGACTCTTTGGATGCTGTTGTTATAAGCCATGCTCATCTTGACCATTGTGGTTTGGTTCCTTTCCTCTACAAGTATGGGTATGATGGTCCAGTTTATTGTTCGGCTCCAACTTCAAACCTCATGACGCTTCTTCAACTTGACTATTTGGATGTGGCTAGTAAGCAAGGCGTAACAGCGTCTTACGACCAGAAAGATGTTCGTGAATGTGTTTTGCACACTATTCCTCTGCGATATGGTGTCGTTACAGATATTGCTCCGGACATTCGTTTAACTCTGCATAATGCGGGTCACATTTTGGGTTCTTCGATGGTTCATTTGCACATAGGTGAAGGTTTGCATAATGTGGTCTATACAGGCGACTACAAGTATGCCCGAACGATGCTGTTGGAAGCGGCGACAACGGAGTTTCCAAGAGTCGAAACTGTAATAACTGAAAGTACCTATGGAGGTCCAGAAGATTTCATGCCTTCACGCGTGGAAGCCGAGGAACATCTAACTGCTGTTGTGAATGAGACTTTGGAGCGCAAAGGCAAAGTTCTGATTCCTGTGCCTGCGGTGGGAAGAGCACAGGAAATAATGCTTATTATTGATGGTTATATGAAACGCGGTTTGATGAGGGAAGCACCAGTTTTCATTGAAGGTATGATTTCGGAAGCTACGGCGATTCACACAGCTTATCCGGAATATTTGGGCAGAGAAGTTCGCCTCAGCATACTTCATGATGGAGTTAATCCGTTCCAATCAGACTATTTCACGATTGTTGAGCATCCGAATGTCAGACAGGAAATAATTGAGGGCGAGCCATGCATTATTATGGCGACTTCTGGAATGCTTGAAGGCGGACCCGTAATAGAATATTTCAAAAGTTTAGCAGACGATGAAAGGAACGCCATAGTTTTCGTAAGTTACCAGATTGAAGGCACTTTAGGAAGGAGAGTGCAGAAGGGGTTGACTGAGGCTACTATGATGAGCGCTGAAGGCAAACTGGACGTTGTGAAGGCCAGGTTGCATGTGGATTCGATTGAAGGTTTTTCTGGGCATTCTGATAGGCGGCAAATAATCAATTATGTGACTCATTTGAAGCCGAAGCCTGAGAGAGTTGTTGTGTGCCACGGTGAAAGGGCAAAATGTCTAAGCATAGCAAGTTTCATTCAGAGAAACTGTGGAATGCAAACGCTTGTGCCGGCAACCATGGAAACTTTCAGGCTACTATAAGAGTTTTGTTAGCAAAAAATCCACCAAGAAAAACATCGCTTGGGTTTAGGTAAAACATAATTGGACGAAACGTTAGTTGTTCTTTTTGTAACTAGTGTTCGTGGGTTCAAATCCCACCCTGTACTATCATCGCTGTGTTAAATTCGGTCAGATTTTGTCGGTTTGGAGTGATAATGCTCCTACTAAACGGCTTTACACAGAATGTGTATTTGGATTCGTCAAGAGCGAATGGACGCACTACATAATGAAGAAAGAAGTTTACTTAAACCGGTTAAGAGTGGATGATTATATATACAAGTATTTTAAAGAAGCGAATGATGCACATGAAATCCAAATTCACATACGTTGGAATAAGAATTACCGACTTACAGAAATCCATTGATTTCTACACGAAAATACTCAGCATGAAAGTCATAGGCAGAGGCAAACTTGAGCAGACCAAGGGCGAAACCGTTGGCTTACAAAGCGAAGAAGGCGGTTTTATTCTGGAACTCAACTACTACGAAAAAGATAGCCCCTACTACACTAAATACGCTGTGGGAGAAGGACTGGACCATCTAGCCTTCAAAGTAGACAACCTCGACAAAGCATTAGAAGAAGCCCGAAAAGCGGGGCACCGAACACTTCTGCAAATGACGGCGGACAGTGGTCGATGGGCATATATAGAAGACCCAGACGGAATCTGGATAGAACTCTTCTGAAAACTTAACACGTACTACCCACGGCTTCATTCGTCAATCTTCGAGTAAGAACAAAGCCGATTTAAGAGAATCAAACGTTGAACCTATATATAAGGGGGTATAAACTTAGAAGAGCAGACAGTTATCATTTTAACTCTATCGAGCTTTGAGTTTACTGTTAGCCTAGTTTCTTTATGGGTTCTTTAATTGTTAACACCGATTTTTCAAAAAGTTTCTTTGTTTTCGGCATAAATTCCAATTCCAGTATTCTTTCTATGCCGTTTTTGCCGAGAACCACGGGCACACCGATGGAAACGTCCGAAAATCCATACTCGCCCTGCAAGTATGTGGAAACGCTCATCACTCTGTTTCTGCCCCTAAGAATTGCGTCAGCCATAATCGCGATTGTCGCTGCTGGTGCATGAGTTGTCGAGCCCTTCAACTCGATGACATCAGCGCCAGAATCGACTGTCAAGTTCACTATTTTCTCAATCTGCTCTTTCTTAAGCAAATTCATTAGAGGGATTCCCGATACAGAAGCATATTCCACAAGAGGAACCATTGAATCTCCATGTTCTCCTATAACTAAAGCACGGACATCCTCTCTGGAGACGTTTAATTCCGTTGCGATGTACGACCTGAAACGCATAGTGTCAAGGATATTTCCCATTCCGAAAACACGATTTCTCTCGAAGCCAGACTCCTTGTAAGCTACATATGTCATAATGTCAACAGGATTCGTGACGACCATAAGCTTGCAATTTGGCGCATACTTCACAATTTCCTTTACTATCGACTTGACTATCACCGCGTTCTTGTTCATTAGGTCAATCCTCGTCATCCCGGGTTTTCTCGCTTCACCTGCAGTCAATATTACAATTTCCGAGCTTCTCATTTCGCTGAAATCACTTGTTCCAACGATTTTTCCATCGAACTCTATCGCGGGTGCTGTCTGCATCATGTCTAACGCTTCGCCTTTAGCCAGATTTTCGAAAATGTCAATTAAGACAACATCGCTAATTCTGTATCTTAAGATGTTGAATGCCGCAGCGCTTCCCACTTTTCCAGCGCCAATTATAGTTATCATACGAAAACGATTAGCTAATTTTAGATAGATATACTTAACTATACTTTTTCCGCCAAGTTCTTCTCTTTTTTTATGTTAGTGGTCCGTGCGATGTCCATTCTGGAACGCGTGCCTTTGGAACAGAATCAGCCTTGGGAATATATGGTTTGACATCAACTATTGGTGAACCCTCGTAAGCATCGAGCCCTTTCACAGTTAAGCTGCATTCTTCAATTCTCACCAACTCAACAACGCACAAACCTATGGGATTCGGACGAGTTGGGCTCCTACACGCAAAAACACCTGTTTCTACATTCCAAGCATGTCTTTTTGGAAAAACCAGTAGAGTATGCCTTTCCTCTTCTTTATCACGCAAATGCATCCAGTAAAGAATAATAAGATGCGAAAAATCTCCAACGCCTTTCAGTCCAGCACAGAATTCCGGAAAAATCCGCACCACAACTTCTTGTTCTCCGACTTTCTCAACAACTCCGACGAAATGAAGTTCACTCTTAACGCTCATTTTTTGGCACCTTTTTTCACACAAACACTAGGCAATACATAATCTTTAGAATAGCTCAACAGATAAGCTTCACCAATAGTTTTCCTCATTTTTAAGGCAACGATGAAAAATGCTTGCATGCGATTTCTTCTACCGTGGACTTATAAAAGTAATGGCAAGGCGCTCAACAAGGGATTCTTTCTATATAACGAGTCCTCGATTTTTTAAGAAATCATTCGCTTTTTTCAGAAGGTCTTTGCCGGTTTTGAAGGTTAGTTTTTCTACAGCTTTTTGGTAGCTTAACCATTCATATCCTATATGTTCATAGGATAATTTGACCTCACTATCTTGAACTTGAACTAGAAAGTAAGCAACTTCTTTGTAGACTAACTTGCCTTCTCTTCTGTAGAAATAGTTTATTACTTCTCTGAAGCCTTCAATGAACTGAGCATTTGTGATGCTTGTCTCCTCCTTAAGCTCTCTGAGAACTGTGTCTTTTTCGCTCTCGTTTGGTTCCACATTGCCTTTTACAAAGTCCCAATGACCGACCTCATAATGTAGAAGTAAGTACTTCACTTCTGCGTTTTTACTAAATACAACAGCACCGCAAGACTTCTCACGAAGCATATTAGTTCCCTGACTCTCTCTATTGTTCTCCCTTTTAAAAATTCACATGCGCCTAGAACAGTTTAGAATTGCGAATCCATATTCAAAATTCATAAGTGTTTTAATATTTTTGGGGCTAAGCTATGTACTTGCAGGGTGAAATTGCCTTGAATGAACAAATCTTTCAAAGTTGCAAAGAATTAATCGACGACGCCAAAATGGGCTGCGCAGACCTCGTTTTTAAAGAAGTTTGCCTTGAAATTTTGTCGAGAGCACGAAACGTCTTAACAGAAAAGCAGTTTAAACACCTAGTTGCTTATGCTGCCGAAAGAATGAAAGAGAGAATTCCTTTTGAGTTACAAGAAGAAATAATGGCGCACAAATGAAACATAAAACTTATCCTTAACCCCACACCTCTAAACCGTCAATAAATTGCAGGACAACGCAGCACATAAGGCAATTCTACCCTGCAACTTTCATTTTTTGTCAAAATTTGGAAATTTGTCTAACCTAGTTTGTAGCCTATTTTTCTCAAAAACTCTTTCCTTGTCTTCGCATCCTCCACCTTTTCTATTCCTTTACTTTTTAAACCATCAATTACGCCTAGTATTCCTCTTCCCTGCTCGGATTCTGCAATTAAGATTTTCAGAGGATTTGCCGTAGCAGCGTAAATTGTGCAAACTTCGGGCACGTTTTTAATTTTGTCTAAAACATTTATCGGATAAGCATTCTTAATGAAAATTATGAAACTGTGGCCGCAAGCAATTTCGAAGGCTTTTTCTGCTGCCAATCGCCGCAGTTCTTCGTCGTTTCCCTCATGCCGCACTAAACATGGTCCGGAGCTTTCACAGAAGCCTATTCCAAATTTTATGTTTGGAACGGCGTTGACTAACGCTTCATATAAGTCTTCAACTGTCTTGATGAAATGTGCCATGCCCAAAATCACGTTGCCGCCTTCTGGTACTTCAACTTTAACGGTTTTGAAATCCACCATTGCTGCCCCCTTTTTGTTTTTGTCGTGATTAGCTTAAAAATCAAGCGTATTTCTCGGGTTTAATTCTTGCGACTTTTATGGCGAAAAGTATCGTGCCCAACGTCGCTATAACTGATGATATGTAAAAAGCGTTTACATAAGCTGAATATCTTGGCAACTTGAATCCGTCGATTTGAAGGTCTGCAAGTGGTCCACCAACCAGAAATCCCGCAGGTCCCCAGCTTAGAGCCATGACAGTGTTGTATCTGCTAAGTAGTCGTCCTCTTTTTTGTTCGGGAATTATGTCTCCGGCGAAGGCGAAGCCCACTGTATAGATGGTCCAGAATGCTATTCCGTTTAATCCATAAATCAAAGCCATCATGGAAACATTTAACGGAACGCTATAAAAAAGCGGTGTAATTGCCGCTAGAATTAAGCCAACAAATAGAACTTTGCTTCTTCCAATTCTGTCTGCAAGTCCTCCTGATGCTATGCTGGCGAGCATGCCGCCTATTGTCCAAGCGCTTAGTATGAGACTCATTTCTGCGTCACTTGCGTTTAGTCCTTCCGGGAGGTCGATGAAGAGGAGAAATATCTGGTTGATTGATGCTACGCCTAGAACTATGATTATGAGGGCTATTAGGAACCACTTGTAGGTTTTTTCGCTTTCTTTAGTGTATTCAATGTTATTTTGATGGCTTTCCATGATAATTGCTTGTTTTTGGTCGTGGCTTCTTGTTTTTACGCGCCTTGATGTAAACGCCATAATTGCTGCTCCTGTGAACAGCAGGGCAGTGACTACGTAAAAGATTGTTCCGTTCTTGAAGCCTGCACCATCACCATAAAGAAACCCAGCTAATATTATACCCGTCATTCTGCCCAGAGACGCTATGAAGTTCAATGTGCCAATAACTTTTCCACGTATCTCTGGAGTTGTGACATCTGTTAGTAGTGTTGCCCATCCCACATCCGACATTGACCAGAAGAACTCTAGCATGGATAAACCGAAAATTATCGCCAAGCCTGCAGCGAAACCACTTCCCGCATCGATTAAGGATTTATGGACAAGAAATACAATTATGTAACTGAATCCTGCTATTGTTTCGCCGATTATTATCAGTTTCGTTCTCAGCTTATAACGGTCGCATATTCTTCCCCACAATAGATTCTGACCTAGAGCGGAAGCGACCATGTTAAGTGTTCCAAGAGCCGCAGTTAACGTGGTTTTTGGCATTAACATGTAAAGATAGTTTATCATGAAAGTGTAGAATACTCCCCTTCTAACGAATGTTAAGAACTGAAAAAGACCTAGGTTGAAGAACACATTTACTGTTGGTTTAGTATTAGAGGGATTTTCTTCAACGGGCTTTTTCATCGGGTAGGTCACACTTCTGGATTCACTACTAAATTAAGTCAGCCGTTTAGTTTCGCATCTAAAATGTGGAGAGATTAGGGATAAGACTTGTCATATTAGAAATTTGCCGTCTTTGTAGAATACTTTGCCGTCTGCATAGATTTCTCCGCTTTTCTTCATGTCTTTCAGAATGTCCCAGTGGACTGGTGACTTGTTTACGCCTCCCGATTCGGGGTAGGAGTTTCCGAGAGCCATGTGTATCGTTCCGCCAATTTTTTCGTCGAAGAGCATGTTTTTGGTGAATTTTGTTATGGCGTAGTTAGTTCCAATAGCCGCTTCTCCTATGCGGTCTGCACCTTCGATTTTGAGGATTTGTTGCAAGAATTCGTCGCCTTTGGTTGCTGACGCTTTTATGACTTTGCCATCTTTGAACATGAGTTTTATGTCTTCAACTTCTCTGCCGGCAATCAGTCCGGGGAACGTGAATCTTACTGCACCGTTTACTGAGTTTTCAACGGGGGCTGTGAAGACTTCTCCGTCTGGCATGTTTTCTTTTCCGTCGCAGTTTATCCATCTTCTGCCTTTAGTGTTAAAGGTTAGGTCTGTGTCTTCGCCTATTATGCGAATCTGGCTTGTTTTGTTTAGAAATTCGCAGATTTTCTCTTGTTGCCTGTGGATTTTTTTCCATTCTGCTACTGGGTCTTTTTTGTCTACGAAACAGCTGCTGTAAACGAAGTTTTCGTATTCTTCAAGTGACATAGCGGCTTCTTGTGCCTGAGCACTTATTGGATAAGGCAGAGCGGTCCATTTGAGCTTGCCCTCAGCGACGCGTTTGTAGAAGATTGCACTTAGTTCGCTTCTGGAAGCCGCAAAGGTTCTTGTTTTTGTTGGGTCTATGTTTGTTAATCTTTTCGGGTTTGGTTCGCAGAAGACGGTTATTCGCACGTCTATGTTTTCGATTATAAATTTGTCGAGTGGTGAAACGTAGGTGAGCTGGTGTTCTTTGGCGTGTTTGAAGAATGTGTATGTGGTGTCGAGGTGTGGCATGATGAAGGGGTAAGCGTCGTTTATTAGGCATTCTTTGTAGATTTCGTGCATGAGTGGAAACGCCAGTTCACTTCCTTGAATAAGCACTTTTTCTTTTGGTTTCACATCCACAGAGTAGTGAATGCAGAGTTTTGCAAGTTTTTCGATTCTCGTGTCAACCATGTTAATCGCCTTTTGGGAGAGAACATTAAGGGAATACCAATAGAATGTTTAAGTTTAACGGTTCTTTTCACCTATGCCTTCAAAACAAAACCTAAATATTACTGAAACGTGAAAGCAAGTCGGAAAAGCATTTGTGGGCCGGTAGTTCAGTTGGTATGAACGCCTGACTTGCACTCAGGAGGTCGGGGGTTCAAATCCCCCCCGGTCCACATGACTTCGTCATGAGTGTTTGCTTTGTTGTCTTTGGCTGATTTTTCTAATTGCCTCTTCAAAATCTGCCCCATGCCTCAGATAGGCTGATATTTCCTTGTCAAGAAGGTCAGTTCCTGTGTCTAATCCCCAATGGTTTATGTATTTTTTCAAGAGTTCGTTGTAAAGCTCTATAACATCAACTTCCTCCATATCGGCAAACTCAGCTCTCATTTTTTCATGTTCCACTTTCGACTCATGAATCGTTAACTCTTGAGTCAGTTTAGACCTTTTTGAAAATCCAAAAGTTGCCATGCCAATTCCTAGAATCAAGAACAGTGCACCAGCAAGAATACCAATTGGGACATTAAAAGACATCGTGACCACGGCATATGCTGCTCCGAAAAACGAAAATAACAGTCCCCCGTAGATGTATGAGTTAGCATCTTTGCAGTGTCTTTTGTTGAGGCACTCTGGACACAAAAAAAGAGTTGCTTCTGCGCCTCTTGTTTGAAGATTGTAAATGTGAAGACATTCGCTGCAAAAATTCTCTCCACAATCATTGCAAATGCCAACCGCAAACCTATCAGAATGGTTACAGCAGTAGGGAACACCACCACTGATTTCTGGCGGAACTAGAAACATTCCTCTACAATATTGGCATTCTAACTGCAAGGTACCTGGTGGGATAACTTTTCTATAAGGACCACCACAAAAAGGACATATTATCGCCTTTGCTTCCTTCTCCGTCAGATGCCACCAAGTAATTTTAATGCCTTATTCTGCTAATAGGTTTTTCCAAACGTGAAATCCAGAGAAAATCCGCTAAACCAAGTGTTCAAACAATATTTTCAACCCAATGCCGATCAGAATGAGACCACCTACGATCTCGATTTTCTTCCCCAAAAAACTTCCCAGTTTGTTGCCAGCAGAAGTACCGAGAAATGATAACAGAAACGTCACAACGCCAATAATTATCACCGGAATTGCGATTGAAGCTATTTTCAAAAATGCGAAACTCACTCCAACAGCCAAAGCATCAATGCTCGTGGCAACAGACAACATCAACAAAACATAAACACTCAACGATATGATTCTCTTCTCTTCTGTTCCTCTACTCAATGCTTCATAGCTCATCTTACAACCAATAAAACCCAAAAGACCGAAAGCTACCCAATGGTCAAAACCAGAAATCAAATCCATTATGCTGAGACCAATTGCCCAACCCATCACAGGCATGAACGCTTGAAACGACCCAAAAAACGTCGCCATCTTCAAAGCGTTACTGGTTCTCAACTGCTTCACCGTTGATATTCCATTCGCGACTGACACCACAAAAGCATCCATCGCCAACCCAAGCGCTACAAGCACGATTTCAACCATTTCCATTCAGCATCAACCTTTGTAAGTGTTCAGAGTTTCTTCGAAAATCTTGAATGCTTTAGCAAGGTTTGGGCTGTCAGGGTTTACGTTGCCAAGACCTAGTCTTATCATGTTTGACTTTGCTAATCTGCGATTGTTTTTGAAGAGGAAAAATGCTCCAGGCACCGGAGCTAAGTCATACTTTGGTATTGCATGTTCGTTTATCCATTTGTAGGTATCTTTTATCGGCAGTTCTATCCAATAAGTCACGCCAACCTTGTTAGGAAAATATCTAAAGTCTTTTTCATTCAGCCATTTTTCCGTTTCTTTTTTGAGTTTTGCCCACTTTTGCTTATGTTTTTCAAGCCTTTCTCTGCCTTTCGTCAAAAGTTCTATTGCAACGAATTGTACAAGACTTGCACTGCCGCCGATTGTGCTCACTGTATCGGTGTAAAGTTCCTCCACGAACTCTTGCTTTGCTAAGGCTATGCCGAGTCTTAATCCGCCAAGACCATATGCCTTCGTGAAACTAGTTGTAACTATACCCAACTCTTCGTCAACTGAGAAGAGAGTAGGTACAGCTTTCCTATCAAATTCCCCATATATTTCGTCGCATAACACATAAAACCCATATTCGTGGGCAACACCCATAATTTCTTTCAGTTCACTTGCGCTGGCTATTGCGCCGCTTGGTGCATGAGGATTTGTCAACACAAGCAATCCCGTTTTCTCTGAAACATGTTTCCGCAGTTCTTCTGCATCAAGCCTATAAGATTCGCTAGCCTTTCTTCCCAGCATTTTCACGCATGGAAAATACTCCTGCACTTGACGCAACATCGGTTCATACGTTGGGTATTCAACTATTGCCTCTTTTTTTGTTCTGTTCTTCTCAGCGACGCATCTGATTGCCCGCGCATTTTGACCTGAGGCACCTTCACTTGAAACGAAAACATTCTCTAATTCTACATTGTATCTCTGGGCTAAAAGCTCTGAGAGGTGCTTCGTGTAACTTGCGTTTAAGTCAACATCGTCCAAAACTAGATGAAATTTGAAGTAGCTTATACCGCTAGATCGGAAGTCATATTTTACTTGCGGTACATGAATGTACCAATTTAGATACGATGAGGAATGCTTCGTTACCAACACCTCAACATTCAGGAAACATGCTTCTACTTAGAGATTTCCGCTTTTACCATCCTAGTTTAAATATTTTCTTATGCAATTGAGTAAACATCTGCTTGGTCTCCCTTATGAAAATCAACGAAGCAAAAGACGGCTCAATTCTGGAGGTTTACGTGAAGCCTAATTCTAAAGAATTCAAAATAATAGTTGAAAAAGATGAAATTGTTGTTTTTTGCAAAGAAGAACCTTTTAAGGGAAAAGTTAACAGGGAACTTGTGAAGGAATTTTCGAGACTTTTTGGCAGAAAAGTAGAGCTTGTTGGGGGATTTGCTTCTAAACACAAAAAATTGCTGATAAAGAACATTGGAAAAAGTGAGGTGCAACGCATTCTTTTAAGTGTATGATTCTTTCTATCCTGTCTGGAGATTAAATCGTAATATCGCGGCTATTCCGCCAAAAGAATTCTTAAGCATTTGTCCCTCTTCTGTTTCGCCTGATATTATCTCCACTTCTGTGTTCGTGTACTCCGCCATTTGAGCAAAATTCTCTATCAACTCCTGCGTTTCTGCTATGGCCAAAGATGGAGCCTTACATTTTGGACAAGGTTTTCCTGAAAGACTTTGCTCAAAACTTGTGAGCATCTGGTTTTTCATGGTTTGCTCTTCTTCATAGCCGCAGGCATTGCATTCTACTTTTACACGCACTATGTCAATTCTTTCAGAAAGTAGTAATGTTCTCACGGCACCCGCTTCTAATGCTCTTCTGACTTCTTCTTCGCCATATGTCGCCATTCCAGTATCATGTCCAACTTCATAGAGAAACTGTTGCATCACCTTTTTTTCTTCTATGTAACGTATCTTCCGCATTATTTCTGGAGCTTTACCAACAACTTCTTTTACACCTTGCTCTTCCACGTAAGCCGTGTCAATAACATCTATGACTTTCTCCTTCAACATGTAATTCAGATAATCGCCTTTTTCAAAATCAAATTTAGTAGGTCCAGGACCAGCAATTATCAATCCCTTCAAATTTTCTATTGGCAAAAACGTTTCGTTTGCATGCTCGCCCAACCGCCTAAAATATTCCTGAAGCCTCATTTCCCTTAATCTCTCATACCTTCTGGCTGATTGCCCTCCAGCACGAGTTTTTCCTGGCACGCCCGATGTTACTTGCCTGACTATTTCGAGTCTTCTGCCTTGAAGTGTTGCAAGTGTGGCGGCTGAAGCGTCTATGAGTAATATGCCGTACGTTTCCTTTTCTCTTAGAAGCTCTTGCAGATGTTCCGTGTGGAATCTTGAGTCACATCTATAAAGGTAAATGTGTATCGGTTCCGGTGGGGTAATCACGTAGGTTTCGATTCTTTCGCTTCCAGCACCGTTTTGTGGAATCGCACCGCAAAAAATTACAAGTCCATTTTCTGGGGCTTCTTTGAAAAGTTTGAGGCGTTGTTGAACCTTCACGATGGCATCCATAACGTTTTTGCGTGTTGTTGTGGATTTTATGTTTGATGCCGTGCCATACTCGTCTCGGAGCATGTTCATGACTTCGCTTATTTGCTTTCCTGGTGGAACGTAAAGCGAAACAAGTTCTGTTCCGCGTCCTTCTTTGCGTGCTAGCGTGTCCAGTGTTTTTTTAAGTCTGAACAGCTCCAGCGAGGTTCTTTTCGATGTGCTCAACTATCTTCACTATATTTATCTAGCGTAAAGCTACATGGCAAGCAACAAAATAAGAGTTTGGGAAAAATTTAGGATAATCCTATAACTTCCTTCAAAAATGCCTTGTATGGACCCAGCTTTCCACCATAGTTACCCGCTGAAATTCTTACAACGCCGGGCACACTTGCCGTAGCTTTTACCCCTGCGCCCATAGCCTTTTTGATAGCGTCTACTGTCAAACCATTAACAACAATTTCATAAACGCAATTCACGCCTTCCGAGAGTTGAGAATCTGACACGACAGTTCTTAGTCTTGGACAGAATGGATGGTTAGTTGAAGCCTTAAGTTTGTATTTTAGGGAACCTGCCTTCGAACCTGAGCGGCAAATTCCGCCTGGAAAAGGCATTATGACTTCACTTGCTTTTGCTTTGATAGCGTTTACTGCTTCTTCTGCCGCCTTAAGCCCGCTTATTTTGTCCTTTGCCATTATTAGGAAGTTTCCGCCAGCAACTGCTTCTGTCACTCCAAAAGAATCTTCAACAATGAAGTCTCCTTCCATCACTGGAATTTTCCAAACTTTTCTGTTGCCAACCAAACCTTTTCTTTGGAAGCCATCGCCAAACAGTCGTATGGCTCTGCCTACTTTCAGTTTTCTTTTAGCATTTGGTAAGGCGTCAAAGGCTGAGGTGGTTGGGCAAGTCATTATGCATTGTCCTATTCGCAGTATCATCTGGTTTTTCAAGTCGAATCTGTTGCGGTTGTATATTTGGATTAAAGCGCCTATGCGGTTGTCTGGGGTTTTGTCTGCTGATACAATGCCTTCTAAGCCAGCTTCGGCTGGGGACATGATTACGCTTGTTGCAAAGCCCGTTGCAACTGCTGCGGCTGTCAAAGCCCACTTTTCATTGTCAGCCGTTATTAATACACGTCCAGCCCACAAGGGAAACATTTCGGCGAAAGTATCTACAATCTCGCATGTGTTTCCATTTTCCGCTTTATAAATGAATTTTTCTTCGCTCATGAGTTTGTTCTTCCTCGTCTTGAAATTTTTACTATACAGAAAAGCGGAATTGGTTTAAATTCTTTGGCATCTATGGCATTGTCAAAAGTCCATTAATAGTGGTTTTGCATTTCTTTAAACCACATTCATGAAATCCTTATAAACATCATTTTCTAAATACGGCTTTTAGTTTGACTAGTGGGTGTGTTCCTTGGAAAAAGTCAAAGTAGGCGTTGTTAAGTGCGGCAACATCGGCACTGCTCCCTTGCTTGAACTTCTTCTTGACGAACTTGCAGATAGAGAAGACATCCGTGTGCGAAGCGTAACAACAGGTTCAAAAATGATTGCAGAAGATGTTGCAGAAGTCTTACCGAAAATTTTTGATTTCAATCCTACCTTTCTAATATTCATATCGCCAAATCCAGCAGTTCAAGGACCCACAAAAGCAAGAGAGATACTTTTAGAGAAAAAAATTCCAAGTATGTTCATTTCAGATGCTCCCGGAAAACGCCTTAAAGAAGAATTTGAAAAACATGGTTTTGGATACATTATTGTTATGGGCGACCCACTCATCGGGGCCCGAAAAGAGTTTTTGGACCCTACTGAAATGGCAATTTTCAATTCCAACATCATTAAAGTTCTTGCGATTACTGGCGTTTACAGGATGGTGTATCAAGAGGTTGATAGGCTTATACATGGCTACAAGGCTGGATTGACTCCTGAACTTCCATGTTTGATAATAGATACTGAAAATATTAGAGACCAGTCAGATTTCAAGAATCCTTACGCTAAAGCAAAGGCTATGGCAGCTTACGAGTTAACTAAAAAAATAGCTGAGGTTAACACGCGGGCTTGCTTCGTAGAAAAAGAGAAAGAAAAGTATATTCCACTTGTTGCTTGCGCTCACGAAATTGCTCAAGCGGCTGCTGACTTAGCTGAAGAAGCAAGGGAAATTGAGAAGTATGCTGATACGTTGGTTAGGAGACCACACGCTAAGGATGGAAAGCCAAAAGTCAAGGATAAATTGTTGTTGCCGCCTTCTTTTGATGAGGAGATTTATCAGAAATGGCTTAAAGGTTTTAAGTAATTAACGAGAGGTTATGTTGAGAAGTACGTGGATTCTTTTTATATACGCTATTAATCTGTATATATGGTATTTCGACTAGGTATATATATTTTGCAGTTAACCTATACATCCAAAGGTGACAACACCATGAAATCTCTTGAAATAACTCCTTTAGAAGGAAAAACATTAAGAGTCATAATTGTCGAAAAAGAATACAGCGAACCCTTCTGGCTTACAGAACCACAAAACAACTGCACTCCTAAAAACCCTCTTTCATCCGCATTCAAACCATCAATTGCCTTCACTAATTTCCTCGAAAAACTCATCGACGAAGCAAACCCTGACATTGCAACAGAAGAGCAGGGAAACCGTTCTGCCGATAAATTCAACCAAAATAATGTTGTTGCTCAATTGTTCCAGAAAAAACACATTCCATTCGCGCCAGTAGACATGGATGAAAACGCTAAGGGCTATCTCATTTCTTTAATTGAAGAAAAGAAGCAACTGAGAGACCGCATAGTTGAAGCGCTCGAATCGCTGCCATCCAAAGAAGCCAATATGCAAAGCATTGAAGAAGAATATCTCATGGCTTACGGACAATGTTTGCAGCAAGAAATAGATGAGATGGAACGCGAGGCAAAGTTCTCGGTAAGGGAAAGCTGGATTGCAATGGGCATCCTTGAAAACGCTAGGAAAGTCGAAAAAGAAGAAGTTACATGCCTTCACTTGTCTAGTCCAGAGCATGTCAACGGTGTAAAAAAGCTGCTGGAGTCGGTGGATGTGGAAGTGGAAACAATTCAGCCAACAAAAAAATTACTTTTTTCAAACAAAAAGGCGCCTCCAGAAGAACTTGAAGATTTGTTGAGGTCTATGCAAATTCAAATCAAGCCCATCATTAAAAAAACTGCTGAAGAAGCTCCAAACATACTCTTCTTTCTAGACACGGACAAAAGAGCAAGTCCCTTTGACATTTGCATGGCGTACGATGCAGGATTCAGCGTAGTAGTACCCTATGAAAATGTGACACCAGAAGAAGCAAAAAGAATAGTGCAAGACGCCATTTTCTCCAGAGACCCAAAAGGAATCAAACACACAACATTCTTCATAGGTGGAAAAGACATGGAAAAAGCTGAAGCAGTCCTAAAAATCGCTCGCGACTCAATGTTTCCACCTTTCGAAGCCAGCACGATAATCGACCCAGCAGGAGCCTACACAACAGCCGCCGCTATGATAGCAAAAGTCGAAGAAGCCTTAACACGTTCAAAACTTGGAAACCTAAAAGACAAGCGTTGCGCAATTTTTGGAACAGGCGCTATCGGAAGAGTTGCAGCTATTCTCTTGGCACGGCTCGGATGCGATGTCAAAATTGTGAGCCCAAATCCAGACCGCGCTGACGGAGAAGAATATGTTACGAAACTGTCAAGCGTGCTCCAAAGCAAGTACGGCGTAACCGTGGAAGGAGTTTTTGCTCCAACGCCAGCCAAGAAAGTGGAGGTCATAGAAAAATCTGACGTAATCTTCTGCGTCTCAGTAGCTGGTGTTCGAATAATCAGCAAAGAAATGTTGAATGAAATCAAACTTGCTAAGGTCATAGCTGACGTAAATGCTGTTCCGCCATTAGGAGTAGAAGGAATAAAACTTGAAGATGACATGAGAGAAATAGCTCCGGGCATTTTCTGCATTGGCGCATTGACAATTGGCAGGTTGAAATACAAACTGGAACGGGAAATTCTGAAGGAAGCGCGAAGAAACGGCAAAGGCACAATATACAATTACAACTACGCCTTTCAGTTGGCAAGAAAAATCTTGAAGGGAGAAATCTCCCCTACCAAACTCGCTGTGACCTTAAGCTATCCCTCTAAAGAAAAGAAAGGCTCCTGAGCAAAATCAGAAGGATGCTTTATAGGAGCGATTAATAGTAATTTCAGCGATATCCGCTGCAAACTCTGCAATTCGTCGAATACTGTCTCGGAGAGAACAACAAGCACATATAACCTCAGTGCTTTTTTCTTTCGAAAAAGCTAAAGCGGCTATGTCTTGGTCTAATTTTTCTATTTTGGCTTGACTTTCAATGATTTCGTCAGAACACTTCACATCATTCGAAAGTAGAGCGTTTACCGCTTTGTCGTATGATGCTAGAGCGTCACAGCCTGCAGCATGCATTTTCTCCAAAAGAGGCGCAGAAACCTTCTTTCGTCTTCCCTCCAGCATTATGAGATGCTTTGCTATGTTAGCAGCCTGGTCTGCAACCTGTTCTATGCGATGGACAAGAGTTTGATAATCAAGGCAGTCAATGGGTTCAAGATCGAGCATATTAGCCAAAGCTGAATCGACAGCTGCTCTTCGAAGTAGTCGTAGAAGGAAGAAGGAGAAGTGGTCAACTTCATCGTCAAGGGTGAAAACGGACTTTGCAAGTGCTGCGTCTTGGTTTTTCAAGGCTGCGAAGGCATCGCGGCACATGGAGCTGGATATCTTGTACATTCGATTGATTCCTGTCTGGATTGATGCTTTTGACTCATCAATGAGAGTGGCAATTTGCATTTCTTTTGTGTCAGCTTCCATGATGCGCATGTAAAGCATCTGAACTATTCCGCGAATGGCTTTTTGCTGGGCTACTGTGAAAAACTTCTTTGAGACTAACCTTATTATTGAATAGCCGTTCAAATAACAAGCGATTATGCTGCGAATTACAAAAATGTCTTTTTCATCGGGTTCCACATGAAGAGTTATCGTGTTCATTTCTCTTTCCTTTTTTGCACCGGGGAAAACGACTAATGAGCGGTCACGGTTTATGGCTATTGAAACGACATCTCCTTGTTTCAGCTCGTTAAGCTGTGTCCAGTGTTTTGGAAGAGAAACTACCAAGGAAGAACGTCCGAGCGACATGATTTTTCGCTGTTCCATACCGGGTTCACTTCATTGTATTAATGTGAAGATTAAGATATATACTTTTATAGACCGTATAACGCAGATGGCTCTCGGATGTTTATGAATACTTTTAAATATTAACCGGTTGCCTATAATTTCTTTTGGATATATAAGAGAGTGAACATATTTGACAGAAGTTGTTGAGAAAGGATTGAGAAAAATCGGCATAACCGTTTCCAAACCAATATTAGCTGCGCTCTGCATAATCTTCGGCATAATAGTGATAGCTTGGAAAGAATCTCTAAACCTCGTAGTCGGCATATTCTTCATAATTGAAGGAGTCCTACTATTGACTGATTATTTAGAAGTCAAAAAACAACAACCATCTTCTTAAGCCCAAAATTTATTATCCTTCCTGTTTTTCTTTCATGTGCGAACAGCAACTAATCTTGCTTAAGGTAAAAGTAATTGCTAAAAACCGATATCCAAACTCTATTAGTAATCGGAATCGACACCATTGCTATCGCTAAATCTGCAACGAATGCAAGCTACACGATTTATGCAGTGGACTTTTTTGGTGATTTAGACCTTAAACGAACATGCTTTTCGTACAAGTCCATGGTTAAACAGAAACGTGGAAAAAGTTATGGCAAGATGGAATCCAAACTGAAGCCTGAGATTTTTTTAAAAATGGCGAAGGCGTTGCTCAAAAAACATAAAGTAGATGCAATTCTGCTATCCTCCGGATTAGACGACGATTTTGAAGTGTTAAATGATTTAAACGGTATTGTTCCAATTTTGGGGAACTCGCCAGAAATTATTAGAAAAGTTAGAGAAAGACGCGGTTTTTTCGAAGGGCTCAAGCGTTTAGGCGTGGAATATCCCGCGACAGTTATTGTTGAAAATGTTTGCGAGGCAAAGGACGTAGCAGAAAAGATTGGATACCCGGTTGTGTTTAAACCTGCTAAAAGTTTCGGAGGAGCAAACATAAGGATTGTATGCAATTCTGGAGAGATAGAAAGAACATTTAATCAAGTCTCTCAAGTTAGTGAAGATGTTTTGATTCAGAAACTTGTTGAGGGTGTTCACGCGAGTGCGTCTTTTCTGGCGACTGATGATGATGTTAAGGTTTTGACACTAAACGAGCAACTATTGGGATTAAATTTTCTTTATCCGGAAGAACCTTTCGGGTATTGCGGAAATATTGTCCCATTAAAGTGCTCTAGTATAATCATGGAAAGATGTGAGAATATCGCCAAGAAAGTCGCCTTACACTTTGGTCTCAAGGGGTCAAACGGCATCGACCTAATAATTTCCAAAGATGGTAAACCCTATGTGGTAGAAGTAAATCCTAGATTTCAAGGAACCTTAGAATGTGTTGAAAAAGTTATAGGAATAAATTTGGTGGAATCGCACATTAATGCATGCTTGCATGGTTCTCTTCCAACCATAAAGAAGCAAACGCAAATCTATTGTACACGGTTAATTCTATACACTCCCAAACGCGTCATTGTTCCCGATTTGACAGCTTTTCCGGAAATCCGAGATATACCCTTTCCAGAAACTATAATCGAGAAAGGAGAACCTTTATGTTCACTCATCACAGAGGGAAAAACGCGGGACATCTCATTTCTGAAAGCCAAAAAACTGGCCAAATCAATTTACAGTTTGCTCCATCCCGCTTAATCTTCTGAAAGAGAAAAGCGCATTTTTCGAACAACACTAATTATGGGAAGCCCAACCATCACTGTTATTGCTGCGGATAGTGCAGACTTTATTGATGTTTCAACTGCGCCCAGCGCCCATATGGCTTGGAGATCTTGCACTCCATAACCATAAAATAGTTGGTAAGTTTGGCATGGCACAAAAACGAAAATGCGAAAGAGGACATCAGCTTCTAATCCTATGAAAGTACTAAGTGCTAGAATGTAGAGAAGATTTGCTTTGGACTTTACATTCCACAGGTTTTTCCATTTCGTCAACACAACAACCAGGATCAAAAGACATCCAAAAGCGAGAAAAACGTCCCACATGCCCCAGAACGCCACGTCCCCTAGTTGCCATGTAACCGGTGTGGCGAGAAAAGCGCCCAGCAAAATCGCATAATAGATTAATGGTATTCTCCATCTTCCTCTGAAAATAAGTGCAGACATCATGGCTCCTAATGGAGCACCAAGAGTGAAAAGAAACTCGTAGACGTCCCGAAAGTAGATGAAATGTCCAATCATTACTCCTATGAGGTTTGAGAAGAAACCGGCTAATGGTCCTAATATTATTCCTGTTATGGGTTCAGATATGAAAACCCAACT
>CAYWII010000014.1:0-35253 GCA_964457175.1 uncultured Candidatus Bathyarchaeia archaeon
CTAAAGCAAAGTTTGTTGTTCTCCAATCTATGTAAAGAGCATGACCACCGAGCTGAGTCATCGCAACCTCAAAAGAAACGCGGGTTCTGGTGGAAGTTTTTTGAAAAATCATGGCTAAAGACTTGCCTTCCAATGTGGCGCGATATTTTTGCGGGTTGTGCTTAACTTCTACAGCCTCATCAATAATCTCCACAAGTTGCTTACCAGTTAACTCCTTAAAATTGACTAAGTGCATTTCTCTAACCTTCTACCTGAACTTTTAAGGTTCAACAGATTTCAAAAATTATAAACTTTGTGGAAACATTTTTCTTTAAATAACAAATGTTGTATTAGGGAAACCCGGTAATGATTTTAATCGTCGCTTCAAACAAAGATATGGCAAGCCAAAACATCGCAAAACAAATTCTAAAGCACTATCCATTTGAAAAACAGAGAGAGATTTTTCAAGGAAATCCGGTTTACGAAGCCAACTTAAACTACAAGGAAGTTCAGATGATAACATTGAACAGTGAATCTGTATATGCACAAAACCTAACGGATTCCTTCCCACATCTCGAACTCTTACTTTTTGTTTCTAGACATAGCAGCTTAAGCGGCACTCCAACATTGTCAGTGCACACTCCAGGCAATTTAGGCGAGGCGGAATTAGGAGGACTGACCAAGAAAGTCTCGATTTCTCCAGCAAACGCTATGCGAGATGTCTTAAGAACCATGATGCGTCTTAAACAGGAGATGCAGCTTAACTATGAGGTTTCTTACGAGTGCACGCATCACGGACCTTCATTGGATGTGCCCACAATGTTCGTTGAGCTGGGTAGTTCACCTAAACAATGGAGTGATTCAAAGGCTGCTGAAGCTATTGCGCATTCAACGATGGAAACTGTTTCATGGTTCGGTGGTTCTCAAGCTAAAGCTGTTCTTGGTATTGGTGGGCCGCACTACAACAACAAGTTCACTCGTTTGGCCTTGGAAAATGAAATAGCATTCGGACATATAATCCCAAAGTATGCCTTTCCAAACGTAAATTCAGAAATTCTGAAGCAATGTGTAGAAAGAACCTTGGAAAAGGTTGAGCTTGCAATTTTGGATTGGAAGGGAATAAAGGGTGAATACAAACCAAAAGTAATTGAAATGCTTGAAGAAGAGCGTATTCCTTTTGAGAAAATTTAACATCAAAACTCATCGCATTTATTACCATCAAAAAAGGGAAAGGTTAATAGAAATGTCTAGCTTATCTAATAGAAACCAACAATTAAAGTAAGCTTAATATTAAGATTTGAAATGTTGAGGGCGGTGAACTATGGGTTTAAGGTCATTCCTATCCGGATGCGCAAGGACATTAAAGCTTTCAGTGAAACCCGGAAGAAGCGAGCTCTGGCTATCAATAAAAATATGCTTCTTAGGCGTAGGAGCCATTGGGCTTATTGGTTTTGTAATAAAATTGGTTTCTTCCGTTCTGCAACCAAGCACGCCCGCCACGAGTTAGAAGGAAGAAACTCTATGGAGAAAAAAGAAGAAGTGTTTTCAACTAAGATCTTCGCTGTGAAAACAACAACTGGACAAGAGAAAAATGTTGCCAGACTTGTCGCAGCAAAGGTTGAGATGAACAAAATACCAATAAAAGCCATCTTAGTACCCGAAGCTCTAAGAGGATACGTATTCATGGAAGCTGAAGGGCCGCATTTAGTTGAAGAAGCAATAGCTGGGATAAGACATGTGCGGTCACGAGTTCCAGGCGTTGTGAGTTTCGCTGAAATTGAAAGATACATCGTCAGAAAACCAGTTATCGAAGAACTAAGCGAAAACGATATTGTCGAAGTGACAGGTGGACCGTTTAAGGGCATGCGCGCAAAAATCACTCGCATTGACAAAACTAAGGCTGAAGTTACACTTGAGCTGTTGGAAGCAACGTTCACTTTACCGATAACTGTTCACTCTGATTATGTTAAACTAGTTGAGAAATCAAAAACAGAAGGCGGTGAAATGTAAAATGGGTGAAAAAAAGGTCATAGAACTACTCGTAAGTGGAGGACAAGCAACAGCCGGACCACCATTGGGTCCCGCTCTTGGTCCGCTAGGCGTGAACGTTCTTGTCATTGTGAACAAGATAAACGAGTTGACAAAAGATTATTCCGGAATGAAGGTTCCAGTGAAGGTTAGAGTTGATCCTGAAACCAAAGAGTTTGAAGTCAGTGTTGGAACCCCAACAGCGTCTGCACTGGTTGTTAGTGAATTAAAAGTGGAGAAAGGTTCTGGTACTCCTAATACACAAAAGATTGGAAACCTTTCTTTGGAGCAGGTTATACGCATAGCAAAGATTAAACGCGAAGAACTTCTGGCAAAAAATCTGAAACTAGCGGCGAAGGAAATTTTGGGAAGCTGCGTCAGTATGGGGGTCACTGTGGAAGGTAAAGACCCACGAGAGATACAACAAGAAATCGAAGAAGGCAAGCATGACGAAATATTCAGCAAGAGTTAAGCATAAGAGAATATTTTTATAACCGCGTTATATTCCCTCATTGGCACGAGGTCTCTAAAATGCCCTTAGACCAAAAAACGATCTTGAATGCAGTCAAAGAAGCAAAGGAGAAGTCCGAAAAGAGGAAGTTCACCCAATCGGTAGAGCTTGTTCTAAATATGAAGGATATTGATATGAAGTCACCTGAAGGCAGAATTCAAGAACTTGTGGAACTACCGCATTCTCCTCCAGAAAAACCAAACAAGATATGTGTAATAGCATCGGGAGAATTGGCGTTAAAGGCTAGAAAGGCAAACGCAGACCTCGTTATTGAAAGAGCTGAACTTGAAGGTTTAGCTGGTAAAAAACGCGATTTGCGTAAAATTGCTGATGGGCACGATTTCTTTGTTGCTGAAGCTCCTTTGATGCCTTTGGTAGGCAAAATTTTGGGTCCAGTTTTGGGTCCTAGGGGCAAAATGCCCGTGCCAGTTCCGCCGACAGCAGATATAGCAAGCTTGCTTGCTAAGTATCGTAAGACGGTAATTGCGCGGATGCGTAACCAACCCATTCTTCAGATTCGGGTTGGAACAGAAAGCATGAAAGAAGAAGAGCTAGTTGACAACATTCAAACAGTTCTAAGGGCTATAGAGGGAAAACTTAAGAAAGGAATGAAAAACGTCAAGTTCGCCTACATAAAGACTTCCATGGGCAAGCCTGTGAAGATTAAACCATAAAAGAGGAAAACCAATGCCATCCCAACAAATTTTGCAAGAAAAAATCAGTGAAGTTGAACAGATAACACAGTTAATAAAAAAGCACAAGGTTATTGGAATCGCCAATCTTCAGAAAGTTAGAGCAGCACAACTGCAGGAGTTAAAAAAGAAACTATCAGACAAAGCGTATATGAAAGTTATCAAAAACACACTGATGAAGCTAGCAATTGAAAATTGTAAAGAGAAACCCGAGCTTAAAAAACTCGAAGAGCACTTAACAGGATCAAGCGTTTACCTGATGACGGACCTAAACCCGTTTAAGTTAGCGTTACTTCTCGAAAGAGGAAAAATCCGGACAACCGCAAAGTCTGGCGATATAGCCGCCTTTGACGTTATAGTTCCTGCAGGAAACACTGGTCAACCACCCGGTCCAATAATCAGCCAGTTGAATGCTGTTGGTTTACCCACAAGAATCGAAGCTGGTAGTGTCTGGATAAACAAGGATACATTGGTCGTCAGAAGAGGAGAAGCAATTTCTGAAAGACTTGCAAGCGTATTGTCAAAGCTTGGAATAAAACCCGTGGAAGCCGGGCTTTCAATGAAAGTAGCATATGATGAAGGCATGATAATAACCAAAGAACAGCTTCTGATAGACGTTAACGGCACTAAACAAAGTATTGAAAAATCTCATGCAGATGCCTTTACATTGTCAATGGCAATAGCTTATCCCACACCAGAAAACACGATTGTTCTCTTACAGTTGGCGCATCAAAAAGCCTTTACGCTTTCAGTAAATGCAGCCCTACCAATTAAGGAGACTATAGTAGAATTGATTAGAAAGGCGCATGCAGAAATGCTGAGTCTGAGCAAAAAGGCTAACCAACCTGTTTAGTTTCCTATCCTTGTTTTAGAGTTCAAACTAGCCTGCACTGCCTTATTTGTCGTATAAATGATGTAAGATTTCCAGCATAGCTACACCAACTATCGCATAGTAAAATATGAATCCTAAGAAAGTTGCGTAAGCAAGCACCATAAAGCCGAGTATACCAGCGAAGAGGCAAATGTAGAAGACCCCAATAGCGTGCAGTGGAGTGATGTTCTCGATTACGCGATGTTTTGGAAAGTCTTCTCTGAACAGTACAAATTTGATTGTGCCTGAGTTGCGCAGGACTTCTATTGCATGTTTTACGCGGTTGAATTTGGAGCATCTCCCCAGATTGTCTTTATGTAAGGTGCCAAGATCACTGTTGCCAGAGCTATTATTAATGGAAGCCATTTCATCAGTTTGATTTTCCACAATAAATTTCACCTCCTTTTCTGCTCGTTACCGCCTTAAATTTGTGCAAGGCTAAAGCTTGAGCTGAGGAAAAATTTGAGTGAATTTGGTATCTTTTCGGTGAAGTTTCCAACAATTGGAAGTTTCACGCAAAAACTAGAATTAGCTCCTAAAAACTACTTAACGATTATGAATTCAAAATATGAATTAATTCTTTTGAAATGTTTCATCAAATTTGTGTACCAAAGGTTGTGTCCTTGTATTACATCAATTTGTTTAAGACTTTAAACCCTATTAGGTGAATTTGGCTTTTGCAACTATTACATTGCAAGATTATCTTTTCCAAGTAATCTTCACTCATCACCGTCTCCAAAACAGTATAAACCTTATCGGTTTTATCGTCTGGAGATATCTGAATACCGCATTTCGGGCATCTGAACTCCCCTTTCCCTCTGGTTCTGGTTATGTCGATGATATAGGATTTGGTTCCTTGCAACTTCTATTTCTTCCAGTTCTCTATTAGTAATTAGTTTTGGCGAATCTAAATGCTTGTCGGAAAATTCTTCGCTCGCTTGAAATTATGAAGTAAGATTATTTTAGGTTATTCTTAGAAGTTTGAATGCGAATCACAGAAAAGGTTTATATTTTAAAGCTTGGTATTTGAACCGAAAGGTGAAATGAGTATGGAATATGTTTACGCTGCCATGCTTCTTCACAAGGCTGGGAAAGAAATAAAAGAGGAAAACTTGACACAAGTTTTAACAGCGGCAGGCATAAACGTCGACGCTGTAAGAGTCAAGGCTTTAGTGGCTTCGTTAGCCGAAGTCAACATCGACGAAGCGATTAAATCTGTTTCTACACTAATGGCTGCGCCAGCAGCGGCACCAACTGCAGCTGCACCGGCGGCAGAAGCTAAGCCGAAAGGAGAAGAGAAGAAAAAGAAGGAAGAAGAGGAGAAAGCCAAGGAAGAGGCAGCGCTTGAAGGTTTAGGTGCACTTTTCGGTTAGAAATTTCTTTCTGGCATTTGCCAGTTTTCCCTTTTAATGTTCTTCAATGTTTTAGAGTTTTCCAAAGCACTAGCGGTAGCCATCCGCAGATAATCATCAACGTGCCTGGAAATGCCATCAACTCATAATTCAGTATTATGGTTTCGAAAATGAAGAATGAGATGCACATTGCGACAACCGATAAAACTGCGAATTTCTTACCGAACTTTTTCATAGTTTGTATACCAATTAGTCCAGCAAAGAAAAAGTCGCCTAAACCCAATGACATATAAATTATCCCCCACTCAGTCACGATTGTGGGAAGAGTTGGCAAAGAGACTAACACCGGGAGTCTTAGGCCTGAAACATGTCTTGCCGCGGAAACCATTGCACCAGTTAATAATACTAGGATTATGTCCATGATTGTGAGGAGTGCGGCGAAAATCAGTGAGGTTTTCCATGCGAATAATGTTCCCAGATAAAGAATTATTAAGACTGCAAAGACGATTCCATACATGTCAAGCAGGTAAGGGAACCATATTGGGGTTCTGCTGAAAAACACGTACAGACATATGAATAATGCTGGTGGCAAAACTGCTAGATACCATCTTTCTTCCTTACTGATCCTCGCTTCTTCATACAACAATGCCACTATTGCAAAACCGAAAAGACAGAAAAAGGCTAAGGCTCCATACGCAACCATGATGTTTGCTCCAAAAGTGAACATGCTGATTGTGGCTGCGGCAAAACTGATTACAAGAAATCCTTTGCAGAAGAGTTGAGCTTTAGCTTTTGGGAGATTTGAGAAAAGGTAAGTGAAAATGAATAGTACCATTGAATAGGCGAAGAGAAACATTGTCATGATCGCCATCTGCGGTACAAACACGATAAGCGATATTGTTATGCTCATTGCCGCAACGAGCACGACAGCGTTCCAGATGCTGAATTGTTTCTCTTCAAAAATATCTTTAAACTTTCCTTCGATTTTCTTTTCTAAAAGCATAGCTGCTATGGTAACTAGGAAAAGTGTCAAGGGCATGACGATGTCGAAATACATAAACGCAGATACACAAAACATGCATTTAAACATTAAAAACGGAAGTGCACGTTTAAGATTGCCAAAGAAGCAATGAGTGCCTCTTCAGTCCTAACGGTCTCTGTTCCCTGCGTCGGAACAGTGTTGATGACAAAATCTGCCACATCATCCAACTTGAATCCTTCATGTTTAACTATTTCGTATAAGCCTTGAGTGGGCGCACCAAACGCTAAGAGCATTCTTTCTGCAGACTTCCATCTTTCGGAAATTTCTTCGGCGACATCTGCAAATGGAGTGCCATATTTAGAAGTGGCGATTATTAAATCGAAATTTCTGTTTTTCAACATTTTTCCAAATGGTTGCATCTCTGTAGTAATTGTATATCCCCAGTAATGCGGTATCTCTTCATGGCTCGTCAAATCAACTTTCGCTTGGTCGTCTATCTTGGTTATTTTGACGGTGATGCGTCTGCCTTTGGGTAATTGTTTATTTGGTATTAAAGCGGGTTTTTCAACACCGATGTCTGTGAATGTGCCATCTTCTCTGTTGGATAGTGTTACTCCTTCTCTGTATTCGCCAATTTTCAAATCCTTTGTTTTGCGGTTTATTGGGTGGTGTGGTGTGCGCAGTGGTGGAAGTATGCCTGCATAGCGCAGTGTTGGTTTGAGTTTGAAAAGTCTCTTTCGTAGATACTGTGGTGTTTCCATGTAAGCAAGTAATGTGCCGATTAAATCCACATCACGTCGTTGATTCATTTCTGGGTTATCTGGGTAAACTATTATTTCGTTAACTCTGAAAATCGCGGCTGTTCTTCCAATAAGACCGATTTTCGATGTTTTTTCACGTAAATGAGGGGTGTCTGAAACAACGGAAGCTGGTATGGCTATTGAAATTTTTTTTCCATCCAAGTCGTATCTTCCGCCTTTACTGCTGTTAGATTAAACTCTCAAATGGCTATTATAGGTCTTATGCTTAAAAGCCAAAAAGTGTATAACTTTCACATTTGACTGTGATAGGTGAGAGGTTTGCGCAAAGGGACAATAATTGATAATCTCGATGAAATTAAACGCATTGATAAGACTGATATGCTTTCTTTTTGTGTTGACGCTCCAAAACATTACAGTGAAGCCGCAAAATTAGCAAAAACGGCATCCATCAGTTATCCTAAACCGAAAGCGATTATTGTTGCGGGCATGGGCGGATCTGCAATCGGCGGTGAACTTCTGAAAGATTGGGCAAGAGACAAATTGACTGTTCCTGTGGAAGTTTGCCGAGAATACTCTTTACCTGCGTATGCAAACAAAAACACCCTAGTTTTTGTTGTTAGCTATTCGGGAGAAACCGAAGAATCGCTGAGCGTATTTTTAGACGCTGTTAAACAGAAATGTATGATTGTTTGTATAAGCTCTGGAGGAACGTTGCAAGAATTTGCTGGAAAATTGGGCGTTCCGTATCTGCGCGTTCCTTCTGGAATGGCTCCACGTGCAACTCTTCCTTATCTATTCATACCTCTATGCGTTTTAATGGAGAAAATCGGTTTAACCTCAACTGCTAATTTTGAAATTTCTGAAACCATTGATGTCTTGAAGCAAGTGAGTGATTCAAACTCGCCTAAAAACTTTTTGAGTAACAATTTTTCCAAGAAGTTGGCTTTAAGCATTTGCGATACAGTTCCGGTCGTTTATGGATTTGGAATTTATCGAGCTGTTGCTCAGCGTCTTAAACAGCAGTTTAATGAAAATAGTAAGGTTCCGGCGAAATGGGAGTTTTTCCCTGAACTTAATCACAATGAGATTGTAGGCTGGGAAAGAGCTGGGAAACTTGCGAGGTGCTTCTCCGTGATATTTATTCGGGATAATGATGAACCAGAGACAATGCGGCAAAGAATTGAAACTACGAAAGAGCTGATAAGTAAAGAATCCGTGAAAATTTTCGAGATTCAAAGTCAGGGTAGTGGAAAATTGGCGAAAATGTTGTCAACTATTGTTATTGGTGATTTTGTTAGTGTTTATTTGGCTGTTCTGCGAGGCGTCGATCCAACACCAGTGAAAACTATAGCTTTACTAAAGGAACGGATGAAGCAAGTTGGAGTAAAGAAGAGAGTAGTGCGTGAACTGCAAATACTCGTTAGAAACTAAAGTGCTCAACCTTGTTTTTCTGCAATGAACTCTACGAACATTTTCTCCGCAGTTTCCAGAGACATCATTTGTGGTGGATGTTTAAAAGCGTAGGCGCAGATTGGCAACGCAGCTCCTTTTAACTTTTTGTCTAGCGCAATTTTTACAGCTCTTATTACGTCTGACAGAACAGAACCTGCGTTTGGTGCGTCTACCGTCGAAAGTTTCAGGTCTATTTGCATTGGAGTGTTGCCGAAGTATAGTCCTCTAATCCAAAAGTAACTATCGCGCCTGTTCTCCAAAAAGTCCACGTAATCTGTTGAACCAGCAACAACTTCAGCCTTGTAAGGCAACGCAGCTTCAACTGACTTCGTTTTGACAGTTCGTTTTACTTCTCTTGTTCTTTCGAGCGTATCTAAGGATTCAGTGCCTCCACCAACATCAAGTTGATATGTTTGGATTATGCGGACACCATGCGTTGAAAGTAGTTTCAACAATGTTTTATGCAGCGTGGTTGCGCCCACTTGGTCACTTAAGTCGTCGCCTACGAGTGGCAATTCTGCCTCTCCAAACCTTCTGGACCATGCGGCATCGCTTGCGATGAAAGCTGGAGTAGCATTAATGAAGGCGCAGTCAGCGTTCAAAGCTTGTTCAGCATACCATCTTGAGGCTTTTACTGCTCCACTTGGAAGCAGATTGAGCACGATTTCTGCGTCGCTTTCTTTCAGAGCGCTTGCGACGTTTACTTCTTGTTGATTGCTGATTTTGATGACCTTTTTTGTGTATTCGCCAACGCCATCCAATACGGGACCTTTATACACGGTGACATTTGAACTTGAAACATCAATTAGTCTTGGAGCATTGTTTGGTGCTGCAAAAATTGCTTCGGAAAGGTCTTTGCCAACTTTTCTGTTGTCAATATCGAAGGCTGCGACAATTTGTACGTCTCTTGGGTGATAGCCCCCTATAAATAGGTGGCGCAGTCCGATGGCTTTTTCTTCTTTGTCGCAATTGCTATAATATTGTAAGCCTTGAATTAGAGCGGATGCGCAGTTTCCAACGCCAACAATGGCAACTTTTATTTTTGGCATGGGTGGTTCCTCTCTTTTGCATTTGATATTTTGCGTCTTCTTTATAAAATGCTACGCTACCTTATTGCTGAAATGGAGAATGATCGCAATGAAGGCTTGGTTGGACGCATCTCTTTTGCGCTGTCCTAGGTGTGGGCATTATTATGTTGATGCGTCATGGTATGTTATGGAAATGGAATCAGACATCGAATGCGGCTACTGCGGAACAGAATTTAACAGCAAGAAAAACGCTAAAGACCGCGTAATGCTGGGATTCAAAATAGATGAAAACGAAAAAATACAAAATGTGAAAATCTTTGAACACCTCAAATTAGAGTAAACGATTTTTATATGAGAGACGACTTATATCATTTTAAAATGCCGCTTTGCGGCGGAGGGATTCGAATGAATCATGCTAGAAAACTCGAAAATCAACTCAGCAAAGTGGGTGCCCTCCAAGGACTTAGACGTTATAGCTAAACTTTGCGAGTATTTTAACAAAGGCAAAGTCTACGAAATTTTCTGGGAATACTGCAACTTAACTGCAGACATTCTCTACGAAAGAAATGCGCAATGTTGGCTTTACTATGAAAATGACATGCTAAGCGGGTTTGCATTAGGCAGATTCAGAGGAAAAATTTTCGTGTTTGAAGAGGTTTGGGGACCATGTGATGGCATACGCGAAGAGTTAACTCCACCAAGTAAGCGAGATAACCAAAGGATTCTTCAATTCAAAAGTCTTGCTGATTCTTTGAATTTTAATGTTCCAATGTTGTTACGAGCGGCTATAGATAATCAATTTACACACTTGCTTGCCAGAACGCTAAAAGCCAGCTGGGTTAATGGATTAATTATTGCAGAAAGAATTTTAGGCAAGCAATTTGAATTTTCAATTCCATCTGGATACAAGCTCAGAATGTTTAAGGATGGCGACCAATTCGATATGACTAAAATCCATGAAGAAGTATATGGCAGAATCTTTTCTCCTAAAGATTACAGGACTTGGGCAACAGGGGCAAACTGTCATACTATCATAGCTACGCATTACGATGAGCTAATCGGGTTCTTAATTGCCGAAAAGAGACGTTGCGGTTCTCTAGGTGATTTCGCAATAGCTATCAAACCCCTTCATCAAGGTAAAGGAATGGGTTCAACTTTGCTTAAGGCAGCTTTCAACGTTTTTGTTGACATGGGAGTAAAGAAAGTCATCGCTGATTACCTCAAGCTCAATACTCCTGCCTACAAACTTTATCAAAAACACAAGTTTAAACCAAAAAGAATCTACAATTACTTCCTATATGCACAATAGTCTTAGTAAAAACTAAAAGCATAAAGAAAACTACTAGTCAAAGAGGCGATGCTTTTGATTAAACGAGTTAACTGGCTTGAGGTCAAAGTAACAAATATGAAGAGTGACATCGGCTTTTATCGTGATGTTCTCGGTTTCAAAGTAAAGAATGAATGGTCCAATTACGTAATATTTGACTACCTGGAACACTAACATTCGCAATAATGCTTGGTGGCAAAAAGGGACGAAAAGATGGTGCGCCAAACATTTATTTTGCTGCTGAGAACCTTGACGTCGAATATGAAAAACTAAAGGCGAAAGGCGTAAACTTCGTCGAGCCGCCTAAGAAACAGTATTGAGGTGGCTATGCAGCTCTGTTCGCTGATCCAGACGAAAACTTGTTCTATTTAGTGCAAACGGAAAGCTGAAATCTACTTTAATATCTCAAGTCATACTATTCCAAAACTGCTGCGAATTTTTAGTAAGCCTTAAAGTCTTTAAGCATTTATCAATAGAGAAGGCTGAGCACAATTGACTGGTAGGATTAAAACTTCGGACAAGTTCGCCATAATTGACGAGTTAGCACGCCGACGAGGCTTCTTTTGGCAATCATATGAAATGTACGGTGGAGTAAGTGGTTTCGCGACTTATGGCCCTCTAGGTGCGAAACTAAAGCAGAACATCGAAAACAAACTCCGAGAACTCTTCGTAAACAAACTGGGAATTTTGGAAATAGAATCTCCAATAATTGCTCCAAGCAAGGTGTTCGAAGCGTCAGGTCACGTTGACCATTTTAAAGAAGCCATGGTAGAATGTTTGAAATGTAAGAAACGATTCCGTGCAGACCATCTACTTCAAGAATTTGCAAAAATGACAGAGGCTGAAGCTGAAAAACTAAGTCTCAAAGAATTGAAAGTCGCAATCAAAAAGCATAACATCAAGTGTCCAGAATGCGGAGGCGCTTTTAGTGAACCAAAACTGTTCTTGACGATGTTTAAAACCACGATAGGTCCATATTCTGGCGCGGTTGGTTATGGAAGACCCGAAGCAGCGCAAGGAATTTTCGTAGAGTTCCGGCGTTTGTACGAAATGGCTCGAGAAAAACTTCCCTTTGGCGTTCTACAAATTGGTCACGCGTTAAGAAACGAAATTTCGCCAAGGCAAGGGCTTATACGATTGAGGGAATTCACAATAGTAGACTTGGAATTCTTTTTTGACCCTGAAGAACCAGACTGTTTCCTCTTAAAAAATGTTGAAAGTGAAAAGTTGCGACTTTTGCTTGCTGAAACCAAGCTGCGCGGTTCCGAAGAAATAACTGAAGTTACTGTAAAAGAGGCGCTACAGAAAGGTCTCATTAAGTCAGAGTGGCAAGCAGTTTTCATGGCTTACGCCAAGAAACTGTTGATGGAGTTGGCTGTTCCTGCAGAAAAGCAACGTTTCATTGAGAAACTTCCTTGGGAAAGAGCTCATTATTCGCTTCAGAGCTTCGACCAAGAGGTTTACGTTGAACGTTGGGGTTGGGTGGAAGTTTCTGGGCACGCTTATAGAACAGATTACGACTTGAAACAGCACATGGAGTTCAGCGGCGAAGACATGCGAGTTTATAAAGAATATGCTAAACCAGTCGAGAAGGAACAGCTAATCATAAAACCGGTGATGGCTAAGCTTGGTCCAACGTTTAAAGCTGAAGCCGCGAAAGTGACCGAGATGCTTTCTAAAGCTGAGCCGGAGAAAGTTGAAGCCTCTTTGAAGAAGAACAAATATTACATGCTTGGAAAATACAAAATTCTTCCAGAACACATCGCGATTACACGACAAAAGGTTGTTGAACGCGGAAAACGTTTTATTCCCCACGTTGTTGAACCTAGTTTTGGCTCTGACAGACTTGTTTATGTTGCTCTTGAATACGCTTACCATGTCAAGGACAACAGAGCAATGCTGAGTTTCCCCCGAGATGTTGCGCCAGTACAGGTTGGCGTTTATCCTTTGGTCAGCAAAGATGGGCTGCCTAAAAAAGCATTAGAAACTTATAATATGTTGCTCGATGAAGGCTTCGCAGTTGAATATGACAAAGCGGGTTCGATCGGCAGGCGGTATGCCCGCGCAGATGAAATCGGCGCACCACTAGGCATAACTGTTGATTACGAAACGCTGAAAAACGACACAGTCACCATCCGCGACCGCGACTCATGGAAACAAGTCAGAACCCAAATTGAAAACTTGCCAAAACTTTTGCACAAATATTTCATGAAGAAAATCAATTTTGAAGATTTAGGCAAGTCAATCTAGAAGCTCAGTTTACGTTACCTTTTTTAATGCTTCAGTGTATTTAGTGATAGGAAAATTTGCCCTATTTTGCGGGCGGGAACAACCTTGGTGCTTCCGGCAGAAACTGAACAACGCGTAAAACGAAGAGCCTTAACCGTTTGCCAAGACCACCTCAGAAAGGTCTTAGACGTCACTAGAAAGGTTCCGCAGATGATAGACTGCTTCGTACGAAATGACAAGGAAAAGGCAAAACAACTTTTTACTGAAATCAGAAGCGGCGAAGAGGAAGTTGACAAAGCCAGAAGACTGGTTTCGCAAGAACTTGCTGAGATAGGCGCCATCCTTCTTAGCAGAGAAGACTTCCTAAGGTTCACAAACTTGACTAGCGAAATTGCAGATTTTTCAGAGGGCATAGCGTTCCGTTTAGTCGAAATTATGGAACACAACTGGAACGTTTCGGGAGATATAAAGAAGGATTTGCTGAAGCTTTCAGAGGCTGTTCTGGACGCTGTGCTTAGGCTTAGGGAGACAATGATGGTTTTAAGTTATGGTCCAGCTAAAGCTATGGAAAAGGCAAAAGATGTTGAAGTCGCAGAAAGGGTTGTTGACGAACTTTACCGGGAGTTTGAAATAAAACTTCTAAGCAGCAAGTTAGAGTTTCCCGCATTGATTCTTTTAAGAGATGTTCTGCAACTCTTGGAGGATTCTGCCGACAAAGCAGAAGACGCAGCTGATGCAGCACGAATTTTATCATTGATTATGTAAGAGAGCGAAAAACGAGATGCCCAAGAAAACAGAAGTGGAGTCCATCGAAAACTTCTTAGTAGTCTGGGACTCAACTAAAGGCTCAGAACTTTACAAGATTGGTTTTTACGGAAAACCTCTCGGAATTTCTAAACCAAAATTTCCTGAATTCGATGTCCCGCTTGTTTTGGATTTGATGGAAGGCTTGTACCTTGCAACAAAAGGAATTATAACAGTTTATGAGGGTCATGAGAAGAAAAAAGTTAGCCATGTAAAGTTACGTCAAAGAGCTAGACAATTGTATGAGGATTTTGATGAAAAATATGCTGTTTATCGAGATTTACGTGGTGACGGATTAATTGTCACACCTGGCATAAAATTTGGATGCGATTTTGCCGTTTACAAGTATGGACCGGGTGTTGAGCATGCACCGTACATGGTTTCTGTCAAAAGCGCCAAGTCTGAAATTACTGCCACCGACATTGTTAAGGCTGGAAGACTTGCAACAACCGTTAGAAAAAGGTTCATCATCGCTGTGCCAGACTTAGAGAAGGGAAAGGTAAGATATTTAATATTTAAGTGGTTTAAAGCATAAGTAAGCGCAGATAAAAAAGTAAGTCAGCAGGATTTTCTTTTCGAGTTATAGAAAATGAAACGTAACGAAGAGCGATTTATTAACAAAGACACTAAATGAACAAGTCTATGGGGTTTTTTCTAAAATAATTTTTAGTAATTCTTCCTCTAATGTCGGCTCTTCCGGCTTCTCGATTATTTTTCCAACTTCTTTTCCTTCCTTAGAAAACAATATTATGAGAGGAATCTTGTCTACATGAAATGTTTCTACCTCTGGCGGCGACGGCGGGATTCTCCATTTTCTAGTATGACTTAACGGGTCTTTCATTAAACCACCGAAGATTCTGACTTCCAATCCAGTTGCTTCTGATATCAACGCTATAACTGGGATGTTGGCGGCGCAGTCTTTGCACCATTCCGCTGAAAAAGTAACTACTACAAATTTGTCTGCACAATGTTTAAGCTTATTCATCACTTCTTGATTCAGTCTGTACGTTTGCTTTCTAGCGAGGAATTTCTCGCGGAACGGTTCTTCTAAGCTATTCAAATACTGCTTTACTGAAACTGTTTTCCTTCTAATTTCAGATAAGTTGATGTCCATCTTTAGCCAGACATTAGCGTTTGATTGGCGAATTCTCCTCTTACATACTGGTGAGGATAAATTTTTGTTGCTGTTAGCTTGCATCCTTCTGCTATTGTCACGTCATCGGCGACAACCGAAATTCCATCTATTTTTGTCTGTTTTCTTGAGCTTGAAAGAACCGTCACATGTCTTCCTATAATGCTTTCTTCTATTTCCGCCTTTTCTTCAATTATGACTCTGTCCAAGATTGCCGAATTCTCTATGACAGCACCTTTCCCTATTTTCGTGTAATTGTCAACGCATGAATTCACTAGTCTTACCCCGTCGCTTATTTCACAATGTCTCCCAATTAGAACAGCACCTCCAATTTCGATTTTTCCTTGTCTGATTTTTCTTATGATTTCTTGTCTTCTTTTCTGCGACTCGAAGCTTTCTCCCTGAACCCATATCCTTGTTTCTTCACTTATCTTTCCGCCAAAATCCGTTAAGGATGAGAAGCGTCCGTTAAGCATGTCTTGCATGGCTTCCAAGTAGCGTTTTGGACTACCCACATCATACCAGCTTCCCTTCAAAGTATATCCGTAGACTGGTCTTCCAGTTTTTATAAGGTAGGGAATGAAATCGAAACCGAAATCCAAGCGATTCTTTTCTTTGATTATTTGCTTTACTCCTTTTTCTTTGAAGATTTTCTTTATTTCTGGAGAAACCATATACAGACCTGTGTTGGCAAGGTTTGACGGCGCCTCTTTAGGTGTTGGTTTTTCAACGAATCTTGAAATTTTCATGTCTTTGTTTATGTCGGCTATTCCGTAGCCTTCAACATCTTCAACTTCCCGCAACGCTATGGTCATCATTGCGCCTTTTTTTCGGTGAAATTCCACAAGCTCCTTTACGTTTACATCGAAGATGTTGTCACCTTGCACCGCAAAAACGGGGTCTCTAACGTTATAATATTCCATGCTTATTCTCGCTGAGTCTGCACTGCCGAGGTCGTCAACATTGGGCTGATATTTTATGTGGACGCGCGGACTAATGCTGTATCTAGTGGAAAATCCATAGCCTGACTCGAAATAGTCGTGTAAATCTCTGTAATTCGTGTAGCCTTTCACTCCGAAAATGAAGTTTCGTATACCTTGACGTGCAAGAGACAAGAGTGAAAATTCTATTAACGGTCTATTCAAGAGGCGAATGCACGCCTTACTGGTTTCCGCTGTGAGTGGCAACAAGCGTTTGGCTTTGCCGCCCACTGGAATTATTACTCTTAATCTTTCTGGTGCGTAGTTGTCACGCAAAAGTGCCACCAACTTTGAAATGTTTATTCAGTGTTAAACGTATTAAACTTTCGAATCTCATCGCGAGTTTTATAACTTTAATGAAGACTTATGGTTTACTGCAAGGCTTGAGAAAATGCGTAAATTCGTCGGTTATCTGCGTTTGATGCGTCCAGTTAATTGTTTAATGATGGGTTTTGCTGTAATAGTCGGCGCGGCGCTTGCGAACCCAAACGGTTTAGGCGTTTTTTGGCAGAATCTGGCTTACAGTTTTCTAACCGGCTTCTTGTTGACTGGCGCTTCTATGGCGATGAATGACTATTATGATAGAGAAATCGACGCCATAAACGAGCCCAACCGTCCGATTCCAAGCGGCTTAATCAAGCCAAAAAATGCCTTAATATTCGCATTTGTCCTTACTGCTGCAGGCTTTGTGGTTGCGTATTTAACGAATATTCTCTGTTTATTTACAGCCTTAATTGCGTGGATAGTTTTCCTTGCTTACACTACGATTGGAAAACGAAGTGGATTACCCGGCAATCTTCTCGTAAGCACGTGCGTGGCAATACCTTTCATTTACGGCAGTATAGCAATCACTAGTGAGATCAAGACAAACGTTTTAATTTTCGTCTTCATGGTCTTTCTATCAAACACTGGCAGAGAAATAACAAAAGGCATAGTGGATGTTCAAGGAGACAGGGCGCGTAATGTGAAAACTTTGGCTGTGCGTTTTGGAGAAAAAACCACGGCTGTTGCGGCTTCAGTGTTTTATCTTTCTGCTGTTTTACTGAGTCCCATTCCTTGGCTTTTAAACATCGTCTCTTTATGGTTCATTCCATTCGTCGCTGTAACTGATTCTGGACTTGTTGCTTCTTCTATTCTGCTTCTTATGGATTATTCGAGAGAAAACGCCAGAAAAATCAAAAATAGTGTTCTTTTATGGTTTATTTTCGGATTGGCAGCATTCCTTTTTGGCGCTCTTGTGTGGTGAGCTCGTGTTTGTTCAGGAAGTGTTCAGAAGTGTTCTTTTAATGTTTATTTGTTATGCCTATATATTGTTGATAATTTTTGTTTCTGGCAAGATGGACAAATTTTTGCATGTTTCGCGTAAGATTTCTCGGAAGTTTCTTCACATGATGATTGGCAATCTTATTTTTTTAATTCCCTTTTTTACAGCAACCATCTATCCTGTTCTCGTTGCTGCTCCGTTTATACTGGTGACTTTCCTTTCGTCGTCATACTCGCCCCTAAAAGAATTTGGAAGCAAAATTAAAGGACTTGCAGACATAACTGAAGAAGGGCATCAGTTAGGACTTGTTTTCTACGCAATCTCATACACTTTTTTGGCAGTGTTTTTTGGCTTCTAAACCCTACGTGATTGTGGCTGGAATCTTGCCAATGTCCTATGGAGATGCATGTGCTTCTATCGTGGGCGAAACTTATGGGAGAAAGAAGTATAGAGTTTTTGCAGGCAAAAGTTTGGAAGGCTCAATGGCAATGTTTTTTGCAAGTTCTTTAAGTTTTACATTCGGTCTTGCCTTCTTTTCTATACTTTATCCTTTTTCAATCTTCGATAAATTTGCCACAGTGCTTGGAGTCGCTTTGGTTGCAACATTAGCTGAAGTAATTTCGCCCCTTGGGTTTGATAATTTAACCGTTCCAGCCTTTTGTGTGGTAATATTTTTATTGTTGGGTGGAGGCGTCTAGAAAGTTGGTTTTTGTGGTCATAGACGGGTTAGATGCTTCTGGAAAAAGCACTCAAGCGCATAATCTTTATAAATTTCTAACTACGCGTAGGAAAACTGTTCTCTTGCGGGTTCATCCTTCAAGCGATAATTTCTTTGGAGTTAAAACTAGACGGTTTCTTTATTTGAAAGGCAAAAATGCACATTTTGCTTCTGCCTTTTTCTACATGCTTGACGTTATCCGTTCGATTCTGCTTTATTCTTGGAGAAGGTATGATTACGTAATTTTTGTGCGTTATCTAATGGGAACGGCTTATCTGCCATATCCACTGCATAGAATCGCTTACCATTTTTTCGCATCTATCGTGCCAGCATCTTACTTTATGTTCTTTTTTGATATTAAACCAAAAGAAGCCCACAGAAGAATACAAAAAACACGCAAGCAACAAGAAATGTTTGAAAGTTTGGAAGAACTGGAAAAGATTAGATGTAAAGCGCTTTCTTTAGCTATTGTGGACGGTTGGAGAATTATTGATGCAAACAAGCCAGTGAATGAAATTGAAAAAGAGATAAGAAAATCTTTACTTCGTGATTCTTAATTTATTGTTCTAAAAATTGGACTTATAAGTATCATATTCTAGAACTATATTTTGAGAAGCGTGTTGCTTTTTGAATGAGGCTGAAGAGGCAAAGTTTGAGTATGCGCTTAGGGGAAAAGCTTGGAAAGTATACTGGCTTCTTTTGAAAAGCGGGCGTCCCCTGAGTGTTCGGGAAGTTCAGAAAGCCTTGCATTTCAGCAGTCCCAGTGTAGCGCAGCATCACCTTGAACAGCTTCGAGAGTTGGGATTGGTTGAGAAGCAGAATGTTGGCGGTCACTATTTTTTAGTCAACGAAGTCAAAATCGGCGTGCTTCGACATTTCATCAAGCTGGGAAAACTATTGTTTCCACGCTACTTCTTTTACGCTGTATTTTCCACCGTTTTTTACGCTCTCTTCCTTTTATTTCTCGTTCAAGGGGTTACGAGAGAAAACTTGTTTATAATAACTTTCGGAGCCATTATCTCCTTTATCTTCTGGTATGAAGCAGCTCGAGTATGGTCTTTACGGCCGTACTAACTTTTGGAACATCTCGTTCCAAAGTATAGCATGAAATACCGCAAAAACTCTAACGATAATAGGTGATTAATCTATGGAAAGCAAAATCAGGAAACAAGCACTTGTCTACGGATTTGCTGCTATTCTGCTCGCCTCGGTTTTAACCGCAGTAATTTTCAACATTATAATCCCGTTTAAGTATACTCCAAGTGCTCCTCCAGTCTCGGCGCCACAGTTCCCTCTGCTCTCAGCTTTTCAGTCCGAAGAAGAGCTGAAGAACTTTTTAAGAATGAACTCTAGAAACCAAGAGCCCTTCTGGATTTATGGATCTGAAGATGCAAGGCTTGCTAACTCGCTTGCCGTGCTGTCTCAAAGCGGAATTACGAAAAGTGCTGCTCCTTCACATTCAACTACAAACATTCAAGTTGCAGGAGTGGATGAAGCAGACATTGTGAAAGTTGATGATGGAGGTTACATGTATACTCTGTCTGGCAATGTGGTTTATATTTTGAGGGCTTATCCTCCAATGCAGGCTAAGATAGTTTCAAAAATAACTTTTGAGAATCTGTATCCTATTGGAATCTTTGTCAACGGCGACAAGTTAGCAGTGTTAGGGTCAGAATATCTCTTCCCAGTAATTTATGATAAATATTACATTGCTGAAATCAAGACATTTGTGAAAGTATATGATGTCAAAAATCCCGATAGTCCAATGCTCTTGCGTGACCTTACCATTTCAGGCAGTTATTTCAACTCTAGAATGATTGGCGACTACGTCTACTTCGTTGTTAGTGAAGCAGCTTACTTGATTAATGAAACGCTTCACCTTCCAGAAATTAACTCTGATGGGAAACTCATGCAGATTGCTCCCACTGAAATTCGTTACTTTAATGGGACTGATGACTACTATCAGTATACGACATTCTTCGCCATGAACATGCAAAACATAACAGAGTCACCAGTTTACTTGACACTAATGCTCGGCGGCACGTGCAACATGTATGTCTCACTCAGCAACATATATATGACATATCGAGGCTGGAACTGGAATGACAACACCACTATCTACCGAATACGTGTACAAGGAAGCAATATGACATGTGCAGCCAGAGGAACAGTGCCGGGACATGAACGCAACCAATTTTCAATGGATGAGTACAACGACTATTTCAGAATCGAGACAACGACATGGACACAGAACTGGACAATCCAAACTAACCTCTATGTGCTAGACATGAACCTAAGCGTGGTTGGAAGGCTAGAAGGACTTGCGCCTGGTGAAAACTTTCATGCTGCTCGATTTATAGGAAATAGAGCTTATTTTGTGACTTTCAAGAAAACCGACCCGTTATTTGTGATAGACTTAAGTCAGCCAACCAATCCATCAGTTCTAGGAGAACTGCATATCCCGGGATACTCTGATTATTTGCATCCTTACGATGAAACGCATCTAATCGGTATAGGCAAGCATACAGTCGAAGCAGATGAAGGAGACTTTGCGTGGTATCAAGGAGTAAAAATCTCACTCTTTGACGTTACCGACGTAAACAATCCAAAGCAAATAGCAAATTATACGATCGGCGATAGAGGAACAGACTCTCCTATTTTGAGCGATCATAAAGCATTTCTTTTTGATAAGTCAAAGAACCTTCTGGCTATACCTGTTTTGGTAGCAGAAATAAACGAAAGCGAATATCCTGATGGTGTACCGCCATGGGCGTCAGGAGAGCCAATCTGGCAGGGTGCTTACGTATTTAATGTATCTTTTGAAGGTTTTGTGCTTATAGGAAATATTACTCATCTCTCAACTGAAATGAATGCATGGACCATTAGTTACTGGGTAAAGCGAATACTCTACATCGAGGAGGTGCTTTATACAATGTCTGACAAGAAAATTAAAATGAACAGTTTAGAAGATTTGCATTTGATAAAAGAAATTGAACTTCCTTAACTTTCTATTTTTTCTTTGGTTCTGTGTGAACAGTGACTATTGTTTCCGCAAATTTTTCCTTCAATTTTTCTTCGATGTAAGAAGCGAGTTCGTGTGCATCTTTTATTGATGGCTTTCCACTGAAGCTGCAGTCTATGTTTATGTAGCGTCTTTTTTCAGCCATGTAAGTCATTATTTTTTTAATTTCAAAAGTTTGTTTATATTTCTTCATGGCTTGATGAACAATTTCTTTTATTTCACTCTCATCGATTGCTGAACCTTTCCGTAGTTTGGTGTCGAATGGTTCTATGTGAACGGTTATGTTTTTAACGTCCCTTAAGCTCTTGCTTACTTTTTGTTCAATTTTGTCCGCTATTTCATGAGATTTTTCAATGGACATTGCAGGGTCTACTTGTGCGTGTAATGTTATATACAGTTTCCCATCGGTGCATGTCACGTTTATTTCATGAGCTTCCTTTACGCCTTCAACTTCTGTTGCCAGTTTCTCCACGAGTTTTTCAGTTCGCCCTTCTGCTTCCAATGGTTCAATGTGAATTGTGACATCTGCATTTCCCAGAGAACTTTTGATGTTCGTCTCTATTCTTGAGGCTGATGCATGTGCTTCTTCAAGATTCATGTAATCTGGTACTTGTATCGTGGCTTCCACAAAGGTTTTGTTGCCTGCCCTTCTAATCCTCAAGTTCTCGCATTTGCAGACTCCTTTTGTGCTGAGTATTTCTTTTTTAATTTTTTCTGCTACATCTTTTGATACTGCGTCGCTTAGGTCCATTCCGCTGCTCCAAACCAGTTTAACACTTAAGTATGTTAGCAAAATACTTAGGACTATTGAGGCTAAGGCGTCTCCACTAATAAATCCGATGGTTGCTAACCCGAATCCTAAGAGTGCGATGATCGTTGAGCTTAAGTCTGCTATGGCATGGTAAAATCCAGCTTTCATCGTGAAGCTTTCACTTTTTATTGCTTTTCTGAAAGTTCCGACTCTGAGAAAGTCTATGCAGAATGTGTAACCAATCGCAATGAAACCGAAAGATTCTAATCCTAGGTTGAGAGGTGCATTTTGCATAAGCCTGAGAACTGCGCCATACGTTATTAATAATCCTATACCTATGAGGGCGATTCCGCCGATTAATCCACCTACCGACTCAAACTTTTCATGCCCATACATATGTTCTTCATCTGGCGGTTTGAGGGATGCTCTTGTTGTGATCAATAGTACAAACGTTGTTAAAGCGTCAAGTGATGCATGAACTCCGTCGCTTAAAATTGCTAAGCTTCCTACCGCAAGACCCAAGATAACTTCTACAAGAACTACGCTGGTTATGGCAATTGTTGAAATTTCCAAAGTTTTCAATTTGTAACTGTTTTTTTTTGCATTATGCATTATTCTTCACGTATATTGCCAAAGGCTAGGGATTTAAGAATTGTGTGGCAACAATTTGCTGTGCACCTTATGCATTTAGCGGAAAGTTGCCATTGAAAACGAAACATTTAAAATGGAAGGCACTATATGATTTTTTGGTGCTGAACGTGCGCGGTGAACGTTTTAACATCACCTGAAAAAGCTGAATCTCCTTTTGAATTTATAAGCATCTACTCCATAAGTTTTGAAGAAGGTGTTTGCAGATGAGCGTTAACGATATCTTAGATGGAAAACTGACCGAAAAAGAAGTTGAAATAAAAGGTTGGCTGGTTACAAAACGTTCTGGCGGCGGAGTCCAGTTTCTGATGGTACGTGACGGAACCGGAACCATACAAGCTACTGTCCACAAAGACGAAGTCGCCGAGAAAGTTTTCAGCGACACCGATAAACTAACGCAAGAATCATCCATCATAATCAAAGGCGTAGCTAAAGAGGACAAAAGAGCGCCAGGCGACTATGAAATAAGGATTAAGGATTTACAGATTGTCCATTTAGCAGAACAAGACTATCCAATAGGTAAGAAAGAACACGGTGTCGATTTCTTACTAGGTTTCAGACAATTATGGGTAAGGAGCCCAAGACAAGTTGCAATACTGAAAGTGAGAGCCGAAGTCATAAAAGCATGCAGAGGCTTCCTCGACGAAAGAGGCTTCACTTTGACGGATTCTCCCATTCTAACTCCAGCTGCCGTAGAAGGACTAACAACTCTCTTCGAGGTTCCATATTTCGGCGACAAGGCCTTCCTAACTCAAAGCGGTCAACTCTACGTCGAAGCTACAATCGCTGCGTTTGGCAAAGTTTACTGTTTCGGACCAACTTTCCGAGCTGAGAAATCGAAGACACCGCGGCATTTGACGGAATTCTGGATGGTTGAGCCGGAGATGGCTTTCTACACTTTTGAGGACAACTTGAAGCTTCAAGAAGAAATGGTCACGTACATAGTAAAAGCAGTTTTAGAAAAACGAAAGAGAGAACTGGAAGTATTAAAGAGAGATGTAAAACCTTTGAGGAAAGTCGAGCCTCCATTCGATAGAATCAGCTATACAGAAGCAGTAAATATGCTACAGAAAGCCGAGTGCCAGATACAATGGGGAGAAGACTTAGGAGCACCACACGAGAAAATCATTTCACTAAAATTTGAAAAACCCGTTTTCGTCCATCGGTATCCAGCAAAAACCAAAGCTTTCTACATGCAGCCAGACCCTAGAAGTCCTGAAGTTGCACTTTGCGCTGACTTGATGGCTCCAGAAGGATACGGCGAAATAATAGGTGGAAGCGAGAGAATTCATGATTTGAAGCTACTTGAGCAGAGGATAGAAGAATTTGGCTTACCAAAGAAGGCTTACGAATGGTACTTAGATCTGAGACGATATGGTTCCGTGCCTCACTCTGGATTTGGGTTAGGAATCGAAAGAACCGTGACATGGATCTGCAAGCTAAAGCACATACGTGAAACGATTCCCTTCCCAAGGACAATCACTAGAATTTACCCCTAAGTTTGTCTCAAATGCGTGTCAGAAGAGCATTTTAATTTTTCTGTCTAATGTGAGTCGTTTAGGGATACTTTAAAGAATATGCATTGTATATACTAATATGTGAAAAGTGGTTCTGCGAAGAATGGAGGGTCTCGAAGGTGGGCACTGAAAATCTTGACAAAATATTCAACCCCAAAAGAATCGCAGTCATAGGCGCAAGCGACGAAGAAAGTTCCGTTGGCGCCAAGCTTATCCGAAATCTGGTTGGTGTAGGCTACGGGGGAGTAGTCTATCCAGTTAATCCTTTCAGACCTACAGTTCAAGGCATAACTGCCTACCCAAGTGTCACAAAAATCCCATGGCAACTAGATCTTGCAATAATAGCAACTCCAGCACACATAGTTCCACAAATTATAGAAGAATGCGGAAAAGCCGGAGTGGCGGGAGCAATTATTATTTCTGCAGGTTTTAGAGAAACAGGGAAAGAAGGAGAAGCTCTCGAAAACCAAATTCTTGAACTTAAGAATAAATATAGTATGCGAATCATCGGACCAAACAGTCTCGGCATAATGCGCCCAAAAATCAAGCTAAACGCCACATTCGCAAACAAAACAGCTATGCCCGGAAGAATAGCGTTCATTTCTCAAAGCGCAGCATTATGCGCCTCAGTGTTAGATTGGGCTTCAGAGGCAAACATAGGATTTAGCGCTGTAATTTCAACAGGGTCAATGGCTGACGTAGATCTTGGAGACCTGATTGACTATTTTGGAAACGACGTCCAAACACGAAGCATAATACTCTACATTGAATGTGTCAGAGATGCACGGAAATTTATGAGTGCCTCAAGAGGTTTCGCCAGAGCCAAACCTATCGTGGTGGTGAAGGCGGGACGATTTCCCGAGAGCTCTGAGGCAACGGTTTCTCACATCGGTTCATTGTGCGGAGAAGACGTTATCTATGATGCTGCTTTCAGACGTGCCGGAATTGTTCGTGTTGAAGCGATAAATGATCTTTTTAGCTGTGCAGAAGCGCTGGCAATGCAATCAAATCCAAAAGGACCGAATCTTACAATAATCACCAACGCTGGTGGACCAAGTATAATGGCTACTGATTGCCTAATTGCGCGAGGTGGGCGTCTCTCACAGTTAAGCAATGAGACTGTTCAAGCTTTAAGGAGTGTTTTGCCACTATACTGTCGTGTTGCGAATCCCGTTGACATTTTAGAAGAAGCCACTGTGGATAGGTTCAGAAAGGTTATGGAAATATGTTTCCGAGATCCTAACAGTGATGGCTTCTTGATTGTATACACTCCTCAGGGGGCATCTAATCCTCTTGCAACTGCAAAGATGATAATAGAGCTTTCAAAACAAACCACAAAGCCGGTTCTCACATCATTCATAGGCGAAGGTGATTGCCGAAAGGCTAGACAGTTATTGCAAAAGAACAGTATTCCAGCGTTTAACACGCCGGAACAAGCTGTTTCAACCTTTATGTATATGTATAGCTATACTCAAAATTTGGAGCTTCTGTACCAAACTCCCGAAGAGCTTTCCGTTGAGTTAACTATCCCCGCCTTTCTTAAGGAGATTCTGCGAAGAGCTTTTAGCGAAGGGCGAAAAGTTCTGACTCAACCAGAGTCTCTCCAGTTTCTCGAGGCATATCAAATTCCCACAATAAAAACCATGACCGCGAGAACCCCAGATGAAGCTGAAGCTGTAGCCTCTGCGTTAGGGTATCCGGTTGTTATGAAAACACTTTCGCCACAGATAACACATAAATCTAAAGCTGAAAGCGTTATTCTCAACGTTTGGTCATCAGCAGAAGTTAAGATGTTTTTCAACGAATTGGCGGAAAAAGTCAGAAGCTACAGTCCTGAAGCTGAATTTCAAGGCGTTGTAATCCAACCCATGGTTCGAAAGAGAGGATACGAGCTGTTGATTGGCTCTAAGAAAGACCCTCAATTTGGTTCCGTCATAGTTTTTGGCATGGGCGGTGTGGCAACAGAATTATTGCAAGATGTGAGTATAGGTCTTCCTCCATTAAACCAAGTTCTTGCAAGACGACTCATGGAAAAAACCAAAATCTATCAGCTTTCGGAGTCGAGTGGGTTCCGCCCCAATTTTAAACTCCTTGAGGAGATTTTGGTGAAGTTTTCGCAACTTGTTATGGATTTTCCGGAGATAAAAGAGATTGATGTGAATCCTTTACTTGTCGATGAGACAAGTGCTGTTGCAGTTGACGCTAGAATAGTTATAGAAGCTGAAAAAATGTTACATGAAATTCAGCCTCATGAGCATCTTGTAATAGCCCCGTATCCTAAAAAATATGTTATTCAATGGACATTAAAAAATGGAACCCCCGTGGTCCTTCGTCCAATAAAGCCTGAAGACGAGTCTCTCTTAAACGAACTTTATTGTTCTCTGTCAGAAGAAACGATGCGTCTCCGATTTTTCCAAGTCTTTAAGGAAGTCCCTCATAAAACCTTAACACGCTACTGTAATATAGATTATGACCGTGAAATTGCCATAGTTGCGGAGATGCAGAAAGAGCGAAAAAGCATAATAGGCGTTGCGTTGCTCACTTTGGAGCCTGGTGGAAAACGGGGAGAGTTCGCTGTCGTAGTAGGAGATTTGTGGCAAGGGCTCGGACTTGGCTCTAAGTTGCTTGACTGTATTATTGAAATTGGCAAGGATATGCGGCTAAAAACGATATATGGTTATGTAATTTCGGATAACTCTAAGATGATTAATATGTGCACTAAAAAAGGTTTTAAGATGCAACCCTTCGATAGCGAACTTTCTATCGCAACGTTAGAAATGCCCTAGTTATTTCTCTGTCGTGAGTCTTAAAAAATGGAATCAAGAAAAATTGTGGCGCTGAGTTTTTATGTCTCACTTTCGGCTGGTTTCATCTATTTACGCTCAAGAGCCGCTTTTACAGACTCGTAGGCTTTCTTTGCTTCTTCCACAGCTACTCCGTCTTCCAGTGTGCTGACATCTCCGAGGGTTGCCCCTCCAATAATTGCCTTTAGTAATCGTCTCATTATCTTGCCGCTTCTTGTTTTAGGGACTGATTCAACGAAGGCTATTGTTGTGTCGGATGCTACTAGAGGGCCGATTGTGGTTCTCAAGTGCATCTTCAGTTCGTCCGCGAGCTTAGGACTTGGAGAATACCCTTGCTTAAGAACTGTAAAGATGAACGGTGTCTGCCCTTTCACCGGGTCTTCTTTGCCGATGCAAGCCGACTCTGCTACGGCTGGATGCTTAATCATTGCTGATTCGATTTCTGCTGTTCCAATTCTGTGACCAGCAACTTTGAGAACATCATCGGCTCTTCCCAGAACCCAAATGTATCCATCTTGATCTTTGATGGCGAAGTCTCCGGTGTAGAAATAGATCTTACCCTTGAACCTTGACCAATAAACGTCTATGTATCTTTGTGGGCTTTTGTAGAGGGTCATGAGCATTCCTGGCCAAGGAGATGTTATCGCTAGGTATCCTCTCACTCTAGGTTTGCATGAATTTCCGTCATCATCAAGGACTTCCATTGTGACTCCTGGTATTGAATAGCCGTTTGTTCCAGGTTTTAGTGGAAATATTTTTCCCAATCCGGGGAAATGTCCTGTGAGCATTTGTCCTGTTTCCGTCATCCACCAAGTGCTTGATGCGACAATGTCTTCTCTGCCGATGTTTTTGTAATACCATTTGAATGCTTCTGGATTAATGGGTTCGCCGACTGAATGGCAAATTCTTACTGTTGACAAATCGTATTTTCTGACAAGTTCTTCTGGGAATTTCATTAGCATTCTGATTGCAGTTGGCGTGGTGTAGAAGATTGTCACACCATATCTTTGGATTATGTTCCACCATCTGTCAGGTCCCGGGCAGTCTGGGGCTCCCTCATACATTATTGATGTCAAACCTACCATGAGCGGTCCGTAAACAATGTATGAATGGCCAGTAACCCATCCGATGTCTGCTGTGCACCAGTAGACGTCTTCTTCACGTACATCGAATATGAGCTTCATCGTGGTGTACAGAGCGACTGCATAGCCGCCTATAGAATGTTGTGCTCCTTTTGGAGCGGCTGTTGTGCCTGATGTATAAAGTATGTATGAGAAATCTTCTGAGCCGCTTTTTTCGACTGGAACGTTGACGTTTTGGGGCGCATCCTTGATAAATTCGTGGTGCCAAACGTCAATCTCGTTATTCCACGGGATATCTTGCCCTGTTCTTTTGATTACGATGACTTTTTCTATTTTAAGCCCGTTCTGTGCGCATATCTTTACGGCTTCATCGACGATAGGTTTCAGGCTTATTATGCGTCCTCTTCTGTAGAACCCATCTGCTGTGACTATGATTCTGGCGCCGCCGTCTATTGCTCTCGTAGCCAAAGCGTCTGCGCTGAATCCGCTGTAGACTATGCTGTGTTTTGCTCCTAACCGTTGTGCTGCGAGCATGTAGAATGGGAGTTCTGGAATCATAGGCAAGTAGAATGTTAGAATTTCTCCCTTTTTGACGTTCAATTTTTCTTTCAATGCATAGCTAATAACGTTTGATATTCTATGAATGTCATAATATGTAAATTTTCTAACTTCCTTTGGCTGTTGTAGCGCTTCGTCCCATGGCTCTCCTTCCCATATCAGAGCTAATTTATTCTTTCTACCCTGCGCGATTTGCCAATCAGTGGCTAAGTACGCCAGATTTGTTTCGCCGCCAACAAACCATCTGTAAAATGGAGGGTTACTGTCGTCTAACACTTTGTTCCATTTTTTAAACCAGAAAATCTCGTTTGCCCATTTTTCCCACCATTCTTCTTTTGCCTTTTTGTCTTTTACGGTGCTTTCGTACCATTTCTTAAAGTCGTTCTTTTCCCAAGTTCTGTCCTTCCAGCTGGGTGGGATTATGTCGGTTTCAAATTCTTTGTAGACCTCTATTGATTCCTTGGACATTTCACTTCACCTTTAAGTTTGGTTATTTTGCTTTCTTTAGGGAAATTTGTTATCGTATATATGCATTTAGGTTCTTTTGAGAGAGAATTATTGTTGCTTGGCTTTTGAAATTTTTTAGTCTGTGCCAAAAATGGTCGATGCGATTATTGGCCTACCGGGAAAATCGGTAATATGGGTTTTCCATGAGCTTCGTTAAGCACTTCCGCTATGGCTAAATAGACTGCACTTAATCCGCAAATTATGCCTTCTGCTCCGATTATTCGTGTGAATAGGTTCCAATTGTCTGTACTTGGTGTTATGTAATCTGCAGCGACGAGCGCTTCTCTTGCAGCAAGTAAGAAGAAGAGCATTGCCAAACTTATAAAGACGAATTGCAATGCGCGATTAGTCTTCCAAGTTCCGAAGAACATGGCGAAGGTGAAGAGTCCCCACATGAAGAAGTAGGCTGCAAATGCCTCATTACTAACAATCCATGGAGTATAGCCTCCAAAGAAAGGCCATACGCCAACTCCTGCAACGCGAGACACTCCAAGCCAATTTAGAACTACAAAGGAGAGCCAGAATAATCCGTATGATGTGAATGCTGTGGTTCCGAATGTGTTGCCCTTCTTATACTCCAATATACCCGCGATAATCTGTGCTAGGCCGCCATAGAATATGCCCATTCCGAGAATCATGCTGTCAATTGGACCTAACCGGGCGTTATGGACGAAGTTTAGGAGAACAGTTGTCATTCCAAAGCCTAATAGCCCGAGTGGTGCCGGGTTTGCTGATTTTTCGTTCATGTTATTCACTTTTTTGGTTGGGTGGAGAACGACTTTGAAACGCCTTTTCATATAAGCTTTTCTGAATGGTTATTTCCATTTCCAGATTTTTCTATTCATCAGAAATTCTGGGAGGATGAAGAGTCCCCAACTGGCTACCCCTATTACGTAGGCTAGGTCTGTTATGCTTAGTGGTGACAAGCCGAACATTTTTGCTGTGACAGGGATGTAAGTTATGCCTAGTGTGGCGGCTATTGAAACGATTTCGGCTATGACGAAGAGCTTATTCTTGAACGCATCTCTTCCCATTCTCCACACGCTACGTGTTTCAGAACGACAGTTCCAGACAACGAACAACTCGAACATGGCAGCTTGCACGAAGGCTGTTGTTCTGGCCTCTCGCAGAGTTTCTTCTGTTCCAAATCCGTGGGCTGGCCACACGTAATATTCAAGGCAGAAAACCAAAATTGTTCCAGCAGCTTGCAGTATAAACGATGCTATAATAAATCGGCCCATACCATGCAATATGCCTTCTTCTGGTTTGCGAGGTTTCCTATCCATGACATCAACATCTGGAGGGTCTGTGGCTAAGGATACTGCTGGAGCGCCGTCGGTGACGAGATTTATCCACAAAATCATAGTTGGAAGTAAAGGCAGTGGAAATAGTTCAGGGCTGAATATGCCTCCTAGAATGGCGAATGATCCTATCACTAATAGTTCGTCGAAATTGCATGAAATTAAGAATCTAGCATATTTGCGTATGTTGTCATAGATTACTCGTCCTTCCTCAACCGCCTTAACTATAGTTGCAAAGTTGTCGTCTGTAAGCACAAGATCTGAGGCTTCGCGTGTAACGTCGGTGCCTGTTATGCCCATTGAAACTCCTATGTCCGCAGCTTTTACTGCTGGCGCATCATTGACGCCGTCTCCTGTCATCGCAACAATGTGTCCCTTAGTCTTCAGAGCTTTCACAATTTTCAACTTATGCTCTGGCGAAACTCTCGCGTAGACAGCAACATTTTCCACGATTTTTTCGAAATCTTGTTCGTTCATAGCATCAAGCTCTGCACCAGTAAGAACTAAACTGTTTTCTTTCATCATTCCGATTTCTTTTGCCACTGCCACTGCAGTGAGTTTGTGGTCGCCCGTTATCATCACAGTTTTTATTCCTGCTTTTTCACATTTCTTGTTGGCTTCGATGGCTTCGTCTCGGGGCGGGTCAATCATTCCTTCTAGACCCACAAAAACTAAGTCTTCTTCTATTGTTTTCTCATTGAAATCGTTGAGTTCTGCAGGGAGTCGCTTGTATGCCATTGCTAGAACTCGCAGTGCAGAGCGCGCCATCTGTTCATTTACTTCTAAAATTTTCTTCTGTTTAGCTGGGGTTAATTTCTTTTCTTCTTCGTTTTCAAGAAGGTAGCTGCATCTTTCCAAGACTATCTCTGGTGCGCCTTTCATGAAGGCAACTTTTTCCTTTTCTGGTGTTAAATGGACGGTGGTCATGCGTTTTCTTTCCGAGGTGAATGGTTCTTCTCTTATGCGTGGATATTGTGCTGCTAGTTCTTTTTGGGTGAAACCAGCCTTAGCTGCGGCGACTATTAATGCGCCTTCTGTTGGGTCGCCTATAACTATCCATGAGCCATTGTTGTTCTGTTCAAGCTGGGCGTTGCTGCAGAGCGAACCTATTTTTAGAAGTGTTGCGAGCTCCATGTCGTTTACTGGGTTTATTGCTTTGTTGTCTTGCTGAAACTCGCCTTTTGGTTCATAACCTACTCCAAAAACATCCACAAACTTGTTATTCACGTAAAGCTTGCGAACAGTCATTTCTCCCTTTGTTAATGTGCCTGTCTTGTCTGAGCAAATGACCGTGACGGCGCCTAAACCTTCAGCAGCAGAAAGCTTTCTGATTATAGCGTTGCGTCTTGCAAATTCTCTCGCGCCCAATGCAAGGCTTATAGTCACTATTGCGGGCAATCCTTCTGGAACTGCGGATACTGCTAAGGAAATTGAGGACATGAAAGCTTGTATAAAACCTTCTAGGTTTAGTGCTCCGCTACCATGCCACAGCGTTGAAGCCACTTCGAAGGCTTCTAATGCAAAAATTATTGCGCAGACAGCCACCACAACTTTGGCGATTTTCTTGGCGAAACTGTCAAGTTTCCTCTGCAAGGGGGTTTCTTCTTCCTCTGCTTCTTGAACCAGTTCAGCTATCTTTCCAAATTCGCTTTGCATACCAGTTGCTGTAACTACCGCTTTGCCTCGACCATAAATGATGTGGGTAGCGGTGAAAACCATATTGCGTCTATCACCTATTGGCGCTTCTGGCGGCAATATCGCTTTAGCATCTTTGTTTACGGGTGTGGATTCCCCTGTTAGGACGGCTTCGTCGGCTTTAATTTCGATGCTCTCTATTAATCTCGCGTCCGCTGCTACAAGGTCTCCTGATTCCAAAACTAGAATATCGCCGGGAACGACTTCTCGAGCTGGAATTATGGTTTCTCTGCCGTCGCGCAGTACACGTGCTTTAGGTGCCGCAAGCTTTTTCAAGGCTTCTAACGCTTTTTCTGCCCGATATTCCTGAACAAAACCAGCCACAGCAACCAAGACTACTATTATAGCTATAACAATTGAGTCAGCATACTCTTCAAGAGGCTCTTTAGGTAATTCGCCGGGCATTAAAGGTCGTTGCAACTCGTAATAGCCAACCACCGCAGAGAAAATCGCAGCGGCTATGAGTAGCAATATGAATATGTCTTTAAATTCGCTCAAAAACATTTGAAGCGCAGTTCTTCTCTTCTTTTCCTTCAATTCGTTGTATCCATGTTTTTTCAACCTTTCTTGTGCCTCTTGGGAAGCTAAACCTTCTCGAGTCACATTCAAAGCGTGCATAGCCGCGTCAGTTTCCATAGCATGTGATTGGTTTGGCATGTTCTGCACTTCACGTAGTAAGGGTATAGGCTTTATCATGTCAATACATGAGTTATATCCTTTTCTCATTTAGAAGCAAGCAGTGGGCAATTAAGTTTATAAAAGGTTTCTAAATTACTCTAAGGGTATTACATAATATTCATCGTATATAGAATAGATAGCACAAGAGCTGAAAAACTATGTTTGACGCATGGTTAATAGCGCCCTTATCTGCGTTAATATCGATTTTAGCTGGACTATATTTCTATCATTACGTGAACAAGCAGGACAGTGGTTCTGATAAAATGAAGGAGATTTCAAACTTGATCAAGAATGGTGCCAATGCTTTCTTAAAAAGAGAATATACAACACTAGCAATTTTCGTGACAATAGTATCCGTGTTAATACTGATTTTTCTTCCTTCGCCCATATGGCAACAAACGCAAAGTGGAGAATGGCTGAAGAACATTGAACTAACATTAGCATACATTTTTGGTTCATCATGTTCAGCGATCGCTGGCTATCTAGGATTGAATATCGCCACGAAAGCAAACGCCAAGGTAGCTCATGCCGCAAAAGAAGGTTTGAACAAAGCTTTCTCCGTGGGCTTCCGTGGCGGAGCAGTGATGGGTCTGTCAGTAGTTGGAGTCGGTCTGCTCGGGGTCAGCATCATCTACGCACTCACAGGCGACCCCAACATAGTCTTAGGATACAGCTTCGGCGCAAGCTCCCTTGCACTTTTCGCCAAAGTAGGAGGCGGAATCTACACAAAAACCGCAGACATCAGCGCAGACCTAGTCGGTAAAGTGGAGCTCGGAATACCTGAAGATGACCCCCGAAACCCAGCAGTCATAGCTGATAATGTAGGCGACAACGTTGGCGATGTTGCAGGTATGGGCGCAGACCTGTTCGACTCATACGTAGCAAGTATATTTTCCACAATGATTCTTGGATTGGCTCTGAACGAAATCATGGGCAGTAGCATTTACATGCAGATTCCACTAGTTTTTGCTGGTCTGGGCATAATTTCTTCCATAATAGGTGCTTTGGCCGTCAGAGTTGGTAAACAAGGCAAGCCTGGAAACGCCCTCAACATGGGCACATATGTAACGTGTGCAATCTTCTCGGTTCTGACAGCGTTGGCATCATATTATTTTGGGTATGATTGGCATATCTGGAGTGCAGCATTTGCCGGATTGGTTGCTGGCGTAATTATAGGCGTTACAACTGACTACTTTACTTCAGAAGATAAAACTCCGGTTTTAAAAACCGCAGAAGCGTCAAAAAGTGGACCTGCAATAAACATTATAACCGGCTTTTCTTACGGTTTGCGCAGTGTTCTTTTGCCACTCATCGGAATAGCGGCTGCTGCAGCGATAGCATTTAAGCTGTGTGAACCCCTTGGTGGCTTGTCGTTCGCTGTTTATGGAATAGCTATGGCGGCTCTTGGCATGCTCTCGATTGTTGGTTTAACCGTTTCGAACGACGCTTACGGTCCCATAGTAGACAATGCAAAAGGAGTAGCAGAACAGTCAGGACTTGGCGAAGACGTGATAGCCATAACAGACGAGCTTGACGCTGCAGGAAACACGGCAAAGGCCATAACCAAAGGCTTCGCGATTGGCGCGGCAGGATTAACAGTGATTGCGCTGTTAGCTGCGTTCCAAGAAATTGTTAGAAACGAGACTGGTACCATAGTTACATTCGATTTCATGAACCCATGGGTTTTGATGGGCGCGCTTATCGGCGTCGCAATACCGGCTGTGTTTTCTGCAATGGTTATGCTTGGAGTTGGAAAGAATGCTTCTCGAATGATCGAAGAAATCAGGAGACAATTTAGGGAGATCCCTGGTTTGAAGGAAGGGAAACAAGGAGTCAAGCCTGATTATAATAGATGTGTTGACATTGCAACGAAAGGGGCGATACGTGAGCTTATACCTGCGAGTCTCGTGACCATAGTTGCAACTTTGTTGGTTGGGTTTGTAGGTGGGATTCAAGCTTTAGGCGGCTACTTGGCTGGAGCGATATTCTCCAGCTTGCTGCTTGCTTTGCTTATGGCTAATGCAGGTGGCTTGTGGGACAATGCGAAAAAGTTGATTGAATCTGGAAAACACGGAGGAAAAGGTTCTGACGCTCATAAGGCAGCGGTGGTCGGCGACACTGTTGGCGACCCTTTCAAGGACACTGCAGGTCCATCGTTAAACACTATGATAACCGTAATGTCCCTAATCGCCTCACTCTTCGCTATACTAATAGTTCACTATAATTTACTGCGTCTTTTAGGAATTTCTTAACGGCTTCGCTTTTTTTAATAATTATGCCACTTATGCATTAAGTGTTCCAAGAAAAACTAGGAAAAGAAGCGCCGGGAATGGGATTCGAACCCATGCGGACCCAAAGGGTCCACAGGCTCTCAAGGCCTGCGCGTTATCCACTCCGCCATCCCGGCATTAATAGCATGCTCATCTAATCCTTTCACGTCTTAAAATGTTTATTTGTCGCCTAGTTTTGTTTGAAACCGAAAACCTATTTTAAAAGAAACCTAATCAAATAGAGAACGCGGAAGCGGGCCGGTAGTCTAGCTCGGTTAGGACATCCGCTTGACGTGCGGAAGGTCACCGG
>CAYWII010000015.1:0-32363 GCA_964457175.1 uncultured Candidatus Bathyarchaeia archaeon
TAGATTTGTTGGGCTGCGAAAATTTTTTGTTCAACAACCATTTTGTGCTCTGCGGAGAATATAGCCCCTTATATATAGGTTGAATCATAGGTTAAATGTAGACTGGTTGGCACTTTTTCAGATTCCGATTAGCCCAATTACTACGGCATCAGCATCCATACGAATTCAGCTAATTATTTACCAAAGCAGTAAGAAAATAGAACGTTCCCTATCTCTTTTCAATCATAATGTGAGAGGGAAAAATTTAAGATAATAAGCAATAAAGACTCTTCTATGTCACTTTTCACTTTTGAAGGGACTGCCACGTGGAAGAGCGGGACAGAGTGTGACCTGTCAATAAGAGGCAAACACATCATTACAGTTAGTCCTCCACCAGAGTTCGGAGGAAAACAAGGCTACTGCGTTCCAGAAGAAATCTTCGCCGCATCCCTAGCCTCCTGCATGAACACAATATTCCTCCTAATCGCAAAAAACTCCTAACTAAACCTAAAAAATCTCGAAACAAAAACCACTGTGAAGATGAACGCGGAAAGTCTTGAAAAACTCATCTTTACACACATACGCTTCAGCATGAAAATCGAACTAGAAAAAGACGACGAGTGGAACCGCAAAAAGCAAACACGGTCTTCAAAAAGACAGAAAAAATATGCCCACTACGGCAATCGTGGGGAGAAAAAGTCCCAATAACCTTCAAACTAACCTTTCAGTAGGACTTAGGCAAACCTAAAACGTGCTGTCCAATGAATGCTAAAGCCATTTGATGCGTAACAGGCGCCAAGCGTATCAAATTCACTTCTCTCCACCACCGCTCCACATCATACTCCACCGCATAACCATAACCGCCAAAAGTCTGCATTGCATGATAAACCGCTCCAATACCCGCTTCTACAGCAGCAACCTTAGCCATGTTCGCCTCAGCACCGCACTCTTGCCCCTTATCGTAAAGCCAAGCAGCCTTGTAATTCAGCAAACGCGCTGCCTCAATTTTTGCTTTCGCATCGGCAAGCGGAAATTGAACAGCTTGATGTGAACCAATAGGCGCATCAAACACTCTGCGTTCTTTTGCGTAATCAACTGCCTTCTTAATCGCCAAAAGCCCAATACCACACGAAGCAGCACTAAAACTCATCCTCTCAGGATTAAGCGTATCCAAAACAAAATACCAACCCTTATCCACTTCACCCAAAACCGCATCCTCCGCAACCCTCAAGTCACTAATGTAAACCTCAAAAGTCTTCGAATAGTTAATTCCATGCTTCTCTATTGGGATAATCTCCACAGCCGGATTAGGCAAATCCACAAGAAAAAGCGTCAAACCCAAAGTCTTCTTCGGAGTCTTCTCCAACGGCGTCGTCCGCGTAACAAGCAACATTCCCTTCGCACGGTCAGCACCCGAAATAAACATTTTCTGACCATCAATCTTGTAGCCATCACCATCCTTCACAGCCGCCGTTTTTATGTTTAAAGTGTTTGTCCCAGCATCAGCCTCAGTCAAAGCCAAACAAAACTCCAACCCCTTAGCAATCTTCGGCAGATACGTCGCCTTCTGACCCTCACTCCCATGCTTCGCTATGGATAAACCACCAAAAACAGAACTCAAACACAAAAACCACTCCCCAGCCAACCCACAACCCTCAGAAGCCAAAGTCTCCATAGCCAAAATCATCTCAAACATGCCCATCCCACCACCGCCATAACTCTCGGGAATAACAATGCCCGGAAAACCCGCCTCAACCAAACTCTTCCAGAAATCCTCAGGAAACTCGTGCTTCTTATCCTTCTCACGCCAATACTCCGGACCAAAATCCCGCGCAATATCACAAGCCGCTTCAACAATCATTTTCTGCTCGGCAGTCAACTCAAAATCCAAAGCCATTCCTCACCCAAATTCATTGCTGAATATTGGCTAAGAGCTACTATCCAATTTTAAACTTTCGCCGAAAACTCGAAAAAGCAGATGAATCCATAGCTCACAAAAAAGAAGAAAGTTTTGGTTATGTTTTATCTTGCCAGTGCTCCGCCTATGAGTCCTCCGATAGCAGCTATTATTGCTCCAAAAATGCCAAGTAGGATCGCTGCAACTGCAACTAGTAATCCCAACAGAAAGCCTACGAACCCGCCTAGAAATCCGCCCATGAGCCCGCCCAAAGCCACTAAACCAATAGTCACAAGCACTGCAATGATGAGTCCTCCCAAAATCCCAGCAAGAAAACCAGCCAAAGCACCTTTACCCGCACCTTTAGCTATCAACCCAGCAATCAATCCGCCGACGAAATGAGCAATCAATGGAAACGCCCATCCAACAGCAACAATAACCACAAAGCCCGCAAAAGCTCCAAGCCACAAACTGCCAGAACTATCTCCCAAGGTCAAATCACCAATTGAGATGCTACTTTGTCAAATAAAACACTTTGCATGTCTTTGGCAAAATTCCGCACACTCAGATGCTCTATAATTCTTATATAAATGCTCGTGAAATAACAAAATGCGTTCAGCGCTAAGTTATCGGAATGTGTGTTGAATGAGGAAAACAATCTTCAGAAAGCTTGAAGCTCAAGGATTAATAGCAAATTACAACCACTACAGAAAAAACCTGCCTCCCAAACTTCCCGGCAAAGTCTTCATTTGGGACGAAACTCTAAGAGAAGGCGTTCAAACCCCCACAGTATACCTGACTTACGTCGAGAAGGTTAAACTGGCTAAAATGATGGACGAGATGGGCATATCGCTAATAACAGTTGGTTTCCCCGCAGCATCCGAAGAAGAAAAAAACGATGTTAGAAAAATCGCAAACGAAAACTTCCAACAAGCACGTCTTGCAGCTTCAGCGCGCATAAACAAAAGCGACATAGACGCCTGTCTTGAATGCGGAATAAGAAAACTCTTGATATTCACACCCTTCAATGGCTTAAACCTTCAATACAGATTAAAAATGACAAAAGAGCAGGTTCTACAGAAAACCAGAGAATCAATTGAATACGCAAAAAAACACGGTGCAGAAGTGAATTTTGTTTTGGAAGACGCCTCAAGAACGCCCATAGAAGAAATTCTGCAAATTTTCGAAACCGCTGTGAAGGCTGGAGCAGACCAGCTGGTCATAGCGGACACCACCGGTTTCTTAAGACCATTATCAATTCGTTACCTAATTTCGCATATACGAGAAGGACTTTTGCAGCTACTCAAGAAGGAGGTTCCCTTTTCTGTACATTGTCACAACGATTTCGGCTTGGCGACTGCTAACACGTTGGCGGCTGTGGAAGAAGGTGTGTCTTGCGTTCACACTTGCATTGCTGGGTTTGGAGAAAGGGCTGGAGTTGCACCTTTCGAGGAGGTTGTTACAGCTTTAGAGTTACTGTACGACATTGACACAAACGTGGACATGAAGAAGCTCTACCGACTTTCGCAATTAGCTGAGAAAACCTTCGCTCTGCCAATCCAATACCACAAACCAATAGTGGGTGAAAACGCGTTTTCCTACGAAGTAGACGAACACATTCACGGCATGCTCGCCCACTCACTCATATACGAGCCGTTCCCGCCTGAAATAATCGAGAGAGGAATAACGTTCTATTTTGGGAGACAAACCGGAAGACGAACAGTAGAAAGTCGCTTGGCATCCGCTGGAATCAAAGCAACATCAATACAAATAGACGAGATAGTCCGACGTATAAGAGGCATGCAGGAAAGCATGGACAAAGGCGGAACACAAATGACGTTCTACCAAATCAAAAAACTGATGCGAGAACTGAGGAAAGGCTTAACGGAAGAGGAATTCTGGCGAATTGTTGAGCAAGTTACTAAACAGAAACCTAAACTTTCAACCTCTACTTAACACCCTTGTCTGTGGCTTAAAATCGGAGAGTTACGTCTTCTGAAGTTCTGGGAGAATTTTCTGAAAATAATCAAGTGATTCTGGATTAATCAATGCGCCTCTGTTCAAAACGGGGTTGCCGTGGATTATGTTCCAGACTGCAATCTCAACTTTCTTCATGTTGAAGGTGTAAGGAACATCGGGCACTTCAATTATTAAGGCTGGAACATGCCGAGGCGAAGCATTCTCACGCAAGCTTTTCCTAATTCTGTCTTTTAAATTCTCTGTTAAGCTGTGCCCCGGAGCAATTTTAACAAATAAGATTATGCGTTGGTCTCCTTTCCAATTTTGCCCCACAGCTAGGCTGTCGGCAATTTCTGGCAATCTCTCAACTATGTTGTAGATTTCAGCCGTGCCTATGCGCACTCCTGAGGGCTTCAAAACGGCGTCGGAACGCCCACAGTGGGTCACTCCTCCTGTGTCGCCATGTATTATTATGTAGTCGCCATGTCGCCAAACGTTCTTGTCTGGATAAAATCTGAAGTATGCATCTAAATACTTCTTGTTGTTTGGATCGTTCCAGAAATGAAGCGGCATAGAAGGCACCGGCGCTTCGCAAACAAGCTCTCCTTGCTCATCAACCACTGACTTACCATTCGCGTCATAGGCTTTAATTTTCATTCCTAAAGCTGGAGCTTGCAGTTCACCAGCATAAACTGAAAGGGTTGGGCTTCCTGCGGTGAAACAACCGTTGATGTCTGTGCCGCCAGCAATAGAATTGAAATGCACATCTTTCTTGATTGCCTCATAAACGTACTCGAAACCTTCAGCAGAGAGTGGTGAGCCAGTCTGGGAGATTTCTCGCAGCGAAGATAAATCGTAGTCGTTGCAGGGTTGGGCACCTTCGCTTTTGAGAAAATTGATGTAGCTGGCGCTGCAGCCGAAAATGGTTATCCGTTCATCTTGAACTAATTTCCACATAGCACCCGCATTGGGATAGCATGGGTTACCATCATACAACACTATGGTGGCTCCAACGGCTAAAGAACTTAAAAGCCAGTTCCACATCATCCAACTGCAACTTGTAATATACATAATAGTGTCTTCGCGTTTCAAATCCGTGTGAAGCATAAGCTCTTTTAAATGGTTGATGAGGATTCCGCCTGCTCCTTGCACCATACATTTTGGCTTGCCTGTTGTTCCTGAAGAAAACATAATGTACACGGGGTGTTCAAAAGGCAGCTGCTCAAACCGTATTTCTGGGAGTTTTTCCTTCGATAAGAAGTCGGCATAATGTACGGAGTGAAGAATATTACTAATGGCTGGTTTATCTTCTGTAAACGAGATGACAACAACTTTTTTGAGTGAAGGAATCTCTTTGGCAATTTTTTCCACATTAACCAGAATGTTGAAAGTCTTCCCTTTATACCAATAACCATCAGCCGTAAACAAAACCTTAGGCTCAATCTGACCCAGACGGTCCAACGCAGCCGCGGCACCCAATTCTGCGCCACAAGAAGCCCATACGGCACCAATGCTTGTTGCAGCGAGCATTGCTACTGCTGTTTCGATTAGATTTGGCATGTAGGCGACCACGCGGTCTCCCGGAATAACGCCTATTTCACGCAGTGCCTTGGCAAGCCGAGCCACCTGATTGTATAATTCTGCGTAGGTTATTCTTGCTGATTTCTGGTCTTCTCCTTTGAATATGAAAGCTGTGTGGTCGTCTCTGTATCTGAGGAGGTTTTCTGCGAAATTCAGCTTTGCTCCTATGAACCATTTTGCGCCTGGAAACTTGTTTAAGTCGTCAACCACCTTCTCGTATCCGCGGGAATATATAACCTTGCCAAATTCCCACATGGCTGCCCAAAAATCTGGTATGTTTTCGATTGACCAGTTGTAAAGCTGGAAGTAAGAGCTTATCTCAACAGAGTATTTTTTGTTGACGAAATCGATAAATTTGGTCATGTTCGCCTTTTTTATGCGTTCCGTGGAAGGTTTCCAGAGCAGTTTTCCCATGGTCTTATCCCATGCAGCAAAAGCTCATTTAGGCTTTGGTTCTTGGTATGTAAATGCCGAGAGGGTCTATTTCTCTAAGAAGTTTAAGCTCTTCATAAGTAGGCAGTTCGGTTGTTGGAACTTCTTTTGGCACTATTAGGTCAAAGCCGCTGTTCTCCAGTACTTGCTCCACTGAAACGCCCGGATGAACCGCAGCCAATCTGATTCGTTTAGTCTGTGGGTCAAAGTCCATTTGACAAAGATTCGTAACCACAAGGGAAGGACCGCTACCGCGTAATCCAGCTTTTTCTCTGACTCCTGGTCCGTTTATGAAGCCTGGGCTGGTCATGTAGTCGAGTTTTTTCACCATTTTTCTTTTTTCATGTGTCATTATGATTACTATGCGTTTGGCTGATGAGACTATGTCGTTTCCTCCTCCACTTCCCGGTAGTCTGACGTTTGGTTCTTTGAATGGTCCTATATACGTGGTGTTTATGTTTCCGTATTCGTCGATTTGTGCTGCGCCTACGAAGCCTACGTCTACGTGTCCGCCTTGTAGCATTAAGCCTAATGTTTCGATTAAGCCTATGGCTCCTGATGCTCGGTAACCCAGTCTGGAATCTGCAATGGATAGAGCGATGTCTATGGCGTTTGAGTCGATGAATCCGGCTTCATAAACTATTTTTGCGTTAGGCGCATGTGTTCTTTTTGCAAGCATCGCAGCTATCATTGGTAATCCAGTACCTATGAAGACGACTTCACCGTTTTTTATTGCTCTTGCTCCACAAACAGCCATAAGCTCTAACGTGGTGAATTCGTCAAGTTTTGCATATTTTTTCTTCATTTTGTTTTCTCTCCTTTTCTAGTATGGACGCGGTCTTTTGGCTTTGAGTTTCTGTAGTTTATCGTTTCCGATTTTTTTTAGGAATTCCTTATGACCGTCTACGCTTGTTATGTATTCGTTGCAGTATTTTTGCCATCCCTCTTCTGTCTTGCATTGCTCGTAGTACATGCGGATGTGCTCCATGTCATAATCATAATAATTGTAAACCATCATTGGGTATGAACCCCACGGGCACTCAACAACATGCGTAACGTAAATGTTTGGTATGACTGTTTGGTCCGGTTGAGAGCGAATAAATTCCGTATCCACAATTTCCTCAGCCATAACAATTAGTTTTTTGCCAGCTCTGGCGCCTTCAATGTCTTCGCCTTTTATTCCATCTATCTGAGCATTGCCTTCGCGGTCAACACGCGAGACATGGACTATGCTGAAGTCTGGGCGGACAGAAGGAACTAATACAACCTTTTCGCCCGTGAAGGGACATGTGATTACTTCTGCCTTTTTGGGTCTAAACCTCTTTTTTGAGAGCAAATCCGTGCCTAACATGCTTTTCAAGGGCATGAACGGAACACCTAACGCTCCGCCAAAGAAACGCAGAGCCATCGCCAAGTTCGTGTAGTCCTCGAATTCTATTGCATTTTCGCGAATTCTTCTCTGAATGTTTGGCGCTAATCCTATGCCTTCAATGGCGAAAAACGCCAGTTCAAAACGTGAAACCACGTAGGCGCCGGATAATATGTCAATGTCCATTTCGGAACCGCACGTGTAAATCGTAAGGTTACGCTTTTTCTGCCGTACAAGTTCATGAGCAAAAGCCATAGGCGGACGTTGAAAACCGAAGCCGCCCCAAAAAAGATGGGCGCCGTCTGAAACTAGTATTGCAGCCTCTTTTAGTGTTATTCGTTTGTCTTCTACGGGTGCTTCCACCAAATTTTTTCACCAACCATTTTAGGGATGCATTAACCTCATCCTACACATAGATTTTTCGACTAAAAATCCCGTTAATCAACCTACTAGCCACTTTGAGATTTCTGTTTCTTTTTCTGTTTCCAGTTTGATGCCCGTTGGTTGAAAGGTTTGATTCAAGGCTGTTAGCAAGTTTCGAACGTAATCTTCCACATTTATTTCATACGGGCTTTTCACGAATTCTACTGGCTTCACCGTGAAGGTTTTCCCTTTATAATTGAACGGTTTTACTTTGACAAACGAAACCGTGCCCCATCTTTCCAGTTTTCTGCCAGAATCTATTAGCTGCAGTGCGCATTGGTACTGTTGCGCAGCAGTTTTCATGTCCGCAACCTTCTCGTTAGGGTCAAAATAAAGTCTCACCGTGTAAACCAAGTCGTCCAACATAATCCGTCTACTCTTCAAATCCTCAATGGCTTTCCTAACGATATCCTTAATTACCTTCTTTGCTTGCTCAAAACCCTCAAGATTCTTAACTGTTGAAAGTACCTTAACGCATTGCTGAAAAACGGTGTTTATGAATTTTGGAGCGTTAGACTTTATGGGCGTGACTCCCTTAATATCTGGCGTTCCGTCGGGCAAGATTCCAAAATAGGCTTTTTTGGCTTTCGGCAAAACACATAATGTATAACGCTTTTCGACAGCCAAATCCAGATTAAACCTTTCCTTAACCGCTCTGATGAGCCATTCCACCTGCTCATTTGAGGCATTATCCAGAAATATGCTGTCCGTGTCGCCGTAAAGCGGTCTCAAATCTTTCTCTTCAGCCATTTTCCAAGTTTCCTTAAGCGAATAGCGGCTATACCCAGTTATCGCGTCAGCAAGCGGCGGACAAGCAACACCATGAATGCGAACTGTTACGCCATAGCTGGAAACTAAAATCAACTTCAACAGCTTCGCTGCCACGTTTGCCATTTCTCGTTCCTCTTCCGGCAACGAAGCATCCTTAACGGCTGGCTTGAACAGTTTTATTCGCAAGTCTTTTAAAGCGCCAAAAAGAACAGAGTAAAAGCCTCTCCGTTTAGTGCACACGTGATAGTCAACTTCTGGAATCTTGTTGCTTCTGCATTCCGTGTGCGAACAGTCCACTGTCTCGTAAGACAAATTGAAACTGTCAATACAGCTGGGATATAGACTTTCAAAATCACAGATGACAGTGTTAAAGTAAACGCCCGGCGTAGGCGAAACAGTCAAGGCTCCAATGACTCTGTGCGTTGGCTTTCCACGTCTAAGCTCCTCAGAAGTTGGAATAAGGACATCATTCTTTCTCAGATGAGTGTAAATTATGGATTTTATCCAATCGCTCACACGTCTACTATTTAACGCCTCAATCAAAGGGATGTTCGCGATTCTGGAAAGCATCCAAGCAGAATAAACCTTTTCTTGGTCGATTTCTTTAACGCCTAAAATCTCTGGGCTGAGCTTTGGAATCGGCTGAGAAAGGAGTGTGTACCAATAGAAAATCTGCGCATACTTCAAAGGGTCTTTTGTTCTGACTTCTATGAAAGTTTTCTCTAACTTTTCCTTAGCTTCTGCGGAGATTTCTAAAACCGGCTTCAACGGTTCTTCAGAATGTAAGGCTCCAAAAATCAGACCGTTATCATAAACATACGACTTTGAAAATTCAATTTCGCCTTCCCAAATTTGACGCATTCGCCCAGCCGCTTTCAAGGCAATCTTCGGATTCAGCCAAAAAACTTTTCCAAAAACTTTCTTTTCACCCGTGAACAATTCCGTTTTCTCTACAGTTTGGATTTTGCCGCTGAAATATCGGATAACTTCTAAATCTTCGTTTGTTGGCGGATAAGGTGTAAAGAAATATGGTTTGTATTTGTCGTCGACGACTTCCTTGATTTTTCCATCTTCATCCAGAAACTTCAGCTTTATCGCGTTTGTTTCCGTCACCATAGCGTCAAGAAAATAAAAGGAGTTCAATATTCTTATGCTCCATGGAATCCTAACTGTTTTCGAACTGTGAGAAGTTCCTTTTCCGTTAAGTCCTTGGGATAATTAAATACCGGACCGCTCGGCTTCTCGTTGTAATATGGACGGTTGCAGTTTGGACATCCAGAAGTGCGGAAAGGTTCGCCTGTTTGAGCAATCTGCCACAATGCCTTTTCATTTACACCGAAATCCTGTATGTTTCCTTCATCGTCAAAGCGCATATTCTCATATCTGGCTATCCCGTGAACTATTAAGTGCCTAGCAATTTGGATTCGCCTGTATCTTTCAATTGATGGTTGAGCCTCGTTTTCTAATGCTGTTCCGCTTATTGGTGTGAAAGCAAAAAGTGCCGGCAAAACACCCATGTCCACGCATGTTTGAATAGCGTGAACCATCTCCTTTTCTGTTTCTCCCAGCCCAACAATCAAGTGCGTGCTAACCCTGCCTTTTCCAAAAATACTCACTGCTTCATTCAGCAAGTCAAACTGTCGTTTCCAATTGTAAGGTCCTCCTGCAGCAGTTCCTTTAACCTTGTTAAACAATTCCTCTGTGGCAGCGTCTAAAGGAATCCCTATTCTTTCTGCTCCAGCCTCAGCTAACCGCCTCAAGTTTTCACTGTTAAGAGGTTGACAAGAAATTGAAATTGGAACGCCCGCTCTTTGGTGTATCGCCTTTACAATGGCTATCAAATCATTGAAGACTTCTGGATAATTCAAGGCTTGAACACAAACACGCTTGACACTGCCACTCTCGACGGCATTCTCAATTCCGTCAAACACTTGTTCAGTCAAGAAAACGGGCCATGAAACCCTCGAAAGCATGTCTGCTCTGCTGTGGCTTTCTCGGGCTTGTGGACAAAAACCGCAGTTTGCACTGCATTTACCCTTTCGGTGCGTCATTAGATAAGTGGTTGTTGGCTTAGCGTCAAGCTTACCTTTCAAAAGCCCAATAACAATAGCTGAGCCTAATGAAACGCGAATTCGGCTCGGTAGTTTTTCAGCTGCAGTCACTGGTTGCACGCTCTTTTACGAAATTAGATAGTCATGGTTTGGCTTAATATCTGTTACAATTGTTTCTTTGCTAAAGATTTTGAATTCACAAATGATTTATCCAAACCGCATAAAACAAGGATAACGGCGTATTCAAATGCGAAAATCAAAGCTTGAAACCTACGAAGACATTTTAGGCGCAATAATAAAGAAACCCTTAACCATCGACAGCATAGCCTACGAAACAAGCATGGACTGCACGGTTCTCGAACAACGCCTAAACTCCCTAATTAAATATGGGCTTGTCCAAGAACGCATTTCAGGCGCAAAAACATTGTATGCAATTACAGAAAGAGGCGCAACCGTTTTCAAAACCCTTAGCTTCCAAAAATACCTCGAAAAAGTAGCAAGTGCTATAAAGGTGATGGACGATGCTTTGGAGGTTGTTCCAACACTTTCGAAGCATGCCAACAACAAAGAAGAATAGAACTGCTGGAAAACGAAAACTATTAAACAAACAGTGAAGGGTTTCTTAAAAGAAGATAATGACTCAACTTTCTCCTGAAACTGTCTGGCAAATGAATGAAAACGAACTTATGAAACTATTAGACACGCCTAAAATCTTCTCTAAGCACAGAAAAATTCACTTTTACGCGCCAAGTTTCATGTATTACAAAACAAGTTATTACTGTTCTTCGCCAAGAGATTTTCCAACAATCTCCGTGACTGGAAAAGGTTGCGCATTAAAATGTAAACACTGCGGCGGAATAGTTTTGGAAACAATGTATCCCGCTAACACACCTGAGAAACTGTTTGACCTGTGCGTTAAACTCAAAAATGAAGGCGCTTTAGGCTGCCTAATAAGTGGAGGATGCCTACCAGACGGTTCTGTACCGTTGGAAAATTTCGTAGACACTATTGGAAAGATTAAGCGTGAATTAGACTTAACAATTTTTGTTCACACAGGCATAATAGACTTTTATAACGCCAAAAAACTGAAAGACGCCAAGGTAGATGCTGCTCTTATCGATGTTATCGGCTCTGACGAAACAATAAGAGAAATCTATAACCTAAGCGTGACAATCAAAGATTACGAAAATTCTTTAAGGGCGTTACATGACGCTGGTATTGTCTTTGTGCCTCACGTGATTGTTGGGCTTCATTATGGAGAGCTTAAAGGTGAACTTCACGCTTTGAAGATGATATCCCAATACAAGCCTTCTGCGTTAGTCGTAATCGCGTTTATGCCTATACATGGAACAAAAATGGAAAAGGTGAACCCGCCAGAACCTATGGACATCGCAAGAGTTATGTTAACTGCAAGGCTGATGTTCCCGGAAACGCCGTTGGTTCTGGGCTGCATGAGACCGAAAGGCGAGCATCGTGTGAAAACGGACATTCTAGTTATAAAAGCTGGGGTAGATGCCATAGCTTTTCCCGCGGAAGAGGCAATACGATTCGCCGAAAACTTGGGATACGAATCCGCGTTTTCTTCGCTTTGTTGTTCCCAAATTTACTCAGACATTAAGGTTTAACGGTTTCTGAACATCGAACCTTTCAGCGCGGTCATAATGTTGTCTTTAAGTTTTGAATAGAAAGCACTTAATCTTTCTGCGTCTTTTTTCGCCATTCCTTGACGGATTAGCTGTTTTTCGAAGGCTTTTCGTGCTTTGCGCACTTTCCAGCCTAATGTGAGCCACAAGAAGAAGAGGCTTATGAGAAGGCGAATCATGTAGAGAAAACTTACTGCTAGACTGCTTGCTTTCATGGGTCTTTCTCTCAACTAAGCCACATTAAATTTAATCTTCGTCTTCTTCCTCTTCTTCTTTTTCTCGGCGTTTTTCAGCCAGCTTTTCATGAATCTTCCTTGAAATTTCCTCACCTATCTCTTCGCCACTTTCTGTTTTTCCTTTACCCACAGACCGCTTCATTATTTCGCTGAGGCTTGTGAATACTGACACATAATTTTCTGTCATCCTAACTGCTGTTTCTTCCGGCATGCCTGCCTCTTTTAATTCTTTATAAAAGGCTGCGGCTGCTTTTCCCATGTCTCTTCCCGTTTCTTCAGAAAACACGCTTGCAACTATTCCCTTTATCAGACTTGGAATTTCCTTTGAAACAACGCTTAGAACTTCTTTCAATTCCTCGACGTCCTCTTTCTCTTTTTTCTTTTCTTTTTCTTCGCTCATTCAATTTCACCCCCATCTATTTGAATACTGTTTACGTTGACGATTTTGGAAGTTTGGAACATGCTTGTCTCACCAATTTACATGTAGAGTCTGGTCATCCTTGTTATATGTTATGGGAAAAAGTGACCAGTGCTCGGTCACTCCGCAAGTTCATAAGTGTTTCCGTAACCTCCAACGCGTTTCACTATACTCTCTTTTTCCAAACGCTTGAGTCTACTTCTAATGATTCGTCTTGACGCTTTTCCACGCATACGTTGGACTTGACGGGTTATTGCTGATATGTTGAGTTTTTCGTGCAAAGCAAGCGCTTGCACTATGCATCTTGAAATGTCGTCTTGAGCAATCCACGTTTTACGAAGATATTTTTCAGCAGTTTTCAATCGTTTCGCGATTTCTAGAGGTTCGCCGTATAAGCCTATGCCCATGCGGCTCATTCGAAGATAAGGAGCCAAACCCGCGTATTCTGGATTGTTAACTATGAAAGCTTCGAGAGTTTCAAGCCTCTTCATTATTAGGTCAAGTTTTCTGCTTAATTCTTCAATGCTTGACCCTTCTTTTCTGATTTTTCTGCTGCTGTTTTTACGTGCCATTTCTTTCACAAACTCTACATGCCGCAACTTTATTAGCTTCGGTGGGAGGCTTCTCTCAACATTTTACACCCAAGCACTATTGCCCATGCTGAGGCTGCAAGCGCAGAAACTGTTTCTGGAATGGCGACGCCCGAAACAAAATGTGTTGAGAAGTATGTTATCCATACGGCTGCTGCGACTGCTGCTGTAAGAAAAGTGAACCAGCCCATTTTCGTCTGTTTCTCAAGTAAGAAACTTGTGCCGATAACAAACATAGAGATTGGATAAAGCGCGAAAAAAGCCACTGAGGCTTGGTAATGTGTTGGTGTGATATTTTCTGGAAACACGCCTATCGCAGTTAAAGCCAAAGCATCAAGAATGAAGATGAAAGCACCGATTTTTCCCATTAATCTATTGCTCAGCAAAATGAATAGCCCGCATGCAAAAACTAACGTGAGAATTCCGCTGATGATAAGTCCGTAATTGAAAAGTGGAGCTGTGACGCCTTCCTGAATGCCCAAATCGCTTAATGCGTTATCTGTCCAAATGAAACTTGGAGAATAGGTTATCGCGAGCGAAATGAACGTAAACGCAACTATAGGTGTGATTACGCCGCTAATTCCAGATATCCTTAGTAAGTTGAAATTCCTTGAGTTCATGACAACACATCTCTCAATACGGAATATTTTAAACTATTTCTGTTTTGCTTAGAAAGAAGGTAGCTCATCTTGCCAGTAGCTTTACGCTTAGGTCAAGCTTTTATCTATAACCACGTTTATTTTTGAAATTCAAACAATGGTCTGGCGAGTAAGACGTGGAAAAACCTCTATGGATTATCTGCATAACACACATGTTCATCGAAGTCTATCTTCTTATGCAAGTCGCCCTAATCCCAGTGATTATACGGGAATTTCAGCTAAGCCTTCTTGAGGCTTCTCTAATCGCTACAATTCCAAGTCTTCTCACACTATTAATAAACATTCCATCTGGGTTCTTGACCGACAAGTTCAGCACCAACCAACTTTTATTCACCAGCATGCTGATAGAGGGGCTTTCAACTTTTCTCATTAGCCAAACAAGCAACTTCTGGATGCTGATAGTTGGCGTGTCTTTACTAAAAATTTCTTCTCCAATATATCACATCTCTGGACTCAGCCAACTTAGCCGACTCGCAAAACCCGAGAGGATTAGTAGATACGTAGGCTTTCATAACGCTCTTGGAAGTTTGGGCTCGGCAGCAGGGCTCATTACTCTTGCAGTTTTCTTAACAACATTTGGGTGGCGAATAACCTACCTGTTTTGGGCAGTTCCGATTCTAACTTGGGGATTCATAATTTTAAAATCTCCTTATTTGAAAACTAAACCAGCCAAAAGAGAAAGCTACGAGAAAAAGAATCGCGGATTCACACGGCTGTCTCTAATCTTTTCAGCTGAGTTCATTATTTTATTGCTGGTTATAGGCGTCAGAGAAATTGGAGCCACTGGAAGCTCAACATTCATGACGACATTCTTCACGGACACTCGAGGCTTGCCTGATGCTACAGCCAGCTTAATATTCAGTTTAGGACCTTTCATCGGGATAGCTGGCTCTTTAATTGGTGGCTACTTAGGTGAGAAGCTAGGTGCGAAAAAGGCGCTTAGTTTGAGTATTCTCTGCAGTGCATTTTCGCTCATACTGTTGCCGGCGGCTTTCGAGCTTTACCTTATCATTCTCGCCTATCTTCTCTACTCCTTTTTTAGCAGCGCAATATGGTCACCTATGAACACGATTGTGGCACATGTGACGCCTGAAACAGAGAGAGGAATGAGCTACAGCGTTTACTTCCTAACAGAAGGCTTGCTAGCCTCTGTTGCGCCAACCTTGGCAGCCGGCTTCATACAACTCACCCAAATCTGGTTTGTATTTCCCTACAGCCTAGTTTTCATGATTGCCAGCGTTATCATACTTCAATTCCTAAAACTCCCACAACGTCAACGAAATAACTTTAAACACTCCAAAGAATAAGGCGTTAACCAAAAAAGAGGAGAATTAAGAAAGAATGAACTTTAAGAGGAGACTTATTGGGCTTCAAGAAAAAATGACGGAAAACAATGTTGACTTAGTCATTTATGGCTCATGCCAAAACTTCCAATACTTAACGGGGCTTCTAATTGATTGGCGTCATGGAATAGACTTGGGAAGCGAAGCAAACAACATTTTTGTGCCTCGAACAGGCGAGCCGATTTTAACGTTGGCTGAAGATTGGGCTGAACAAGCGCCTAAAACTTGGGTTAAAGATGTTCGCATTTTGAAAAGAGATGAGAATTATGGAGGGTTCCTTAAGAAAGTGATATTTGACTTGGACTTAAAAAAGGCGAAGATTGGCTTAGGCGACCATGTCTGGGGAACAACAATAGCGGAAATTTCTAAAATCGCTAAAGGTGTTGAATTTTGTAAGGCTGAAGGATTTATGCGCCATTTAAGGATGATTAAAGATGAAGAAGAAATTGAAAAACTTAGAAATGTTGCTAAGCTTACGGACAAAGTGATGGAAGCCACCGTTCCAAAAATCAAAGAAGGCGTCACACAGCGTCAATTAGAACTCGAGGTTGAGTTTTGTGGAAAAAGTTTGGGAGCCTCAGACGTATCATTTCCCTCCACAGTGGGTTTTGTTAAATCCAACTCTGAAATCTCGCCTAACCCGTTCACGTATCCAAAACAAAAGGGACTAGTGCGTGGCACTTCTGTCGCGTTTGACATTGGCTTCGTGATGGATGGTTACTGTTCGGACTTTGGAAGAAGCTTCTACTTTGGAGCTGCCAGCATGGAAGTTAAGAAGGGTTATGAAGCGCTGCAACAGGCAGTCCTTGAAACTGTTGATAAAATGCGCGATGGTAGCATGCGTGTCTGCGACCTCTTTCCAGCTTTAGAGAAAATGTTGGACAGACTTGGTTACGGGGATTATTTGCGTGCGCGTTTGCCCACAAGAAACCTTGGACATAACATTGGTGTTGAAGTGCATGAGCCGCCGTGGCTCAGTCCTGATTATGACGAAATTCTCCGAGAAAACATGGTGATCGCTTTAGAACCCAAACTTTGGCATGCTGGCGAATATTATCTGCGTACAGAAGATGCGGTTTTGGTTAAATCACGAAAAACAGAGTTCCTCACGAACTTTGACAGGGAACTTTTTCAGCTATAAAAAGGAAAAAATTAAAAACAAGGCAAATCACAGTCTAAAGCAAGGTTGATGACAAATGCCGAAAGTAAAAGTTGACTGGAACAAATGCAATGGCGACGGCGTATGTGTCGAAGTCTGTCCAGTGAACGTGTTCGAACTCAAAAAAATGCCAGAATATCAAGGCGACGAGAAGTCAGTTCCCGTGCGAGAAAGTGACTGCATAGCTTGCATGGCATGCGTAACCTCGTGCCCAACACAAGCAATAACTGTTGAGGAATGATACGCTATTCCACAGAATCTCACTTAACGGGTTATGTTGTCTGGAACAAACCGTCTAAGCCTTTGCAATGACCTCATTTTCTCTTTCTCTTCCACTTTAGCTTCTTGTATTACCTGCTTGAGTATCTGAATCGACTCATCCATGGCTCTGCGGTCCACCGGATAAGGCACGCCATCTTTTCCTCCATAAGCAAAAGAATACTTTACTGGGTCTTTCCAGCTTGGTTTTTCGCCATAAATCAATTCTGCGACCAACGCTAAACCTCTAACGGTTGCCGGTCCCACACCTCTGAAGCCTAAAAGTTCTTCATAGTTTTTCGGTTGAAAATCGTAAACTTGCTGTAAGAATTTCCAGTTTATGGTTCTGGGCATGGATAGGAAATCGAGTGAATATTTCTCCCATGTTTTGTCTGCAGTTTTTGGTAGCCACTCTTGAAGCGACTTCTGATACTCGGGTTTAACAGACATTATCAGTCGCATGAGCTTTTTGGGTGGCTCGCGAGCTATATCCACGGAAGCTTTTCTGCAGCCTTCACTATCTTTGGCGGTCATGTCTAATGCAACTTCGCGTTTGGCATCACCAACAATAGCGTTATGTGGTTCGACAACGAAATTGTTCACGTTTTCGGAAAGCCAGTGATAGCGTCTGGCTGTGCGGTCTTGAGAACACATGCCTTGCTGGATGACTGCCCATTTTCCGTCTTCTGCAATGATGAACGCATGATGGTAAAGCTGGTAGCCCGCTTGAACTGCGGCATTATCAACTTTGGCGCTCATTCTACTCGCATAACGCATTCGCTCAATCTTTTCACTTGGAAAACCGAATTTTTCGCCGACATTTTCAATTTCAAGCGGTGCTTGCCGAGAAATTCTTCCTTTGCCGCCGCAAACAGCGATGCTGTGTTCTTCGGGTATGATTGCGTGTTTTAGAACTCCAGTAACTACGGTAGTCACGCCGGATGAGTGCCAGTCGTAGCCTAAAACGCAGCCCAAAGCCTGAAACCAGAAGGGGTCGGATACGCGCTTCAGAAAATCGTCTGTGCCATACTCGTCAACAATTACAGTCACGATTTCTTTTGCAAGTTTACGCATTCGAACAGTCAGCCATCTAGGCGCTTTACCATAATGAAGCGGAAGTTTAGCAGTGCCAGTTCTCTGCATATAAACCCTTCTAAAAGAAATATGGTTGAAAGAGAGTTTAACTATTTTCCTTCACTTTTAACAGATGACCTTCGCGGTCGATTTCTCCTCGGCGAATTCGCGTAGTTGAAATTGAAACGTGATTTTCAGAGGGAACCATGTCTATAACAACGATCTGCAGCGGCGCCAGTCCTCGCCTCCTTCTCTCCTCATTGATCTTAACAGCCATATGCTCGGTCTCGCGGCTCACAACCAAAGCCTCAACAGACCCTTCGGACAGCGTTACTCCAAACGGGTCATTCAATGGGATAATCTGAGCCCTATCCAACAATTCCCTCTCTCCCAAAAATCTTTTCAAATCCTCCAACCTATGCTCGTAAGAGTCTGTTATATGCGGCTTAGTAAGACTTTCAACAAGCTTATCAGAGCATAAACCAATCAAAACACGCTCGCCAACCTCGAAGGCTTTCATAAGCAAGACTCGATGTCCCTTATGAAACTCGTCAAACGTACCGCCAACAGCTACGGTTTTGAACTTTTCTCGCAATACATTTCATCTCAACAGTCTTGCGCCTTGGACATCAACTTGGGATACAAGAATCTTGTCTTGTGGCAAAACACGCTTAAAAGTTTGAACCACCCTCTCAGAATTTTCCAACGTTGTGAGTGCGTGAACAGCCTCGCCAACCATGTTCTGCGCAGCGCCTACTGCGCCTGCCTTGTCAGCAAGCCTCATTAACGTTCTTACGCGTTCTGTCACGAAGCCGGTTTTTTCGGCAAACTCGCGGCAACAAGCCAAAAAGTTTTCAAGCGAAGGTTCAGCAAGAATCTTTTCCAGGGTTTTTCTGCCCCATTTGTTGATGGCTAAACGTTTGTCAGGAGAAGACAAAACTTCCTTCGTCGGTGTTGGTCCGAAAACGCCAGCGACAATCACGTAATCTGTTGATATGGGTATGCGGTCTATGAGGGCGATTCCGGGGGCGCCAGGTTCTATTGTGAGTATGCATCCGCCAAGCATTAACGGACCAACAGTGCCTAAACCCGTTTTGCATTTGACTTCGGCAACATGCGCGATTCTGCCAAGCTGATTGTAAGTTAGCTTTAAGACTAAAGCTTTTGAAAGCGCTAAAGCTGTGGTTAAGGCTCCGGCAGCGCTTGAACCAAATCCTGCTCCGATTGGAATATCAACTTTGTGCTTGACAACAACATCGTATGTTTGGTCGACTTTGTCAAGAAGCATCTTTACCACAGTTTTTGTAGTTTCAGCTTCTGGAGCAACCCTATTATTAATAAAGACCTGAATGTTGCTATTTTCTGCTTTTGAAACATTAACATAAGTCGTAACGCCCTTTTGAATTCCAAATCCTCCACCTCGGGCGCCTATCTGCTCTGGATTAGTTCTGGGTTTTCCATCAGTCGTTCTGTCACATATCTCAAAAAAACTTGAAATACCTGCTGGAGAGAATGCCTCTGAAGTCTTATTCACAATCATTCTTTCCTAGATTCTGTTTCCTGCGAAATTCTCAGTGATGGATAGGCTTTAGTGCATGTCTTTATTATTGGAGGGCCAAGAAGGAGGATGAAGGGAATTTCTGTGGCGAATGTCCAGACAAATATGATCGGAATAAAAGAAGAGGGTATAGCTGCCTTGAAATAACCTGTAGGAGAGAAGAAGACTTGGCTGTAAGCCCACACTATAACAGCAATTATTGCGCTACCTAATCCTAACCCAACTACGGACCCTACACCATAATTTTTCCATTCGGGCCAGAACTTAGCGACAGCTATTATGACGAGCGAACTTACAACAACTGTCAGAGTAAACAAAAGAGTAATTTCTAAGGATGACAACTTGAATGAAAAGTAAGCCGCAGATTCAGTTGGTAGCAGAATCGTGGGTAAAAGAAGACCAAAGATGACAATTATGCTACCCACAATGACGCCTATGCCTATTTTTTTCCAATCCAAGTTTATGCGAGAGACATAGCCTATAACAAAGAAGCCAACAAAATTAGCCGTAACGCCAGCGGACAGGCTTAATAAGGGATCTCCATGAAACAGCATGTCCCTAATAAATATGCCAATAGCTGCTCCTATTCCTCCAGTCCAAGGTCCAAACAAAACAGCGAAAATTGCGGGTATTACTGCAGCAGGCCAGAATGCGACCCCACCAACTGTAACGCCAAAGTCTGTTAAACGCCCTACTACTGCGTAAAGTGCTGCACAGATACCAACCATTGCAACATGTAACGTTTTCATTTTTTGCCACTTCCAAGTTTTGCTAAGAGAGATTGTCAATGGGGATTGTGTAAATATGAGTTTTCCGTATGAATTGTTTAAACAAGTTTAAACTTTTCGATGGTGCGAATGTTGAATATCCACTTGTTGTGCATGTCTACAGTTATGTGTAGCTTTGTTCTACGCACAAATTATCATATCCAAACAAAGGCGATTTTGCTGCACGGAGAGAAAAAAATGAAACTCCTAAACAATAAGAAAGCATTAAGCACAGTAGTGACTACATTGATCATTCTAGTAGTTTCAGTGCTATTGGCAACAGTCGTGACTTTCTACGCCATAAACGTGACAACCACGAGAGTTCAAGAAGAAAGCCTACAAGTTTTCAAGCTACACACTTGGCACAACGGCACAACCTTCGCTGAAACAGCATTCTTGATAATCAACACTGGCGGTCGTGATGTCGTTCTTGACAAAATCACCGTCCGAGGTCAAGAATGCGATTGGACAACTGTATATTACAACAAAACACAAAACACCATAAACGATGATTTAGAGTATCTCACTCCAAACAGTGACGGCACACTCCCAAGTTCAGTGACGGTAGGCTCAACAAGCTACGACTTAGTCACAGCCAGCAGCGACGTGATCCTTCAGTCTGGCTGGAGCATGATCGTTTACATGACGAACCCAGACCATGTGTCCGTTAGCGATATCGGTGTCACCGTAGGCATCAACATATTCACCGCCAACGCTCAATACTACAAAGAAGCTAACGTAGAAGCTAGCGAGTAGCAAAAAAGTATTTCTCCCTTTTCTTTTTTCCTCTGTTTTTATATTTATTCTCTAAGATGGTATAAATTAGAGTGCATTAGATTTTTCAGTATTGATTCTGCATACTTATGTGTAGTTTTGTTCTACGCACACCATCTTATCTTATCACAGAATGAAAAGGCGTTGATTGCATATGCAAGAGAGGAGGCTGTAGAAATCAATGCAAACATGGAGTTTCAAAAGACAACTAAGAAAATTGCATCGTTCTAAGAGAGCCTTGACTGTGCCCGTGACTTACCTGATACTGTTTGTTTCACTGATGGCGATAATCTCCGCTACTTACAGTTACGCAGTGGTAAAGATAAGCTCTCAAGGAGCCTCGCTTAAGGTTTCTGTAGCTAAACAGAACATGCAAGTCTTAGACGACGCGGTTAGTTCGGTTGCATGGAGTTTCGGAGCCTCTAAAGTCGTTTACATGGATGATTGTAAAGGCGTTTTTCAAGTAGAAACCGCAGCCAAAAATCTCCTTCTCAACTTCACCGATGGACAAACTTTTTCTGAGGTGGTGTTCAATAGCTCGATTGGAGAAGCATTCTATAAGCTTGAACCTTCGGAGTCAAATTATCATGGCTTATTCATGCGAGGCGACGGCAGAGCAATAATAAATCAAAGCTCATCAACTATGACTCAGCTCTACTTCACGGTGACAGACGAATCACAAGCGATAACGCTTTGTTATCGTCCATTGGCAACAACAGCAGTCATCGGCACAAACAACGGAAAGCCATTAAACCTCGTCCGCGTAAACATCATTAACCTCAATTCTTCGCAAGACCTGATGCTGCAAGAAAAATTCTTCTTGAAAGTAACGGCTGTGAACGTTACAACAGTCTCCAGTCAATATGAGTTTAACGAGTCAATTTCCTCTCTTGCATTAAACGCTCACTTCGACGAAACCTCAGACATTGTTTGGCTTCCAATTTCAAGCAACACAGAAGGTGCTATTGTGAACTTGGAGATAGTTATTTGCAATGTCAAAATTGAAAAGGCAGAGGTGTAAAATTTGCCATCTATAACCCCCAGCTACCTCTACACTTTCGTTGCGTTGATAGCCATTAGTAGCATGCTCATCTTCTCGTTCATGGCATACGCTGACGCTTTACGCGCCCCCTTAGAAGCAAAACAGCTGAAAAACTTGATGGATTATGTGGCGTCCAAGGGCACAGAACTGTTAACGCTCACATCAACCACGAACGCGACAACTGAAACTTACCTTCAAATGCCAACGGCTATCGGTGACAAACAATATTGGCTTCGGCTTCGCAACAATTCTGCCGAGATATGGCTAGAAGGCGGTTTTGGAAACACGCCTACAGAAGATGCTGAACTTCGCATATACCTTCCCAGCGAAGCTTCTGCCACAGGCTATTACAGGGGAGGCTATGGCGCAGCCCATCTAAAATGCCACTTTGGCAGCGGTGTTCTACAAATCATTCTTACAAGCTCAAGCGAAGGTGACCAATAAATGAAGTTTAACTTTAAACTACGTAAAAATGCATCTCAAAAGGAAGAGAATCTTCAAGAAATGATGAAAGAAGAAGGCGAAATAGTAGAGTTCTTAGATGTGAAAAGATGGAGTGTTCCTGAGGGCTACATTGAAACCGAGTATTATCCACTTAAGCCACCATTCTCCTACGCCGCCATCGTTCAAAACGAAGAAACTTTGGAATATCTTTACGTTCTCGATGAACTTCCATTAACAAGAGAAGAACGCGACGGCTATTTTAGGCTAAGAAACATTCTTGAATACGAACTTCAAGCCCCAGAAGGAGAAGAGACACTAACTGAATCTTTTAGGCGGCAAATGCCAGTAATACTTTCAGATCACCAAAAACAGTTTGTTGGAATTTCTCCTGTTGGAATGCGCAAGCTTCTATACTATTTGGAGCGAGACGTAGTCGGCTATGGCAAAATAGACCCGTTAATGTATGATGAATATGTGGAAGACATCGGATGCGGCGGAATTAGCAAACCCATTTTCTTGTGGCACAGAAAATACGAGAACATAAAAACCAATATAGTTTTCCGAGACGAGCAGGAACTAGACGACTTTGTAATGCGTATCGTTCATAAGGCTGGAAAGCACGTGAGCATAGCCTTCCCAATAGTCGACGTCACACTGCCAGAAAAGCATCGCTTAGCAATCTCATTCGGAAAAGAAACAACACCATCTGGCACATCATTCACTATAAGAAAGTTCCGCAAAGACCCATTCACAATAATTGACTTAATTGAGAATGAAACAATGAATGAGAGTATAGCAGCTTACTTGTGGCTTTTGATGGAAAACAAGATGTCAGCAATGATCATCGGCGCGACAGGTGCTGGAAAAACGACAACCCTAAACGCAATTGCTTGTCTCATACGTCCAAATCATAAGATAATTTCGGTTGAAGAAGTTGCAGAGATAAACTTGCCCCATGAAAACTGGACATCAAACATTGCCCGGTCAGGTTTTGGCGTTGAAAGCGAAGGCGAAATCACTCTCTACGACCTAATCAAATCAGCTGTAAGACACCGTCCAGACCTTATAATTGTAGGCGAAATCCGTGGAGAAGAAGCCTACGTGCTGTTCCAAGCGCTTGCAACAGGACACGGTGGCTTATGCACATTACATGCTGAAGACGTTGACACATCCATTAAAAGGCTAACGCAGCCGCCCATGAACATTCCCTCATCCATAATTCCACTAATGAACTGCGTCATAAACGTAAAACACGTTAGAACACCGGTCTTTCTAGAATCTGGAAAACGTCTCTCAAGCAGAAAATTCATAAACATTTCAGAAATAAAAGATGCAAACACCTTCCAAGAAGTTTTCAGCTGGAATCCTTCCTCAGACAGTTTCAATGAGAAATTAAGAGAGAGTTACCTTCTAAAAAAGATGGCAACAAGCCTAGACATTCCAATCGAACGACTCATAGACGAACTGGAATATCGCAAACGCGTACTCCTCCACATGGTTGAGCACAACATCCGCGATTACAGGAGCGTCAACAAAGTACTAAGCAAATACTACAACAACCCCCAGCTTTTCCAGAAGGAATTCTTAGAAAAACCAAAGTGGTGAGAAACTTGCAAATGCACTTCAAAAGACCAAAGATATTCGGTTGGTTGCTGAAACTCTACGACAGAGAGGATACAAGCGAAATCAACCGCGAATTACCTTTTGCAGCATTGCTTTTTACGTTGTTGTCTGCAAGTGGAGTGTCAATTTACGAAAGCTGGAAAAAACTGTGCAGCATAAACCTGCTTCCCACCTTCCAAAAGGAGTCTCGAGAAATTGTTAGACAAGTTGAGGTTTTAGGTTACGATCCTTTGTCTGTCATGTATAGACGAGCGAACAAGACAAAATCAAAAAATTATCGTGAGTTTCTATTAGGCTACGTTTCGTCCATCAGAAGTGGTGGAAATATCGTAAATTACCTAAAGAGCAAGTTGCGCTCAATCTTCGAAGTTCAGAGTGCTTCCGCAATTCGTTCGATAGAAAAACTCGGCACTCTGGTTGAAGCATATGCAGTAATGTTAATCGTAACCCTTTGCTCCTACATACTCTTCATCGTGTTTGCAACCACATCAGTATTTGAACCGATGAAAACAAGCGGAACGCCAGGCATATCCACAGAGGTCGTGTGCGTTCTCATATTCTTTGTGACTCCGATAATTTCGATAGTTTTCATGGCCCTTGCGCATACTGAGAGAAAAAGCAACTTAGTAACTGTTAAGCAGCCTTACTATGCGACTATAGTACCGTTAATAGCGGTTTCTAGCTTCATAGCAGCTTTATACTTCGTACCACAGCTTGAATACTTCAAAGGTACAGAAATATTTCCGCTTGTAACTACAATCTGTCTACTAATTATTTCAGTGCCCCCAGCAATAGTTTACATGAGAATAACTAGAGTCAGCAATGATGCTGAAAATGCAATGCCAAATTTCCTCAGAGATGTGACGGAAGCCAGAAAAATTGGGCTTTCACCAGAAAAAAGCATAATTCACGCAACAAAGCGCAGTGGCTATGGTCAATTTTCTGGAACTCTAAATTTGATAAGAAGCCAAATGGAATGGGGCGTTTCTCTTAGAAAAGTGTTTACAAACATTAAAAAGAAAATTCAAACATGGCATGTACTTGTTAACTTCTTGATACTCGTCGAAACAATCAAAATCGGTGGTGGTTCAGCCACTGCCTTGGAAATATTAACAGACTATAGTGAAAAGCAGAAAGATGTCGAAACAAACAAGAAATCGCTTCTGAGACCTTACGTGATTCTGGCTTTCATATGGAGCGTCCTCATAGCTTTGACAACAACAATGGTTGCAATGGCAGTCTACGCTCTGACTAACATATCGCTTCCTGGAGCAACTGCAACTGTGCCACTCGGAGTCATGCAGTTGCAAGTGAACCTCTTTTCCATTGGCATAATCTTGCAGTGCTGGCTTTCAGGTTTCTTTGTTGGCAAAGTGAACGAGGGCACGTTTGCTGCAGGCTTCAAGTACTCCGCAATGCTTGTAATCACGGCTTACGTTTCGCTTTTGCTTTCGCAAAGCTTGCTGGGCGGAATGTATGGCATGGTCTCAAGCTAGAAATTGCAAATAACGTGGAGGTCAAGCTGAAATGCCCGCAATTTCAATTGATACATTCTTCGCATGTTCGCTAATGGTTATTCTTGCTCTGTCAGCCATGGCTGGAGCTTCCAAAATGCTGTACCCTTACATAAATAACGTAGTCGACCAAAACATTCCTGAAAGATATAGAGAAATTTCGAAATACATGCTTTTAAATGATGGCGCTCCATCAAATTGGGGACAAAACTCCGAGATAATACCAGAAACATTTGGGTTGGCTAAGGCTAATTCGGAAAGCCCATACGAGTTGGACATGGACAAAGTTTCAAGGCTTAACAGCGAGAATCTCTACGCTCTAAGTTATGCGCAAATATTTACTGCTCTCAAAATGTCTGATGTGTCCTTTAAGGTGGAGATAAAGCCAATTTTCGACGTTTCATTGAACCTAACCGCAATCTTTAACGAGACCAGCGAAACGACTTATCAGTTTGAAGTTTTAACCGAGAAAAAAGGGGCTTCTGTTCAGGCGCAATTGAAAGGCTACATGATTGCGGAAAACTATCTGAACGCAACTGATATCTATATGTCGAACGGCGAGACCGATTTGAACATGACTCTCCCAGATAGTGTTGAAGGACCAGCACTTTTCATTGTTTTCGCAAAAGCCGCTTATAACACTCAGATGACATCTTTTAATGCGTTTACCTTTACACCCAACTCGACTGAGCCAACGCCTGAGAGCACTTTTCTTAGATTTAGTCCTCTAAACTATGTTTTAAACGCATCTTTCACTTACCCTGAAACGACTTTGTCAAACGTTTATGCATTAACCTTTGATTACAGCTCAACTCTAACACAGACTGGAAGCGATAATCAATCTGTCACATTTCAAATTCCGCGATTCTGTGATTCGAGCCCAACGTTAATCGTTGCGACGGGGCAGAATTCAACAACTTTCTTCACAGAATGGACTGCATACCCTCAAATACCTCTTCAAATAGGAGCAAACTATGCAGATTCAGCAACTCTCTCAAACGTTTTCGCCTACACATACATTGTCACAATAGACTCCGTCCTTTACGAATGCACTTTTTGGCTTAGGAGTCCAAGAGGATGAAGCGCCAAAACAAGGGGCAAATCAGAATAATCGAAGCGTTTCTAGCTGTGCTCATCATCTTCTCATCGTTCGCCGTTTCAGCAAATCTCACAACAACACAAAACGAGACAAAACATGATGATTTGGGCTCTATCGGATTGCAGGCGCTTACAAAGCTTGATTCTGACGGAAGCCTAGGCAAGTACCTTGATGATGGAAACTGGACTGGACTACGAAATATTCTCTGCATCACCTTGCCAGCCGGAGTATCTTTTAACTTGACAGTCTACGATGCACAAATGCGTCAAATCAACACTGCTGCCATCTCTAATGGCGCTTTCAGCAGCCAAGAAGTAGCCTATACAGAATATGTCTGTGCAAGTCGAGGTTTGGTTTTCCGCTGTTACATAATTCACTTGTATATGACGGTGGCCACATGAAAAGGGATGGAAGAAGGTTTAGGTCAGATAGTTCGGGGCAACTTCTCATAGTGGCTGCTCTAGCCATAGCCGTTACAATCTCTGCTACCACATTTTACGTTTATGAGCTTGGTAAGGAAACAAATAGCGTGTACGCCGTGTCAGTCAGCGATTTTACTTTTGCCGTGAAGCAGAGCATAAGAAACACCATGATAAGTTCTCTTGCGAACATTTCAAACGGTGGAGAAAAAGCAGTTTTAACCACAAATCTAAATGAGTTTTCACAAGTGTTGATGAATCTGACACGATATGGAATCTGCCAGTTGGACTTTACTGTTCTCAATGATTTAACATATGATTCAGGCGTGTGGCTCTCATGGGACACCAGCGACCTAGGAGTCTCGAGCGCTTATGCGAATTTCAGCTTGAAAGTTTACAGCCTCACATCAAACATGACAGTGGAATATGCGGCGAATATAACAACGACTCTGACGGTTAATGGCTACTACACTAGACTTGTCGGTAATGAAAAGCTTGTGAATTTAACGTGTAAAGTGTATAACGAGAGAGAACCAGCGCTGGCTAAGAACCTAACTTTCTTCTATGAATATGGAAGTTGGATGTCTGTAGATTCTTCGAATAACCTCTCCATAGTGGATTACGGCAATGGCACCTGCACTGCATCCTTCACTCTTGAGGTTCCATCAAATAATCTGCCAATCTCAGTGCATATGTACGATTTGCGAGACATTTTTGTTCAAGCAAACATGACGTGTTATGAAGGCTAATTGCTACACAAATTTTTCGAGCCGCTTAAATACGCAATAATGTTATTTCTAAATGACCAAAGAATTAGGGAGCAGAGCAAATGGCTGAAAAGCACGAGTGCCGCCACCTTTTCACACTCTTAAAATTGGCTGAAATGGGTGCTCATCGAAGAACGGCAAAGATTTCCACAGAATATTTAGCGGGAAAGCTTGGAGCTTCTCAGCAGACAGCTTCACGCTACCTAATCGAGCTAGACGCTGAAGGGTTGATAAAACGGACAATGACGCCTGACGGATGCCTAATAAAAATCACAGACGAAGGCGTCAAAGAGTTGAAAAAGCTCTATTCAACATTGCACTTTCTGATGGAAGCCGCTTATCCACCCTCAATAACCTTGGAAGGCACGGTTTTTACGGGTTTGGGCGAAGGAGCCTATTACATATCCAAAGAGCTTTACAAGAAACAGTTCATAGAGAAGTTAGGCTTTGACCCTTATCCAGGCACGCTTAACCTGAAACTTACAACCGATTACGACATCAAAACTCGCTCAGAACTTGAGGCTTATCCGTCGATTGAGATTGTAGGTTTCAGAAATGAAGACCGAACTTTTGGGTCTGTTAGGTGTTATCCTGCAATAATAGAGAATGAGGTAAGAGGTGCTTTGATCACGGCTTTGAGGAGTCATTATGATTCTTCTGTGATTGAGATTGTTGCTCCTGTTTGTTTGAGAAGGCATTTAAACTTAAAAGACGGACGTAAAGTGAAGGTTGAAGTCTTGACGTTGCCATGAACAGTTTTGAATTATGATGCGTCTTGTCTTATGGGTGGGAAGTTTATAGCCCCCTTATAAATAGGTTGAACTTGTAATACACTTGCTGTTGAATTTCTTTTATTTGTAATAGGAATAGTTGTGTTTGTACACCGTCCTAACCTTTCGCCTCGTTGCAAGCACATAGCCAATCAATAGCCCTACGAGCAGACCACCTAAATGAGCCAAGTTATTGACGCTTGGACCCACATTAATCATTAACAAAAAGAAGGAATACATTAACGCGCCTATTATCGACTGTCCGACTGCTCGTCTTACATAAATTGTGACTGCTCCGAACATTCCAAAAATCGCGCCCGAAGCGCCAGCAGAAATCATTTCAGTCCAGACAAGCAGCGTCAGCAAGTTTCCAGCTAACCCGCCAAGAAAGTAGATGAGAAGGTACTCGTGGATAGCGAACATTTCTTCTGCTCGTAAGCCAAAAATGAGCAAGAAGAGCATGTTTCCCGAAAGGTGAATGAGGTTAACATGGACGAACATTGATGTGAAAAGTTGCCAATAGTATCCACTTCTAACGAGAGAATTAACCTGGCCATACTGCAAAATCACATTGTTACCTGTTTCGAGAAAATTCCCTCCAGCAATTGATGTGAAAATGTAGAAGGCTACGTTTGCCGCAAGTAGTATGAGGGTTGGCATGAACCTTTTAGAACTCTTAGACATGTCACTCATCTTTTGAAATCTTCAATAATCTTCTGTACAATCTTTGAAGAACTATCCAACTCGTCCTCTCCAAACTTGCCAATCTTCGCAATCTTTATTTTCAGTTTTTTCTTCTCGATGTAATCCTTCACGATTTTTTCCATACCACTCTGGTCGTAACCAACAACAATGACATCTGGCCTTATTTTTTCAATGACTTTTCCAATGTCAAATCTCTCGTAGCCAAGAATTGCTTCATCAACAACTCTTAAAGATTCAACAAGAGCTCGTCGCTGATTTTCAGGCATGATAGGCTTTTTTCCTTTCCTTTTTTTAACTGTGCTGTCTCTGGCTACAATAACTATTAGCTCAGCGTTTCGACCTCCGATTTTTTTCGCGCTCTCCAAGAATTTTACGTGCCCGAGGTGCAACAGGTCAAAAACGCCCGAAGCTAAAACTACTTTTCTTTTTTCTCTTTCTTTCTTGTTGGCCATTCGAATTTCACAGCTCCTAGTAGTTTCAGTGCGTCTAGTAAGCCCTCGCAATAGGCGATAGAAGCTAAACTTACCTCAAATCTCTTCTCCTTTCTATAGTGCTTTGCGTCTTCTAAATAGGCTTTGGCAAACTCCATAACCTTCTTGACGCTAGTTTCGTTAAGACTTACAGAAGCTCCAATAATTTTCATTTCGCCGAAAACATGCTCTGCAGAATCAATATACTTTGAAGCAAGCTCCTCCAAACTCATTCTACCGTCCTCCTCACCTTGTCTGGAGCACCAGCCAAAGCAACAAGCGCCTCAGCTTCCATAAAATGAAGTTTTCCCGGAAAAACGATGCAGTGAGGTGGCTCTCCAAAATCGTATCTGAGCAGTTCTCTTATGAAGCCAGCTTTTATTGTTGGATTGTCACTTCCTGCCCTCGCAATGCCAACCGCGAGCGTGTTCAACGTGATTGTGTTCTTTTTTGTTTTTTCTTCAATTTTCAAAAGCCACTTTAAGCCTTCATGAATGCTTAGGTAACGTTTTTCCTCAGCTTTTATGTCTAATAAGCAGAGCGTGTGAAGCCCAAGTTTCTTGTTTTGAGCGATGACTTCATATGGAGTTTCAGAAGGAGTTTCGTCTGGAAAAGGCACAGTTACACTTTTTCCAAACTTATAATTGTGCAAGCAAGACAGGCCAATCACAGCAGAAAGTATTGAAGCGCCATGGATCACGCGAGTCTTCACTCCTCGTTTTTTAGCCTCCATTCTTAAGGCTATATGCGTTGTCGCTATAAGCGGGTCGCCGGGAACAAGCAAAACCGTCTTGCCTTTCTCAGCCGCTTCCAAAATAATTTTTCCGTTTTCTTCCTCAAGCTCTTTCCTCGAAACCATCTGCAGTTTTTTTCCAGTAATTTCTTCTAAGCGTTTTTCTGAAAAATCTGGCAGCAAGCTCGTGTAAAGCTCAAAAAAAGCGACATCTGCCGTTTTGACCTCCTCTAAACCGCGCAAGCTTATTCCCTTCTCGTCATGCAAGCCAAGCCCAACGAAAACTAACTCACTCAACACTGCTTCACTTCCTCAGCATAGAATTAAGATTAAAGTTTAAAACTTTAATACTTATTAACAGCCTTTAAATTGCATATTCTAGAAATTCAACAGGGCCCGTAGCTCAGTCAGGCTAGAGCACCGGACTCTTAAGCATGATTGCGAAGGCATCCGGGTGTCGCGGGTTCAATTCCCGTCGGGCCCGCCATCCAATGAGTATTCTAAGAAGATGAGAGTTATGAGTAATTGGCAGACTATTTTGAAGGAAAGCCCAGTTGACTGGCTTCTTGAAGAGTCTAATCCTTCAGTGCGATACTTTACATTGCATGATATTTTCGGCAAAAGCGAAGATGACACACAAGTGGCTGCTGCAAAGCGAGCGATTCCGGAATCCAAGGTTGTCAATAAAATATTCCAGAAACAGAATGCCAAGGGCTATTGGGAAGAACCATTCAATCCCTATCATCCCAAATACAAGTCTTCCTATTGGCAAATAATGACTCTTGCTCAGCTTGGAATGAACAAAACCGATGAAAGAGTTGAAAGAGCTTGTGAATACATCTTCCAATTTCAACAAAAAGACGGCGGCTTTTCAAGCTTCACTTTCGACAACCAAACAACCCTAGAACTCGCAAAACACCTCTTACGCCACAGAACAGGCAGCCAAGCCACGCTCTACCAATACGTCTACGGAGTGCATCGATTTTGCAAGTGGCTAAACACCCAGCCGGACCTGCTGGTCAAAAGCTGCCAAGACCAGGACGGAGCCCCCAAACCCAAAGCCCTAGCCCAGACCAGCCGCATGCTCGACGACTTCGTCGCTAATCTGCAAGCAGAAAACTTGGCGCCAGGCAGCATAAGCAACCACGTCAAAGGCGTCAAAGCCCTATTCCGCTGCAACGGACTAAAACTCGAACTGCCCTACAGCCTAAGCAAAAGAGGCGTATACGAAGACCGAGCACCCACACCCGAAGAACTTCAGAAACTCTTAGACATAGCCGACCTCCGCGAGCGAGTCATCATCACCCTGCTAGCCCTAGGCGGATTCCGAATAGGCACATTGGTAAAGCTCTGTTACCGCCACGTCAAAAAAGACCTGGAAAGACACGCCATACCGATCCATGTCCATGTGGAAGCTGAAATCACCAAGGGCAAATACCACGACTATGATACGTTCCTAAACCAAGAGGCAGCCGAATACCTGCGCAATTACTTGGAGATTAGACGGCAAGGCACAAGAAAAATCCCGCCAGAAAACATCCACGACGACTCACCACTAATCCGAGACGGACAATGCAAGCACCCCAAACCCGTAACGGAAGGCAGCATACACCGAACCATACACCGAATCTACATCAAAGCAGGACTATTAACCAAAAACCCACGCGGAAGACGCTACGACCTACGAGCACACAGCATACGAAAATTCTTCCGCACGCAGCTAGCCAGCTTAAGCGTACAAGCCGATTACATCGAATACATGATGGGACACACAATCAGCACCTACCACGACATCAAAATGAAAGGCACCGAATACCTAAGAGGCATCTACATAGC
>CAYWII010000016.1:0-32335 GCA_964457175.1 uncultured Candidatus Bathyarchaeia archaeon
AAGACGTTTGAGGATGTGCTTAATGCGCAAGTTAAAGCGGTAACGTCTAAGGCAAGGGGTTTCGGCGTGGAAGTTGGCGTGAAAGGTGCTGAAGCCTTAAAGTGCATGTTCTGAGAAGAACTGTTTCTCTCCAGTGTCTAGACCCCCTTATATATAGGTTGAACTTTGGTTTTCTAAAGGACATGAGACGATAAAATTGAGCTTTTCATTTGTAGTGATGCCTATCCTTTATCATTTTTGGGCAGATTTTGGCTAATAAAGCAAAAATCAAAAACTAAATAAGGCGTTTACTTGCATAGATGTGGCATTAGTAATAAGAACTTTAGAAGATTGGTTTTATGTTTGGAGTGACTGAGATATTTCTTTCTGACAAAGCTTTCATGGGTATTATTCTCTCCTCAGTGGAGGTTTATAAGAACGAATGTCATGGAGCCTTGTTAGGTATGTAGACGCAGAGACGTATAATTGTTGAATATGCCATTCCTTTTCAAACCGCGGACAGAAAGTTTGCGGAAGTTACACCGAACTGGCGAAGGGAGCTTAAAGTAATTGAGGTGATTCCTAAGTTGGTACACTTACAGAAGCTTGGATACTTCCATTCGCATCCTCAATTTGGAAATAAACGAGGCACAGCAAGGTTGAGTGAATCTGATAAGGATTACATGCAAGAGGGGGAAACAGAAATTGTAGTGGCTATTAACGATGCAAAAAAGTCGTTGCGGTGGGCCGAATCAAATAATGGATTATCGGGCACTTTGGGAAAATATCATATGGTGATAGCAGGTTTTTACAAGAGAAAGAAAGACGGAAGAATTGTGAACTATAGGGTTTTGTATCCATACGCTGTTGGATTCGACTATGCTTTCGAAAAGTGAGAATATAAACTTCATTTAATAGATGATTGATTGGCACAATTGGCGAGTGCACTATGCTATTGTTGCACTTTGTATGTCTATGTTTCGGATTGTCTGGTTATTTGTTGAAGCAGGATTCTAATCTATTTCTTAATAGTTCTGAAGTAAGTTCTCCTTCGATTCTAATTTTGCCAACTATTATTGTGGTGTGGTTCTGACTCCTCTTAGACTGGCTTTTAACTTTCCCGTAGTTGTGTTAATGTCATAAATCTCAACCAGCATTCCTTTTTCGTTTGCAAATTCTTCTACAATATTTAGGGCTTGCGAATCGCTATCAGTCATTACTTTTTCAGTCTTTACAATCTCTCGGTCAGTACAGTAATGGTCCGCGAGAGGTCGAGTGACACCTTGGGTAACTGGAACTTCCTCATTTTTAATGTAAATTTGGATTTTTCCAGCCATAGAATCTCCAATTAAAATTTGCGAAGACAATTAATAAGCTTGCCGTTTCCACAATAACCCCATTAGATGGATTGTCAACTAAACATTCTCTCTCCTTAACCTTGATGCTTATAAGCGCAATCAATCCAAAACAAAGATAACACAAAAGAGGATGTCATCATGTCTAAGAGAGAACTTCTGGACGCCATTTCATCCGAAGTTACAATTTGCCAAAAATGTTCACTCTGGAAAACCCGTAAAAACGCCGTTCCAGGCGAAGGCAACCCTGAAACCCGAATTATGTTCATCGGCGAAGCGCCTGGCTACTGGGAAGACATCAAAGGAAGACCGTTTGTGGGCGATGCGGGAAAATTCCTCGATTCACTACTCTCTGACATTGACTTTTCTAGAGGAGACGTTTTCATTGGTAACATTGTGAAGTGCAGACCGCCCAAAAACCGCGAACCAAAACCCAACGAGATTCACACCTGCACGCCATACTTGGACAGACAGATCAAAATCATCCAACCAAAATTCATCGTCACTCTCGGAAACCACTCAACAGCCTACATCTTCTCAAAAGCTGGACTCGCCTACACCAGCATCACGCAAGCGCATGGAAAATTTTATGACACATCCGTATTAAACATGAAGATAACCGTCTTCCCGACGTTCCATCCAGCCGCAGCGCTTTACCACCCAAAATACAAACAACAAATAACCGACGACTTCAAACTACTCAAAGAAAGGTTAGAAAAAGAATGAATAATCAAGCCTCAATCTTCTTAACAACTCTCACTTCCTTAACCAGCGCATCCACGCTATTGAAGCTTTTAGAAGGCAAACCCTCCAAAATTGTCTCCAACCTAACTTGTTCTCCATCTTCCATTTCAACAAGCTTCCAGCCTAGCTTTTTGATTAACAAACTCTTCGCAACAGGATAACGTGTCTTTTCAGCAACTTCTCTAATAGACTCCAAACCAGTTAAACGTGTAATCTTTGGAAACATGCCATCTGACAAATACTTTTTGAAACGAACTCCATCCTCAAACATGGACAGATTGTTAAACAACACATAAACATTCTTTTCCTCCCTCTCATACGGAGCAACCAGTTCCTCAAGCCTTCGCAACTCATCATCCATATACTGGTAATAGTACATCCTCTCGCTCAAGCCATGCAACCTAAAATACGCGGTCTCGCCAACATAAGCGGGCATAACCTTAAACGGGTCAGTAACATGTGCAACATCCAAACCTTCCAGAACCCTCCCAAGTCTCTCATAAACTGCTCTGGTCTCCCAAGCCTCGTCGCGAGTCTCCCAAACCAAAACCAAACCTTCACGGTCAACTTTCTTAAAGAATTTCTCAGCATCCCCAAGCCTGTCTGGTTTGAAGGAACTGGGCGTCTGAACAAGCAGTATTTTGGAGTTTAACGTTTTACAAATTTGCTTCATTCGCTCGAAAGCTTGAAGACTCAACTCCTCAATCTTCAGCTTTGCTTTGTGGCTAATTTCTTGATGAGCCTTAACCGTAAACTCAAATTCTCTAGGCGCCTTCTCACGCCAGCCTTCAACAGTTTCCATGCGTGGGTACTCATAGAAAGTCCTGTTCAACTCCACAAGCCCAAAACTTTCAAAATATCTCTTCATAGACGTTGGAAAACCGCAGCATCCGACCCTAATCATACTCTTTTCCTTACGCACTTATTTTCGGAGGCGGACGGACGGGTCTGCCAAGTTTTCTGCGCAACGCAATGCGATAAAGTTTCCTCAAAGACTTCACCAACTGCTCAACACTCGGCAAATTAGAATAGATAAGCTGAATATTGTCGTACTCCGCCAGCTTAATCGAATTCTCATCAGGTCGAGCGCCATGAAAAACCACAAGCCGCGGCTTCAAACTGCTCATGCGTACAATAAGCATCGGCGAAACCCCATTATCAGCATGCGTAAAAATCAGCGCCCTTTCAGTCGTAACCCCAAAAAGTTGAGAAAACTCCAACCCTGAAAGCGTCTCAACCGCTCTCTTACTGTCAACAACCGTGTAACCCAAAACATCCCTAACAGGCTGACTTGAACGCGCCACAACCTCGCCGCGTATCGCCCTGCACAAATACTCCACACGAACCGGTATCGGAAACTCTCGAAGGTCAATTATAGCATTGCTCGGCGAACCAGTAAGTTTAGCAAACTCGCGAATAAAGCGACTCCCACGTGTCTCATCAATTTTCAACAACGCCCAAACAAACCGTCGCACAAACTTCGCGCCGGGACTCTTCCGTCTCTCACTCTCATAATCGCTAATGACAGACGACGAAACCACCATCTTCTCCGAAAGCGTCAACTGCGAAACCGCAAAAAGCTCACGCCACTTCCGCATAGTCGCGCCTGGCTTGTTTGACAGAATTATCTCTCCGGCGATTCTTCTTGCCAGAACTTCGCGAACACTAGGAGACACAGACATGCAAACGCGACCTTTCCAGTCCGCCAAATCGTCCCTTAACACATAGCGCACTATAAAAACTTATATCAAAAAAACATGGCAAAAGTTTTTAGCTCAACACGCTAACAAAGAATGGTGTTCCAACGTGTCCTTTCGCGTTAAAATTGAACAAACAGCAAAAAACAAGGAATCCCCAATCATTCTAGCCTTCGACTTTCCATTCGAAAAACCCGAAAACCGCACAGCACTCTTCTCCAAGGCAGAACGCGTCTTGAACGTTGTCCACCCCCATATATGTGCAGTCAAATTCAACCACCATCTGGTTCTTCCTCTCGGCACATTTGACGGCGTCCAAAAACTAGTAAAAGAAGCACACGACCTAGGCTTGGTGACGATAATGGACTGCAAAATAAACGACATAGGCTCAACAAACGAAACCATCGCCAAATACTATTATGCCGCAGGCTTCGACGCTTTGATCGCTAATCCCTTTATCGGATGGGAAGAAGGTTTGAAACCAATCTTTGATGTTGCACATAAGCTGGAGCGCGGCGTAATCCTTCTTGTTTACATGAGCCACAAAGGCGCCAAAGAAGGTTATGGACAAACAATAATAAACAGTGAAACTGGCGAGCAAATGCTTCAATACGTTTCGTTTGCAAAAAAAGCCCTAAAGCTAGATTCTGACGGCGTGGTTGTTGGTGCGACGTACCCGGGAAAGATAAGGGAAGTACACCAAATACTTGGTGACAAGACTCCAATCTATTCGCCTGGAATAGGCGCTCAAGGTGGAGAAATAAAATCTGCTATTGAGGCTGGTGCTCGCTATCTCATTGTTGGAAGGTCCATAACGCAGTCAGAAAATCCCGCGGAGACTGCAAAACAAATAAGAGAGTTAACAAGACAATAACGCTTTGTTTTTCTCATGTAATGAGTGAATATGTCGCTAAAGATGCCGCGTACAATAAGGCGACTATTCCAATCAGGTTTATGAACACATCCAATGAGGGACCTGCTGCGTCCTTTAATGAGTCGCCGACAGTGTCTCCAATTACTGCTGCTGTGTGAGCGGGTGTTCCTTTGCCGCCTAAGTTGCCTGCTTCAATGAATTTTTTGGCGTTATCCCACGCTGCACCGCCAATAGACATGACTATGGCGAGAGGAAGCATTGTTACGAGGTTTCCGACGATTAAGCCGCCCATTGCTTCTTTGCCGAACATGAGTCCCACTATTAAGGGAACAGCCACGGACAGTAGAGCTGGAAGCAACATGCCTTTGAGAGCTGCTTTTGTGCTGATATCTACGCATCTGGCGTAGTTAGGCTTGACCTCTCCGTTGGCTAGTCCGAAGTTTTCGCTGAATTGCTTGCGCACTTCTTTAATCATGCTGTAGGCTGCGTTTCCAACAGCCTTAATTATTAACGAGCAAAACACGAAGGACAGCATTCCGCCAATTAGCATTCCAGTTATTACAGAAGGTTTCATCACATCGATTGTTTGAAGTTGTGCGGCGTGAATGTAAGCTGAAAAGAGTGCGACTTGAGCCAATGCTGACGTGCCTATGGCGTAAACTTTGCAAACCGCCTTGGTGATGTTGCCAACAGAATCCAACGCGTCGACAACCTTATGTTCCTCTTGGTTTGAGCCTGTCATTTCAATCATGCCGCGAGCATTATCCACAATTGGACCATAAGAGGACATTGCGATGAACGTGGCTGTTATGGATAGAAAACCAACTGCCACTAAGGCTATGCCGTATAAGCCTTCAAAATAGTAAGCAACCATCACTGCTGCAGAAAAAACAACGATTGGAACGGTTATGCTTTCGAAGCTTAAGGAAAGTCCCATCAAGATATTGGTGGCGGGACCAGTTTTGGAGGCTTTTGCTATGGCTTTTACAGGCGACTTCTCAGGTGAAGTGTAATATTCAGTCAACCACGCAAACAACACAACTGCTACGACTCCAGTAATTGTAGCATAAAAAGCACTGAATCTGTGAAAGATTATCCACGCTACCAAGGCTGAAGTAGCACTGACTACAATTGCCGCCACGTACATGCTCTTGTCCATAGCTTGCCTTGCATCTCCATTCTTTGTTCTAATAAAAAATGAGCCCGCCATTGAAGCGAAGATTCCTGCTCCGAGCACCGCCAGAGGATAAACTAAGCCTTCGCTTCCGTACACTGTTATACCGAGAATCATGGTAGCGACTAATGCGCATACGTAAGATTGGAAGACGTCTGATCCTGTGCCCGCTATGTCTCCAACATTGTCTCCTACTTGATCTGCGATGACTGCTGGGTTTCGGGCGTCGTCTTCTGGAAATCCCATTTCCACTTTGCCTGCCAAGTCGGCGCCCATGTCTGCAGCTTTTGTGTATATTCCTCCGCCTACTCTTGCGAATAATCCGATGAGGCTGGCACCGAATCCTAAGCCGACGAGCAGTATTGGGTCGCCAAGTAAGAAGTAAAGAGCGCTGACTCCTAACAAACCTAATCCAGTTAGAGATAGTCCGACAATGGTGCCACTGTGGGAGGCGGTTTCAAGGGCTTCTTTGAAGCTGTGTTTGGCTGCTTCGGCTGTTTTAACATTAGCGCGGATGGCGATGATGACGCCTATGTAGGCTGAGAGTGCGGAGAAGAAGGCGCCGACGGCAAAGGTTAGGGCAACGAATATGCCAAAAGCAAAAGAGATGAGAACTGTCAAAACTGCGCCGACAATCGCAACAGTTTTAAATTGGCGGTTTAGGTAGGCGGTGGCGCCTATTTTGATTGTGTTGGAAATGTCAACCATACTTGCTGTGCCGTTGGGTTTCTTGAGCATGCGGTAGGCTCTGTAAATGGCAAAGATTACCGCTGAAAGCCCGGCAACTGGGGCTAGCAATATGAGGTTCAAGTTGAATGTTCTCCTTCATTATGTTTTGCTGGCTAATTGTGTTCTACCACCTAACTAACCAATTGCACCACAAAACACAACACCTTGCTTTAAACTTTGCGATTTAATCTTTCACATGCAATGAGTGAACGCAGAATGACCTTAGAATTCACCAAGAAAATGTTAGTAAGGGCGGGTCTATCTCTCTCTTCTTTCCCAAAGTTCCTTTTTGAGCAGGTCTCTAACCGCTGACCTTATGACTGAGCTTCTGCTTGGATACATGTTTGCTCTCACAAGCTCGTCTAATCCTTCCAGATAAGCTTCTGGTAATAAAACTGTTACTAATTTCATGTTTCTTCCCCCAAACATGTTATGCATATAACATGTGACGAATATAAGATTTGAGTCGAGCTCTAAAACCTAAATGGTTTCTTTTGCACTCCGTATCTCTTTTAACGTGTTCTGAAGCGTCTTATGCACGTCATCAACATATATGGCGCGGTTTTTAATTCCCTTCTGAACCATGCCCGCGGCTACCAGAAACGAGCCTACTGTTTCGCTTATTGGCGTGGGTTCAGGGAACACTATTAATGCTAAACCCAGCTTTATGAGTCTCGATTTGTTTCCATCTTTCCACAACTGCTTCGTTGCTTTTACCTCTTTTATTGTTCCTCTCACGTCTTGAATCAACTCCACGTAACTTTCATTCATCTCCTTTAATGTTTTGACTTTCGTCTTCATTTCTTCAGTTTTCATGGTAACCCGCGCCTCCAGTCTTTCTTTTATATACGAATTGTTTAACAAAAAAACTTTAATCCCGAAAATTCCAGTGTTCAAGCGCCTTTTTTCTGAAGAGATTAAAGTTTTTTAAATGATGATTTGAATTTTCCAGCTTTAGGGTTGATGTTTTTATTGTTTAGTGGATATGGTGCGAACAGTAAGCAGAAGCTTTCGCTGAAAATATTGTCGGTTAACCTAAATAGTCTATAAACTGCAATGCGTTTTGGCAAATGCATAAATTGTGAAACCGCAAATCAGTTAACAATTTGAAAGGAGAGCTCTTGCCTTTGGAAATGTTTGATCCGAAAAAATTCGCCGAAACCGAAATTGAAGAAACAAAGAAGAAAATCGGCAGCGAAAAGGCTTTGGTGGCTGTTTCTGGCGGCGTTGACAGTTCAACATGTGCCGTGTTAACGCATAAGGCGATAGGTGAAAACCTTGTCTGCGTGATATTGGATGATGCTTTCATGCGAGAAGGCGAACCCGAACGCGTTGCCGAAATATTGTCAAAACCGCCTTTAAATGTTCCAACAAAAATTGTCGATGTGCGTGAGCGCTTCTTGCAAGCAATGAAGGACTTGAGGGACGCGGAAGAAAAACGTAAAATGTTCCGCGAAACTTTCTATCAAGTTTTAGGCGAAACCGCCAAAAAAGAGGGCTGCAAGGTTCTTGTGCAGGGAACAATACGCGCGGACATAATAGAAACGGTTGGCGGCGTGAAAACACAACACAATGTTTTGGAGCAAATGGGCATAAATCCCATGGAACGCTACGGCTTCAAAGTCGTAGAGCCTCTCGTGACATTGTACAAGGAACAAGTCCGAATGGTTGCAAGACATCTTGGACTGCCCACTGAGCTTTCTGAAAGACAACCCTTTCCAGGACCCGGTTTATCGGTGCGTGTGGTTGGAGAAATTCGACTCGACAAGTTGGAAACTCTGCGGAAGGCTACGGCAATTGTGGAGCGTGAGCTTGCTCACTATAAGCCAAGCCAGTACTTCGCCGTGATTATAGACAATGAAGAGGTTTCTGAACCTTCCAAAAGCGCTCGTATTCAGGAGACTGTCGCGCGTTTTCTCAACGTCCCATCCAGAAATGTTCACGCGAAAATCTTCAAGGATAAAGCTACTGGCGTGGAAGGTGGAAAGAGACGTTATGGCGAAGTGGTAGGCGTGAAGGTTGAAACAATGAATGGAAAGGTTCATCAAACAGCTATTCAGCACATAGTTTCCCTCCAAGCAAAGATAATTACTGAAAACCCGACGGTTGCAAGAGTTTTCTATGCAGTTAAGGATTTGGCAGAGAAAAAATCCTATGCAATAGGAGTGCGATCTGTGCAAACCAAAGATTTCTTGAAAGCACAAGTTTCAGACATATCATGGACGACATTGGGCAAGATTACAGAAGAAATAATCAATAAATGCGCAAACGTGTCAACAATCTATTACGACGTTACTCCTAAACCGCCAGCAACAATTGAGATGGAATAGCTTATCCGAAAGCGTAAATACCAAAACGCAATATTTTTCTTGTTGATTAGTCATGTTTCGTGTTAGAGTAAACCGAATCGAATCCATCCAAGACATAGACGGTAACCTTGGAAAACGCGTAGAGCTAATCGAAGAAAGACCAATCCCACGATTCGTGGTCAGGCCACAAACTGAAGAGGCAAAAGTCGTGCAAGACGTGATGCAGGCCTTACAGCAGCAACTTCCCATGTTTCCACAAAGAGCACAGTTCACAGTTCCAAAAATAATCCTGTTCCTAACAGAACAAGAATACGAAAGCCTCAACATAAACTTCGACGTCAACCAAATCTACGAAGTAACCCTTGAAAACCAAACCATCAAATTCAAGAAAAGCGCATAACCTCTTCTCTTATTTGCTTTAAAGCCGAATGTTTCGGGTGGAACGACAAAACAAACATCATTTTCCTCAACGCCTCGTAGATTTCTTGCATGGTCGATTCTCCGCCTTTATTGCAGTATAGCGGTATGGGTTCTTCTTCAGCGTTCTTGTAATAAACGTAAATCGGCGTGAACTTTTCCTCGAAAGTGACAACTTCCACGTTGAGCTGTAATTGTTTAGCCATTTTCTCCGCCGCAACGCTCACAGACTTCAACCGTTCCTCATCCGACAAGCCACTTGACGCATAAACCAACAATTTTCCATTATGATTCGCAAACATAACAGAGCCACCAAAAACCAACTTCACACAAAAATCTCTTTTAAAACAAGCGCTGAAGCGACACAGTCAAACAGGGGAGAGAGTTAAGTTAAAGTGAAAAATCATAAACCATAATTAAACACGCACAAACCGGTGAATTCATGAAAACCAGAGCCCACGTACTCGTAAGCGGCAGTGTACAAGGCGTTTTCTTTAGATCAGAAACGCAACATGAAGCCCAAAAGCATGGTGTAAAAGGCTGGGTTCGCAATCGACTGGACGGCAAGGTGGAGGCTGTTTTTGAGGGTGAAGAAGAAAATGTGAAGAAGCTCATAGAGTTTTGCAAGCGTGGACCGCCAGGCGCAAGAGTCACTCATGTAAATGTTGCGTGGGAGAATTACACAGACGAATTCAAGGATTTCGAAATAAGATATGGGTATCGCTTCTAGCTCTACTTTAATAAGAGTGATGGCTAATTCTGTGGAATGTGCGTGAAAATCATTGAGAACAAAAGAAATACTAGTGGTCAACGACGACGGTGTCCATTCGCCTGGGCTTCTGGCTCTAAAAAAGAAAATGGATGAACTGGGGAAGGTTTCTGTTGTCACTCCAGAAAGAGAACGAAGCGGCACAAGTAAAGCTGTCTCGACATGTCTAATCGAGGTCAAAGAGGCACATCTTGCTGACGGGACAAAGGCGCACACTATCAGTGGGACTCCAGCAGACGCTTGCCTACTTGCTCTATTCAAAATTTTGCGAAGCCCTCCAAACCTTGTTGTGTCAGGAATAAATCTAGGTCCAAACCTTGGAATAGACGATTTGCTAACTTCTGGCACCTTAGGTGCGGCGTTAGAAGCTGCAATTCATGGGATTCCAGCAATTGCAGTCTCCTACAGCTTAAAAAGAATAAGAGACCGCGAAGGAAGAGTGCACGCAAATATACCCTTGGAAAGCCTAGAGTTTTGTGCAGAACTAGCTAAGCAAACTGCAGACTACATATTGAAGAATGGAATGCCCGGTGATGTTGACGTGATTTCCATAAATGTTCCAGAAAATCCCACATCCAAAACCGTTAAGATTACAAGTCTTTCCTACAAGGGCTACACGGACATTTTCGCTGAAAAGGCTGGCGGCTATCAGATTCGCGGATGGTTTCTCGAAGATTATCCATGTGATGAAGCGGGAACGGACACATACGCAATCCTGGAAAATAATTGCGCTTCTATCACGCCGATAAAGCTGAATTTTATCCACGAGAAGAGAAACATGAAAGAGCTTGCTAAATTCTTGAACGAAAGACGCTACGATGCGATTTTTTAAGTTCTCTTCGGCACTCTAAAATGTGAGCCTTTTCCAGCGCTTATGTAGTCTCCGCCTATACCCCGCACTATAGAAGCTATTTTAGCAAAGTTTTCAGAACCCAAAAACTGCCGCGGCTTTATCATAATGTAGTCTTCCTTCTCCGCAAAATCCAAAAGGCTCTCCAAATCTTCTGGAAACATCATCTTGATGTCTTCTACGGCTTTCACTCGTTCTGGAGCTTTCGGCATCCCAGGAACAGGTGCAGGCATAGGCGCTGGAGTAGGAGGCGTTACTGCTTGAGGAAACTGCGAAACTACTATTGATTTTAGCGAAATTGAAACCTGTCGTAGGTCTTCGGCAACTCGATTTAAAATTACTAGAAGTTCGTCAATTCTCTCCACGAGTTTTTCTAGCGTTTGTTTTTGTTCACTCATATGCGTTCTCCTTTCCAAATCCTTAATACTTCAATCATTTATTAATTGTTTTTGACACTTACGTCAAACTGTAGAATTATTGATTAGATAGATAGGGAGAGCCCATCACGCGTGATTGAGATTGACGGGAGCCAAAAAAGCGGAAGCGGCACCATTCTTAGATTGTCTGTTGCTTTAGCCGCAATACTCGGACAGCCACTGCACATTTGCAATATTAGACAGAACAGACCACAGCCAGGTTTGAAACCTCAGCATCTAGAAGCGGTCTTGACAGCTGCGAAACTCTGCAACGCCGAGCTTAAAGGAGCAGAGCTTAATTCTCGCGAGCTTTGGTTTAATCCTAAAAAGGTGAAAGGCGGGAGTATTGAGGCTGAGATTGGCACTGCTGGAAGTATTCCGATGCTTCTTCTGACTGTGTTGCCTATCTGCGTTTTTGCAGAGGATACGGTGCGTTTGCATGTGGCGAAGGGTGGAACTGACGTTTCACATGCGCCAACTATTAATTACATGCGGTTTGTGCTCTTGCCAACGCTGAAACGCATGGGAATAAACGCAAACTTAACGGTTCAGAAGTATGGATATTACCCAAAAGGAATGGGCGAAGCAACCATAAGCGTTGAACCATGTAAATCTTTGAAGCCTTTCTATGCGGAAAATTTTGGTAAGATAAAGAATATTAGAGGAGTTTCAGTTTGCACTTTTCTTGCTGAGAGAAAGGTTGCTGAACGTCAAGCGAAAACAGCAAACAACTACTTAAAAGAAAAGGGCTATACGGCAGACATTCAAGTGATTAACGACAAATCTAACCCCTTGCAGAAGGGCAGTTCGCTGGTTTTATGGGCAGAAACAGACACGAATGCGTTTGTCGGTGCTGATGCGATTGGTGAGTTAAGAAAGGCAAGCGAAACTGTTGGAATGGAAGCCGCTGAAAAATTCTATGCTGAAGTTTCCGCTAAACCTACAGTTGATGTCCATTTGGCTGACATGCTCATTCCATACGTGGCATTGGCAAAGGGCAAATCTGTTTTCCTTACGCGAACAATTTCAGACCATTTGAAAACAAACATCTGGCTTGCCGAGAAAATCTTGGGCGCCAGATTCAATGCGCAGAAGACGGCTGGGCTTTACAAGATTGAGAAGGTTGGCTGACGGCATGAAAGCGAAGATTCGCGAAATCTACCCGACCACTCTTACAAAACTGCTCTTAGACAACGGCTCCGAAATAGTTAAGGAAACCGCTGAAAAGATTGAAAGAAGCTGTGATGTTGACAAAATGAAGGCTCGGTGAGTTTATGTCCAAAGAGGCTCTGTGCATTAAGGTTCCGAAAGTGCTCGGCGAAAAGACTATCGTCCTCTCTGACAAACTAGGCATTATCGACAAGGAACTGGAAATTCAAAGAAACAACGAATCCATCTATATTCCACTTGCTCATGAACCATCAGAAAACGAGCTAAAAGCACTTAAAGAAAAAATCTCGGCTTTTGAGATTCTGACTTACACATTTTCAGAAAAGAAAAAACGAGTAACCTCGTTTGTTGAATTGCTTCAAGATAGACTTCCTCCACATTTGTTGGCTAGTTTACCACGGGCGATAGATTTTGTTGGCGACATAGCTATCATTGAAATCCCGAAAGAACTTGAGACACATAAGAACATAATCGGCGAAGCCATTCTGGAAACGCATAAAACTATGCGAACCGTGCTTGCTAAGGCTGGAGCTGTCAGCGGAACATATCGTGTTAGAGAGTTCGCAGTAATCGCTGGTGAACCAAAAACTGAAACGATTCACAAGGAGCATGGTTGCCAGTTTCGTGTGGATTTGGCTAAGGTGTATTTTTCTCCGCGGCTCTCATATGAACATAAAAGAGTTGCGTCACTTGTCAAGGATGGTGAGACGGTCGTTGATTTGTTCACTGGTGTTGGATCTTTCGCGATATTGATTGCTAAAACTCATAAAAAAGTGAAGGTTTACGCTGTTGACTTGAATCCACATGCTGTTGAGTTTTTGAAGAAGAATGTTAGACTTAACCGTGTAGAAAGCAAAGTGCACCCAATTCTTGGTGATGCAAGGCAGGTTGTTGAAGAAAAGCTTCTGGGAGTGGCAGATCGTATCATTATGAACTTGCCAGAGACAGCCATAGAATATGTGGATGTTGCGTGCAAGGCGCTAAAGCCCGTTGGTGGCACAGTACATTTTTACGGTTTCATCAATACCTCTAACTCGCTAGAAAACACTAAACTCCGCTTCACGGAGACTGTTCAAAAATGCGGAAGAAAAATGGAAAAAACATTTTTTACGAAACCTATCCGAGAAACGGCTCCCTACGAATGGCAAATAGTCATAGATGCTAAAATCCGTTAGACTGTCAATGCAAATGTTATTTTTACTTTTTGCTTCGGAGTTTTCAGTCTTTCCACAAGTTTTCGTGACAAGTCATATGCAGCTTTATCCGCTTGTATTGCTACTGTTCGATTGCAAATATAACCACTTTTTCTTACAACCACATCCGTTGAATGAGTTAAAATCAGTTTTGAGCTTCCGAAAGCATTTACCTTCTCTGTAACATCTCCAGCTTCAATCAAAATCGTTAGCTTCACATTATCTTGTCGCAGTTTCTTCTTAAACTCCGAAGTCAAATCAGCTAAGGCTTTGTTTGCTGAAACAGCGATAATGCAGTCGCCTGTTCTCGATAATTCCTTTTCCTTGGTAATTTCCAATGTTGTTTTGTGCGTTGCTTTGATGTTTTTGTGTCCATGCCCAAGAATAATCTCGGTTATTTCCATAAGACATAACTCTTAGCTATTCGAGAACTTCTATTGAATCTACTTTTCCGTCGCCGTCCAGATCGAAGCCCTGTATAACCGTTGCAAAAGCGTCTTCGCCGTGATAGTTTTTCAAGGTTTTCTTCCAGAAGTTTGTCAATGCTAAAACGCACGCTTTTGTGCCTACGGCTTTGTTTCCAGCCAAAACAATAATGCGTTTTGTGCCATCCCATGGGTTCACAATTTTCGCTATCAATCCAGCAGAGTCTACAGTGTAAACATTGGACGTTTTCTTCGAAACCAACCCTCCAAACAGAAAACCCTGCGCAGATGGTTGCATGTTAAACCTTATCGGCAGATGCCCATTCAACTCCTGCGTCAAAAGATTCGTTCCGGGTCCACCCACAAGAATCAGATTGTTCCTCTCTTCTTTTTCAGCCTTAACATCAACATCCAATTTTATTGCAAATTCTTCTGGCACCTTGGCGAATTGCCCCAAAAAAAACGTTAAATGCGAAGCGTAATGTCCATCTCTTGCGCTTGTCTTGAAAGGTCCGTGAGGCATCGGGCTGCCAACGACTATTTTTCCTTCAAACGTACCCTCCTCTCTAATGAATTCTTTGAAGAATCTTTGAATTTGTCCATCCATGCTGGGAAGCGAAAGCCTCTTTATTGGCTTGTACTCCTGTGGAAGCTCTATTCCAAACGCAGGCGAAACCGTCTTATAGTATTTTGCTATCGCGCCTTTCTTTTCTTCTTCTCGCGCTACGACTATCGCTCCAGCCTTTGCCAACTTCCTTATGTGATAATACACTTTTTGTTCGTGAATGCCCAGCTTTTTCGCAATTTCCAACGGGTACATTTCCTTTTCAGAAAGCATGAGCAGAATTTTCCAGCTGAGCCTATTCAGCATCATTTTCAGCTTCTGCGGGTCCTCAAATACTGCAATTTCCTTGACTTTTTGTGTTTTGTCTTCTTCGTGGAGAAGCAGTTTTTTATTCATAGTCTTTCAAAAGCATAAAGCTTAATCTATTATTAAAATTTTTATTACGGTAACCGAATACTTTACTTAACGTCTTCCGTTAACAAGTCCAACAGAGCCTGTTCAAAATGATTGGCTGTTACATCACCGGAATACTCTCACGACCCAAAGAGTTGGTAGAACTTACGAGAGCCTATGCACGAGGAAAAGTAAGCGGAGCCGAACTTGAGAAGGCTTTCGGAGAAGCCGCCAGAAAGGCGATAGATACTCAAACCTCTATGGAACTCAGCTACATAACCGACGGAATGCTCAAATGGCAAGACTTACTCAGGCCTTTCACAGAAAATCTGACTGGGGTCAAAGCTGGAAGCCTCGCGAGGTGGTTTAACAATAATGCGTTTTACAGGAAGCCACTCATAGTGGATGATTTAGAACGTAACAAAAACATAGTCGGAAAGTCAAGCTACACCCAGTTTTTACCCAGCGCCCTCCCTTGGAAAGCGATTTTACCAGCGCCATACACGTTTATCAAACTTTCAGAAAACCAGTTTTATAAAAGCAAATCGGATCTGATGTTTAAATATGCTGAGATATTGAAAGAAGAAATCGCTAGTCTTGTCAAACTGGGCTTTAAGTATATCCAGTTAAGCGACCCGGCGTTAGTCTACGAACCATTTAACCAGTTTGTTTCTAAAGGCGAATTAAGCATTGTAAGAGAAGCGTTAGAAGTTGTTGTTGAAGGTACACCAGTAAAGACATGTCTCCAAACGTTTTTTGGAGATTTTTCCAAAGTTTTGCCCGAAGCCCTAGAATTTCCAGTAGACCATTTGGGAATAGACCTGTACGAAACAGACCTTGAAAAGTTGAAAGAATACAGTTTTGATAAAGGCGTCGCCTTAGGCTTGGTTGATGCAAGAAACTCGCTGGTTGAAGAAGTTGATGGTCTGATTGAAACCGCAAAAGAAACGATTGAATCCTTGCATGGTTCAAAGAGAATGGATGTTTTTATTTGTCCAAACTCCGATTTGGAGTTTCTACCTTGGGAAAGAGCGCAAGAAAAGATGCGTGTTGTTGGCAACGTGGCTAAACGTCTGAGAGGGGAATTTCATGGATAAACTGTTTCCGACACAAGAAGTTGGCAGCCTTGCCAAACCATCATGGAGAGTTAGAGGATACAAAGGAGCACCGCTAATCCAAAAAGATATTGCTGAGGCAGCAGAATGGGGAAAAAAACTGGAAATTGACGATGTGGACGCTTTTGTTAACATGTTGAGTGAAAAGGATTCTTCAAACAGGCGGAAAGCCATACTTGAGTGGTCTGCAAGATACGCCCTTAGATTCTTTGAAAAGGCAGGTTTAGACGTTTATTATGATGGAGAACAATGGCGTTCAGAAATGTACGAGCACATAATAAGGAACATAATGGGCTTCGAGTTTTTGGGGCACGTGAAATCTTTTGATTATCGCTACTTCAATAAAGCAGCATGCGTAAACAAACCGAAATATGTAAAGCCTTTCTATGTTGACGAGTTCTTGTTCACCAAGCAAAACACTGAAAATAGAATAAAGGTTCCTTTCACGGGACCTTACACTCTTGTAGATTGGACATTTAACGAATACTACGAAAAAAAGCTTAGCAAAAAAATTAAGGATTTCAAACGAAGAAAATTTGAAGCCAAAAGAGAGTTTCTCTTCGATTTGATAAATGAGGTTGTAAGACCGGAAATAAAAAATCTGATAGATTCGGGGGCGGATTGGATTCAGATAGACGAGCCCGCAGCTACGACTGACCCCACTGAGGAAGAAATGAGGCTTTTTGTGGAATCCTTTAACGCAACTGTTAAGGGTTTCAACTGCACTTTCAGCCTGCACAACTGCTACAGCAACTACCAGGTTCTCGCCAAATACGCATGCGAATTACAAAATTGCAGCCAATTGACACTCGAATTCGCGAACAGGGACAGCCAACAAGCAGGAATCGGAGACGCAAGAATAGGCTATAGAGATCTGAAACTGTTTGAAGAACATGGATTCGAAGGAAATTACGGCTTAGGCGTGATAGATGTGCACACTGACTTCATTGAGCCACCGGGGCTCGTTAAAGACAGAATCCTACATGTTGTCAACCTAGTTGATGACCCACGTAGAATATGTGCCAGTACTGACTGCGGTTTAAGAACGAGAACGTGGGAAATAGGCTTTCAAAAACTGAAAAACTTGGTTTTCGGCGCCGAATTGGCGCGAAAGGCATTGGAATGAAAACGTCCATTATAAATATTTTGTTAACGGTTCGCTCTAAATAGGACTGCTTATCAGTTTGCAGCATGGAACATGCTTTTGAAAAATTTTTAGAACTGGAATTTTTCTCTTAAAAAACCTTATTACCACAAAAAAGTCATGAATAAGGCTCCGGAAAATCAAAACTGAACAATGAGGCTCAAGAATGTGCGGAATCTTCGGATGCATCTTAAAAAATGGGAACGCCGCCCCAATAATACATGAAGCTCTGAAAAGACTTGAATACCGCGGTTACGACTCCGTAGGAGAAGCAACCCTATACGATGGCAAGCTCGTCATAAAAAAGGATCAGGGGAAAATAGACGAAGTCCACAAGACACTCGATTTGGATGATTTGCCTGGAAGCCTTGGAATTGGGCACACGAGGTGGGCGACGCACGGCGCACCGTTGATGGTTAACGCGCATCCCCACGTGGATTGTAGTGGGCAAGTGGCTGTCGTGCATAACGGTATTATAGAGAATTTTGTCGAGTTGAAACTTGAACTCGAAAGCCTTGGACATGTTTTCAAATCGAGAACTGACACAGAAGTAATCGTTCACCTTATTGAACAGATCTGGAAGGTTAATCCTTCTATGAACCTTGCTGACGCCGTTCTCGAAACCGTCCGAAGGCTTGACGGTTCATACGCAATTGCTGTTATCTCACCAAAAGAGCCCAACAAAATAGTATGCGCCAGACACGAGAGTCCACTCGTTATCGGCGTGAACGAAAACGCAATCTACTGTGCCTCTGACATTCCGGCGTTCCTACCCTTAACCAGCAAAGCAGTAATAGTAAATGATGGAGAACTGGTAACGCTGTCGCTTGAAGGTTACGAAATAAAGAAAATCGCCGACGCAAGCCTTGTTCTGCGAGAACCAAAGATAATTGATTGGACGGCTGAAATGGCTGTTAAACAGGGCTACCCACACTTCATGTTGAAGGAAATTCATGAACAACCAGAAACTTTGCGGAATACGCTTAGACTGCAGGAGCATTATCTTGATTTGATGGCGACTTTCTTGGATCGCGCACGAGAAGTCTTTCTAGTGGCTTGCGGCACATCTTATCATGCGTGTTTAGCCGCATCCTACATGTTTTCTAAGCTTGCTTTTCTTGCGACATACCCAGTAATAGCCTCAGAATTTGTTGAGCAGCATGGCAAGTCAGTCAATATCGATAGTACAATATTAGCAGTTAGTCAATCAGGCGAGACAGCAGACACGTTATCTTCCGTAAACAGTGCTCGTCAAAGAGCAGCTACAGTCCTCGGACTAACCAATGCTATTGGCTCAACTCTTACACGCGTCTCACGAGTTTATGTCAGTCAGCAGTCTGGTCCAGAGATAGGCGTAGCTGCAACGAAAACTTTCACGTCCCAGCTTTCTGTGCTAGCCCAACTAGCCCTGAGGCTTGCAAAGAAAAGAGGCAAAGTTTCACAGGATGAGATGGACTTTCTTGCTGAAAAGTTGGAGAAGCTGCCAGACATTGTTGAAACAATAATTCAAACGCAGAAGGAAAAGGTGAAGCAAATTGCGAAAAAATACAAGGACGCAAAAACCTTCTTCTTCCTTGGTCGTGGAATAAGCACCGCAACAGCCTACGAAGGCAGACTTAAACTCATGGAAATAGCTTACGTGCCATCCATAGCTTTTCCAGCGGGCGAAAGCAAACATGGACCCATAAGTCTCGTAGAACAAGGCTTCCCAGTGGTCTTCATATGTCAGAAGGATGAGACTCACAAGACATTGATTGGCAACATAATGGAGATGAAAGCTAGAGGTGCATCCATAATTGCCGTTATCGAGGAAGGCGACGAAGAAATCAAGAAACTTGCAGACGATTACATAGAAGTGCCTAAGGGTATTCCTGAAGTCTTGTCGCCAATACCCTTCGCCATTCCATTACAATTGCTTGCGTACTACATGGCTGTTGAAAGAGGACATAACCCAGACATGCCTAGAAATTTAGCGAAATCGGTTACCGTAAAATAGCTCCTTATTCAGCACTCTTTTTTTCTCAAATCAAATAATGTTAAAAGGGTGTGCCATGATTATTCATTTGGTGCTTTTGTTTGGAGAAGAAAGACTGGGAACGACTCGTTGATAGTCTGGTTAAGGAAGAGATTCTCCGTTCGCCAAAAGTAATAAAAGCGATACGTTCTGTGAATCGTGGAAAGTTTCTTCCGGAAAACATGCAATCTTACACTGCTGTTGACACGCCGCTTCCTATTGGTTTTGGGCAGACAGTTTCAGCACCTCACATGGTTTCAATAATGAACGAAGCCTTGCAGTTAGAAGTCGGACATAAAGTGCTGGAAATCGGAGCTGGATGCGGATGGCACGCGGCTACGATAGCTGAAATAGTCGCTCCCAAGGATACGCCCCGAAGCGAGTGGGGACATGTCTATACGGTGGAAATTGTTCAAGGTTTGGCAGAATATGCAAGGAAAAACATCTTAAATGAGGGTTACGGTGACCGCGTAACAATAATCTGCGCGGATGGCTCATTGGGTTATCCAGAAAAGGCTCCTTATGATCGGATTCTCGTGACAGCTGCCGCACCAGACATTCCAAAACCATTAATTGAGCAATTGAAACCTAATGGAATAATGCTAATCCCAGTTGGGAGTGTTCACTTGTTCCAAACCCTCATAAAAATCATCAAGGGGGTTGATGGAAAAATTAAGGAAGAAAACCTAGGCGGAGTAGCATTTGTCCCCTTAACTGGTGAGTATGGTCACAAATTCTAGTTTTTGGATTTGAGACTTTGTGGAGGACTTACGCCAAACAAGTGCGTAGTTTGAGCGGTAGGCTCGGCTTTAAACGTGGTTTTCTTGAGTTCTTAGGGTATGTTCTGAATTTGGATTCAGGTAAAGTCTACGACAAAATAGAGAATGCATATATGGAAAATCCTGAGACTCTGTACATTCTTCTGGCGCATTATTCTAAGGCTGAATCTGTTAAGCATGTTGGAAAGTTGTTAAGGTTTAGAGATTTGCTGGGAGGTTACGCATATGAAGAGGCTTTTTTGCAGAGGGCAGTTCTTCCTATAGCCGAAACATTCGGAGGCAGTCCAAAAATCTTAGTAAAGGCAGCTGAGATTTTAGGCGGGATTAAATGCCAATTTGGTGATGTTTCGGTTGAAATTCCAGCCTTTCCGAAGGTTCCTTTGATCTATGTCCTGTGGAAAGGCGACGACGAACTTCAACCCTCTGTAAGCATATTTTTTGATTTTTCCGCAAATAACTATTTACCGACTGAAGACCCTGCAGTTTTGGCTGAGTTGGCTACCCTGCGACTAACGCTTATTGCCCAATGTGAAAGGTGAAAGGGTTGGCTGCTGTTAGACTTCTAATTTCTCCTTGTACGCTACTAAATCCAAGAAGCCGTGCCCGCTGATGTTCATACATATGACCTTTTCTTGACCAGCCTTTTCTGCTTTCAATGCCTCATCTATTCCAGCGCGTACTGCGTAGCTTGATTCTGGCGCTATGAGCCATCCTTCGGTTTGTAGGAAAATTTTTGCTGCTTCGAAGATTGCTTTTTCGTCTGCTGGATATGACACTGCTTTTACAATGTTGTGATGTCTAAGTGCGCTGATGAGTGGGGCTGCCGCATGATACCTTAAACCGTCAGCCCTTATCGGCACCATGTCAGTTTTGTGCCCCAACGTGTACATTTTGAGCAACGGTGTATGCTCAGCCACATCACCAAAGTCATAGCGGTATTCACCCTTGACAAGGTTTGGTGCGGCTTGAGATTGTGATGCGAGAAACTCGCATTGTCGTTTTTTCTGTAAGACTTCGCCGACAAAAGGTAGTGCTATTCCGCCGAAGTTTGAGCCTCCGCCTAAGCAACCAACAATTAAGTCAGGGGAGTCGTCGGCGATTTCGAACTGTTTTATTGTTTCCAGCCCGATGATTGATTGATGCAATAGCACATGGTTAAGAACAGAGCCCAAGCAGTAGACGCCGTCGTCGTGTTTCTCAGCATATTCCAGCCCTTCTGAAACAGCTATGCCAAGTGACCCTTGATTGTTCGCGTTCTGTGCCAAAAGCGTTCTTCCAATGCTGGTTTCCTTGCTTGGAGAAGCGTGCACTTCAGCTCCTAAAAGTTTCATGAGCGTGCGTCGTTCTGTTTTCCAATCATACACGGCTCGGACCCAAAATACTATGCATTTGAGTCCCATGAGTGAAGCAGCATAAGCGAGGGCGCTGCCCCATTGTCCTGCTCCTGTCTCGGTGACTAGGGTTGTTTTTCCTTCCTTTGCCGCATAATAAGCTTGAGCAAGTGCAGTATTGACTTTATGAGAACCCGTTGGCGACAAGTCCTCACGTTTGTAATAAAGTCGCACTTTCTTTAATTTTAAGTATTTTTCCAATCTCTTTGCACGGTAAAGTGGTCGCGGCCGTCCTGCCTGAATGTATAATTCTCTTATTTCTTCAGGTATTGGAATCCACAAATCGGTTGACCTTTCCTGTTTTAAGCACTCGTGAACCATTGTTTTTCCAAGGAAGCCCATTCGTGAAGGTCCAGTTTCGGGTTCTTTTGGTGGAGGTAAAGGTTCTGGTAAGTGTGGAATTATGTTGAACCATTTTGTTGGTAGTTCATCTACAGGAAGGATAATTTGGTTTTTTTCCAAGCATAATCACCATTTGTGGAGCAATGCATTATGTTTGGAGAGAAGTTAAAGATTTCTGTGCCTTGTGCATTAGCCGAACCATTTTTCCAGCGTGGTTTTTCCTTTGAGTTTTTTGGTTCCTTCTCGCATTTTTTCTAGGGCTTTTCTTACGCGGTCTTCTGAGAAGTCTCTTTCTCCGCAGATGAAGCTTACTGTGCCTTCTACTTCGGGTTCTTTCCATTCTATTTTGTAATTGTCTGTCACTTTTGGATGCAGAAAAATCTCCCTGATTCTTTGAGGTTCAGCGGGAAACTTCGCATTTTTCAAATATGGCATTGCATTCTCTATGTTTCCGTGTTCCTTTATCATTTTTAAGGCAGTTTTCGGTCCTAAACCTTCGATGCCGTCTGGATTAAAGTCTGTTCCAATCAGTATGCCAACATCAACTAATTGTTCGTAGGTTATTCTGCATTCTTTTAGAACGCTTTCAAGCTCAACCACTTCTGGAATGACTTCGATGTAGATGTTTTTGCTTGGGAGTCTTCTACGACCAGAAATTGTTATGTTTCGTGCGAGTTTTGGGGCGCCGAAAAGTAAGCTGTCGTAGTCTTGGCTTGCGCAATAATCAGCATCTCCGCGTTTTGTCATGTGTGCCGCTTGGGCTTCTCCTTCGCTGGGTGCCTGAACCCATGGGATTCCCATTAAATTTAGGAGTTTTTTGCTGTCTTCTGCCATGTAATCTTTTAGGCGTGATGTTGCTTGTGCGTACATGCGGGCTTCTTCCATTCTGCCTTCGCTCAGTGCCTTTTCGTACAGTGCAGTGGCTTGTTCTTTGGCTTTCATGCGCCTCTTTATTTCCACTTCCTTAAGCGCTGGTGGGGTTCCATCGAAAACGTAGATTGGTTTTATGCCCAACTCCACGAGGTTGCTTGTTCTGTAGAGCAGTCCGCTAAGGTGGCTGGTTACTCTTCCGCCACTGTCTTTTAATGGTGTGCCGTCTGGCTGGCGAATGATGGCTAGAAATTGGTATAGGGCGTTGTAGGCGTCTATGGCTATTGATTTTCCGCTTAGGTTTTCTAGGCTTATGGTTGTTTTTGGAACTAGATCGCGGAGGTTTACACCCAAAACAATCCCGTAAAATATAGGCTTAGAACTGTAATAATAAATTTGCGTGGTAAACATAGAGGATATAAGTAAGTCTTACAATTACTGAACCACCACTTAGAGGAATCAGAATGGCTGAAAAAACCGCGACAATAACCTTGATTACATGTACAAGCTGTGGCAAACCAATCCCGCCTGGAGCGGAAGCCACGAAATTTCTCTGCCCAAACTGCGGCGAAATCCAAATACGCCGTTGCGGAAAATGCAGAAAATTTGGGCGACCATACAAATGTCCAAAATGCGGTTTCATCGGACCATAGAAGGAGGTTTGAAATGGGTAGCGTTGTGATCGTCTACAAAATTTTCCCAAAAGAAGTAATTGACAACTTCGATCCTTTAAAAAAGAAGATTGAAAAGACTCTACCAGAATTTGCTGCGGTTCGCGGATACGGTGAAGAACCGATAGCCTTCGGCTTGAAAGCCTTGCTGGTGCAAATAGCTTTCCCAGAAGACAAGACAGGCCTACTTGAAGAGCTTGAAAAGAAGCTTGAAGGCATGAGTGAAATAAGCCAGTTGCAAACTGTCATGGTTCGTAGAACAAGCAGATAACCTTAAACATCTGGTTTAAACATTTATATAGGGTTGAAACTTTGTTTTGAGATGTATCCTAATCAACTCTAATGGGAAGGATTCTAATTGAGTGAAGTACAATTACGTGTCGGCGATGCAAGACAAAGAGATGTCGGGAGAGGCATAGCCCGCATAGACCAAAAAGCAATGCAGAGACTAGGCATAACGGCGGGCGACGTTGTTGAAATAGCTGGCAAAAGAACAACTTCCGCCATAGCCTGGCCAGCCTATAGCGAAGACCAAAACCGAGACATGATAAGAATAGACGGTTTCACACGCAAAAACGCCGGCGTAGCCATCAACGAATACGTTGTTGCACGCCCAGCCAAAGTCAAAACTGCATTAAGCATAACCTTGGCGCCAGTGGACATGCGCCTAAACGTTGACGAAGATTTCACTAACTTTGTGAAAAACCGACTCATGGAAAGAACACTTGTTGAAGGAGACACAACCCTCGTCATGATGCTTGGACACGCCATACCCTTCACAGTAACAAAAACCCGCCCACACGGCATAGTGAAAGTCACATCAGAAACAAAACTAACAATCCTAAACGAACCAGCACCCGAAGGAAAAGGACTACCGCGAACAACATACGAGGACATTGGCGGCTTACACGAAGAAATTCAAAGAGTAAGAGAGATGGTTGAACTTCCGCTAAGACATCCGGAACTTTTCCAAAGACTTGGAATAGAACCGCCAAAAGGAGTTTTGCTTCACGGTCCTCCAGGTTGCGGTAAAACCCTCTTAGCTAGAGCTGTAGCGAACGAGTCCGAGGCAAACTTTTTCTCGATAAATGGACCAGAAATAATGAGCAAGTTCTACGGCGAATCAGAGGCAAGGCTTAGAGAAATTTTCCAGCAAGCCCAACAGAACGCGCCAAGCATAATATTCATCGACGAGCTTGACGCCATAGCGCCCAAACGTGAAGAAGTCACCGGCGAAGTTGAAAGGCGCGTTGTTGCGCAGCTTCTCGCATTGATGGACGGTTTATCGGGAAGAGGAAATGTCATCGTAATAGGTGCCACAAATAGACCTGGTGCGCTTGATCCAGCATTGCGCAGGCCCGGTAGATTTGACAGAGAAATTGAAATAGGGGTTCCCGATAAACAGGGACGCTACGAAATTCTGCAGATTCATACGCGTGGAATGCCTTTGGCTGAGGATGTTGACCTTAAGAAGCTGTCTGAAATGTCACATGGTTATACAGGTGCGGACTTGGCAGCGTTATGCCGTGAAACTGCCATGAAGGCCTTGCGCAGATACTTGCCGCAAATAAACCTCGAAGAAGAACGTATACCGCCAAGTGTTTTGGAAAAGATGGAAGTGAAAATGGAAGATTTCATGAACGCCTACAAAGAAGTTACGCCGACAGCCATGCGCGAGGTCTACATTGAAGTGCCTACTGTTCACTGGGAAGACATTGGCGGACTAGAAGAAGTAAAACAGGAACTTAAGGAAGCTGTGGAGTGGCCTCTGAAGAGTCCGGAAATGTTCGAGCGACTCGGCATCAAGCCGCCGAAGGGCATACTTCTCTACGGACCTCCTGGCTGTGGTAAAACATTGTTGGCTAGAGCTGTCGCCACCGAAAGCGAAGCCAACTTCATAACAATTAAGGGTCCCGAAGTCTTCTCAAAATGGGTCGGCGAATCCGAAAAAGCCATAAGAGAAGTTTTCAGAAAAGCCCGAATGGCAGCGCCTTCAGTCATATTCTTTGACGAGATGGACTCCCTTGTTCCTCGCAGAGGCTTAGGCTTTGCGGACAGTGGTGTATCGGAACGTGTCATCAGTCAACTCTTAACCGAAATGGACGGAATAGTCGCTTTAGAAGACATTGTTGTGATAGCGGCAACAAACAGACCCGACATTGTGGACCCAGCAGTGCTTCGCCCAGGAAGATTTGATAGGCTCATATATGTGCCGGAACCCGACGAGAAAAGCAGACTGCAAATATTCAAAATCTACACAAAGAACATGCCTTTAGCAAAAGACGTTAACCTACCAGATTTAGTGGCTATAACAAAGAATTATTCTGGTGCAGACATAGAAGCTTTCTGCAGAGAAGCCGCCATGCAAGCCTTACGAAGAGATGTGAACACAAAAGAAGTCGCAATGGCAGACTTCCAGGAAGCAATGAAAAGAACCGGACCGTCAGTCACGCCGGACATGGAGAAATGGTACAAGGGTTTCATGCAGCAGATTCGGCAAGTGCAGAAGCCCGCAACACCAGTTGCATAGGAGTATGTGCGATTGCCGGTTAAAATTTGGAAGATGCATCCCGCCTATTTTGTTTTATTGGAGACTTTGAAGAAGAAGGGCGCCATGGCGGATACTGACCTCTTTGATGCGTTAAGCGAAGAGTATGAAGATTTGGGCTTCAAAGATTTCAATGAGCTTTTGATGCGGTTGGAGATAGGTGGGAAAATTCGCACTATGTCATTGGCTCGTGGGAAGAGACGGATTGAGCTTGTAACGTAATCAGTGTGCATTAGATGGAAACCGTTTCAGACGCCATTATTGTTGGAAGTGGACCATGCGGCTTATTCACTGCTCTAAATCTGGCAAAACAAGATATTACCGTGACAGTTTTCGAAGAACATGACGAAATCGGCATTCCATGTCACTGCACTGGACATCTGAGCATTAAAGGCTTAAGGAATCTGGGATTGTATCCCCTTCCTAAAGATGTAATTGAGAACATTTTTTTTGGAGCAAATTTTTACTCGCCTAGTGGAAAGAAGTTCTCGGTTCGTTTTTCCAAACCAGTAACATGCGTTATCAATCGCGCCTTGTTTGATAAGCATATTGCAGAAATGGCTGAAAAAGCTGGAGCGCAATATTGCCTGAATTCGCGAGTTAATTCGTTAATCATTGAGAACGATTTTGTAAAGGGAGTATCAGTAAAGCGGAATGGCGAAATTGATGATAAGTTCATGGCTAAAATTGTAGTGGACGCTGAGGGAATATCCTCACGAATCTTGAGGCGAGCAGGCTTGCAACCACCCAACAGTAATATGTTTGTTAATGCTGTGCAGGCAGAGGTTGAAAACGTAAAAGACGTAGAGCCAGACATGGTCGAGGTTTTTCTTGGAAAAGACTATGCGCCTGACTTTTATGCATGGTTAACTCCGAAGCACGATGGCAAAGCAAAGGTCGGTTTAGCCGCGCAAAAAGGAAATCCGAAGGAATTTTTGCAGAGACTAATGTGCAAGCACCCAGCAGCATCAAAGAAATTGCATACAGCAAGAATCTTGCGAACTGCTTTTCATCCTATAACGCTTGGAGGACCCGTTCCAAAAACCTATTCCAACGGATTTTTGGCTGTTGGTGACGTGGCTTCTCAAGTGAAGCCTACCACGGGCGGCGGAGTGATTCTGGGAATGAATTGTGCAAAAATTGCGGCTGAAGTAGCTGGCGAGGCTTTGCATGCAAATGATTTGTCATCCAACTTTCTGAGCAAATATCAAAGGCGATGTGAAAAAATTTTAGGTTTTGACATGAAAGCCATGCTCAGAGTAAGGAGAATGTTGAATAAATTGTCTGACAAGAAAGTTGACGGCGTTATTAGTTTCTGCACGAAACTCGGCTTGGATAAAACTCTTCAAAATGTTAAAGACATAGATTTTCAAGGAAAAGCACTTGTGCATGCTTTGCGGAGCCCACGGACTTTTTCGGCTCTCTTATACTTGTTCTTCCTCCACTTATCTGCAAATCCTTAAAATGTCTGAAGAACAAATTGTTAAAAGCGGTTGGAAATGTTATGTGTGAGTTTCGTTATAAGCAAGTTGTTGTTTTTCGTTCTGACTTGCATCTGAGTAAGGGTAAGGTTGCTGCTCAAGCTGGTCACGCGGCTGTTTCTGCGGCTGAAGAAGCCCGCAAACATCATAAAATTTGGTGGGAAAATTGGCTAAACGAAGGACAGTGCAAAATAGCTGTTAAAGTTAAAAGCGAAAAGGAATTGTTAGAGTTGGAGAGGCAAGCGAAAGAGTTAGCGTTGCCCTGTTCATTAATCGTTGATAGAGGCTTAACCGAAATTCCGCCAGGGACTATTACATGTTTGGGGATTGGTCCTGTGCCTGCAGAGATGGTGGATAAGTTGACAGAAGAACTTCCCCTTTTTTAAAGTGAAGAGTGTATAGAGGCTTGTTTGTTCCTAAAGTTGAGAAGCTAATAGGCGTTGAAGTGTACGCTACTGCCTCTTCTGGCATTGGCGGAGTTATTCGGCAGTCTCTTGAGGATTTCATTGTTGAAGAAGTGCTGGTTGACGGTTCCAAAGCCGAAATCAGGAATACTGCGACTCGTCAAGCTTTAAGCGCATCATTAACCAAAAACCGTTATCTGCTATGTGTTATGATTAAGCGGGATTGGGACACTTTCCAAGCCGTCAGAATGGTTGCTGAACAATTAGGTATAAACGTTGGACAAATTCATGTTGCTGGCATAAAAGACGCCAAGGCTGTTACCGCCCAACACATCACAATTGAAGGTGCATCAACCGAAGCCGTCCAGAAGGTTAAGGTCAAAGATATAGAAATCCATCCCATCGGCTATTTTCGCAGCAAGCTCTCATCATATTACCTTTTAGGAAACAGTTTCAGCATCACAATCAAAGCCATAAGCCACTCTAAATCCACAATAAAAAAGAGAATTGCAAAAATCATTGAAGAACTTGAAGCTTCGGGTGGGATTCCAAACTTTTTTGGTCACCAGCGCTTCGGTACAACCCGCCCAATAACACACCTCGTTGGCAAGGCTCTTGTTAAAGGCAACTTCAAGAAAGCAACTATGCTTTTTTTGGCTAAGCCCACTCCTTATGAGCATCCAGAATCAAGGCAAGCACGCAAAGAAGTGCGCGCCACGCAAGACTTTAAACAAGCGTTAAAGAATTTTCCGAAACAACTACGCTATGAACGGTTAATGCTTAGGCACTTAGTTCAGAAACCCGAAGATTTCGTAGGCGCTTTCCGACGACTGCCCATGAAGCTGCGCTTGCTGTTTCCACAAGCCTATCAATCTTATCTTTTCAACAAGTTTCTAAGCAAGAGAATCACAAGCGGCTTTGCGATGAACAAAGTTGAAGTTGGCGATTATGTTGTGAACGTTGAGCGTTCAGGACTGCCAATAACTATGATGCACAAAATAGTAAACTCGCAAACGCTTAAAGAGATTAACGATGCAGTCGCGGCTGGAAAAATGCGTTTAGCCCTTCCTCTAATAGGCTTGAGACAACGAATCTCACAAGGCGTTCAAGGAGAGATTGAAAAGAGAATTCTTGAAGAAGAAGGCATAACCCAAGAAAACTTCAGAATTGAAGCGATGCCGGAAACGACAACTAGAGGAGAATTGCGAGCCGCCATAACTCCTTTGAACAACTTTTCTTTAAGCGAAGTGGAAGAAGACTCCGCAACCTCTCTCAAACATATGGCAAAAGTAAGCTTCATGTTATATCGTGGCTCCTACGCAACAATCTTCCTGAGAGAAGTAATGAAACCGCGAAACCCAACAAAAGTCGGATTTTAAGTTTAAAGACAAAACTTTATTCTCCCAAATCGCATTAAACAGTGAAAGGGAGTGGTTATGGTTTCAGAAAGTACGATTTGGTTTGCTGAATTAACTATGAAAGAAGTGAAAGAAGCCGCAGAAGCAAACAAGGTAATAATTCTTCCAGTTGGAAGCGTCGAAGAACACGGTTCACACTTGCCACTCTGCACAGACAGCGTACAACCCGAATACGTCGCAGTCGAAGCAGCCAAGAAAACAGACAGCCTAATTGCGCCACCGTTAAAATATGGAATCTGCACCGCCACCCGCATTTTCCCCGGAACAATTTCGATAAGCTTCAAATCGTTATATAGAATTACCCGAGAAATAATCGAAGAATTCATACGCAACGGCTTCAAACGATTCCTACTTCTCAGCGGTCACGCTGATGAGGAACAAATGGCCGCCTTAAGACTTGCCGCACACCGCGTAATGTGGAAACACAGAGAGGAAGCCGAAAAACGAAGACTGCGAATAATGGTGTGCTCCGACTACGACTTTGCATATGAACTCCGCGGAAAATATTTTGACGAAAAGGATGGTCACGGCGGCACGATTGAAACTTCCCGAGTAATGGCAATAAAACCAAACTTGATAAAAGGAAAAGGACGAAAGAACTTCCAGAAACTTCCCAAATTCGAAATAATCGTGAATTTGCGAGAATTTTTGCCGGAAGGAATACGTGGCGACCCAACAGTGGCTTCAGCTGAAAAAGGAAAATTCATAAACGATTACATAATAGGCGAATTAGTCAAATTAATCGAAGAACTGAAAAAGTAACATGACTCTCGCATCTCATTTGTCGTATCAATGATTGGAGCGAAAGTTGAACCTATAAATAAGGGGGGCTATAATTACCAAAGAGCCCAAAAAATCTATAGATAAACACAAGTTTGGCTTGCCATACATCCAAACAATGTTACGGTGTTAATCTAAACTTGTCTCGTGGATAAAGCGTGACTTCCCTAATGTTCTTCTTTCCAACAAGCATCATTGTCAACCTTGCCAAGCCTATAGCCCAACCTGCATGCGGCGGCATCCCATAATCAAAAGCCTGTAAATGATGCTTGAAAGATTCTGGATTCAAGCCTTGCTCTTTTAATCGTTTCGTTAGAAGCTGTTTAGATGATATTCTTGTTCCGCCGGACACGAGCTCTATCCACCGCCACATTAAATCGAAGCCCTCGCACACTTTCGGGTTGTCATCGCGCGGCTTTATGTAGAAGGCTTTAGAACGTGTTGGCCACTCAGTTATGAAGTAGAGGTATGGGTGGATTTTGCCTAGTTTTCTAAGAGCTAGTGTTGGTATGTCTTCTCCCCATGGAATCTCTATGCCCTCGCGCTTGAGTTCATGCAGTGCCTCATCATATTTTAGGCGTTTTAGAGGCAGCTCTGGAACTTTTATTTTGTACTTTAACATGGTCAATTCTCTTTGGCACTTTTTCTTAACAGTCTTACAGATGTGTTGCATGAGATGCTCAAGCAGCTGCATTACATCGTCAGCGCTAGCAAAAGCCTGCTCAATGTCGATAGAAACAAATTCGCTTGAATGAAGACTCGTATGTGACTCTTCCGCTCTGAAAAAAGGACCAATCTCAAAAACTTTCTCTAGACTCATAACAAGCTGTTCTTTATACAACTGTGGACTCTGAGCAAGAAACGCTTTTCTCTCGAAATAATCAACTTGAAAAAGAGCTGCACCACCTTCAGTTGCGGACGCAATTATGCGTGGCGTGTGCACTTCCAAGAAGCCTCTTTCAAAAAGAAAATCTCGTATTGCCTCTACGGCTGTATGCTGCACTTTGAAAACTGCCGTGTTTTCTTCTTGGCAAAGGTCCAACGCTCGTGCGTCCAATCGAACCTCAAGGTTTGCTGGTGTTTTTCCGGTTGTGTCGAGGGGCAATTGGGAAGCGGCAGTGTTGAAAATTTTAATCTCCTTCGGTATTACTTCGATGCCTCTAGGCGTCATATCAGTTTTTTTCACAAAACCTTTCACGCCTATACTATATCTTCTCTGTAATGCGCTTGATTTCGAAAGAACTTCGCTGTCCACTTTCTTCTTTGGAACAGTAACTTGAACAGTGCCTTCGCGATCCTGCAATATAATAAATCGAATTCCACCTAAATCCCTGATATCTTGAACCCAACCAAAAACAATAATTTCTTCACCGTCCATTTCTGGTTTAACTTCAGCAGTATAATGCGTTCTGTGCCAACCACCGAGAGAACTCAACTTCACAATTTCACCGCCAAACTCTTAATCTGCAAACTCCACACGCAAGACCATATTCCGAACCATACGCGCAATTTCCTTTAAAGCCTTTACATCAAAGGGCGGCTGCACTCCACGTCTTTTTCTCAAAATCACTCTTGTTTCCGTAGTGCCATCAGGCAGCCAAATCGTATTAATAGTCATTATACTTAATGGCGCAAACAAATCCTCCAAAAACTTCCTATCATCAACTCCATACTCTAAAACACGAACTTTTCTACCCGTTTCTTCACTCAAAACTTTCATGATTTTTCCGCCATAACCTAAGAGACGAGGAACATCGCCATATCCAACAACCAAAGCTAAAGTCTTATCCACTGCAACGGCACAATGAAAGTAAACGTTCTGAAGAGAAGGATACTTCTCCTCCAAAGACAACAACAAACGAGCAATCTTCAAATCAAGCTCGCTTATTTCTCCAGACTTTAATTTAGCTGAACACTTTTGGCACAGTATTCCACTTTTTAAACAGAAACTACATAATGTTGTTTTCACCTGAACGAGTGCCCTCCACAAATAAAGGAGGGGGGCGGAGCTCTGAACATTTACATGGAACGCTGTTTAGCGTTCTAGGGTTATTTCGATTGTGCTTACGTTTGTGGGCGTGCTACCCTCTTCTCTGGGTGCCATCTGTTCCGTTCCGATGCCGACTTTCTTGATCTTTACGTCCGGCAGGAATCGACGTCTAACGACTTCGACGACATCAACGGCACGACTTATGGATCGCCCTCTTGCTTTAACATTTACTTCTTTTGCTCCGCCGTGAAAGAGGGTTATGCAAGCCAGTACATAGTTCATTACTGGCTTATTTCCGATCAATACAGAGTTGCTTTCTGACATACTGA
>CAYWII010000017.1:0-31325 GCA_964457175.1 uncultured Candidatus Bathyarchaeia archaeon
GTTCTACATGCGTTTTCGGAAGATTTTGTCACCGTTATAGTCCAAATGTATTCAAAGCCGTAGAACGAAAAATTTTTAAATTTCCACAAATATTGCCTCAAGACAGAGAAAGATAATGCCTATTGGAGGTTTTTCATGGCTGAAATAAAAGAATTGCCCTCCAAAGTGAGTCGGTTTGAACGCGTTGGCGCCCACACACACATCAAAGGTTTAGGTTTAGACAAGAACTTGAAGGCAGTAAAAGTCAAGGATGGAATGGTTGGTCAGGAGAAAGCCCGCGAAGCAGCAGGTTTAGTGGTTCACATGATTAAAGAAGGAAAGCTGAGCGGCAAGACAGTGATTCTGGCTGGTCCTCCCGGAACTGGCAAAACCGCAATTGCTGTTGCTGTCTCCAAAGAGCTGGGCACAAATGTCCCCTTCATCCAGATGAGCGGCAGCGAAATCTATAGCAGCGAGCGCAAGAAAACAGAGGTTCTGATTGAAGCTATACGCAAGTGTATCGGCGTTGAGGTACACGAGATGCGTAAAGTGTATGAAGGCGAAGTAACAGGCATCGACATCCGAACAACCGCCCACCCTTACAATCCTTATCAGAAGGTTCCGGAAAGTGTGCAAATAACCTTGAAGACCACGAAACAAGAGAAAACCATCGAAGCAGGCGCCTCAATCGCACAGCAAATAATTCAGCAAGGAATAACTGAAGGAAATGTTGTTCAAATTGACGCGGAAAGTGGCAGAGTCGCAAACATGGGCTTGTGCATAGAAAGCGCTAAGGGTAGAACTTACGACGTAGACACCAGCCAGAAGATTCCCCGACCCGCTGGCGACGTGTTAAAAGAGAAGGAATTTGTTTATACGCTTACTTTGACTGATTTGGATGAACTCAACGCAAGGCAACGTTCCGGCGGAGTTTTCTCAATGTTTTTCGGTGGTTCAGAATCAAAAGAAATTGACACGGAAGTGCGAATGGCCGTAGACCAACAGGTAAAAGAGTGGGTGGATGATGGAAAAGCGTTCATTCATCCAGGTGTATTGTTCATCGATGATTCGCATCTTTTGGATTTGGAAGCCTTCAGTTTCCTTGGAAGAGCCTTAGAAAGTGAACTGGTTCCAATAATCATTTTGGCAACAAACAGAGGTGTGACAACGATTCGTGGCACAGACATCAAAAGTCCGATGGGTTTTCCACTGGACCTGATAGATAGGTCGGTTATAATTGCCACTAACGAGTATGACGCGGAGAGTATAAAGGAGATTCTCAGCATAAGAGCCATAGAAGAAAGGGCAACACTAAACGACAAGGCTTTGGAAAAACTGACTGACATAGGCGCAAAATCCTCGCTCAGATATGCAGTACAGCTCCTCAGTTTGGCTGCACAAAACGCTGTAACCATGAAACGCAAAGCGGTCGCCGTTGAGGATGTGGAGAGAGTCGATTCGTTGTTTATGGATGTAGGTGAAGCCAGTGAGCACCTCAGAAAATATGAGGAGAAACTTATGTACCATTGAATCTTTAGAGAGTGAAAAAATGTCTCATAAAAAGAGAAAAAAGCATAATTGACAAATTCTTTGAAGGCTCACTGTTTACGGAGGCAAATGAGATGTTTGAGGGATTCAAAGAAGGACGTGTAAGTGGTGGGTATTCTATACGTGTCACACAGACAACTGAGGGCACAAAAGTTTACGCAAGAGTAGAGAAGGGCACAGATGCCAACGAGTTGAGACGGCAACTCCAGCGGCAGTACCCTAACGCGCAGATAGAGATTGAGGGAGGAGAGCCGCTAATAAGAGAGATATCCACTAAATCAATAGAGGGAGAAACACCTAAAGATGAACCTAAAACCTAAGTGTCTGCTTTCGACTTTGCGAAAGAACCAAAATGAAATCGACTTCCATCCATCCTCATAAGCCAGTTTGATGTGGTTCACACTCGAAGAAAGTGAGAAATTCGAAACTGAGTCTCAGAGTTCTGGAGAATTTGCCTGCTGGTTTAGGGTTCAAATCCCACGTCCGCCATAGACACATCTCAGAGAGTATTAGTAAAATTCTTGTCGTAGCTATGTTCGTTTCTCGAAAATTTATTTTACTGAAGCCGAAGAATACTCTAAGCCAGCTTCCGTGCGTGTTGATTTTTCAGCCTTAAAGAAAGATTTATATTTTGGCGCTTTTTATGGTGTAAAATGCCATATGAATTTCGCTCTCAACAAGAAAGTATTGGGAGGTGATACGTGTGGCAGCTGCACCTTCAGGAACAGTTCCCATTTTAGTGCTAAAAGAAGGAACAGGCAGAACAACCGGAAAAGAGGCTCAAAGAAACAATATTATGGCAGCTAAGGCCATAGCGGAAACAGTGAAAACCACGCTTGGACCGCGTGGAATGGACAAAATGCTCGTCAGCAGTCTTGGAGATGTCACAATAACTAACGACGGCGCAACAATTCTGAAAGAACTCGATGTGCAACATCCCGCAGCCAAAATGCTAGTTGAAGTCGCCAAGACACAGGATAATGAAGTTGGAGATGGTACAACCACCGCGGTAGTGTTAGCTGGAGAACTGCTGGCAAAAGCGGAGAATCTCCTCGACCAGAACGTACATCCAACCGTAATCATTGACGGCTACAAGAAAGCTGGAGAAAAAGCACAGGAAATCGTTAACAAGATAGCTGTTCCAGTGAGCATAAAAGACGACAAACTCTTAGTTAATGTTGCACTGACTTCAATGGGAAGCAAAGGCATAACAGTTGCAAAAGAACACTTTGCAAAACTCGCAGTCGAAGCCGTTAAACAGGTTGTTGAAGAAATTGGTGGAAAACTGAAAGCCGACATTGACTTAATCAAAGTCCTCAAGAAATATGGGAAGAGCTTGGACGAGACAGAGCTTGTTAAGGGCATGGTAATTGACAAAGAAGTTGTTCACTCCCAGATGCCCAAACAGGTAGAAAGAGCAAAAATAGCGCTGCTAAATGCTAAGCTTGAGATGGAGAAAACAGAGTTCGACGCAAAAATAAACATCGGCTCACCCGAACAGATGAAACTCTTTCTGGATGAGGAGGAGCGAATGCTCAAAGAAATGGTTGAAAGGGTCAGCGAGACCGGTGCAAATGTCCTGTTCTGTGAGAAGGGCATAGATGATGTTGCGTTGCACTTCTTGGCTAAGAAAAACATTCTTGCCGTCAAAAGCATTAGCAGCAGTGACATGGAAAAGCTGGCGAGAGCTACTGGTGGGAGAATTATTGCAAGCGTTAAAGACTTGACATCTGATGGGCTTGGAGAGGCAAAGATGGTTGAAGAAATCAAAATTGGAGAAGACAAGCTTGTGTACGTAAGAGAGTGTAAGAATCCGAAAGCAGTCACAATTGTCGTCAGAGGCGGCTCAGAGCATGTTGTGGACGAGGCAGAACGTTCACTTCATGACGCGCTGTGTGTTGTCAGAAACGCCATCGAAGACGGCAAAATCGTCGCTGGCGGAGGCGCACCTGAAGCTGAAATATCCAGACAACTAAGAAACTATGCTGCTAAAGTGGGCGGACGCGAACAACTGGCTATCGAAGCCTTTGCAGATGCCATAGAAGCAATCCCCATGACGTTGGCTGAAAATGCAGGTCTTGACCCAATTGACATCATGGTTTCACTGAGGGCAGAACATGAAAGCAACAACAGCCCGTACTATGGCGTTGACATCTTTACAGGAAAAATAAAGGACATGCTTAACCTCAACATCGTCGAACCTTTGCGTGTAAAACGGCAAGTCATCAAATCAGCGACCGAAGCCGCAAGCATGATTTTAAAGATAGATGATCTAATCGCGGCTAAAGGCATGGAGAAAGAAGCACCAAAGACACCAAAAAAGCCTGAAGAGCCATCGGATTTCGACTAAACGTCCCAACACACAAGTCTTACTTCCCATTTTTTGTTTCTCTAATCTAAACATAACAAGGTAAAAAGTCATAAGGTGTTTGCACTTCTTTGTGACATTCTTATGTGGCAACGAGAAACGGCACGCTTTACTTGATACAAGTAAACTGGATATATACGACCACATAGAAGAAGAGGGGAAATGCGGGAGATTCTGCCAATGAGAACTAGAAATAGATCCACTAAGCCTCGCACATGAGCATTAAACGTTTGGGAGTAAGAATATTAAGTCTGTAAACTCATTTTTTTCTTTCCAATCGACGCTAAACCTTTTTATAAGAGATTAGCATTTGTTGTGCTGTCACATTAATTCATGTAATAACTAGGCTTTTGAAAGCTTTTAGAGAGAGCATGAAAAATTTTGTGGCAGGAGAAATGAAACATATGGAAATACAGTACTTTAAAGACTTGCCATTAAGCTCGGAGGTCATGAAAGGCATTGAAGAGCTTGGATTCAGTGATCTTTTTCCAATTCAGGCTCAGGCAATAACTCCGTTGCTTGAAGGCAAGGATGTTATCGGGCAGGCACAGACTGGAACTGGCAAGACTGCGGCTTTCGGAATCCCAATGATTGAACGATTGAATCTGGAAGTCAAGAATGTTCAAGGTTTGGTTTTAGTGCCGACCCGCGAGCTTGCTGTCCAAGTTGCGGAGCACATGAGCCGATTCGGGAAGTACGCAGGACTAAAAGTCTTGCCAGTTTACGGCGGAGAACCTATTGGAAGACAAATACACGCGTTAGAAGATGGTGTTCAGATAGTTGCGGGTACACCAGGTCGCATAATCGACCTACTTAAAAGGCGTATCTTAAACCTGTCCTCAGTGAAGATCGTCGTTCTCGATGAAGCAGATAGGATGCTCGACATGGGATTTAGAGACGATATTGAATACATACTCTCAAGAGTGCCATCCAACAGGCAGACGAGCCTTTTCTCAGCGACAATAGACCAATCAGTAATGAAGATATGCAACAGATACATGAAAAATCCAGAAAAGATACTCGTGAGCAAAGATGAAATAGCCCTTACACAGATAAGCCAGTACTACGTGGTCGTAAATCCTCACAGCAAATTCGAAACACTCTGCAACATCTTAGACGAGAACCACATAAACCGAGCAATAATATTCTGCAAAACCCGCATGAGCACAAGCATCCTCGCCGACAAATTGAGAGAAAGACAATATGACGCAAAACCACTGCATGCTGGCTTCACTCAGCCGCAAAGAGATTTCGTCATCAACTCCTTCAGAAAAGGAAAACTAAAATTGCTTGTTGCCACGGATGTTGCTGCAAGAGGTTTAGACATTCAAGGAATAACTCACATAATAAACTATGATGTCCCGCTAGACGCTTTAGTCTATTTTCACAGGATCGGCCGAACAGCCAGAGTGGGACGTGAAGGAACAGCCATAACGCTCGTAGGCTATGGAGAAATTGCGGAGTTCAACAACATAAAAGCTTTAACCAAAACTACTATTGAAGAGCTATCTTAGCTATTCAAATTCCTCTCAATTCAGGCGCAATGTCTTACATCAGTATGCAAAGACAATCCCGAAATCTGTGTTTATGAATGGATAAGTTTAAAACAAGGTTGTCAACTAATGAGCTTGTGCAAAAAAAGAGTTTTTGCGCTAAACAGTATAAGGAGTTGAATCAGTAAAATGTATGAAAAAGAAATGCACAAGGCAGTCTGTGCCGACTGTGGAAAGGAATGCGAAGTTCCCTTCAAACCCGACGGAAGCAGACCGGTATACTGCCGAGAATGCTATTCTAAACGAAGACCTCCGAGAAGATATTAGGCTTATAAGCTAACATCTTTACTTCGTCTCAGAAACCTTTTTTTAACCACTAACCATAATAAATAGAATGTACACTCTTGTATGAGGTTAAGACTAAAATAATGCCTAAAGATCCAGTTTGCGGTATTGTTCTTGATGAGAAGACAGCAAAATTTAAAATCACCTACGACGGCGAAACCTATCACTTTTGCAGCTTAACCTGCAAGAAGAAATTCAAAAGACATCCAATGAAGTTTGTGAAGTAGACATAAACGCTTACATATCTTGTGCCGGAATATCGCGTGCGAATCAAATCTGCAGAGTTATTCCCATAAATCCATGGATTACACGCGTCAGCCTAACCAATTTTTTAATTGCCTTTATAAGCAAGATTGAAGATTATTTGTCAGTAACGTTCTATAGTTGGCAGACGTGTACAGAGCAACGTTACATACAACAACAAAAAAGGAGTGAGAAGGAATGACAGAAAATAAGGATGTTATCTTCATTGGAAACAAACCACCAATGGCCTACGTTCTTGCAATAATCACAAGCCTCTCAGCAAGCAATGCCAAAGAAATAACATTGAAAGCGCGCGGACAAGCAATCACAACAGCTGTTGACGCAGCCGAAATAGCCAGAAGACGCTTCCTAAAAGACCTGCAAATTAGTAAAGTGTCAATAGGCACAGCAGAAATGCCACCGAGAGAAGGCGAAAACAGAGCAAGGATGGTTTCAACAATGGAGATAACGCTGACAAAAGAGTAGGAAAACATTGCGAAACAAAGCATCCCCCGGCGAGTACCTCGCCTTTCTTTCAATAAAATATGAAGTTGACCCTGACAAACTTTTTTATGCGTTAATTTCTGCATGGGAGAACCGGAAATCCGCATGTGGAAATCTTTCAATCGAATGTCGGGGCAAACAAAAAAACATGGCTATCTTTCTGATAACAAATGGTCCAAAAGTAGTTGCACAATTCCCGATACCTGAAGAGTTTCTTCTTGAACAAAATAATGCAATCAGAGATTTCAGAAAAACCGAAATGCTTCGCAGTTATCTAATTAGAAGAGATAACGGAAAGCGTTCCTTTCGGATCAGAGATTTGCGAATCGGAATGAAAAAGGTCAATTTGAAAGCGAAAGTCTTGGAGATTGCTAGACCAACACTTGTTTTTACTAGGTTTGGAAACTATGCCAGCGTGGCTAACGCTTTGATAGCGGATGAAACAGGAACGATTAAGCTGTGCTTGTGGAATGAACAGATAAGCTCCATATCCACGGGAGACACGATTCAAATTGAGAACGCGAGTACATCAACGTTCAGAGGCGAAAGACAATTAAGAATTGGAAAAAGAGGAACCCTGCGTAATGTCGGAACTTGACCCACAAAACTTTAAGAAGCGCATGAATTGTTGAATATGCTAGTTTAGAGTATTAAAAGGGAAAACAAATTGTGAAAAGCCAGATCGGAAAAACTTGGATGCCAGCCTAACTTTTCAAGTGATGGCTCAGTAAGCAAACGCACTTTTGTTCTATAATAAACTTACAGAAACCTTTTATGTCATAAACAGCTTAAGCTTTGCTTGCAAACATTTTCAGTCTAATCTGAACTATGTTTTGGATTATTCTGGAGTTGTTTGAGTAGTAAAAGGGAAAGGAGAAGAGAAAATGCGAAAAATAATTGGAAAAATGGAAATGGTAGTGACTATACTGCTTTGTTTCATATTGACTATGCCAATAATTATTAACACAAACGTACGCGGACAAGAGCCAACAACCCTTCGCGTTGACCCGCCAGAACAAGAAATTCCAGTGGAATCATTTTTCGACGTGTTTGTCTGGGTTGACAGCTTTTTTGATGTCTTCATGGATGGAATAATTCTGACCTATGACACTTCAATCATAGATGCTATAGATGTTGAAGCAGTCCCTCCGTTTTCGACCACAAATAAAGTGGTTAATGATGAAATGGGTTACATGCTAATAGAAAGCGTAGCCGAACCCCCAGTTCATGGTTCTATACCACTGGCGCACTTCACATTCCACTGTACAGGTGGAGGCATAAGCGACTTAACTATAGCAGAATACTATCTATTCGACCCATACCAAAACCCTATTCCAGTCGACAAAATTATAAATGGGCGTGTTACACAAACCAGTTGGTACTTCAAACCACCATATCCAGATTATGCACCCAGCGGCGTCCCAGATTTTGACCAGAAACAATGGGGCGCTCACAATTGGACTAATCCGTTCCCGCCAGTTGACACATGGAGTTATTGCGGACCAGTAGCAATAGCAAACTCCTTATGGTGGCTTGACTCAGAAAGCGAACCAAATCCTATACCCCCACCAACCATCAACGATAATTTCCCATTAGTCCAAAGCTACGCTCCGGGAGTTTGGGATGATCATGACCCACAAAACGCTCCGCCACTTGTCGAAGATCTTGCGTTTCTTATGGATACTAACGGTCAAAGATTCGGTCACATGCATTGCGGCACAGAAGTTCACGAGATGACGATGGGGCTTAACGAGTACATATCTCGCCAAGGGCTTGACTGGAAATTCTATGTTCACTTGCAGAAAGCTCCAGACTTCCTCTGGATAGAAGGTGAAATCAAAAAGTGCCAAGATGTAGTGTTGCTTCTTGGATTCTGGCAATTCAATCCATACATACAACAGTGGGTGCGTGTCGGCGGTCACTACGTAACCTGTGCAGGCGTTGACTCAACAAACTGGATGCTTGCGGTAAGCGATCCATACATAGACGCTGCAGAGATTGGACTTGCTAAGGGTAGAGTGTTGCCACCACCCCCACATCCCCACACGGGACCACCAGAAACACTTCACAACGATGCACTATACGTTTCTCACGACTTTTATCCAATAGGGCCATCACCAAGTCCAGGAGGACCCTTCGGATTCTATGACTACCCCGCAGAGTATATTATTGACAACTTCGGCTCATGCCAAAACACTCCAGACGAATTCCTTGAATTCGATGGAGAATACTTGCCAAGCGAACTAATCTATACAGAGATAGAATATGCAGTTGTAACCTCATGCAAGACAGGAATTGTTGCTGCAGGCTCAGAAGACACAAACATTTATGTTTGGGATTTCTTCGGAACGCTACAGTGGCAATTTGCCCTTGCAAATCCAGTAGTTTCAGTGGCGATGGATAACAATGGAAGGTACATAGCTGCGGGTACACGCTTACCTGTGCAACCCGCCACTGGCAACTTGTGGCTGTTCGACAACTCTCTTGGCGCACCCCCTGGCAATGTACTCTGGGCAACGACATTACCCGTATCGATAAGCTATGATGGCGGCTGGGCTGGAACCGAATCCAAATCTGTAGATGTCAAATACAACTACTATAACGGTTACGTAGTAGTAGCGGCAGCAACAGACCAAGGACTATACTTATTCGACCAATTTGGCAGCATAATTTGGCAATATTGGGACGAAGCACCAGAAACTATCGTTGAAATTTCACAAGACGGCAACTACATAATCTGCGCAGACTACAACACTGGATTCATTCACTACTTCTCTCACATGCGAGATGGAGTACCAGGATGGGGACCCAACGACGGAGTACCAGTATGGACTCGCTGCGGCGGAATGGATTACTTCTACGCTTTCTGGGTGGCAATATCAGGCAACGGTGAATACGTGGCAGTCAGTGTCTACGACGTTCCAATGGGTCTCTTTCCAGCCGGAGTTGTACTGTTTGACAGAACAGGTTCAATCGTCTGGTTCTACGTACTTCCAAAGGGTGGCTTCGTCAGAGTGGACATGCCGTGCACTGGAAGCAGCGTAGTCTCAGTCAACGACGACCCATCCGACGCTCTCGGCTGCGACCTCAACTATTGGAACGACGGCGGCAACGGTTGGGACGGAGGAGACGTGAACCCGGTTTGGACTTTCTCGTCAGGTATCCCAACTGACGACTTCTACACAGTGTCAATCTCTGAGAACGGCGATTACGTGGCAACAGGAGGAGCGCCAACAAACACTTACCTCCTCACGAAAGGTGGAACACTTCAGCAAATAATAGGCTTGATGCCAGGCGCGATACAATCTGCTGACTTGACGTTCTCCGGAAAGTATGGAGCATCAGTTGACAATGCTGGAACACTATGGTTCTTCAATAAAGACACAGGATTCGTGTGGAGCGCAAACCCCACTCAGGCGCCCTTCCATTGCGTTGCTGTTTCGAAGACTTATCCATGCATGTTCCCATATCCAGACCATGACGTAGCCGTCACCGACATCTCAACATGTAAAGACGGATGCATACCACTGCCCATTGTCTGCAAAGGATTCACAGCACATGTAATCGTCACTGTCGCAAACCAAGGAGATTTCGCTGAAAACTTCACCGTGACCGTGTATGCAAACGCGACAGCTTTGATAGGAACTACAAATGTTGTCAATCTAGCCGCAGGCACACAAATGACTTTGACGTTCATATGGAATACCACGGACTATGTTCTCGGAAACTACACAATAACCGCTTACGCTGGAATAGTTCCCGACGAAATAAACGTGTACAACAATTCCCTCATTGATGAAGTTATTGCAGTCACAGGGCCAGGAGACATCAACACCGACAATAAGTGCGACATGAAAGACATAGGATTCTGTAGTAAGGCTTACGGTACATCAATCGGACAGCCAAGTTACAACCCAAATGCAGACCTCAACGACGACCACAAGATTGACATGAAAGACATAGGGTTCATAGCCAAAAACTACGGAAAGACATACCCTTAGCCGAGATACAAATTGTTCAAATCTCCCTTTTTTATTTGCAAAACAACAACAAGATTCTGGCAAGTCAAATATGCGACCGGGACGATTCTTCGATAGATTCCCCTCTTGATTGATGCGGTCGCCGGGATTTGAACCCGGGTTGTCGGCTTGGGAAGCCGATGTCCTAACCAAACTGGACTACGACCGCAACGCAACGTCAAAACATGCAAAAAGGTGATAATCAACTTATACTTTTATCTATTACTCTATCCTCTACCCCATAAAGAGGGAAATTAAAACCATGAAAACGGCAAATTCACATACTTATTTTTGGCAAGGAAACGAGGCTTGCGCTGAAGCAGCAATAATTGCTGGATGCCGCTTTTTTGCAGGTTACCCCATTACTCCTGCCACCGAAATGTTTGAACACATGGCTAAACGCCTACCACAACTCGGCGGAATCACAATACAAATGGAAGACGAAATGGCTTCTCTAGGCGCCGTAATAGGCGCAAGCTGGACTGGAAACAAAGCCATGACCGCCACCTCCGGACCCGGCTTCAGTCTAATGCAAGAATTGATAGGCTACGCGTTCATGACTGAGACGCCATGCGTCATTGCTGACATGCAAAGGGCAGGACCAAGCACTGGACAAGCCACAAAATGCGGACAAGGCGATGTGATGCAGGCTCGCTGGGGTACTCACGGAGACTGCTCAGCGATAGTGCTCGCGCCAAACTCTGTACAGGAAATGTTCACGTTAACCATTAAAGCGTTTAACCACGCAGAGAAATATCGCACTCCAGTCATACTTCTCGCAGACGAAATCATCGCCCATATGAGAGAACAAGTAACAGTGCCATCTATCGAAAACATAGAGATAATTAATCGTAGAAAACCAAAGACTGAAGAAAAGGCGTTTTTTGGTTCGAAGGAAGTTCCGCCCATGCCTGCGGTTGGAGAAGGCTTCAACGTTATTGTTACTGGGTCAACCCATGACGAGTATGGCGTTAGGTCAACAGCCAACCCAATTGTTCACAGACAACTCGTAGAGAGACTCAACAACAAAATACAAACCCATGTAGAAGAAATTGCAGATTATGAAAGCTACAACATCGACAAATGCAAAATAGGCATAGTCGCCTTCGGTTGCACATCACGCGCCATCTACGAAGCAACAGAAAACGCGGAAAAAATTGGAATAAAAACAGGATACGTCAGGCTGAAGACCCTATGGCCTTTTCCAGAAAAAATCGTCAAAAAATTGGCAAAATCAGCTGAGAAGATAATTGTGCCAGAAATGAATCTAAAACAGATATTTTACGAAGTGGAGAGAGCCGCAGAAAGTTTAACGAAAGTTATTCCACTGAACAAAATTGGCGGTGGAGAACTAATCACCCCAGAAGAAATGCTAGCTAAAATCCAGGAGGTGGCCTAGAAAATGACTGAAAAGTTCTCAGTAAGAAAATACTTAAGAAACATAGAAATGCCATTCTGCGCAGGCTGCGGCATATTCACAGTCATGAACACTTTTTTGAGAGCCGTCCACGAACTAGGCCATGAAGACTTGAACAAGTTCGTTTTTTGCAGTGGAATAGGCTGTTCCGCGTGGATTCCATCACCCCATTTTATTGCAGACTCAGTTCATACACCGCATGGAAGAAGCATTCCAGTTGCGATGGGAATAAAACTGCTACGCCCAAAGATTAACGTGGTTGTTTTCGGCGGAGACGGAGACATAGTTGGCATAGGCTTAAGCCACTTCATCCACGCGGCTAGAAGAAACTTAGATGTTCTTGTCATAATGGTCAACAACATGATTTACGGAATGACCGGCGGACAAGTTGCGCCGACAACACCATTTAAGGCAAGAACCACCACAACACCATACGGAAACTTCGAAAATCCACTAGACGCTGCAAGACTCGCTGTAACAGTGGGCGCTTGTTACGTTTCACGTTGGACAACAATCCACCAAAACGAACTTAAAGAATCCATAAAGAAAGCAATTGAAAAGAAAGGTTTCAGGTTCATTGAAGTAGTAAGTCAGTGCCCAACAGCCTTCGGAAGAAGAGTAGGCTTCAAAGACGCAGGAGAAATGCTAAAATGGTTTAAAGAAAACGCTATTTCAATAGGGCAAGCAGAAAAACTCAGCGATGACGCGCTAGCCCACAAAATAGTCGTAGGTGAATTTATCCAAAGACAACGTCCCACATTTGTTGATAATGTATACGAAACAGTTAAGGAGGCACAAAAAATCGATGAAAATTGAAGTTAGAATAAGCGGGCTCGGTGGACAAGGCGTGATTTTAGCAGGTCAAATACTAGGCAAAGCAGCAGTCTACGAGGGAAAAAATGCAGTTCAAACGCAAAGCTACGGCGCGGAAGCGAGAGGAAGCATAGCCAAAAGCGATGTGATAATCTCAGACAGCAAAATCGGTTTTCCAGCAGTAAGAAAAAACGACATACTGGTCGCAATGAGCCAACAAGCCCTTGAGAAACACCTAAAAGATCTAAAAGAAGATGGAGTGTTACTTGTCGACAACACATACGTGAAGAAAATACCAGAGACAAAGGCGAAAGTGTTTCAGATTCCAGCAACAGAGAACGCTGAAAACGTGTTTGGAGCAAAAATGTATGCAAATATGATTATGCTTGGCGCTTTAGCAAAAGTCATAAGCATCATCAGCGAAAAAGCAATGGAGAACGCCATAGAAGCTACTGTAACTAAAAGACTTGTTGACGTAAATAAGCAGGCATACAAACATGGGATAAAATTGATTTCACTGAGTATCACTTGAGATAATTTAGGTTTTTCACGGTTCAAAATCTTTATGAATGCCCAACTTTATGCTAATTTTTCCTCCTTCACTTTTGTCTTAATTGAAACGCTCGCATGAGCACGTTTTGACAAGTATACGGTAGTAAGAAGAAAGATTGCCATAGCTGCCGCAAAAATATAGGCTAAGTTTTGAAAATTGCGCATACTTTCAGCGTAAATTGACAAATGCTCCAGAAAAGAGTAGTTCAATTGATTGTAAGCTCCTTGAAGAATATTGTAGTTTTCTGAGAGAATTGTATGGTTATTCAGGAGTTGATAATATGATGAGTTTAGGTTATTAAAATCTGTTTGCAGTTTGGCGTAATCAGTGAGCAGTTGGGTGTAGAGGTACATTGTTTTAGATGAGATTATTCTGATCGCATGTGTACTAAAGGTATAGTTGATGTATAAGATGCGATGTGTCTCATTTGAGGGGGTCAGAAAGGTTGCTGGAACCTCTTCGTTATCTATAATAACTATGAGTGTGTAGTTCATTAATTCTGTCTGAATAGCAATCCTGCAGAAACCGGTCGTAGCTTCTTCGCCAGTAACATTGAATACTATCATTTTGTTTGCTGTTTCTACCGCGATGTCAAATTTGAAATCGGAGATTGTTGAGTTACAAATAAAGGGTACAGCGTACGTCTCACTTTGAAAGTTAACATAAAAGATAGAAAACATGCCCATAAGAGGATAATTATCTTGAAATGCTGCATCCACAACATATGGGTCGTCTCCTATTCCATCATAATTTAAATCATGACCGGAATAATCACTCCAATAATTTCCTTCACCATCATAATTCCAAAAGTTCACCGTGTCAGTGTATGCTTGTTTAGCGTTGTTAAGATTGTTATGGTAAATCATGTTCTCACCGCTGAGGATAAACTGAATTCCATAGTAACTTGAAAATATCGTATTGCCAGAAATTATGTTGGTACTTGAAGAGAAAAAGTAGATACCAGCATTTGTGTTATAAGCTACCGTGTTACTAGATATTGCATTATCACTTGAAGACAAAAAATAGACACCATTTGTGTTGTTGGTGAGTGCGTTACCAGATATTGTGTTACCACTTGAGGACTGAAGACTGATTCCATTTAAGGCGTTAGAAAAGATTGTGTTGTTTAGAATTATGTTGTTGTTAGAGAAACGAAGATTGATTCCATTTGTATTCTCTTTTATTTTGTTATAACTTATAACAACTCGACTAGAATAGTTCAATAGTATTGCACAATCCGTTGCGTTTACTCCGCTGTTTTGGACAGTGAAGTTTCTAAGAGTCACATTTTCAGCTGTTATAACAATCACGTTTTCGATTCCAAAACCATCAATAATTGTAAGGTCCACAAGCTCACCAATCAGTGACACACTTTTATTGATGACAAGGTTTTCAACGTATGTTCCATTGATAACGAAAATAGTATAGCCATCCATGGCATTTGTTAAAGCACTTGTTATATTTTTATAAGGATGTTGTTGAGTGCCATCCCACGGACCTGAAACATTACGGAGATTTACGTACAAGATACTAGTTTCCGCTTTTACATCTACTTTCCAAACTAAAGGAAATGGAACAGGCAATAGACATAGTGATATAAGCAAACTCAATACGGCTGTCTTCAATTTAACCACGCTCTCTTATGTTAGAACATAGAATTATTAAACGTTAAGGTAATATGTATAGTAATCATATTTTTGCGAGTGTTTTCCCAAGCATAACTGAACATATGGTAGCAAAGGAAAAGGCTAAGACAAATATTGCCGGATTAATGACAGGTTGCATAATGTCCCATAAAATTGCTGCATATGCTAATAAGGCTATGAACGCAAGCGCGAAAGCTTTAGCCTTAGCGTTTATCATTTTTTTAGCTACAGCTGTTTCTTGTTGACTTATTACAGTTTTCAGTAGGTCTTTCGCATCTTTTATTTCCTGCTCAGTCACTAGAAGTATTAGGTTTTTGTCGGCATCGTTAAACCTAAAACTCGAGAGGGCATATCTTTGTAGGTCCCATGGTCTCTTCTTTGGCAAGATTTTCACGATATTGCCCTTTTCCATTTTCTTCAGAATTGTTTGAATTTTTCGGATGAATTGAATGTCATTCGCTTTTTCTTTCCCATACAATCTTTTTACGAGATCTTTCACGTCTGGAAAACATAGTTCAAGTTGGAACAATGCGATGGTCTTGGCAAGAGTGTGTTGATATTCACCTTCCCGTAGCCGTATATTGGCGATTTTAAGGTCTGCGTTTAGAACTTCTTGTAAGGATTTTATTTCATCTGGTGCTAGCTTACGTTGCGACATTTGTCTTCCTTTTCAATAGTTTCAGTTGAAATCGACTTAAAAAGTCTTCGCAAGGGCCTATGTTAATTTCAACAGTTTCAACAGTTTCTCGAATGTTTAGCTGACCTTTCAATGTAGTCTACCGAAAAAATCCGTAACTCATTCAACAAGCAGAATATATGGTGGGTATATAGTTTGGAGCGTTATGCAGCAAAGCTTTGCATCCCTCTGCTAAAGGGTCATACAATCCCCCGATTCAACAGGAAATACAGGAGCCATTTTGATATCATCGCTTTAATGCTGGAAGCCATGAAGGAAAATGGTGCATCTAGATTTTTCATAATGAAACATACTAAGACGAACTCTGCCCAACTCAATAGATACTTAAAATCTCTAATCGAAATCGGCTTCACAGAAACTACTTTAAAAAATGGTCGCTTTTTGTATGTCACCAGTGAGAAAGGACTTGCATTTCTGAGACAATACTACGTTCTTCAAGAAATGCTCTCAAAAGCTTCAAGAGAAACTAAACTGCAATCCTTGAGTTATGAAAGGTTAGCACAAAGGCAAGCGGAATATTCGTTTGTTTCACGCTTTTAATCCCTTCTCCTTTCGGCTTAAAAGCAAATTCCGCTTGCCCCGTCTAACCCCAAAAGTGGAATGACGTCGAAAAACTACATTAGTAATTGTTATTCTTTGCATAAAACTTGAAAACTTCATATATTTCTTTATAAGCAAACTTTATCAACATCTAAGCAAGGGAGAATACTGTTGCCTCGAAAATTCACGTACACCCAAGCTGGTGTCAACAGAGATTTAAGAGCTGAATCCAAGAAAACCCTAAAAATTCTGACAAAAACATACAGGCACAGTCATTATGGCGAAGTTGTTCGGCTTCCTTATGGAAACATTTTCCCATTCAGTGAAAACCGTTACTTAGATTTAGTCATCGAAGGCGTGGGTACTAAGGTGCTTGTTGCGCAGTTAGCCGAGAAATATGATACGATAGGCGTTGATGCTGTGGCGTTGGCTGTTAATGATGTTATAAGGTCTGGAGCTAAACCATTAGCCATCGCGGACAACATTCACGCGCAGGTTTCAGACCCGTATTTAGTTGGGGAGTGGCTTAAGGGCATAGCGAACGGTGCAGAAAAAGCCGAGTGCGTGGTGCCGAGTGGAGAAATTGGTGATGTCGCCGAAGTGGTGAGGGGACTTGTGGAAGGAAAAGGCTTTGATATGGTCGTGGCTACAATAGGCGAAGTGGCTCGGGAAAAGATAATTTATGGAAAAGACATAAAGGCGGGCGATTCTGTCATAGGCTTGCGTAGCTCTGGAATCCACAGTAATGGCGTGTCTTTGGCGAGGAAAATTCTTTTCAAAAAGTGGGGTGGCATGTATGAGCCACATGACATTTTAGAAGGACTAGATCGTGAGGTTGTTTTGGAAGTGTTGGAACCCATGAAAATTTATGTTAAACCATTACTCAAAGTTGCTGATGCACTTAAAGTGAAGGCTGCAGTGCACATTACAGGCGACGCATATCTCAAATTTGATAATTTAACAAGGTTCTCAAAAGGCATCGGCTTTGAATTTGACAGCTTTAAGCCGCAACCAATTTTCGAAGTAATTCAAAAGACTGCTTCAAAGTTGGGCAGAATAATAAGTGATGAGGAGATGTTCAAGACATTTAACATGGGTTGGGGTTTTGCAGTAGTAGTTGACAAAAAAGACAAGGACAAAGCCATCGACATTTTGGAGAAAACTGGCGTGCAAGCGGAACAAATAGGCAATGTGACAAGTTCCCAAGGCATAAAGATTCATTATAAAGGTAAGAAGATAATTCTGAAGTAGCAATTTGCTTTGTTATTGATAAAAGCGTTTAAATCCCATAAAATTCAAACTTAACCCATGAAATACCGTTTAAAAATTGAAGTCAACCTCAAACCCGGACACAGCGACCCGGAAGGCGAAACCACAGAACGCTTGCTGAAAGAGCTTGGGTATAAAGTTGAAACTGTTAATGTTGGCAAAGTTTACCGTGTAATTCTTAATGCTGATTCGAGAAGAGAGGCTGAAGCGAAAGCTGATGAAATGTGCAGAAGGCTTCTGGCAAACCCAACAAAAGACAACTACGCAATAACGATTGAGGAATAAAAATGACCCGTAGCCTCTACGTCCATAGAAAACCAGCTTCTCCAGTTTTTGAAATAAATGTGTTCGAGGCTACAGAGCGGCAACTCCTGGAAATCAGCCGAGAACTTGGCGTAGGCCTAAATTTGCAAGAGATGAAGGCAGTTCAAGAATATTTCAAGAAAAAAGGACGAAATCCAACTGATGTGGAGCTTCAGACCATTGGGCAAACGTGGTCGGAGCACTGTTTTCACAAGACTTTCAAAGGCAAAATAAAGATGAGGGAAAAAGAGATTGACAATCTCTTTAGAACATATATTGCGAGGGCTACGGAAGAGATTAATCCGAAATGGTGTTTTTCAGTTTTTGAAGACAATGCGGGCATTATACGATTCGATAGAGGCTATGGTGTAGCGGCTAAAGTTGAGACTCACAATCATCCTTCGGCTATAGAGCCGTTTGGTGGAGCCGCGACTGGCGTAGGCGGCGTCATCCGAGACATTTTGGGGGTGTGGGCTGACCCGATTGCGTGCACTGATCTTTTAGGTTTTGGACCGTTAGATTTCGATTATGGTAAGCTTCCGCCTGGAGTTAAGCATCCAAAGTATATTTACATGGGCGTGGTGGCGGGTATAGGAAGCTACGGCAACAACATGGGAATCCCCACCGTGAGTGGTGCCATATATTTTGACGAAAGCTACGTTGGAAACGTGGTTGTTTACTGCGGATGTACCGGGTTGCTTCCGCTAAAAAAATTTAGCAAAAACGCAAAGCCCAACGACATAATTCTCTTAGCTGGCGGAAAAACTGGACGCGATGGCATCCACGGAGTAACCTTCGCCTCTGCTGAATTAACGGAGAAATCTGAAGAAGTTTCTAGACCGGCGGTTCAAATTGCAAATCCGATTGAGGAGGAAAAGCTGAAAAGAGCCATAATCACGGTTCGAGACCGTGGGTTGGCGTCGGCGATAACAGACCTTGGAGGTGGTGGCTTATCATCTGCGGTTGGCGAGACAGCAAAGAAGTTTGGCTGTGGCGCTGTTGTAGAGCTTGATAAGGTTCCATTGAAGTATCCGGGTTTGGCTCCTTGGGAAATTTACGTTTCCGAATCGCAAGAGAGAATGCTTTTGGCAGTTCCGCCAAAGAATCTCGGTAAGGTTTTGGAGATTTTTGAGAATGAGGATGTTGAGGCTACGGCTATTGGAAAATACACTCCAGATAAGTTTTTACGAATTTATTACCGTGGCGAAAAGGTCGCTGAGATGGATATTTCCTTTCTTTTTGAACCGCCAAAAATTGTGAGAACAGCAAAGTTTGCACCTTCAAATTTTGAGGAACCAGTTTTTCCAGAGCCAAAAAATCAAACGGACATTGTTTTGCAGCTTTTGTCTTCGCCGAACATTGCAAGCAAGGAAAGCGTAATTCGCAGTTACGACCATGAAGTGAAAGGTAATACAACGCTTAAGCCTTTGCAAGGAGAGTTTGGCGGACCTAACGATGCCGCCGTCATAAAGCCTCTGGAGAAATCTTGGAAGGGCATAGCCATTTCTTGCGGGATGAACCCGAACTATGGTAAGATTGACACTTATTGGATGGCTGCGTCTGCGATAGATGAGGCGGTTAGGAATAATGTGGCTGTTGGCGGAAGAAGAATCGCATTGCTGGATAATTTTACGTGGGGCAACCCGGAAAAGCCTGAAAGACTTGGCAGCTTAGTCAAGGCGTGCGAGGCATGTTACAAGTTTGCAAAAGCTTTTAGAACGCCGTTTATTTCTGGAAAAGACAGCCTATACAACGAGTCTCCGCTTGGTCCGGTGACGCCGACTCTTTTAATCACGGCTTTAGGCATCGTTCCAGACATCCGCTTGGCTGTTTCAATGGATGTTAAAGAGGCTGGCGATGCAGTTTACATTGTCGGTCGGACATTTGCAGAGTTGGGCGGCTCAGAATATTATAGGCTGAAAGGGTTTGTTGGGAAAACGGTGCCAAAAGTACATGCGGTTCAAGCTAAAAGAACGTTTAGTGCCATCATAAAGGCTGTTGATTTGGGTCTGGTTAAGGCTTGTCATGACTTGTCTGAAGGCGGTTTGGCGGTTGCTGCTGCAGAGATGGCTTTTGCAGGTGGATACGGGATGGAGTTACATCTACAAAAAGTTCCGACAAAAGATGTAGACCGCAACGATTTTGTCTTGTTCTCAGAATCAAACAGCCGATTCTTAGTGGAAGTTTCAGAGAGGGATAAGAAGGATTTTGAAACTTTAATGAAGAGTACAGTGTGCGCGGAGATAGGCAGAGTCAGCGAAAAACCACGGTTGCACATCAAAGGGTTGGATGGAGAAGTTGTTGCTGATGCGTCGCTTGCTGAGTTGTTGGCAAGTTGGAAGAAAACGCTAAGCAGTGGGGTGTAAGCTGTGAAGCGCGAAGAAATTAGAGTCTGTGTTTTGCGTGTGGGCGGAACCAACTGTGATGCGGAAACGAAAAGGGCGCTTGAAGAGTTAGGCGTGCACGCGGAAGTTGTGCATGTAAACGATGTTGTCAAGCGTGGTAGACTGCTGGAATATCATGCTTTGGTTTTTCCAGGCGGTTTCTCCTACGGGGATTATGTGCGGGCTGGTGCAATATGGGCTAAGTGGATACTGGCTAAGATGGGCAAGGAGTTGAAAGCTTTTGTTGATGAACATCGCCCCATTCTTGGCATTTGTAATGGTTTTCAGGTGCTTGTTGAAGCTGGTTTGCTTCCGGGTTTTGATGGGATGAGCTACTATCCAGAAGCGTCTTTAGCCACGAACATTCCGCCGGGGTATAATTGCCGTTGGATTTATCTTAAACATGAAAACAATGGAAAATGTGTGTTTACGTCAAAGATTCCCAAAGGAAAAGTTTTGCGTGTTCCAATTGCGCATTCAGAAGGCAGATTCATATTCGCAAAAGAGAAGGAAAAGCACCTTCTGGAAAGGCTTTATGAGAATGACCAGCTGGTTTTTCGCTACTGCAAGAAAAATGGCGAATACGCAGAAGGACATTATCCGGCGAATCCGAACGGTTCTTTCCATGACATAGCGGGAATATGCAACCCAGAAGGAACAATATTCGGTTTGATGCCACATCCAGAAAGAGCCTTCTACTGGTGGCAACAACCAGATTGGACACGGCAAAGGCAGATGCCGCAATACGGTGACGGAAAATTAATCTTAGAAAGTTTGATAAACTACCTTGAAAAGAAAAGCTAGTTCAAGAATTTTGCCATTGTCATTTCGTCAACGTACTCGTTTCTAATCTTGTACTGTCTTTTCTTTACGCCTTCAATTTCGAAACTAAGTTTGCGGTAAAGGTTTATTGCGGGCTTGTTTGTTGAGAAGACCTCTAACGTGATTTTTTCTAAGCCTTCTTGCTTTTTGGACCATTCGAGTAAGTGATTCATCATTGCCGTGCCGATGCCCATTCGCCTGTAACTCTTCAAAATAGTGATGCCCAACGACGCGACATGCTTGTTCTTTTCGAATTTTCCTCTAGCCAAATATGCCATGCCTACGATTTTGTCTTTGGCTTGTGCGACTATAATTACTCCATTTCTCTTCTTTATCTCCTTAATAGTCTCACGCCAATCTTCTCTCGAATCTTCTGGAACAATGTAATATTTCTCGGCTGCAACGCTGTTAATGACATTTCTTATTTCGAGCGCATCAGCTTCATCTGCTTCTCGTATCGTCACTGGCTCTTTCTTTTTTACTAAAATTTTGCTCATTAAATAATCATGCCAGCTTGTTCTTTTTTAAATCTTCAAGGCTTGGAAGCCCAGGTCTGGCACCTATTTTCATTACACATTTTGACGCTACAAAATTGCCAAGTTTCCCGCATTCGTAAAGGCTTTTGCCGTAAAGTAGCCCGTATAGAAAGCCAGCACAGAAAGCGTCGCCCGCACCCGTTGTGTCAACCACTCGAACCTTGAAAGATTTTATCAAATGTTTTTGGTTTCCATCAGTCACATAACAGCCTTTGCTACCGAGCTTTACGGCAACCACTTTCACACCCTTTTTTAGGAGTAGGTTTGCGCCCTTCTCATAATCATTCATTTTTGTTAGTAATTTGAGCTCGGCTTGGTTAGGCATCAAAACAAACGCCTTACTTATCATGGGCTCCAGCTCGGCGATGCCTTTTCGTGCATACAACTCTCCTGGATCAAGGCTGACTTTGACTGTTTCGAGAAGGGCTTCAACTAGTTTTTTCTGGGTTTGAAAGGATTTCTCTCCGACAAAAGATGTCAAATGCAGAAACTTTGTCTGGAAGGCATATTCCTTGTTTATTTCGGCAAAGCCTATTGTATCGTTCACGCCAGGGTCTACATACAATGCTCGTTCGCCTTTCTCGTCCACGAAACCCATCACCACGCCACTTCGTCCGTCATTCACTTGGATAATGCCGCTTGCGTCGACGCCTTCTTTTCGAAAATCTTCAACCAGCATCTTGCCCTCTCGGTCATTTGCTACTTTCCCAATAAAACCCACTTTGCAACCAAGCCTCGCCAAACCCACAATCGTGTTAGCCGCAGAACCGCCGCAAGCCTCCTCGCAGTCTATTATGAAACCTTCCTCTTCCGCTCCAGCTATCTTGTTTACTTTGAAGAGTTTGTCTACGTTTAACGCACCGAATCCAACAACGTCGAAACGTTTCATGCGATCAGCTCGCGCAAGTAAATCTTATACTCGCCCAGTTTTCCACCGTAGTTTCCAGCTGAAATCTTCACTACGCCATCAACATTCACGGCTGCTTCTATGCCGGCTTTCATGGCTTTTTTCACAGCCTCAAGAGAGATTCCGTTAATCACTATCTCAGGAATGTAGCTGACGCCTTCTGGAACTTTCGATTTCTTACCCAATTTTTTCTTAAGTGATGGACAATAAGGGTGGTTCGTTGTAGGTCCAATCCATGGAAAACGCGTTTCAGGCTTTGACCCTGCAGAGCAGATATCAAAAGAGGTTATTACGCCGTTTACTCTGTGTATGGCGTCTAAGGCTTTTATGCCAGTTTCTCTAAGAGCCTCTTTCGATTTGCACATTATCCAAAAGTTTGCACCCATCACGCCATGCGCGTATCCAAGATACCGTTCAATTATAAAGTCTGGAACCATTATCGGCACGACTATCACTTCGCGTCCGTAACGTTTTTCCGTCCACTCGTAGCCGTCGCCACAATGCCCCACACGTTCCATCATGTCAATTTTTCCTTCAGCCTTTGGCATCGCGTCAAAAACTGCAGTGAACGGCTTAACAAGAATATCCTGCCTTATTCTGTAAGAAAGCTCAATCTCAAATTTTTTTAAGGAGTCACTGAATGGTTTTTTAGGGTCTATTCTGTCCCAGAACTGCAGAACCACGCCTTTGCGTTTGTCAGGAGTTTCTTTTTCTTTCAGCCACTTGTCTATTCCACCTTCAACTCTGCCTATGACTATGGAAGGCGTGGCTGTCGCGTGCAAGGCTGCTTTCCGCAACGTTTCTTCATCATCAGCGGTTACAATCACTCGGCAATAAACTCCTTCAAAAGCTTCCGCGTAAGTGTCTTCAACCAAACCTTTCCCGACCATTCTATCCCAACCGCCCAATGGCTTCTCCTCTAACTTTCTTTCTGAAATCACTACTCTCTTTTGCCAGAGTTTCCATATTCTCACTCGTTATTATTTTAACTTTAGGCAACTCGTCGGGATATAGCCGAAAAAGATTAGCAAGCAAGGTTTTGTTTACTCGGCTTTTTGCAAGTGCCTCATGAGTCCAGTTCTCAACAAGCCTTAAAGTTTGCTCTTTTCCAAAAGTGGCAAAGGTATCCGCAATCACGGTGGTTACTATGCTGTTCTCCGACAAAACCGCAATTTCAGCATTTTTCACAGCGTACTGGTTGCCATTGAAAGCAACTGCCAAGCCCCCGTTTTCGCGAACAAGCTTGAACGCTTCGACGTCTGTTATGCTGTCGCCAACATACATAACATCTGCCAATGCAACACCTACTTTCCGCACAACATCCTTTATTGCCTCAGCCTTTTCGCTACCGCCAACAGGATTAACCTCACCAAATATTCTTCCAGACTCCATGCTTGCTATTTCAGTCCAGAAAATTTCATCAAGCTTCCGAATTATTTTTTGATCCTTTTCAGAAAAGTCCTCAATTGATTTCGTATTTTTTGTAATCGTCAGCACAGGCATTTTTGCGATTTCTTTTGCGAACTCTTTCAGTTTTGCTTTTTCCTTTTCCGCTATGTGGTATTTGTCGATGTTTAGTTTTGTGCAGTAAGTGTTCTCATACGGAAAAGCGATTGCTTTGCATAGGGCTTTCATGTAATGCTCGTAGCTTGCGCTCACGATAAACGCGTGAGTTACTTTTCTAACATGCCGCAACGTTTTCTTCACGCTTGAGATTAAAATTAGATTTTGCGCGGAAAACTCACGCATTTTACGGTCTGTAACGTCATAAGCTTTGAGGAAGGGCAAGATGAGTTTCAGCGTGTCGCCAGCCTTATATCGCGGTCTCTTGAGAACGTCTGCCAAGACGTCATCATACTTGCTGATGACCGCAAAGAGTTTGTCGCCGTCAGGAATAAAGTGCGCTGTTAGTTCGAAGGCATTATCATTTTTGGATATGGGTCCTTCACAGTCGGAAATGAAGACGCGCTTCACTTTTTGCGCCTCAATTCTTGCATGTGTTTTATGCTTTTTTCTATGTGCTTGGGAGATGCGATGTCTGTTCTGTGCCAGAGTGCTCCGCCTTTTACGGCTTTAACGCCTTCCAAAGATAACCGCCTTGCTTCGCTGATGTCTGCGCCTATGCCGACGACGCCTACGGCTCGGGATTTAAGCGCGAAAGTTTCGCCGTCACGCAGTTCCATAGCTGCAGGGTAAACACGAACCTTATCAAAACATTTTTTGGTCAGTTCGTATACTTTTGTCAAGTCAACAGGCTTGCCGATTTCATTTTTATTTACTAAGTTTGGGAAGGCGTCCATGTAGCCGCCGTAGTTTGGCGGAACCTTATAGGTTAAAACTGTTGCCACCTTTTCCAATTCAATGCGTGTTAGGTTGCCTTCCAAAATTTTGAAACAAACATCCACAAAATCGTCCTTTAAAATTGGCAAAATATTAATTATTTCTGGGTCGCCGGGTCGGCTGTTATTCTCAAGAATTTTCGGCTCTTTGCCAGTATGCATGAAAGCAACGTAGAAAGGAACACCTCGCAAACCAGCATTGTCTTTTCCTTTCCATTTTTCGAAAATTCGATTGACAATTTCAATTTCTTTGGTTCTATCCGAGTTTGTCATGAAAGGCAAAACGTCGCCAGCATCTTTGTAGGAGCCCATGCCTCCAGTGTTTGGTCCCTTGTCGTCGTCAAAGGCGCGTTTGTAGTCTCTTGTTTCTGGTAAGGGCACAATATGCTTACCGTCACAGAAAACTTGAAAACTTGATTCTTCGCCTTCAATTTTTTCTTCTATAATGACTGCGCCATGCTTGAAATTAGCCAAAAAATGCTCCATGAGCTGCTCTCGGGTTGTGAAGTGGTCGCCCCACACGCCAACGCCTTTTCCAGCGGCTGGTTGGTCTGGCTTCACGACTGCCATATTGCCGAGTTCGTCAAGCCATTTGTAAACTGCCTTTTTCACTTCTTCTCGGCTTTTGTATTTTTTTGGGTGGAAGATTTTGTAGCGAGGATTTGCTGTGGGCACAATTTCTTCGAACAACACGCGTTGCTGTACTTTGCTTGCTTCTATGGCGTATTCTTTTGTTGGACAAATCATGGGTATGCCAAAACGCTTTTCCACGAGGTCGCGGACGCCTTCGATTATAGGTTTTTCTGGACCAACAATGCCAAAGTCAATTTTGTCCTTGTTGTTTTCAGCGAATTTGCAGATTTCATCAACATTCAAGTCGGGTATGACCATGTGTTGTGTGGCGTTTTTTGCGTTGAAGGGGTTTCGCTGTTTATCCGCAATGTAGAGATTCACATTGTAGTTTTGGCTTCTTATGAAGGCGTCAACCATGGCGGTTTCTCTTGCGCCATACGACACTACGAGTATGCCCACTTTTTCCATCGCCGAATCTCCAGCAAGATATTTACAAAATAAACGTGAAGCCCTAATTATTTTTGTCCATTACATGTTTTGAACTAGCTGTTCTATCTCGTAGAGTCTACCCGTTTCTTCGTAGCCTTCAAGAAAACGTTTCTTCATTTCATCTGCTATTTTCTGCGCTAGTGGCGTTGGATATTTGCCTGTTACGCATGCCATGCAAAGCTGGTCTCGAGTGAAGCCCGTTGCCTTCACAAAGTTTTCTATTGACTGATAGCGCACTGCGTCTGCGCCTATTATTTCTGCTATTTCTTCTGGCGTGTGCTTCGAGCCGATTAATTGCCCGTAAGTTGCCATGTCTATTCCGTAGAAGCATGGTCCGATGATGCGTGGGAAAGTCACGAACAGGTAGACTTTTTTGGCGCCCATTCTGCGAAGTTTTTCTATCACGATTTTTGTTGTATCGCCTCGGACTACGCTGTCTTCGGTTATTATGACGCGTTTGCCTTCGAATTTTGTTGGTAAAATGTTGATTTTTTTATCGATTGTTGCATACCGTTCCTTGTTTAGGAGGATAAAGGCTCTTTCGGTTACGTAGCGGTGCCGACGCGAAGCCCGTTCCCATCTCAACCCAGACTCTTCATGCGCTCCCAAAGCGGCGTCGTCGCCTGTTTCTGGCAACGAGATGATTACGTCTGCATCTTTAACTACGTCTGGGTTTTCTCTAACAAGGTTTCTTCCAAACTCTTCGCGAACTTCATAAACATATTTATCGTCAAACCGCGAGTCTGGACGGGCAAAATATGCAAATTCAAAAGCGCAAAAAGCCTGATGGTTACGATTAACTAATTTTTCTTTTTGGAAGCCGTTTTTTGACACGGTTATGAGTTCGCCGGGTTCGATTTCGTGGTCTCGTTGAAAACCATCTATGTCTAAGCCTACGGTTTCCGAGGAGAAAGCAAAAATTGTTTTTTCCATGTTATATCCTGCGCACAGCGGTCTTATTCCATGTGGGTCTTTGAAGGCGAAGAATTTGCCGTCTTTTGTTATTCCAGACACGGAGAAGGCGCCTTCAATTTCTTGCATGCATGTTTCGACTGCTGGTGTGAGGAGTTTGCCTTTCATGAGTTCGATGAGGAGTTTGTGGCAGATGAGGTCTGCGTCGCATTCGTAAGAAAATCCCGGAAACTCTTTAGTTATTTCTTTCTTAATTTGGAACGTGTTTACAACATTGCCGTTGAAGGAGATAGCAAGCCCGTGGCCGTTCTTTGAGGCTGTAACGGGTTGCGTGCCTTTTATGAGGGACTTTTCGTCGGTTTTTCCAGAAGTGGTGTATCTGACGTTTGCGATGCCAACATTGCCTGGCAACCGCCCAAACCATTCTTGGATGGCGCTTGTTTTTATTTTAGGTATAAGGTCTAAGCTTCTGTGAACATGAAATTTGCCATCGTGATACGTGAGAAAACCGTGCGATTGGTGTCCACGGTGGTTTTGGGCGCGCATTCCCCAGTATATGTATGGGAATATGGGTTGGTTTTCGTGGTTTATTGCGGCGAAGACTCCGCAGCCTATTTTGGTTCCTCTCCTGTCTGATGGGCAATAGAGGTGAGTTGTTATTTATCAGTTTTTAGAACATTTTTAAATAAAAAGTCCATGAACTGAGAATTATTCTTGATTTTATGGTTTTATGTCTAAAATTTCCTTTCGTTCTTTGCCTTTCAAGTCTCGAATTGCATAAAGTGTGATTACTGCTGAAACGCCTTTTTGTCTCAGTGACTTCACGCAGTTGAGAACTTTTTCTCTATCGCCACGCATGCAATCCTTGAGCGCCCAGCCAACGCCTTTTCGAACCATGTCCTCTTTATCCCAAATTAGGTTGTCACATAACACTAACGCTTCGTCCGTAAATTTTCCGCTCATCCCAACTTTTCTTGTGAAAACAACAACGCTTGCTCTTCGTTTCCACAAATTGTCTGATTTGTTCCATTTTTCTAAAAGATTAAGGGTTTCATTTGGATATGCCATCAGCAAAGGTTGTATAATATAAAGGCTGAATCCATCCGTGGTTCCCCAATTGTTGAGGCAGTTAGCAATTTCATCCAAAAAATCGAAATCTGACGGTTTCATTTCTTTTGCTCCTTGTGCCAAAACTACAATTCCGAAGGTTGATTGCTCGGAAAAACCAGATTCGAAAAACATTCTTGACAGGTCAAGTTTTTCTTGTAAACTTAATTGTTTGAAGGTGTTGCGGTGTTTTTTGATAAGTTCCTCGAGTTCTGCGGTTTTGATTCCGTAAGACTTGTGTCCCGCTGTTTTGTGATAATATTTGTCCAGTTTAGCTCTTTCAGCATCAGCCCTTTTCGCCAGTTCACCGACAATTTCCAAATACAAACCCTTTATTTTCACACGCAAACCCTTGTAAACTCTTCATAATTGAAGCAACTGTTCTTATCGTTTTCGTCAACCAAATGACCGAGTAACTGGTCACTTTTTTCCACAATGAATAATTGAGTTATCCACATGTTTAGTTTCTCTCAAGGAAGTAGAAAGAATACAGGTGACACCTATGGAAACGAAACCAGACCATGCTACATTTAGGCACTACCTGCTTTTCTGGTCTGGACAGCTTGTTTCGCTGCTCGGCTCTTCTATTGCACAGTTTATTATAATATGGTGGATAACAATCACAACGCAAAGCGCGTTATATTTGTCGCTTGCGTCTTTTCTAGGCTTGGCTCCAATGGTTATTTTCGCTCCGTTTACCGGTGTTTTCGCTGACCGTTGGAACCGAAAAATGCTCATTGCCTCTGTGGACTTGCTACAGGCAGTGGCTACTATAATTCTTATAGTGTTTTTCTGGCTTGGCAACATCTCAATCTGGATAGTGCTGCTTCTGCTTTGTTTTCGAGGAGTTTTCCAAGCTTTTCACTCGCCCACAGTGTCGGCAATCACTCCTTCGATGGTTCCACAGGATAAGTTGAGCCGAATGAACGGATTGAACTATCTTTTCTCTGGGGCAGTGTATCTGGTTGGTCCCATTTTGGCTGCGGTTTTACTTCAAGTGTGGCAAATCTATCAGATTCTCTGGATAGATGTCGCAACCTTTTTAGTGGCAATAATCCCTCTGCTGATGATAAGGATACCTTCTGTCAAAAAGAAAAGCGAGAACCGCTCGTTTAAAGTAGACTTCGTGGAAGGATTCAGCTTCATTAAACATGCAAGAGGTTTCATGCCTCTTATCGTATTAGCGACCGCTCTAAATTTTCTCTTCACGCCGTTCTCCACTCTGCTTTCCTATTTCATTGTTTTTGACCATTTTGGAGGAGCTACGGAGTTGGCTTTCGTCACCGCATCTTTGCAAGCTGGAATTCTTGCTGGCGGCTTGTTCATGTCAGTTAAGAAGGAATTCAAAAACAAAATGGCGGTGTGCATAACTTCGATTTTTGTTGCTTTTGTTGGATACGCACTTGCAGCGTTGACGCCGACTGGCATGTTTTGGTTCATGGCTTTAAGCGTATTAATCCTGACTTTGTGCCTTCCGGTGGCTAACGTTTTGATACAAACAATAACTCAGACGGTTGTTCCTTTAAACATGCAAGGTAGAGTAAACGCGGTTACGATGGCGTTAGCCACGGCTGCTCAACCCATCGGAATAATTATTTCAGGAGCCATAGTGCAGTTTGTCAGAGCAGCTTACCTGTTTCTGGGATGCAGCATTTCAGGCATGATAATACTAATATTTTCTTGGTTCATTACTGATATTAGGTATATAGAAGAGAGACAAAAACTGGAAGAATATTGAAAAAGAAATTTTGAATAAGAATTCGCAGTATTCAAGAGGAATTTGAGGCTGAGTTTGTGAAGATGATTCCGTTGGAGTAGGCGTTTATTTGAGGTACTTAACGGAAAGGAAAAGTTGAAGGTTTAAGCCAGAGTTGAATATTCGAGAAGTGTGTGATTGTTGAGATTCATGTTGAATGAGGCTTGTGAAAGTTTTAAGTATTATATGTGTGGATAATGCTTTGATTTGGATGTGTTAGTTTGGTTGGGGACTTTTTGAGGTCTTGCGTTGATGTTGCTTCGAGAAGGTGGAAGATTTTCGGTTTGTTGAATTTGCTGTTTTTCGGTTGCACATTTGGCACTGCAATGTTGGCGGGTTTTCTTTTTCCGCCTATACTTTATTCTGGTTGGAGTCTGGATGCCCCCGAGTTTTTCCTTGCGAATTGGCTTACGATGTTATTAGGAATTTTCTTGTTTAATTTGGCTGTTAGTGCTTTTGTTGTTGTGACATTGCCTGGTTTTGCTTTTTTTCCTTTATCTGTTGTTGCGCTTTTGTATAGGGCGATTTTGTGGGGTTTGCTTGTTTATGCTGCGCCTAATTGGTTGTTTTTGGCTACTTTGCCGGTGTTGATTCTTGAGGGGGAAGCGTATGTGATGGCTGGTTTGGCGGGAGTTGTTGTGGGTGTTTCTTGGTTTAAGCCTCGGTGGATATGCGCAAATGAGAAGCTGTTGAGGGTTGAAGCGTTCAAGAAGGAGCTTACTGAGTGTTTAAGGCTTTACGTGGCTGTTGTTTTGCTTCTTTTTGTTGCGGCGGTTGTAGAAACGATGACGATTTTGAGCGTTTAATTGTGATTCAAAATTTTACTAGAAGAAATGGTCATAAATCTTAAAAAGCAACCCGTGACTAAATTATTATGTTGAGTCTGCAGTACACGTAGGGAGTACGCTTTGGAGATTCCGAACTTCAAAAGCTGGAAAACCGCGTTTCTACTATCCATAATAGTTCCAGTAAGCCTGCTGGCAACGTTCAAACTAACCGGAATAATAAAAGAACCGCTAGCTCCCGAAACAATACAGCTGAGCCCTGTCCGTTGGGAATTCCCAAGACCAGATGGGGATGTCCGTATCAATCATACACTAAAAGCCACACATGTTATAGAGGGAGTGTCAGTGGACATGTACGTTATACTAGGAGTTTACCTTCACGAGTCAATAAGTCATAATAACCTCGACTATTTAACGATAGGAATGGGGATTAATTTAACGGCGACTAATCCAAATTGCTTTATAGATAACATCTACATCACTTTCAACAGAGACTCTCAACCTTCTTTTATGGACTGGCTTTATACATATTTCAACTTTGAAAATCTTTCTATTCAAGGTGTCTCAGGAAGTTACCAAGGGGCTTACGTTAGGTTGGCGGGCGTAAACCACCCAAATGTAGCCTACTTCAAGGCAACAGCCGAGTGGTCTCTTCTAACTACAAACAACCAAACCCACCAAACGGAGTTGACATATGAAATTACATACTACAACGGAACAGTCTACAAGAAACTTATTCAGCCTTTCGATCTAAAATTGACTGGAAAGGGAAGCTGATAGAAGAAGGTAGCTTCTGGGCATTACAATCGCTACACTATTATTGTTAAGTAGCTTTCTCATCTTCCCAGTGGGGGCAAGTGAGACATTTAATTGGTCTAAGCCTAGACCTTCCGTTGATAGAAAGTTTGATGAAACTATTGGAAGTGCTTCTGATAGCAGCCGCGGCCACCGAAACGGCAGCAATCCTCCTCACCTAAC
>CAYWII010000018.1:0-31254 GCA_964457175.1 uncultured Candidatus Bathyarchaeia archaeon
CCTTCGGAGCCGGAGAACAGGGGTTCAAATCCCCTCGGGCCCGCTAACTCAGATCGCGTACACCTATTTGCACAGGAAGCTTAATCTCGAGAATTTGAACTCGCTGAAGGCCGAGCACCATCCGCTATCTACTTCCGTTTCTCACTTAAAGTGAGAAATCACCGACTTTGCAAAGAGCGTCAAACCTGTTAAGGAAGGAAAATCATAAAATCCTGCTACGATTTTCTGCGTGTGCGAGAGAGATAAATTAAAAATGGTTAATAATATTCTACTTGTAAAGGCGGCGTACTATGACGAAAGTTGTTGGAATAATTGGATGCGGGGCAATAGGCACTGTGATTGCAAAAGCCGTGGACAACAAGATTGTGGACTGTGATGGAGTTGCTCTCTATGATGTTGTAGGCGAGAAGGCTGAAAAACTGGGAAAATCCCTCTCGATAAAAACAGTCATAGTCAGAAGCGTTGAGGAGATGATTAGACTAAACCCGAAAGTTATAATTGAAGCAGCCTCTCAAAAAGCCGTAAAAGAGTACGCAAATAAAATCCTAGACCGCAACATCCACTTAATCGTCTTGAGCGTAGGCGCACTGTTAGATCTAAACGTGAAAAGCAACAAAATTCACATACCATCAGGCGCCATAGGAGGTTTAGATGCTATTTCAAGCGCCGCTTTAGCCGGGATAAGCGAAGCCCTTTTAACTACACGAAAGAATCCGCGTTCTCTTGGAAGAAGCGACAAAAAGAAGATAGCCGTATACGAAGGCTTTGCAGAGGAAGCCGTTAAAATTTTTCCGCAGAACATTAATGTAGCAGCAAATTTGGCCCTAGCAGTACGACCAGCGAAACTGAAAGTGAGAATAGCCTCTGATCCGAAGGCTAGAAGGAACATCCACGAAATCAAAATTAAATGGAAATACGGCGAAATGTCCTTCAAATTTATGAACGAACCGTACCCCGAAAATCCAAAGACAAGCGCACTTGCAGCTTGGTCCACCATAAACTTGCTCAAGAACCTATTGGAGGAAAACTAATGATCGCGATATTCAGGCGCGCGCTGCCTTGTGAAAAGTGAATGCTGTAATGCAGCATTAGTATAGCCATATTGCTCATATTGTTGACAAAGATGGCCAGAGAAAAGTGGGGGATTAGGTTCAAATCTCGGTTTAAATTCTCGGAATTTTTGTTTCTAAAGTAGTTATCTTATTGTTTCTCTAAAGTTTGGCAATACCTCGTTGGCATACAGTTTGAGTGATTGGAAGTAGTTTTTTCATCAGGAGCGCGAATTGCTAGAACAAAATATCTCACACCGTTGCGGACGAACTCTTTCATTTTTTTCAGCACATTCATCGGGGGTCCCTACAATGAAGCATCTCTCGAGATTTATACTACATCAACTAATTGAAGAAACCAAGAATTTAAACCTTGACTGATAAGTTCAGTGTGGGAGAAGGGATTTGAACCAGTGAATTTTGAGTATGAATTTGGCTTTCATAAATCAGTTATTTACCTTTCAACCACCAAAGAAGCAGTGAATAAAATTGAGCGAATCAAAAGAGCTTCAAGAACTTCAAAATAGAAAAACGAAACTGCAAGAAGAGTCTCGAAACTTGGAAGAGACAAAGAACAGTTTAGAATACAGAGTTAAGATACTGGAAGAGAAGATAGCCATCAAGGAATCGGAAAATAGCAATAAGCTAATGCGCGAGTCTATAGCAACGTTAGAATCAAAGATTAGCGATATGGAGAAGAGACTAAACGAAATATCCGGCACAACAGAAGAGCCAGTCCCAACCGAGCAACAAGCAGAAGTCACCACAACAGAGGAAGAACCAACAGAAGAAGTGACAGTAACGGCACTCGAAGAACCCTTTATGCAGGAAGAAATCGTGGAAGACTCAAAAAAACAATCAGAGAGGAAGAAGCGCAAGTTCTTCTAAACAAAGGAAGACAAAATCAAAATTTACTTTTTCCTAGGTTGCCTAGTTCTGCCTCTAACTTTTTATGTGTTAGGGCACATAAGTGAAAAACCTTTCAAGCCAGCATGCATTTGTCAACGATTTCGCCGAAAACTGAAAGGCAAAGTTAAATGTTGCATATTGCTGAGATATTAGTAGATGAATGAGGGAGATGAGGAAGAATATTTTTTGCTGTAATCTCCTTTTTCCCCTCCCGTTTCCCTCATGATCCTTTACTTCAAGGAGTTTTCTACGCATAAAGCGCGTGAATTTTACTGCAATTGGATTGAACTTAATATAGAAAAAGAGGGAAAGCTTGACAGTTGCTTAGCGCTTTATTCAAGGTCAGAGAACTTATAGATAATTGGCAGTTTTGTTGCTCTGAAGCTGTAGTCAACGAAGCCTTGGTGCATGATTGGACTGACAACTAAGATAGTGTAGTCTGATTTCTTTGCGTATCCCACTGACATGCCCTTCTCTGTTTTGTCGTTGAGCCACATGTCAAATGGTATGTAGAGCGTTTTGCTGTCGATTACAAGTGCGCATACTACTGTTACTTGGAAGTCTGCTTCTGGATAAACTGGTGTTAATGTTAGTGGTGTGCCGCTTACGCTTGCACTCTCTATATACCAGCCCGCATAAAGCACTGCCCAGTCAGTCATGTAGCGGAAACCTACCATAACGTTCTGTCCAGCGTAAGTTGTAAGATCAAATGACATCGTTATCCAGTCCATGCTCCAGCCTGTAAGTCCAGGAAGGTTCGCAATTATGTCTGGATGAGCGTCTGGGTCATGCTCAAAAGTTGTGTACTCATTTGCGAGGGAAGCCCACGTGTTTCCGCCGTCGGTGGATACTTGCACAAAGCCAAAGTCCCAGTAGTCTTCAATGTCCCAGTAGGTTGTTAATACTAGTGTTGGGTCTGTGGGGTCAACATATGCTTCTCCCACCAGAAGCGTGTCCATTAGGTTTGCTGCGCCTGACCACCAGTAGCCTTCTGCTGTGAACTCCCAACCGTATGTGGCAACGTCGTCACCGTCAAAGTATATGAAGCCCATTCCTGATTTGGTCCAGTTTTCGAAGGCTATGTAGTCTGTGCCGTAGGGACCTATCTTTGATATACCTGTGTCGTAGTCCAGAATAGTGATTGTGTTTCCGAAATCTGTGCCCTTTGTCCATGGAACTGGCAGGCCGCCGATCTCATACATTCTAACAGGTATTATCTCTGGGTCGTTCAAGTCTAGACTAAAGTAGTTGTATTTTCTGCAGCCAGGAAAGTCTGCGCGTATTAGGTTGGCGAGTCTCCAATCATGATAAACGTCGTCGAATCTTTCTTTGTATCCAAAAGCAGTCAAAGCATTGTTGATGCCGTCAATGCCAGTAATGCCAGACTGTACGTAGTAGCGTATTAGGTCTGCTCCACCGTAGTGGTCGCTTAGGTAGACAACCCACAGTGCTGCTGCACCGTAATCGGCAAGTATGTTTATGTCGCCTTGGTCACCCCAAATCGTAAGCGAGTTGTCAGGCGTGAAGAAGTAGCTGTTTAAGTACGTGGCTTCTATGCCATATCCACACAACAACTCTGCATACATGCTGCATCCTTCGTTCATGAAGGTTTCAGCTGCGGGTTGCCAATCGCGGTGAATGTTATGCTGATATTCATGTGCAGTTGTTGACTCATAAACGTATGGACGAGTCACAACCAAGTCAGGGCGTTCTGGGAACCATTGTTTCCCTTCAGGACCAAGCCTTTGCCACCATCGCCACGCATCAATGTGTATCATGTTTCTGTTGTAGTAGGAGACAGTGTAGGTGGAGCTGTAGAACCCGGCAATGTAGTATGGATATGTAGGGTCATAATAGTTGTCATCACGGATGTTAAGAACTTTCAATATAACTCTTTGAGGGTTGTCGAGGGCAAGAGTCCAATTGTAGTAATATTCGGGCCAGCTTAACTGTTCAAAAATGGTGTTGTCTCCATCTCTGTCAAACGGCTTTCCAAAGTATGTAGTGTCAGTTGGATAGATAACATTGTTAAATTCGTCGGCTAAATACTGGCACATCTCATCAGTAATCATTAGGTTGTATGGGTCAGCGTTTCTTGGATCGCCAGGTAAGAACCACAAGTAGTCCTGAGTCCAAATTTCAACGTTTCCTGAGATAGCCCTTAGAGTCATCCAAGGCTGCGTGCCAGTTGGGGTATTTCTGCTTATTGCCATCAAATACCAGTCGTACGCCTTAGTTCCAACAGGGGGTGTTGATTGAAATGTACTGATCTCTTGATAGCCCTCGTAGGTTGAGACCGTTGGCATCTCGATTGAACCAGCTAAACCGCTTTGCCAGTCTACTGGCTCATAGTCTGGTAAAAGAGGCACAGATGCGTTTATGGGTATTGCAACGAGAATCATGGAACTTATTAATACTACAACAATCAGTATTGATACAAGTTTTTTCATTTTTCTTTCTCCTTTATTTTGTTCAGCGTAAAATATTGCGCATTTGGAGAATTTTAGTTTTGTGGAACTTAATTCTATGCACAATTGGAGAAGTTTTAATGAGAAAAAGAGTAACAGTTAATATAGAAAATTGCATATTCAATCTTGAGAGGAGAAGTAAAAGGTGAGTGAGAAAGCCTTAACGGTTACTCTAATCACGCTTACAATAATTCTGCCAGCTTTAATAGTGGAAATTCAACCGCTACAAACAAACATAGTCACAGACAGTCGGTTAACGCAAAACGTTAGAAACACGAAAGTTGATGTAAATCACGATCTTCCAAAAGAAAACGAAGGATACGTTGATGCTTCCACCTTGTCGGAACCCACAAACCAGCAAGGAAGCACAACAACTGACAATTTAGAAGAATTGTTAGACACGGCATCAGACCAAAATACACACACTAACACGCCTCCTCCAGACGGTCGCATCTATTGGTCACCAGAACCGCCATACGCGTACACCCCCACATGCACACCGAAAGAGTGGACAAGAATTCCAATAATACCACCAGCAACAAATAATTAGAAAATAAAATATCAACAATACTTCAAACGTAAGCTTGATGGACCGAGGGGGATTTGAACCCCCGACTTCCGCATTGCGAATGCGGCGTTCATACCAAACTGAACTATCGGCCCCGAACATTTTCTCGGAAGAAAAGCTTCACTAAAAGATTTAGAGCTTTCGGATTCATTTTCGAGAATTAAGCATAACAAGATCATCTGCGTTTTCAGCTTCTTTTTTGAGAATTTGACTCAAGTGGGTTGGGTTAGACTACTCGAATGATTTTGATGTGAATTAATTCGGTGTTCACTTATGACTTAACACTTATGTCAGAAGTAAAGCAAGAGAAGTTAGCAGTATCGGCATATGTATCCCTCAGATTTTTTGAACCACATGAAACCTTCATACACCAGTAGCTCTTCTCTAGGATTATCTTCGGTTCGCCACTTCATTCCTTACAGAAGTTTAATGTACCCTTTCTCCACCTCGCTACCACACTTTGGACATTTCAAATTTTTACTCATGCCTCATTCCTTGTCCGTTTTTTCAGGTTTTTTCTTTGGAAGGTTGAGTTTACGAAGACGTTCAGCATCTTCAGCTACAACTCCACTCATGTCTCAACATCTTCCTTTTTACTTTTTTGGCATAAATAGTTAGTGTGTATCCCTAGCAGCCCTCGTCAGTGGAAGACTGAATATTAGCGAAAATCTTCCTTTTGCTAAAAAATACTAGAAAAAGTAGAACAAGCAGCAGTAAAACAAATATAGCGGAGAATTCGGGTATCACTTGATAAATGCAGTAGGGTTCCATGCCGTTTAAAATGGCCGAATTCCCAGCGTAGTCAAAGGCAATTATTTTATATTTTACTATCGTATCCGTAGGTTGCCCGGGTATTGTGCATTCATAGGCACCAGTTAAAAAATTGTAGCTCATGAATAGCCATAACCAAGTAGTTTCATTATCTGCTGTGTAGTATAACCTGACGTTTCTCACTCCGCTCACTTCATCAATAACTTTTATTGAAATATTCACTGATTGGTTTGGCAACACCTCGCCTTCTGGCTGCCGAGATGGAATTTCAATCGTCGGAGAAGTATTGTCTAATTTTATTCCAGTCAGAATTTTATGTGGAAGCTCCGTATTGTTTGCACTGTCCACACTCCAGTACTCTAAAATGTTATTGGAGCTTTGCGTGGTGATGCATGGATGTCCATGAGTGGTTATGTTCTGCTCTGGACCGTTGTCGATTTTGTAGTAAGTCTCTTTTACTTCGCCTTTGTCGTCTATTGCAATTAGGGTCACTGTGAAGTTTGCAGAGTGCCAAAGACCGTCATAATCGTTGAGAGTGATAGGTGAAGTCTTATCTTGCCATGGGTTCATGGAGGGATACCTATCTTGATTGTACACGTTGATATCATGTTGCGTATCGCCTATCCCGTCACTACCGGTTTCATTCTGATATGGACCACGATACAAGTCTATGCCACTGTAGTTGCTCCAATAGTTTCCTCCAGAAGGATAGCTGCCATCCCAAGTATTTATTGAGGGTTGCGTCGCTTCTGGGTCCCCTTCATAAAATGGGTCGTATACTTGTATTGTGTTATTTACGAAGTTGTTATGATAGAATTTATTATTATGCGACTCTCGATGCGCAATGGCATGGTAATTATTTGCTATATTATTCCCAGAGACAATGTTGTAGTGTGACCATCGAAACGTGATACCAATTCTTCCGTTCGTCATGTTGTTTCCTAAAATAGTGTTATTGTTAGATTCCATTATGGAGATTTCTTCACCATTGCGTTCCAAGAGATTCCCAAAAATAATGTTACCAAACGAGTTGTTTTCAACGTTAATGCCACTTCCATCATTGTCTGTTAGATTGTTTTTAAGAATTAAGTTATAAGACGCATAAGACAAGCTAATTCCATACTTGTCATTATTATTTGTTATGTTATTTCTCAAAATAATATTACGAGACGAATCTTGAATGAAAATACCACCTCTGAATCCCAATATGTTCACGTTTTCTATTCTGACACCTTCTACGCTCTTTAAATAAAATCCGTAACCGCTCCCAGACCCTTGAAGGTTATATCCATTCCCATCAATTATGATGTCATTTCTCTCTACAACAATTTCATCAAAAACGTCAGCAGTGAATGTGTAAATCCTTCCATCATGCTGAATAGAAGATACTGGTGGCTCAACACTTCCATTAAATCTGATGTAAATTGTTTCGCTTGACATAACTGGTTGAGTCTTAAAAGTTGATATCATGAGGCTCATCAAGGACAACATCATCATTAATTCAGAAACCGTTTTCTGCATCATTTGCTCTTTCTCCTTGATAAATAATCTAAATTTTAGAGAGGTATATAAAAGACACCACTATAGTATGGGGGATCTAGTTCAATTATTCTGCGAAGCAGGCTGTGTATTAGCATCAAAAAGCATGAAAAGGAAATGCATGCTTGAAGGTTTTTCTGTGTCTTCCTCCATTCCATGATAAGGGGAAATTCTTGAATCAAATTTTTGTTTGAAACAGTTGTGTTAACCCTTTATCTTTTTCACACCTAGACGAAAAATGGCGACGGTTTTTCATGAAACCTATCGGGCAGCTCTAGGCTTCTAACTTCTAAAGTCGTTAAGAAATTGCTATGTAGACTTTTCTATCGTCAAGCCGATACTCATGCCATTCTGTTTCGAATTCTTCGCGTTTGCTGTGTAAGTAGACTTTTTTGACGCGGACAAGCTCTTCCATATCCTTCAGGTAAGGCTTCAGTTGTGCTATGCTTTCGTTGTCAAGCTCGGCAATGCGAGCAGCCTCTAAGATATCAGTTGGCACATAGCCTAATTCCTTCCTTAAAGACTGAACTCTACGGGCTAAGTCGCGCATTAAACCTTCGCCGAGCAGTTTTTCATCACGGTGAACGTCTAAAAGCAATTGTACACTATCTTCCGAAACTGATGTCCATTCCTTTTGAGAAGCAGATTCTGGAACTTCTTGCGTGTATTCTGCTGTTTTGACGTTTGCAAGTTCAAGGAACAATTCCTCAACGTTTCTCAAAGCATTGCAAACTTTTTCTGAAGCTACAACAACTATTCGGCTGAGTGGCCATCTTCTTTTCAGTTTTGCAGATTGCCTAGCGGAGTAAACAAGAGACACACATTTGAACAGTACCTCAAATTTTTCTTCCAAAGTTGTGTTTCGCAACTTCTCAGCGGGTTCCGGCCAGCTTTCGAAGTTCACTGATTCTGGCAGCGTTGGGTTAAGTTTCCTGTAGACTTTTTGGTATAGTGCCTCGCTCAAGTATGGCGTAACAGGGTTAAATAGGAGTGTGACCGCTTTGACAACATGCCACAAGGTTGCGTATATCGCCAGTCTTCTGTTCAGCGTTTCCGGGTCGTCTGTCCACAGTTCTTTTCGAACCATGGGCACGTAAAGCCTGCTCAATGTTTCGATGACATAATCTTCTAAGACTGCTAGAGCGAAGTTGAATTCGCATGTCTCGAGTTTTGCAGTGTATGCCTCTATAACTTGTTGAAGTTTCGAAAGCAACCACAGGTCAGGATTTTTAAGCTGGTTTTCTCTTTTTGCCCATTCTAACGTATGCTTTTGAGGATTAAAATTGTCATATTCCGCATTTTGCAGAAAGAATCTGTTCAGGTGGTATAGCGTTGAGAGCACTTGGTATGGTCGGCGGCTTAGCTCTTGGGTGTCAAAATCATTAGCCTCTATGGGCGAGCATTTTCGTAGTACGTAGAATCTGAATACGTCTGCGGAGTATTTTTCCAGTGTTTTGTTAGCTTCGATCACGTTTCCTAGGCTTTTGCTCATTTTTCTTCCTTTTGCATCTTGGGTTAAACCTTGAAAGAGAAAAGCTCTGTATGGCGCTTCGGCTTTGCCGGTTAGTATGACGTGATCTAGGAGAAGTGTGTTCGCCCATCCTCTTGTTTGGTCAATTGCCTCTGTTAGGAAATCTGTCGGCACAAAAGTTTTGAATTCGTCTTCTGTAAACCTCGCGTAGGGTGAAGCTCCACTGTTGTGCCAAGTGTCCAAGACAAAGTCTTCTCTACGCATCGTGCCACCGCATTTTTCACATTTTAATATTATGCGGTCAACCCAAGGTTTATGAAGTTCAAAGTGTCCCTGCGGCTTTTCTAATGCTCTGTCGAGGAGTTCCTTTTTACTCGTTACTATGGTTTTTGCTTTGCATTTTTCGCATTTCCAGATTGGTAATGGTGCGCCCCAGACGCGTTCTCTGGAAATGCACCATGGTTTGGCTTCTCTAAGAAATGCGAGAAACCGGTTTTTGGGAGATTCGAAGAAGTATTCCACTTTTTCTGCAGCTTTTACGACTTTGTCGTTTATTTTGTCTGTTCTTAGGTAGTATTCTCTTCTTGCAAGCCAGACCAGTTTGTGGTGAGAGCGCCAACATGTGGGATACTCGTGCTTTATGGTTTTTGCTTCTACAAGTAAGCCTCTTTTTCGCAGTTCCTCAACAACCATCGCGTCTGAGTCACGCGCAAATATGCCATTGAAGACTCCTGCGTCTTTTGTGAACTTGACTTCGTCGTCGAAGGGAGCAAATATTGGAACACCTCTCTTGCGCGCTGCGAAGAAGTCTTCTTCACCGTTCCCAGGCGACTGGTGCACAACGCCTGTTGCGGTGTTCACGTCTACGAAGTCTTCGCAGACGACCTTGTGCACTAATGGGTTCTTGTCCAGTTCCGCCTGTTTGGGTATTAAATCTTTGAATGGATAGGCGTATTTTGTTCCTTCGAGATCTTTGCCTACGACTGTTTCTGTTACTTCATATTTTTCTACGCCTAACTCTTGCATGACTGGTTCAACGCGTTGCTTAACAAATATCCACGTTTCCTTGCCAACTTTGACTTTTGCATACTCAGCTTCCGGATGAACGGCTAACAGCATGTCGGTTAAGAGCGTGAAGGGCATCGTCGTCCACACTAGGAAGTACTCGTTTTGACTGTCTGCTACTTTGAATTTGAAGTACAAGGATGGGTCTTCAACCTCTCTGTAGGAGCCTTCGTAACCAACTTCAGCGCTGCTTAGGCTTGTTTGGCATCCTGGACAATACGCAACAACATAGTAACCTTCTTCTAGCAAGCCTTGTTCCCATGCGTGCTTTAGGTATTGCCATTCGCGTTCTATGTAATTATCTAAATAAGTCCAGTAAGCCTTGTCTTGGTTTATGAACACGCCGAGTGTTTCGTCTGCTTTAACCCATTCGCGGTAATATTTCATGACGGTTTTTTTGCATTCTTCTATGAAGCGCTCTTCACCCACTCTTTCGAGAAGTTCCCGCTTGTTCTTGACGCCTAAAAGTCTCTCAACTTCAAGCTCCACCGGCAAGCCTTGAGTGTCCCAGCCAGCCCAGAAAGGCATAAAATAGCCCTGCATTGTTTTCCAGCGAAAGCGCAAATCTTTCATTACGCGGCCTCTGGCGTGTCCAACGTGTGGTATGCCATTCAGCGTTGGAGGTCCTTCAACCCATCCAGTGACGCCAGTGTTGTGTTTTTCGCGAAAATCCATCAGCTTTTCTTTTGTGCGGTTTTGGGTCCAGAATTCGCGTGTTTCTCTCTCAAGTTCAAGCGGGCGATAGTCCATGCTGAGCCATTTTTCAGAATCAGCTTTGAATTTGGCGGTCACCTTTCATCACATTGCACCCGCAAATACACCAAAATAACCACAGCCACATATAACCTTTTTGAAAGTAAACTCACTAAGGTTTAAACAAAACTTGTGTCCTTTTTGCAGTTATTTTAGACCCATTGAACTAGCATAGAGTTTTATGGTAAAAGATTCCAAAAATTATGAAAGGCAAGTTTGAAATATAGAGTGATTATTTATCTAGAGCGGAAACATTCGAGTGTTCTGCTAGTGTTCAGCGGAGTGAAATGAATCGTATGAAAAAGCTGCATATACTTCCACATAGAGTGTGTGAATCCACATGCTATGTCAATGGGTTGGAAGACCTTCTGGCATGGAAGGAGGCAGACTACACTGATTTTCTTCTCTCTGTTGTAGGTGGAATGGCTGGCTTTGCCTATCTTTGCTTCAAGAGAGCTGATCCACCATGCATGGTTTACTGGGGTGCAAATCCCAAGTACCTAATGAAAGATCTAGCAAATATTATTGGGTTTAAAGAAACTGTAATCGAAGGAAAAAGCTACGGGTTTATGTTTTCTTGTCTTAAGGAATTCATTGAAGAGGGCGAACCTGTTGTAGCTGGCGCTCTTGACATGTATCACCTTCATTATTATCGAGACCTATATGGGAAGCAGCATGTTCCAATTCACTATGTGCTTGTTGTTGGGTACGATGATGAGAAACAGATTGTTTTTGTGCACGATTGCAACTACCAAAACGTTCAGCAGATACCCTACGACAAGTTCAAGAAGTCTCTGGATGTTAATGTACCAGGGATGAGTAAGAAGAACACTATACGGGCATTTACTTTGCCTGGAAAATTGCCATCGGAGTTTGAGGTTGCCAAGAAAGGTTTTTCCTATAAAGCTGAGCGTTTTCTGCATCCTCCCGTACGTCTCTTTGGTGTTCCCGCTATGCGCAAACTGGCTGAAGAAATCTTTGACTGGGATAACAAGAAGTGTTTTGAGCACATGGCGACGTACGCGACAACGCCGCCTCTTTTGCCTGTAACCTTTGAAAACAGTCATGGAATGCGGTTTTGGCAAGCAAACGTTCTCAAAGTGTTAGGAGACAAATACAATGTGAATAAATGGACTGAAGCGTCAACACTATTTAGACAGTCTGGAGAAAAGATCATGAAGCTCTGTCAAGCCGCACTGAAACAAGATAAGCAATCAATATCGAACATTCTATTGGAATTAGCCGACGTCGAAGAACAAGCATACAAGTTACTGAAGGCTGTATAATGAAGTTCGCTTCTCTGGTTGTTTGACGGTTGAAAAGTAAAACTCCGCTTTTGATGCACACCAAAGACATGTGTTAAAATCTAAACTAAGAATTTATAATCTATAGATAGACGGAAAGGCGCTAGATAGGTGAAACAATGATGGAGTACCGTCTATGTCGCAGAAGTTGAGGAAAATTATGGTAGAGAACGTAGTTAATGTGGAAATGAACGTTAGTGTAAAGAGAGCAGCTGAGTTAATGAACAAAAATGACATTGGCTGTCTTGTTGTTGTTAATGGTAGAAAGCCAATTGGTATTATAACTGAGCGGGACATGCTAAAACGGATCATACACAAATCTAAGAACCCTGAAAAGACAATTGTTAGCAATATAGTATCCGCCCCACTCATTACAGCTACCCCCGATATGCGTGCTGGAGACGCAGCTAGGCTTATGTTTGAACGGAACATAAAGAAACTTCCCGTAGTTGAGAACGGGAAACTTGTGGGTTTGGTTACGTTGACAGATCTTCTTCGCTCTGAAGGAGTTGTTGACTTTCTAAATGGACTCAGCTTGAATGGAGCTTCGAAGCGTATGAAAAAAGTAGTATATCTGTATTTTGATCCTGCAAAGCAACATCGGCGAAGATGTCCACTGATAATGAAAGATGGTTTCTCGATGGGTTGTCAAGATAATAAATGTATGTGGTGGCTCGGAGATGAATGTGCAATTACTAAACTGTCTCGAAATCTAGAATATACAGCGGTTGACACGTCAGTGTATCAAACGCAACGCGAGGACTAGTAAAGAAGAAGAACTGCGGGAGATATCACTATTTCAGCGTGAAATAACCTTTTTAAATTTAAAGGTTGTAAGCTGTTCTGTTGGGTTTTATAAGCAAAGTTATTGCCTTAACACGTCTGACAAAGTTAATATACGTTACCGAGAATATATAATTGCACTATCTGAAGATGTAGCAGTTACTTTCTGTTTCTCTTCGGAAATGAGTTTAGACCGTAGGCTGAATGAGATGCAAAAGCAAAGATTGTCAAACAAAATAAAAGTAATGATATTTCCTCAAATGTTTGAGGAATATTCTGAAAAACAAGCTAAGTTTTATACGAAGTACGCCAATGTTGCCTTCAAAACTTTAACCAATCCTTTATTTCAACGTTTCATAAACTGGATGATATTAAAAGAAAACATAGATGAACGCGCCGTTACCAATGTTCAAATAAGGACATTTCCCTTTAGAAAGCAGAATGGAAACGGACTCGCCGGAAAATTCAACGAAAAGGGCGAAATCCTAATCTATCCAAAAAGATTGGAATTTTGTAGAAAATTAATGCAGGAGATTGAAAAAGAAAACGTGTACTGCTACATCAAAGTTCGAGCCATGGCAACATTGATACATGAATTGCTGCATATAAAATACTCTCGCGATGAAGACAAGGTCAGACAACTGACAAGGAAATACTTGAGCATTTTCACTCGTCATGGAAATTCGCAAAATAGGAACGCCAAACGTATTCTACAGATACTATTCTTACTATAACAAGCGCGTGACTTGCCCTGTTTTCAGCCTCTTCCAATCTGTTCGGCAAGTCTGGTCTTTGAAAAAGTTTCGCTCCTTTCTGAGTTTCGAACGTTTGTTAGAGCGGTATTTTTCTTCCGTCAAAATCCCGCTTAGACTTTCCAAACTCCGCCTTTACCTCGATTAATTGTTGAGCGTTAAATACTGGGCCCTCTCTGCAGACGCGGTATTTGCCTATGATGCAGCTTCCACACAGTCCGATGGCACACCGCATTAGACGCTCTAGGCTGGCTTCCATCGCTATTTTATACTTTTCAGCCAAATCCAACACTTTGTGCATCATCTGTTCTGGCCCACAAGTGTAAATTATGTCGAACCTTTCCTTGCATAGGAGCAATTCTAACGATTCTGTGGCTAAGCATCTTCTGCCGTAGCTACCGTCTTCGGTTGTCGCAACCGCGTTGCCCTTGCCACACACCTTCTCAATCTCATCTATAAACAGCAGTTCCTCTTTCGTCTTCGCACCAGCCACAAAAACCAGCCTTGCAGATTTTGACATAAGTTGTTTAGCCAAAAATAAAAGTGGCGCGATGCCAGTTCCGCCGCCAACCATCAACACCTTACCCCTTTTCGTTGTAAAGTGGTTGCCGAAGGGTCCACGTATTCCTATTATGTCGCCAGTCTTCCTATTGTGCAAGGCGGTTGTTGCTTCTCCAATCTTCTTCACAGCCACTGCGACGGTGCCGTCTCTTCTGGCGTCCAATATGCTAAAGGGGATTTCGTCAACGCCGGGAATCCACAACATTAAGAACTGCCCGGGCTTAGCCCTCGCGCATAGTTTGTCTTTGAATGTGAAGGTTTTCACCGTGGGACTCATAGGTTCTACGCTGAGAATCGGCGTTGTTCTTAACTTGTTAGCAGCGATGGGATAATCCAACAATCTCACCAACATTTTTGAAACCTTTCTTTTTCAGGTATACGTCTATTCCACGCGTGACCGCTTTAAACACGCTTGCGCCTTCAGTTGCTATTGCAGTTCCAATTTGAACTGCTGACGCTCCAGCGAGGAAAAATTCCACCGCATCACTCCAGTTTGTGATTCCGCCACACCCTATTATCGGCACTTTAACCCTCTCATAAATGTCGTAAACACATCTTACAGCTACGGGCTTCATGGCTGGTCCTGAAAGCCCGCCGAATCTGTTGCCCAATATTGGCATGGCTGTTTCAGCGTCTATTGCCATGGCTCTCACAGTGTTTATGGCGGTTAAAGCATCTGCGCCTGCTTTGCCTACTGCTTCTGCAATGTCGACCATGCTGGTAACATTCGGCGAAAGCTTAACAAAAACTGGCTTATTCACCGTATCCTTAACTTCCCTAACAACTTTCGACAAAACTTCTGAATTTTGCCCAATTTCCGAGCCTGTCTCTTTCACATGAGGGCATGAAACATTAAGTTCTATAGCGTCAGCGCCCGCTTCTCCAGCCTTTTTAGACACTGCAGCATATTCCTTTTCTGAAAAGCCGTAAACGCTCACGATTAAGGGAACATTCAAAACCTTTTTAGCTTCGCGAATTTCCTTAATGAACTCGTTGATTCCAGGGTTTGGAAGACCCATTGCATTGAGTAATCCACAGCTAACTTGCACTACGGTTGGATTCGCATAACCAACTCGCGGCTTCAATCCAACAGATTTTGTGACTACTGCGCCAGCCCCACCACTTGCAATGCTTTCCAATGTTTCTGCAGAATAACCCAGAATGCCTGAAGCCAGCATCGTCGGATTAGCAAGCTTCAAGCCAGCCAAATCAACTGTTAAGCGACTATTTCTCATAGGCTTTTCTCCGCAAACTTTTAAGCTTAGATTATCGCTTTGGCAAGATAAAACTTAGTTCTTCAGGTGCAGACAATGCAGCAAACTGGCAAATTCAAGGCAGTACTGTTCGACCTCGGAGGAACCATAATGAAAACCGTGGACGTTCCAGAAATCCACAGAAGAATCTTAGAAGCCCACGGAATCAACGCCCCACTGGACAAAATCGCAGAAGCCCACGATGCTAATCAACGAGAACACGACCCCGAGGAAATGGCTAGAATAGGACAAGAATACTGGGTCAAATGGAACCTGAAGATGCTGCAAAGGCTTGGCATAAGAGAAAACAAGGAGTTCTTAGCCAGAAAAATCGACGAATCTTGGTGGAAATACTCCGAATTAGCCGTTCACTCTGATGTAAAGGAAACCCTCACTCAACTGTTAGACAGAGGAATAAAAACTGGCATAGTAACAAATGGAACAGAAAGAGACATCAAACAAATCCTCCAAAAACTCAACTTAACAAGTTATTTCGATGTTGCCGTCGGAGTTGACACTTGCAAAAAAGCGAAGCCTAGAAAGGAAATATTTCTTTACGCCCTTAACAAACTCAACGTAAAACCGGAAGAGGCAATATTCGTGGGAGACTCCATGAAATATGATTATGAGGGCGCAGAAAAAGCAGGGTTAAAATCCATACTAATCGACCGAGATGGAAAAAAACCTGCAAACGTGGATACGATAAGAAACTTAGCTGAACTGCTAACGTATGTCTGATTTCATTTCTTCTTTTTCTGTCCGAACGTAGGTTCCGTTTCCTCAGCACCAAGCAGTATCCGAAGCGACTTCACTTCTTCCCGAAGCATGCCTATCTCGCTTTCCAAAGCTTTAGCCTTGGAATCAGCCATCTTCTTAAGCTCTTCAATTTCCAACACTAGATTATTACGTTCAGTTTCCAACGATTTGAGCCTTTCAACCAAGTTTTTAAGATTGCTCATGAGTTTCAGCTCGTTCATTCTTCATCAGTTTATCTGATTCTGAGCACTTAAAATTTATGTAGATAAGTTCTGTCTACCTAGACAAACACAATAAACCATACGCAAAGTTTTATTTCATGTTTCTCATTTCTACATGCTCTCGTTGAGGAGTTTGTATGTCTGTTGTTGAGGTTACCGTAAAAAGTCAGAAAGGAAAATGCCACTTTGGACACAAAGTTGGCGATAAGATAGTTTTCGACGGCAAATCCGTGAAAGGCAACATCTGCTACAGCGCATTGATGGTTCTGCTTCCGAAAGTTTACGCCATGCGTTACGGCGTAGAGTTTCCATGGACAAAAGACAAAAACGTAATATGCAACGCATGCCCAGACGCGGAAAATCCAGTAGTCTTCGAAATTCGCCGCATCAAAAAATGAAAGACGAGCATCTTTCAAAAGTTGAAGAATTTCATTACGGACATGTCAAAATAAAGCAAAGCTACATTGCAAGTCGCTTGTTCAGTAATCATTTATTAGGACAGAAATTGTGAATAGTATCTGGCTGAGGCGTAAAAATGGTGAAAGCAATAATAATTGAAAGCTCGCTTGGGATACTTGCTTTCAACGAAGAAAACGAGCTTATTGAAAAGGTTTTGTTTCCAAGAAACCCGCAAAATGCTGCCAAAGTTATCTTGAAAATTGAGTCTGGAAAAATCGTTGACGAAATCACCAGACTGATTGAATCGCTGAAGAAAAAGGATTACGACAAGTTTGTTTTTGAAAACGCAAACCTCGCCAAAGAGACAGAAAAGCTAGGCATTATGACCGAGGTTTCTAAGCCTTCACAGGCTGGTGAGCTGCTTCGTTCCAACATGGAAAGGTTTGCCATTGAAACAGGCTTTGTCAAGAATGTGGAAGAATTTAGCCTTTGGACACACAACATTACAATGGAAATTGCTAAACTTCGGGTCAAAGGCGCCGTTGAGAAAAGAGACTTAATTATCGCCCAAGCCATCCAAACGCTTGACGATTTAGACAAGACAATAAACTTGTTCATGAGCCGCGTGAGAGAATGGTACGGAATTCACTTTCCAGAACTTGACCGCCTAGTTGACAAGCACGAAACCTACGCTCGCCTCATTCTGGAGCTAGGTAGCAGAGAAGACTTCAAAGTAGAAGCGCTTGAAAAACAAGACTTGCCAAAATCAAAAGCTGAACAAGTAGCCAAAGCAGCGGAAACCTCTATGGGTGCAGACCTTGCGGAAGCAGACCTCAAGCAAATTCAAACTTTATGCAAGGATGTGCTTAACCTATACCAACTAAGAGACAACATGGAAAAATACCTAGAAACCGCCATGGAGGAAGTTGCTCCAAACATGAAAGCCATGGTCGGCGCATTATTAGGCGCACGCCTAATCGCCATATCAGGAGGCTTAATAAACTTGGCAAGACGACCAGCAAGCACAATCCAAGTCTTAGGAGCTGAAAAAGCCCTATTCCGCTCACTAAAGTCAGGAGCAAGACCGCCAAAACACGGCATAATCTTTCAGCACACTTATTTACATGAAGCAAAAAAATGGCAGAGAGGCAAAATTGCCAGAGCCCTAGCTGGAAAACTAGCCATAGCCGCACGGTTAGATGCCTTCGGAGGCAGATACATAGGCGATGATTTGAAGACTGACTTGGAAAAAAGGCTTGAAGAAATTCGCGAAAAATACGCTGAACCTCCGCCGATTCCGGAAAAGAAGCCTGAACGAGAGAGAAATTGGAGAAAGAAGAAACGTGCGCACATGCGTTAAGCCTTATCCTAAATTTTCATCAATTTATCAAGTAACATTGGAAGATGGAGCCCAGAGACTGGCAACTAAAAACTTGACGCCTGGAAGAAACGTTTATGGTGAGAGGCTAATACGCTATGAGGGTGTTGAATATCGCGTTTGGGATGCTTTCCGTAGTAAGCTTGCAGCGGCCATAATCAAAAATTTGAAAACTGTTCCAATAAAGCCAGACCACGCTGTGCTTTATCTTGGCGCTGCCTCTGGAACCACTGCCAGTCACGTTTCAGACATCATTGGCGAAAAAGGACGCGTTTACTGTGTGGAATTCGCTTCCAGAGCCATAAGGGAACTAGTGAACAACGTTTGCGCCTATAGACTTAATATGCTGCCGATTCTTGAGGACGCTCGTTTTCCAGAGAAATACGCCGTGTTTGTTAGCGGAAAGGTTGATGACATCTACTGCGACATTGCCCAGCCGGAACAAGCAAAAGTCCTTGCAGACAATGCTGATTTGTTCCTTAAAAAGCATGGTTGGATAATGCTTGCCGTTAAAGCCCAAAGCATAGACGTAACAAAAGAACCCTCAGAAGTCTATAAACAAGAAACCAAAGTTCTGGAGAATCGCGATTTCGACGTTGAAGAAGTTGTCCATTTAGAACCGTACGATAAAGCACACGCAATGATAGTGGCTCAGTTCCGCTGAATCTATTTTCTAGAAGATAAGTATAGTTTATATCGGACAGCGCCATGATATTTTTTGTGACGGTTCGATGATTTATAGGGAGAGGGAGGAGAAGAAATCTCCAGAGGCTGTGCTGAAGGAAGCTGGCTTCAGTGTTTCTGAAAAATGCTCATCTAGGCATAGTTGCTTTGATTATGCAGTTAGAAAAGGTGAAAGTGTTGTTTTCATAAAGTTTCAAGTGGACATTGACGGTTTCTCTCTAGATGATTCGCAAGAACTTAAACTCGTGTCCAGATGTGTCTCAGCCGCGTATTTTCTGGTAAGTGAAAGGACACGTGAGAAACCTCTAGAAGATGACACGGTTTATAGAAGATATGATATTTTTGCAGTTACACCTAAAACTTTCGAAAATATCGTGCTTCACAAGATTTATCCGCTTATTCAAGCGGGTCCTGGCGGTTATTACGTTGAAATTGACGGTGAGACGATTAAACGTAGAAGACAAGAGTTAGGCTTGTCTGCAGGCGAAGCGGCGGAGATGATTGGTATATCACGGCGAACTCTTTATGGCTATGAACGCGGCATGGCTAAAGCTTCAGTTGCAGCCGCATATAACTTGATTTATGCTCTAGGATCCCCAGTTGCCAAACCAGTAAACGTCTTTGACAAACCGAAAAATGAACGTAAATGTTCCTTGCTGAGAACAGCTGGAAATGTTATTGCAAAAAATAGACTCCTCGCTAGAATATGCAGTAAATTTTCACGTTCCCGCGTAACAATGGTGAAAAGAGCACCTTTCGATTTTGTCATCACGGTTCCAGAAGAAGAAATGAGAATTATTGGGGGAGTTGCAAGTGACCGAGAGCGATCACTTGACCGTAGAGTGAATGAAATTTTGAGCGTCAGCCGAGTTGTCAAAGCACACCCAGTTTTAATAACAGAAAAACAAAAACCGACAAACAAGGACATACTTTGCATTTACCGCGACGACCTTTCCAAAATCAGAAAACTTGAAGACATAATTTGCATGCATTAAGCTAGTTTCGTTTGACGAGAATCATTTTCGTTTTTAGCTTTTTTAGCTGGTTTCCAGGATTTTCTAACAAATTCGGGGTACTCGCCCAACTTTTTTAGGCATTGTTGGAGAAAATCTATCGTTTTTTGGTCTGAGGGGTAGCCACATCCTAAATCGCCGTATTTGCTTGTGAGTTCTGCGATTTCTTTGTCTCTTTCTACTTTGGCTATAATTGACGCTGCGGAGACTATGGGGTATTTTCTGTCAGCTTTGTGCTCGGAGATTATTTGCACTTTGAATGATAAACTTTCTAAAATATGCTCTTTAAATCGTTCTTCGAGAACGTCTGAGGCGTCCACATAAGCGACATCTGGCCTCAGTGTTTCTATCACTTTCGCCATGGTTTGCGCTTCCAGCCGGTTTAATCTATGAAGTCTTTTGCCTGTTTCGACGACTTGGTCGATTTCTTTTGGTGTTAGTTTTATTACGGTGTAATTTTTGGCTATACGTTTGATTTCTACAGCGAGGGTCTCTCTTCTTCTGGGAGATAACATTTTTGAGTCTTTCACGCCTAACTGTTTCAGTTTTGCTATGTCCTCTTCTCTCATTAGCACTCCGGCGATTACTAATGGACCAATTACGGAACCTCTTCCTGCATCATCAACGCCTGCCACCAGCATGAAGTTCGCCTTCTATAGAATAGCATGTTTGAGGCTATAACATTTCATATATATTTTAAGTCGTATACTTTTTTTGATGAGCTTTGATGGATGCTGAAGAGTTGATTAAGGCTTTGCCAAAGGTTGAGCAGCATGTTCACATTGTCGGCTCTACAAGGCCTGAGACTTTGCTTTGGCTTGTAGAAGAGAGTGGTTTAGACATGCCTTTTAAGACTGTGGATGATGTTCGACGCTTCTTCCAGTATCGGGATTTTCCTCATTTTATCTCTGTTTACTGTAGCGTAGTTGATTGCATCACTGAAGAGAGTCAATTTGAGCGTCTAACCTATGAATTGCTTGAGGGCGATGCACGCTGTAATGTTCACTATGTTGAAGCAAGTTTTTCTGCACCTGACCATATTCTAAGGGGGCTTGATTATGGTCGGATGCTTGATGCTATCAATAACGGCGTACGTCGGGCGCGTTGCGATTTTGGAGTTGAATGTAACCTTCGGGTTGATTTGGTACGGAATTATGGTCCAGATGTGGCTATGGAGACTTTGGACTGGATAGAAGCCAAAAGAGATAACATTGTCTCTATTGATTTGGGTGGAAGCGAGGAGAGGTTTCCTCCTAAGCCTTTTGCGGCAGCTTTTCGTAGGGCAAAAGAGATGGGTTTGCGCTTGGTTGCGCATGCTGGAGAGGCTGCTGGAGTTGATAGCATTTGGGATGCGGTTAGGCATCTTGGTGTTGAACGCATCGGTCACGGCGTTGCTGCTTGTGCCGATTCTGAATTGATGGACTATCTTGCCAAGAATGGCATTAGCATTGAGGCTTGTCCTGTTAGTAACGTGCGAACAGGAGTTATCCCTTCGATTAAGAAGCACCCTATCCGGGCTTTTTTGGATAGGGGGATTAGGGTTTCTGTGAACTCGGATGACCCTTCGATGTTTGGGACAGACATGAATAACGAATATTTGCAGCTTAATCAAAGACTTGGCTTCACAATTTCTGAACTTTTTAAATTAAGCCTAGATGCTGTTGATTCTTCTTTTCTTAATGAAAAGCGGAAAGCGAAGATGCGTGAATCTTTTGTGAAGGAATATGAGCGTTTGCTGAATAAGAAATAGGCTTTCAAATTGTTGTCTTCTGCGCATTTAAGATTGGACTGAGGATAGCGATGCTTATATTAATTGATTTGAACAAATTCTCATTTTGTAATAGCTATGTTTCAGGAAAACGGTAATCTCGGAATACTTCAGCCAATAGTTGGTTCATGGTACGCGTCGCTAAAGGACCCAGAAAAATATCAAGAGCTGGTTCTTAATGATTTGGTTAAAGAGTACGGTAAAACAAGGTATGGACAAAATCACAACGCATCTGAAGTTAAAGATGTTGTAGACTTTAGAAACAATTTTCCAATCATGAACTATAAGGGGCTTAATCCATATTTCACCGAAGTCGTGAAAGGCGATTTCCGCGCTATTCTTCCTGAACCAGTATTGTGCTGGGTCATGACTCGCGGCTCAACAGGTGCTGCAAAGGTGTTTCCAGTAACAAAAACGCACATTGAGCAGATTTTTGCTTGCGGAGCAAGAGCTCTTGTGAATTATGCGTTGAGAAAAGAGGATTTTGAGGTTTTTATGGGAAAAATTCTCAACTTGAACTTCCCTTCAAGCGTTCACACAATGATTGTGGATGGCCGTGAGGTGACTTATGGATATAGCTCAGGCACTTACGCGAGACTCAATCCGATGTTTGATAAAGTTAGCCTCGTGCCCAGACAAGAGGAAATAGACTCGTTAGGTTCAGGTATTGCAAGGCAGGACTGGGAAAGACGGTTTGAACTGGCTTATCAAACGGCAAAAAATGAAAATGTAGTCGCTGCTATGGGAGTGACGCCAATCATCTCAGCTTTTGCGAGATACGTAAAGAAAAGGTATGGGAAAAGACCTCAGGAGCTGTGGAAGTTTCATGCTCTCTTCTGCACAAGCGTACGAAAGATACAATTCAAATACGCTCCCAAATTAAGAGAATACTTTGGGCAAGTCCCAGTTGTCGAAATCTACAGTGCCACTGAAGGGGTTTTTGGACAGCAACTTGACGACTTGCCGTATATTTCTCCGAACTACGACAAGTACTTCTTTGAAGTTCAAACAAATCAAGAAACAAAAATGCTGCACGAGCTTAAACGGGGGGAGAGTGGCAAACTGGTGGTCTCATCATGTTTGTTTCCAAGATATGATATAGGAGATTTGATAGAAGCCACTGGAAAAAACTACTTCCGCGTGTTTGGGCGAGATAATATTCTAACGCGTCTGGAACATCGACTTTTCAGGCTGTTTTTTGGGTGGATAATCTAAGGCTTTGGGTACCTCTTTCTAGCCATCATTGTGTAGTAGAATGCTCCAAATATTATGAGTATGCCTATTACAATTATGAATATCGCCCACATGAGTCCTCTAGTGTGCATATCAAAGACGCCAGTTATTTCGAAATAAGAAGTCAAGCCGATAATTATCAATACTAAACCGCCGATAAGTGGACCTAGAAACGCATATTCTCCTTTCTCATGCTTCTCTTTCTTCTCTCCCTTTTCATGTTTCTCGAATTTCTCTTCCTTTTCGCCTTTTGGACGCTGAACTGTTGGGCGTTGCTCGGCAGAGGCTGCTTCAACCTTCAATGGTGCTCCACATTTGGGACAGAAGCTCATGTCTTCCAGAACTTTGGAACCGCATTTTTTGCATTCAGGCATTTATTTCACCTTTTATCCGTTTCATTTTCTTATTGTCGTATTAAGTATTTAAGGCATGTTAAGAGCATTTTCGCTACGAAATGTTATAAGCGTGCTCAATGAAAATAATGGTGGAGAATCAAAAATGAGCTACGATTTCTCGCAGAAATCAAAGGAACGTTTTCTCAGCATCTTTTCAGCAGGCGTTTTCTTTATTATTTTAGGTGTGGTCTTTGTTGGAACGCCTGGATTAATCGATAACACTATAGCTTTCTTCCAAGATTTCAAAATTGTTCGAGTACCTAAAGTTTCACTCGAAATTTCCCTTCCAGCACCCGCAAATCCTGAAAACTATTCAACTGTGTACTCGGCTGCGGCTCTATTCTGTTTTTCATGGGGCATATTCCTCGCAGTTCTGCTTGGACTGCGCCTTTTTGCCCGTTCGCCATTGAAAAAGAAAGCTGATGCTACCTCAGACATTGTTTTTTGGTTGGTTGGTGGCTTTCTAATAAACAATTTCCTTAACGCAACGACAACGCATGCGATGTGGTTTTCGTTTTGGGCAGCAATAGTAGTGCTGATTGGCGTAACATTAATTATCAGAGCGGCAATACTGGCAATCTTCAGATGACACCTGTTACTTTTTAAGGGGAGGCAAAGAAAATCGGGACTTTGAAGCGAATTATTGGTTACTTAAAACTGTTTTAAGCAAACCTATTATGCAGGAATAAGCTGATTCTTCTCTCAGAAGATGAATAATACTGCGGTGTTTAAAATTTTTGATGTGGCTGTGCGCATTGGGTTAGTGTTGACCACGACTTTTCTATTTGGATAGTCCTTTTTGCTTATTCTCTGTTTAGTTAGAATCTTCTTCATTCACGAAGCAACCCAAAAATTGTGATAGTCAACGCTATTAATCTGAATCACTAACTACGCCATAAGGAGTTATCCTTTATGGAGGACATTGAGAAGATTCGAGAACAATTTCCAATAACCAAGAACAGAGTATTTTTGAACCATGCCGCGCAGTCTCCACTTCCGAAACCAGTTGCCGATGCTGTCTGCAAGTGCGTTGACGAATTTTCGAATTTCGGACACACTTCGATTAGTTGGAACGACGGCGGAAAACCGTTATTTGCAAAACTAATCGGCGCCAAACCCGAAGAGATAGCGCTCATCGAAAACACTTCAATGGGTTTGAACATAGCTGCAAATGTGCTTCAATATCCAAGCGGCTCAAAAATCGTAACAACCGACTTGGAATATCCGTCAGTGGTTTATCCTTGGCTTCGCAAAAGCCTCGGCGTAAAAGTTGAATACGTGAAGAATGTAAACGGCAGGATATTGCTAGAAGATGTGGAAAAGGCTGTAGATGACAAAACCGTAGCCGTCGCCGTAAGCCATGTTGAATACGTTAACGGATTCCGCCACGATTTACGAGCTTTAAGCGAAATAGCCCACAAACACGGGGCTTACCTAATTGTTGATGCGATACAGTCGGCGGGTGCCATGCCAATAAACGTGAAAAAGAATGATGTTGACTTTCTAGCAACTGCTTGCTATAAATGGCTATTAAGTCCTCCTGGAACTGGCTACTTCTACGTCAAAGAAGATCTCATCAAAAAATTCGAACCGCCGTTTGCAGGTTGGGCAAGCGTAAAACCAGAAATTTTTGAAACAATAGATTTTTGGGACATTTGGAGTTTGAAACTTTCAGAAACGGCAAGTCGCTTTGAAGTTGGCTCGCCAAGTTTCATGAGTTTCATGGGCACAATTGAGGCTTTGAAACTGCTTTTAGATTTTGGCGTCGAAAATGTTCAGAGAAGAATATTGAAACTCACAGATCGCCTGATGGAAACGGTCAAAGATTTAGGGCTTAAACTTCAAACGCCGGAAGAACCGCAATACCGCTCAGGCATAGTTAACTTCAAAATAGATAAGCCGAAGGAATTGACTGAAACGCTGAGGCAGAAAGGAATAATTGTTTCTGCAAGAGCTCATGGGTTGAGAGTGTCACCGCACTTCTACAATACTGAGGAAGAAATTGACAAGTTAACGGAAGAAATCAAACAATGGTTAAAGGTAACCGCGTGACCGCCGTATTGTTTGATTTAGAAGACACGTTAATCCAAACTCCATGGTCTGATTTTCAACGTGTCATAGAGTTCAGACACAAGACAAGAGAGAAACTACTAGCGCTTGGCATTCCATCTAACGTACTTGAAGGAATAGAACGCGCAACTTTGATGCGCAACAAAAGCTGCGAGTATGTTGAAAAGAACTTCTCAAAAACAGAAAGCGAGAAATTTCACCGCGAACTAGGAGAGTTTTTCAGTAGATACGAGCTAGACTCAGCAAGGAACTCAAAGCTTTTTCCAGACACTATTCCCACATTAGAAAAACTGAGAAATCTAGGCGTGAAGATTGGTTTAGTCACCAACACTTCAATGCAGGCAGTAAACATTGCCTTTCAACTTCATGGCTTAAAAGACTACTTTGAGGTTATCGTAACGAGGGAAAAAGTGAAACAGTTGAAGCCCAACTCTGAAGGCATACTGCTGGCTGTCCAAACTCTTAAGGCGAAAGATTTCTTTATGGTTGGCGACTTGCTCTTCGATGTGTTAGCCGCCAAAAATGCTAAGGGAATTTCGGTTTTTGTAAAAAGAAATTCTCAAGAAAAAGATGATCCTCCAGCAGATTATGTTGTTTACTCTTTGAGTGAAGTATCAGCAATTGTTGAAGAAAAAATCAGGAGAAAATAACGTGGCTACAATAAAGAAGATTGATGATGACAACAGACAAATGGTGATTGATTCCACCAGGTCAGATGTCATCAAACATGTTTTTGCTTTTTACGATCTTCAATACGATTTTGAACATACAAATGCGTACGCGGCTTTTGAAAATGGAAAACTAACAGGATACATTCTTGTGTATACAGCTTTGGAGTTTCTAAGTGTAATCTTGGAATGTGAGAACGATATGGTGGAAAAATTGTTGAAGCATACGCCAGAAGACCATTTCATCATGCATGCTCCCCCTGATCTTTTGCCAACCCTAAGGAGAAAATTTCCCTACATGAAACATTACGTTGAAAATTGGATGTTAGTGAAAAAAGGCGAAGCAAAATTCTTCAAGTCAAAATTAGCTCGCAGATTATACACAAAAGATGATGCTTCTAAGCTTGCTATTCTTCTTTCAGCTCGTGAAGACCGCCCGAAAACAACAACAGAAAAGTGCATGTGTTTAATTAGCAATATGCCGACATATGGAGTTTTCTCGAATGGTGAATTGGTCTCTTATGCTGGCTCGTTTATTCAGCTTCCACAAGTTTGGATGATGGGTGGAGTCTACACGCATCCAAACCATAGAAACAAGGGGTGCGCGACTTTAGCAACTTCAGCAGTCACAGAAGAAGCCTTAAAAAACGCTGAAGCAGCAGCTTTATTCGTAAGATCAGACAATCACCCAGCTGTCAGGGCTTACGAAAAAATTGGCTATAAGAAAATAGGAGAAAAACTCTGGATAGACGTTGGAACCGGATTGAAGCCTTGAACTCTAATATTCGCTGACGAAACTTATGTCCAGATTTTCTGGGACTTGCCTGCCTTTACCCTTTTCCGACAAAATCTCGATGTGCGTGATTTTGCATGTTCCTACAATGTCTTCTCTGTTTTCACTGAATATTCTAGCGTATTCGCTTTTTCCAGCATAGATTTTTAACCTTTTTATCTGCGCATTTAATGGTTTCCTTTTTTCCGATTTTTCCCGTCTAATCTCTGTTATGACAGCCATTACTAAATCTCCTCTCTTTTCAGAGTCTTCATCCAGTCGTTTCATGTCCGGTTCTGGCCAAGGAGTCAATTGCAGACTTTTTTCGCCTACTTCTTCCTTGTAGATTGCTTCGTAGATTTCCTCTGTCACGTGAGGTGATATTGGAGCAAGCAGCTGAATTATGCGATAAAGAATATTGTAAAGCGTTAATTGCACCGCTTTCTTCTTTTTTTCTCCGTAAACTTCAGGTTTGTAAAGCCTGTCCTTCACGGCTTCAATGTATTGGTCGCAGAACACGTGCCACGTGAAGTTACGAATTTCTTCAAGGGCTATGTTGAATTGACATTTTTCCAAAGCTTCCGTCACTCTTTGCGTGAGTTTTTGAACCTTGCTTAGAACCCACTTGTCTAGAAGCTGCAACTCGTACTCTCCGTCTTCCTTGTAATCTTCAAGTTGACTGCTCACAAATTTTGCGGCGTTCCAAAGCTTGGTTAAAAAGCGTTTTCCATATTCAACATCTGGCCAACGGAAGGGGATGTCTGAGCCTGTTGCTCCGCCTGCAGCAGCCCATTGCCTAGCGGCATCTGTTCCATACTTGTCCAGCACGTCTGGGGCTGCAACATAGTTCTTCAACGATTTGCTCATCTTTCTGCCGTCTGGCCCTAAAACCATGCCGTTGATTAAGCAGCTCTTGTAGGGTTCTTCGTCGAAAAGGGCGAGATGCCTAACCATCAAGTAGTAAGCCCAAGTTCTAATAATGTCTATGCCAGACGGATGCAAATCCGCTGGAAACAGTCTCCTCCAGTCTTCGCGGTCTGGCCAACCAGCATGCACAGCACTGGAAATTGAAGAGTCCATCCACGTGTCGAAAACGTCGCGTTCTGGAATGAATTCTTTGCCGCCGCATTTTGGACACTTGTCTATTCGTGGCTTTTCGAGTTTCGGGTCTATCGGAACCCACTTTTCATCAGCCAAAATTACTTCGTTGCAGTTTTTGCAGTACCATACGGGTATGGGTGTTCCAAAAACGCGTTGGCGGCTTATCACCCAGTCCCAGTCAAGCGAGCGCGCCCAATCTATCAAGCGGATTTTCATGTAATCCGGATACCACGTGATTTGTTTTGCTTTTTCCTCAACTTTGTCTGTTAGAATGCGTGTTTTCATGAACCATTGTTTGCGTTCAAGAATCTCCACTGGAGCGTCGCATCTGTCGCATACACCTATTTCCTGCTTAATCCGTTCAGTTTTTTCTAGCAGCCCAGCCGCTTGGAGGTCTTTTACTATGGCTTCCTTGGCTTTGTTTATTGTTAAGCCTGTGTATTTGCCACTGTTCTCGTTTATGGTTCCATTCTCGTTTAAGAGTCCTATGACTGGAAGTTTATGTTTGATTACGGTTTTCACGTCTTCTTTGTCGCCGTAGGTGCATATCATTACCACGCCCGTGCCGAAGGAGGGGTCAACATTTTCGTCTGGAATTATCTCGACTGTGCGGTTCACGATTGGCACGGTTATTTTTTTGCCTATATACTTGTTGAATCTGTCGTCTGATGGGTTAATTGCTACTGCAACGCATGCAGGTATGAATTCTGGGCGTGTCGTAGCTATTAATAAATATTCACTGCTGTTTTCTAATGGAAATTTAATGTAGTGAAGTGTGCCTTCTCGTTCTTCATAATCTACTTCCGCGTCTGCAATAGCTGTTTCACAACGGGGACACCAGTTCACCGGATGCGTTCCCTGGTACATGAAGCCTTTCTTGTGCAGAATTATGAAACTCAGTTGAGTGCGTCTCCAGTAATCCGGGTTCATAGTGCGGTATTCAGTCGTCCAGTCCACACTGCATCCTAAGCGTATTACGCCTTCCTTCATCATTGCAATGTACTTTTCAACAAGCTCTTCACACCATTTCCGAAACTTGTCGGGAGGCACATCTCTTTTTCTAACCTTATGCTCTCTTTCCACCTGAACTTCTATGCCTAAACCGTGACAGTCCCATCCCTGTGGAAAATAGACATTGTAGCCTCTCATGCGCTTGTATCTGGCGACTATGTCGAAGTATGTCCAGTTTAGAACGTTTCCCATGTGAAATTCGCCGGAAGGATACGGCGGCGGAGTGTCAATGCTGAAAACTGGACGTTTCGTGTCTTTCCAGTCAAAACGGTAAACACCCATCTCTTCCCATCTCTCTTGCCACTTCCGCTCAATCTTAATGATGTCAAATTCTTTAGGCAAAGGCTTCATTCTGCAACATCCCAATGTGCGCTAACTTTAGGAAAAATAAATATACAACTAAATAACATTATCCCCGCAAGGTTTAGGGGAGCTGGGAATGTGACCCGGCTGAGAGGACGGCTGAAAGCTGTCGACCCTTAGAACCTGATCCAGATAATACTGGCGGAGGGAGAAACCATGGAACAGATTAAGACTATTTCAAAAGCATCAGAAACAAAGATATTCGCAGAGATGATAGTTTTCATAGCTCTCGCAGAGGCGCTGTATATTATTAGCAAGCTTTACTTGCCTTTTCTGCATTTGCCACAAGGAGGCAGCATAACCATAGGCAGCATGGTGCCACTGATATGGTTCGCTTTGAGGAGAGGACTACGATGGGGATTAGAAGCTGGAGTAATCTATGGATTGGTTCACATAGCTCTCTTTGGCGAGGTATATTATCCCACACAAATATTGCTTGATTACCCATTAGCGTTTGGAGCATTAGGGCTTGCAGGCGCTTTCCAGAAACATCCAATGGCTGGAGTTGGAGTGGCAATCTTTGGAAGATTTGTTTTTCACTTCATCTCAGGCGTCGTATTCTTCGGTGAGTACGCTTGGGAAGGATGGAACGTCTTTGCGTATTCAGCCGCCTACAACGCAACGTATCTTGTCCCAGAATTTATAATCAGCGCCATCGTTATCTTCATTTTGCTCAAGAGAAACGTGTTGTACATCTATCTCTAGACCTTGCAACAACACTCTCCATTTTTCATTTTTGAGGCTAGTGAGTCAAAATGTTATACAGCAACTCTTTCCTCACGATTGTAAATGTTCATTCGTTTTCCCCGAACAAACCCAATTAAGGTTAAGTCTGCTTCCTTGGCTACGTCAATTCCAGAGTCTATTGCAGCAGCCATCGAGGCGACAATTGGCAATCCTATTCTCACAGCTTTAGAGACTATGTCATCTGTTAACCTTCCACTTAAAGCAAGAAAGCACTTGCTAAGATCTGTCTTGTTCAGCGCTGCTGAGCCTGCGACTTTGTCAATTGCATTATGTCGACCAACATCTTCAGCAAAAGTCACAAGACTCCCATCTTTTTTGTAAATCGCTGCAGCGTGTACGCCGCCCGTTTTTCTGAAAGTCTCCGCGGTAAAGTTTAGGTTTCTGACGCACTCAAGAATTGTTTCAGCTTTAACCCTCAAGTCTGATTTGATTTTTGGAAGTTTTTTGGAAGGTTGATGTGGACCACCGCACGCTGAGAGAATTATGCGCGAAAAATGTTGAGAAAGCTTCAATCTCTTTTCTACGTCTATATTTGGTTTTAGTTTAACGTGGCAGATGCCTTCCTCTTTGAAGTTTAGATCCACGATTTCTTCAATTGAGTTTATGAGACCTTCGGTTAGTAGATGCCCAACTGTCAACTCCTTGAGATTTGTGGGGGAACAATAAATGGTTGCGTAGTGGGTTCTGTTTATGAATATGTGCAGCGGTTTCTCTTCTGCAATATAATCCCTTAGTTTTTGAGTTTTTTTAGCTGAGACATCAACTTTAATAATTTCCACCTCGCGCATTTTGACCCTCCTCACCTATCTTTTCAATTCTGACACGACGAAGTTGACGATTTCATCTGCAATGTTAACCTTTGTAACTGACTGCAGTCCTCTCCATCCAGGTTGGCTGTTGACTTCAACAACTAAAGGTCCCCTCGGACTTTCCAAAATGTCCACGCCGGCAATCTTGCATTGAATTAACTTCGCGGATTTAACTGCCATATCCTCAAGCGTCTTCTCAAGCTCTATAAGTGATGGATGTGCTCCTTGACTGTAATTGGTTTTCCAACTGTTCGCAACACGACGCATAGTTGCAACCACGCGGTCGCCAACAACGAAGACTCGAATGTCCGAAAAGCCGTGATGTACAAACTCTTGAAGGTATACTACGCCGTGATAAAACGTTATGTTTCTGAAAACTGTGTGGGCAATTTCCGCGTCCGTGATGCGCGTTGAGCCTATCCCTCTTGAACCAAAAAGTGGTTTGACAACAACATCTCCACCAAGCTCGCCAAAAGCCTTCAAAGCTTCATCAACACTTTCGGTAACGGTTGTGCGTGGCACTGGCATGCCATTTTCTTCCAAAATCGCAAGAATATCGTATTTATCGACGCAGTGTTCAATTGCTTCTGGCGGATTTACCACGTACATGCCTAAACGTT
>CAYWII010000019.1:0-29168 GCA_964457175.1 uncultured Candidatus Bathyarchaeia archaeon
TGTCTTTGACTTTTATGTAGATGGTCATCATGTCTCCGCAGACTGGATTGCCCACGGTTCCGATGCCATCAGCATCCTGAATTTCGCCCATGTTATGCGGGTTTTTGAAGTGTTCCATAACTTTTTCGCTGTACATTATTCTTTCAACTCCTTTGGAGTCAGCGGAGACATTTTTCTCAGTCGTTTAACTATATTAGGCATTATGCTTATCACGTAGTCCACTTCGTCTTCAGTATTTTGCCTACCTAATGTGAAAAGTAGTGATCCATGGGCTTCTTCATGTTTGAGTCCAACCGCAAGCAATACATGTGACGGTTCCAAAGTCTTTGCGGTGCAAGCTGAGCCTGAAGAAGCAGATACGCCCAGCATATCTAGACTTAGCAGCATTGATTCACCTTCAATGAAGCTGTATCGAACCGAAACATTATTGGGCAGTCGTCTAGTCGGATGACCGTTCAAATATGCGTACGGAGCGGCTTCAAGCAGCCCTTTGATTAGCTTGTCTCTAAGAGCCGTCAATTGTTTGCTTTCTTTTTCCATTTCTTTTTTGTTTATTTCTGCTGCTTTGCCAAAGCCAACAATGCTTGGAAGATTTTCTGTTCCAGATCTTAATCCTCTTTCTTGTCCGCCGCCGTGAAGTATTGGCTCAATGCGAACACCGTCCTTGACGTAAAGCGCGCCCATTCCTTTTGGTCCATACATGTCATTTGAAGATAGTGTAAGTAGATCTATGCCTTCTTTCCTGACGTCTATTGCTATCTGACCATTCGCAGCGGTAGCATCTACATGTAAGTATGCGTTTCTTTTGTGTACGATTCGGCTGACCTCTTCGATGGGTTCAATGGTTCCGACCTCGCCATTCGCGTACATAATCGAAACAAGAATTGTTTTGTCAGTCAACTCCTTCCCCAGTCTATTAAGATCCACAAGGCCGTATCGGTCAACTGGCAGGAACGTGACTTCGTATCCTCTTGTTGTAAGGTATTTACATGGGTTGATAACTGACATGTGTTCTATGGCTGAAGTGATGATGTGAGTTCCCTTGTCTTTGTTGCGATAGGCTACGCCTTTAATTGCCATATTGTTGCTTTCAGTTGCACCGGATGTGAAAATTATTGTCTCTTTTCTTTCTGCATTAATCAACTCGGCAATTCTGTCTCTTGCCTGTTCAAGAGCCTGTTTTGCTTCTTGACCGAAGATATGGAATGAGGAAGGATTACCATAGAATTGGCTAGTGTACCGAAGCATAGCCTCCGTTACGCGAGGATCAACAGGTTTCCCTGAAGCGTAATCCATGTAGATACGTTTCAGTTTTGACATTTTCTGATCACTTAGAAACATAGAACAGCATCGGCTTCTAACGATAGATCGTTAAGTGTTGCCGCACCAACGATATTGGCTTTGGGCTCAAAATCTCCACGTGGGATTCCTAATAGTCCACAACTTTGCTCGCAGACCATCAGTTTCACTCCTGCTTTGATGGCTTGATTCATCACTTCTTTAAGCGATGGAAAGCTGCCGATTTTGATTTTTTCTGCTTCGCCTTTCTTGACAACTGTTACACCTTTTATAAGGAAGTAGATTGTTGCATCTATGTCCATCATTGCGGCGGTTGTAGCCAGAATGAACGGCGCATATGTACGTTCGGGGCTATCAACACCGCTGGTCTGAATGTACAGGATCTTTTTCTTTTCTGGCATTCATTTACACCTCCACGCCTATTATTTCCTTTTCTTGATGAGAATCCGAACAACGTTTCCTTCCTTACTCACATCCAGAACTTCATGTCCAAGATTTTTCGCCAAACTCTGAATGTCAGGACCAGCTGCGGGGTCGTCCGCCAATATTTCCAATATTTCTCCGGCCTTCAACTCATCAAGCTCCATTCTTGTTTTGAATACTGGTTCAGGGCAGTACAACCCCTGACAGTCGAGTGTTCTGTTAGGTTTAATCTTCATAATTTCTCCTCTGAATAAAAATGCGAAAATTGTTTAATAAGAGTTTTCTACGAACGCCAAATAGGTTTTTCGTCGGTTCAAACTGACCTTTAGCACTCTAATGTTGTTTTGGCAAAGACTGATTTAATATTCGCATGACGCATTCTTCTATTGCAGTTGAATGGGGCATGCGGCAGAATAAAAACTCACCAAAAATACACTCTGATGGGAAAGATAAGAGGCTTAGAGTGAAAGCGATTATTTTTGATCTTGATGGCACGATTTTTGATATCAATGAAAGGGATGCTTACGCGCGTTATAGGGCTCTAAATGAACTTGGCCATAATGTTTCTTTGGATGAAGTCAAGCAACGATACCGTTATGGTATAGGGAGAATGGGTATAGTCAAAGAACTTGGTTTAAGATTGACAGAAAAAGAAGAGGAACTATACATCAAGGCAAGTTTTGCTAATTTCATGAGGAAAGAAGCTTCGGAATTGACGAAGATTCATGACGGGGCTTATCAGGCTCTCTCTGCTCTCTCTAAGAAATATAGATTAGTCATCGTGACTTCAAGAGACGCTCTTTCATCAACGGAAGAGGAGCTAGAAAGGTTTGGTATTGAAAAGTTCTTCTCATTGATTGTCACGAGAGAAGTTGCCGCGAAGTATCATGGAGTCAAAGACATACCGTTGCTTCCTTTTCAAGAACAAAGAACAAAACTTTACAAATGCACAATTGGATTGACCAAAATAGCTCCTGAGGAAATGCTGTGCGTGGGAGATTCAGTTAGCGAATTAGAACCAGCAAAGAATTTGGGAATTAAGACAATTGGTGTCTTGACCGGTTTCAGCAGCAAAGAGGACATGGAAAACGCTTCAATACCAACAATTCAAGGTCTTTCTCAACTTCCGAAGATTTTAAAAGGATTTCGTGCACAAAAAAGGAGACGGGGCTAACTGTGAGCAAGGACGGTGTTCTCGTATCGATTACTGCGAGTAAACACGAAGGAGAAATCATATACAAAGTAGAATGTTCCAGCGGAATAACCAATGAGGAATTTGAGTACCACCTTGGAGAGATAGTCAAAGGTATATGTGAATGGAAACAAAACATTTGCGAAGAAAATATCCGCAGTTACAAAGGAATAATCAAAAAGAGGAAGAAATGAAGAGCCCCCCGTTTTTAGATGCAGTTCACCTTGAGAATTGCGGATAGGCGTCTCAAGTCTTGCATGCTCATCCATTCTGTCTTGAGGTATCGGCATATTCTTTCATCAGGCAATCCTATTCTTCGAGCTTCTTCCACTGCATGACGGTAGGCTTCAACCTCAGTTGGTCTGTCGATGTAGCTGTAATGCTCGTCAAACAACTCTTTACCTTGCAGGAACTGTCGTACATGAACCAACTCGTGAATCAAGTCTAAGTAAATGTCAATTTTGCTTCTTTCATTGAGATAGCTGGAACTTATCATCAAGTGCCCGTCTCTACCGTTGACCCACATGTAGCCGCCTATCCATGTAAATTCAACCTTCAAATTCCGAAGAACCTCTTCTGTCTTATCATCGAATATTCGCTTGACCGCCTCAACTTTTTCCATCCCCTTAAAGTAGTCAGTAAACGCGTAAGTTGAACGTCCAACACGGAAAATTCGGTCTATTCTAAGCTTCCCAATCAATCGTAGCATTCTGAGCATCAGCAGCTCGCGTGCGTCCATCCACGCCATCCCTTTGAGATGATTCCCGCTTTGTGACCTAATAGCCTTATTAATCATTACGTGTAGATTAGTTAGAAAAGGTGTAAACTAAAATGAAGTCTTTTGACGCTGTTTCAGCGTATCATTTCATGGAGAGGCTGGTAAAAGAAATTGGCAACCGAGAATCAGGAACGGACAGCGAGCGTCAAGCAGCACAGCAGATAAAGGCATGGCTTGAGGAATTTGAACTTGCCAACGTGAGAATGGAAGAATTCGAGGTCCAAACAAGCCGCATTCTAAAAGAAGAAGCTTCGCTTCCAGACGGCACACGACTTGAATGTGCAGCAGTTGGAAATTCTCTTTCAACTCCGCAGGAAGGTGTTGAAGGCGAAGTGGCTATGTTAGAGTCCACATCGCCGGAAGCATTGAAGAAAATTGAGGATAGAATTGCCGTTTTGGGCATAGTTCCATACCAGAAAGATTTCGATAAGATTTTGAAGGCTAAGCCTTTAGCCCTGATTTTTCCTTCCCGAACCCCATTAGCTCCAACCATATACCGTTCTATCAGAGCTGAATATGTTGAAAAACAAAACGTTCCCGCAGTTTCAATGGCTCACGATAATGTCTTGAATATTTTGAAGGGTCCGAGAAGACTCAGAATAATTACAAAAGTGGAAAAAGTAACTGCTAAGAGCCAAAATGTTCTTGGCGATGTGCCGGGAACTGTTGAAGGTGAAGATATACTTGTTGGAGGGCACTATGACACTGTCAGAAATGTTATGGGCGCACATGACAATGCTGCAGGAACCGCTGTTATACTTGAACTAGCAAGGATTTTTGCGCATGAAAAATTGAATCGCACACTGAGGGTTGCAGCGTTTGGCTCTGAGGAACTTGGGCTGCGAGGCTCCTTTTATCATGCCGAAAACACGGCGAACACTAAGAATCTTAAGCTTTGCCTCGACTTTGATGTTCATGGAATATTGCTTGGATCGTTAAGCGCTGTTGTTCTTGGACCAGAAGAGTTAACGTCGCTGTTGTCTTTCACAGCCAAGGAGCTTGGAATTTCTCTTCAAGCTAGCAGCGAGATAGGAATGGGCGGTTCAGATCATATGCCCTTAGCCTTTTATGGTGTTCCTTCCGTTATGCTGTCACGTAGTGGCGGAGCCGCTCAGATAATGCACACAGACCTTGAGGATTTGCGTTGGTGCGGATCTGATGCCTTCATTTCTGTAGGTAAGCTGAGTCAAACACTTCTGGAGCGTTTACTAAGGGCTGAAGAGTTGCCTTTTGAAAAGAAGATTCCAAATGGTATTGCTAAGGCGCTTGAGAAGAGATTTGAAGACTCTGGAATTAAAAGGAAAGAAGTGCAACAAACGCAATAAGCGGTTTTGAAATATGGTTGGTGTTATTAGATTAGAAAGTAAATGAGTAACGCCATTGGAAAAGTTACTAGGAACGACGGGATTACGTATTTGTAGACCTTACCTAACGCGCATTTGAAATAGTCCGCTGTGAACGTGAAACACAGATGCGTTGGCGCAATTGTGTATCCAAGATAAGCACTAATGTAGATTAACGCAGCTACGCTGGGCGCAACGGGTAACGCTCCGCATAGAATGGGAATGCTTATAGCAACACCGCTGACTGGTGAACCGGTTAAGACGCCTAAGATTGCGGGAATTGCTATTAACAGCAGAATGCTGGTTGGGCCTCCTCCGTTTGCCACAAATGTTGAGAACACGTTTGAAATTTCCGGCGTCTTCATGATTTCTCTTAGTAAGAATGCGCCGTAAGCTGCAGCTGTTATTCCGTAGATTCCCCAACTTTTGAATGGTTTCTTAAAGACTGTAAAATTCAGTTTGGAAATGGCGATTAAAATTAGCAGTCCCCCTAAAATTGCTATCACCGTGTGAAAACCTTCTAGAGAGACACCAACCGACTCCATAGATATTGCGACAATTATCGTTGCTAGAATCGGACTGAAAGTGACAAGGAAAGTTTTGAGGTTCAAGTTTGCTGTTTGTCTTTCGTTTGTTTTTTCTTCGTTTTTGTATTTTGGGACTTTCCAGAAGCCGATGATGAATCCAATTATTATCATTACGAGAACTACGGGAATCTGCCGCAAAATTATCAACGGTATTGCTACTCCTGTGAGCGCGGCGGTTGTGATTATTGGCGGGCTTAAAGGGTAGACTGGAAAGACAGTGTGTCGGAACCAAATGTTCACGTATGCTTTTCTGTCTGGTTTTAGCTTAAGTTTTTCAGCTTCTAAGTCTACAAGTGGCGCTGACATTAACGCTCCGCCGGCGACTGGCAGAAGCCCTATAATTGCAGGCAATACGCTTAGGACGATTTTTGGATTTTTAATAAGGTTACCTATGCTTTCGCTTAACTTGTTTATGACGCCGGTTTCCTTGTAGAGTTGGCTTAGCAGCATTATTCCGAAAGTTGCAAGCACAACTGAAAGTGCTAGTGGGTCAATTGTTGTTTGCCAGATTATCGGCAGAATCATTGTCCAGTCGAGTGCAAGCAGCGCCAAAAGCAAGGCTGCCGCGTTTAATGTTATTCCTAAGTTCACACGCTTATACAGCAACGCTATTAGAAACCCTAATGAGACGATTATTGCGATTGCGGGGTCTACTAATCCCAAGTGTCTTGCTCCTTTTTTCTAATCAATTTTGGCTTTGAGAAAAATTAGGATATGTTGGCATGCTCTTAATTCTTTTCCTTCACCTGTTAAGAAAATCTTTTAAAAGTCTTAAGTTAATTTTGCGTGTTGATCGTTATGAAAAGAAAAGTTTTTGTTTCCGGTCCCATTCAAGGTATGGAAACGGAACAGTCTTATAGGGATGTTATTGGCGAAATTTGCGTTAAATGTGGTTTTGAGGTTGTTGACCCGTGGGAACGCGAAAAAATCATTTACAGAGAAACAGAATGTGGCTGGTGGAATAGGGTTTCAGCGGCTGATTTTATTAAGCGAGATTTAGAGGACATTGAGAAATGTGATGTTTTAGTTGCCTTCATGCCAAAGCTTTCAGCGGGAACTTGCATGGAGCTTTTCTACGCTAAACTCACGGGCAAAAAAACAATTTGCATATGTCAAATTGGGAATCCCAGCCCGTGGATAATAGTTCACTCTGACATAGTCCTAAAAGACATCGGAGAACTTGAAAAGGCTCTTAACCAAAAGTTTTAACAGAACGCTCATGTTTAATTGCCAATGTTCAGAAAAGGAAAATAAGCACCAAAGCAAAATCTCATTGCCCAAACGTGCGGTTGTAGTCTAGTTTGGTCTAGGACATCAGCCTGCCACGCTGACGACCCGGGTTCAAATCCCGGCAACCGCACCACAATCTGGTTAACTGTATGTTGATTTCTAAGTTTGCTGAATGACTAAATTGGATATCTCGCTAGTCTTTTTTTGGAAAATACATGTTAACGCCTAAAATGTGATGGGAACTCGCTCGCGGCATTTTGGATTCGTATTTTTATGGGGTGTCTACTCGCTTATTACTTTCATTCTTCCTATTTTTGCTGCCCATGGAATTACATGAGTGTTTTCTGAAAGCTCGTCGCAGATTTCTCTCTCAATTTCCGTGTTAGTTTTTTCAATGCTTTCTTTCACAAGCAAGACTTCAATTAACGCTCTTTTCGTCATAATCGTTCCACCTCCACTTTGCATTGCATCGAGAAGCAGTAGCATCCATTAGTGAGGTTTAAAAAGCATTCTCTAACTGTTTGAGCAAGTGTGTTTCTAATAATTCATTTTTGTTTCTTCATTGTGTTCAATACGTCACTTCTCTAGCAGCAATAAAAAATTCTGAATTTCTTTGCAAAGCGCGCAAACATCTTTAACAATCATGTCTGGTTTCTGTTGACTTTCCATAAGATTTTCAATAGAATAAAACTGCGAAGGAACAAAAACCGCTTTCATTCCAACTGCCTTTGCACCCTTTATGTCTTCCAACGGGCTGTCTCCAACATACACAGTGTCTTCTGCCGTTACTCCAAGCCTTTTAATTGCTTCTTCAAAAATTTTGTTGTGAGGTTTGCGCCAACCAACATCCTCCGAAACCAAAACAGCGTCAAAAAACTTGTTTATGTCCAGTTTCCTTAGACCAGCATAGATTACGGGCGCGTAGGCAAAATTTGAGATTAAACCAAGTTTATAGTCCCCGCAAGTTTTCTTAAGCATCTTTTTTGCGCAAGTTCTAAGCTCGAAGGAATTCACGTAATCTTCAAAGAAAAAGTTGACAGCCGCTTTTATGCGCGTATCTTCCGGATTTGTCTTGAATCCTAGGCTGGTTAGAGCTTCAGAAATCCAAACAGCGTTCGTTACTTCGATCAGTTTTTGATAGCGTATAACACGATATTTTTCGTGTGCTTGACTGTATGCTTCCAAAAAACTTTCAAGACTAACATTGAAACCCGCTTCAGCAATCGCCTTGTACAACTTGACCTTCGAATTTTCCATGCTATAGTTTTTAACGTTCGTTAAGGTGCCTATGAAGTCGAAGATTAGTGCTTCCACAGGCGCCAAGCATGGTTCCTCTTCGCTTCTTGTTTATTATTGATATGTTTTTTCAATGCTTATTCTAGCATAATAAGATTTACGTACACGTTCAGTTATCTGACATATCGAACCTTCCATGTCTTTCAAAGAATATTTACACGAGAAAGCAGAGGAATCAAGACACAACGAGACCCTATCTTATCTTATGTTTCTCGCGGGCGCCGTGTTTTTCGTGGGTGGCATACTCGAAACTCTAAGTCTAGCAGGAGAACCTCAATGGTTTCTATTCTTTCCATATAGCACAGAACCGTTTGTGGGAACGGTCTTAGGTTTATCGCTCATAATTAGTGGTTTTTCCCTCATAATTTTTGGAATACTTGTCGGCATAAACTACTCCCGTGATAGAGGCTGGTACATGGAAGAACTGCGCAAAGCAAACAGTATGGAAGAAGTAATGATGCAGAATAAGACACCAAAAACTATGCGCAAAAAGAAAAACAAAATTGCCTAACTTACTCAGCTTCGGTTCATACTATTGGGACTTTTAGACACTACTAAATTGTGAGTTTAGTGATTGAACCTTTTAAGTACGAAAACTCAAAAAACTTTCCCAAAAAGAGAGAAACGCCCAGACCATGCGGTAGCCTAAAGGCATATAATCTTCAAATCTTAAATCTTAGTTCCGATTTCCGAGAATATTAATGACTTTAGAAACATGGCGGAATGGCATGAAGCAGGAAAATCTCCTGAAACTGTTAAGAGAATTAGTGCGTAACTCAAAAAGAAGCGATAGAGAACTAGCTAAAGCCATAAAATTGTCACAACCAACAGTGACCAGACTTAGAAAACTTTCGGGGAAATATGTCAGAAGCTACACTATTATTCCAGAGTTTGACAAAGTTGGCTATGAAATCTTGGCGTTCACATTCGTAAAAGCCAGAACCTATGAAAGAAAGAAAGTTGAGGAAAGAATTGTTTTGGTCAAAGATTGGTACATGAAGCATCCTAATGTCATTTTCGCTTCAGACGGTGAAGGACTTGGAAAGGACGGTGTCATAGTTTCAATTCACAAAAGCTATTCTAAATATGCAGATTTCATGCGGGATTACATTGTAAGCTTCGCTGATATCGCAGGAGATGTAGAATCATTCATCGTAAGCCTAAAAACGGGGATAATACTGAAGCCTTTTGACCTAAAATATCTGGCAGAAAACATGGACATGACGGAATAGGCTGGTCATCGCCTTTCATCTGTTAAAATCCTAAATAGTTGTTCTGTAATTCGATATGTAGAATGGAGGTTTAAAATTGTCTCTTGCACAAAGAAAGTTTTTCGCCGAAATAACAGCGTTGGTTGATAAAAGTGTGATAGTTGCAACTATTGCTGGAAAAACGTATAGTGGGACGTTGATTGGCATTAACCCCGATACTATGAGTCTGTGCTTGGGAGAAGCAAAAGATGAGGAGGGGAAAACATTGCATAGAGTTTTCCTCAACGGAAACGTCATAGCTCAAATATTAAGTGTGGAAAAACCCTTCGACATGAAAGCTCTCGCGGACCGTCTCGAAAAAGTGTTTCCGACCATGGTTAGGCTTTACGAGGATAAAGGTTTCATTTGGGTTATGGACAAGGTCAAAGTCACGGAGAAAGGCGTCGTGGAAGGCTCTGGTCCAGCGGCTGAACGCGTGCAGAAAGTCTACGAACAGTTCATCAGCGACATTAAAGGATAACAGCAGCAAAAATGCCTCTTCATTTTCTCCTTTCTTATGTTTCTCCAATCAATAAATAAAGAATGATTGTTATGAATGATGAGCTAACCACAGCGGAAACGGAAACTAAAAATGATTTCCATAGACTAGTTAGAGAGTTCTTTCCTTACCACGATTTTCGTCCTTTTCAGCTCAACGCGATAAAATTCGCTTTTGATGTGATTAAAAATGGAAATGTAGGTTTGCTTTCTTCTCCATGCGGCACTGGAAAGTCCATTTCAGTATTAACCGCTTTCCTGATGGCTAAGGAGTCCGACTCTTCAGTAGGTAAACTTCTCGCGTTAACAAGGACCAGAAACCAGCTTGAAATCTACTGCAGAGAACTCCAAAGTATCAAAAAACACTGCGGCACAAGCTTTGTGGCTTCAGTGTTCATGAGCAAAAAAGAACTGTGCCCTCACATTATAGAAGACTCAAAACTTAGGAATCTAAGCTACCGTGATTTCCTCTACTATTGCAAGGGTTTAAAGGAAGGCGTTTTCGAAAAAACATGCAAGTATTACGACAGAACCTATAGTGACTGGAAACCAAGCTGGCACACCGTCAACATTGTTAGTAAAATTAAAGAAATCGGTCCATTAATGCCTGAGGAAGTCTACGAAATCTGTCAACGTGAAGAACTTTGCCCCTACGAAGTAACAAAAATTCTAACGAGATATGCCGACATAGTCATAGGCAACTACAATTACATTCTCGTAGATTCCATTAGGGGCTCAATCCTCGGCAAGGCAGGACTGCGAACAAAAGATATAAACTGCGTTTTCGACGAAGCACACAGCCTGCCCTACTATGCCGCTGGCATCTTTTCAGATGAGCTGTCGTCAACAACTATTAGGCGAGCTTCGAAAGAGGTTAAAGACTTCAATCTGGACGATTTTGACTTTTTAGACACATTGTACAACGTGCTCGTTCAGCTTGGAAAAACAGTTTACAAGAACTACGGGTTGGACATCGAACACGTTATTGACGCCGACAAAGTAGTTAACACTCTATCAGAAAACCTTCAAATCGAAACTGGCAAGCTGAAGGAATCTGTTTCAGAACGTTTAGAAAAAGGCGAGTATATCCGACAAAAAAGGGCTGAAGTTGGCAAAAGCCCAATTTCTTACCTTTCCCGTTGTGCAAGTTTCCTGTTGAATTGGATTAAGCTTTCCGGCTCAGCCTACGTGCGGTACGTCAAAGTTGAGCTTGGTAGAGAAGGAAGAAGACACGTGAGACTTGGGATTAAATGCCTTGACCCTTCAGTTGCTGCAAGCGTCATTACCGAGCTTCGTTCTGCGATACTGATGTCTGGAACGCTTTGGCACGCAAATTATTACATTGATGTTTTGGATATCGACCGGAAACGCTGCAGAAACATGGAGCTTCCAAGTCCGTTTCCACCAGAAAACAGACTTGTTCTGGTAGATAAGGCAGTTACAACCCAATTTGAAAAACGCAACGAAACGCAATGGAAACGAATAGCAGACCACCTAACGCAGATAATCCGGCAAATCAACGGACGAGTAGCCGTTTACTTTCCATCATACGAAGTTATGCGCCAAGTGGCTAAAACACTAAAGCTGGATTCGCCTCTGGTTGTCGAGGAAAAAGGCACAAGAATTGTGGATGTACTCAATTTTCTGAAAACTAACAGTCAATGTGTCGTGTTTGGTGTTGCTAGGGGCAAAATCAGCGAGGGCGTCGACATGTCAACTGAAGGAAAGAGCATGCTCTCCTCTGTGGTCGTTGTTGGTTTGCCTTATCCAAAGAGAACAGAGCTTCAAGAAGCCCTCTACGAATTTTTCAGAGAGAAGTTTGGAGATAAAGCCATTGAATACGTAAATGACATTCCATGCTTAAACGCGTTGGCACAATCTGCTGGAAGACTTTTACGCAGTCCAGAAGATAAAGGAATCATTATTATCATGGACGGACGGGCTGCTGGGCGATTTAGATTAAAGCTTCCGAAGGAATGGAGAGAAGAAATGAAATCTCACATGAGAATAGAGAATATCTTCGGTAGAATTGAAAATTTCTATAATGCTTTCTAAATCCTGTTTCTGTTAGTTAGACGAACCAGCGGAATTTCTGCTCTTCTTTCCTTTGTGGTTCTCCAACAGTTCTTATCAAACCGAAAGATTCCAATATTTTTTGGGTTTTTTCTGTAGCCAATTCCAACTTTGACAAGTCCACGTTCATGTTTAGATATTTGTTCAATGAGGACAAGGCATAACGCGTGGCGTTAGCGTCTGGATAAGTGCCTGGGGTTTCCACTAAAAGTGAAAAGCCTTTGAACCCTCTAAGTTTTCCAAGCCCTACTAGGAGTCCGGCTACGCCGAATATTTGTCCAACCATTATTTTTGTTTTGAGGCTTAAGGCGTCTTTCAAAGTTTCAGCGTCTGTGGCTGCGCAGTAAACCTGCGGAGTTTCCTTTATTTCGTCTTGTTTAAACCCGCCTAATGTTATTAGGAAACGGCAGCCTAACTCTTCAGCTATGTCCAAAACGCGTCCGCATAACTCGTATTGCCCAAAAGTTGTTAACGCTTGTGTGTTGCCATACCAGATGATTAAGTCGTGACCGACACCGTTGGCTTTGTAATAGTAAAGTTCATTTATTGGGGAGCGTGCTCCTCCGGTTTCGGTTGTTACAGCCAAGTCTTGAAAGGAAGCTGAGAGGATTTCGGCGAAAAGTTTGGCTTTTAATTCGCTGATTAAGTGTAGGGCGGCTATGTTTGCTACGAATCCTATGCCTGGCAAGCCTTCTATCAAGATTGGATTGTTCAGTTTGGGTTTTTCGTGAATTCTTATCGTGCAAACCATGTTTTAGCCCTTATCCGCAATGGACATGTAATCTAACAAGATTGCAATATAAACGTGTTCGGCATCCATGGTTGTGTTTAACCCATAATTGTTAAATAGACGGTTATCGTTTTCGAAGGATGGCTGGTTAGCTTGGTTAGGGGCAATGTGATTGCAGCGCTTTATGAGTTACGGACGAGACATACTAATCCTATCTGTCGTTTTCTTAGTCGGTTCTCTAGCCCTTAACCTGATTAGTCCATTATGGCCGATTTACATTACTGAACTTCAAGCGACTATGACGGAATTAGGATTCGTTTTTTCCATTTCAAACGCTGCTGCGGCGGGCGTGCAGATTCTGAGTGGTTTCTTATCTGACAGGTATGGTAGAAGAAAAATTCATGCTTTGGGAACGTTGTTGGCTGCTTTTCCGCCGTTGATGTACGCTCTAGCCAACAGTTGGTGGGATTTGGTGCCTTGGGCGATGATTACTGGTTTTGCAACTGGTTTGTACATACCTATTCGCTGGGCGATAGTAGCAGACGCTTCAACAGATGGAAAGATGGCTTCGGCATACGGCTGGACGAATATCTCTTGGCTGATAGGCTCGACTGTGGCCCCTTTTTTGGGTGGAATGGCTGCAGATGCCTTTGGCATTCGCTTTCCTTTCTTTGCCTGTTTCATTTTGATACTTGCTGTTTTTCCTTTAACGCTTTTGATGCGGGAGACTCGGAGAAAGTCGCAGGCGAAATCTGAAAACGTGAATAACGCAGATAGCAACGCGACTAAAGGGTACTTGTTTGTGATTGCCGTGTTCTCATTGATTAACATAGTTCAAGGCGTCGGTATTGGCGTTACGGCGCCTGTAATTTCGGTTTTTGCTCGGCTGAACTTTAATGTGGATTACACTTTTGTTGGAATATTGTACGCTATTGGTTTCGGCGTTGCCTCTATTGTGGTGCAGATTCCTGGTGGTAAGTGTAGTGACAGGTTTGATCGGCGGAAGGTTATGTTTTGGTCGTTTTTGGTTTCGTCTCCGTTTTTCTTGTTATTTGCTTACTCGCGGAATCCTGTAGAGTTGGTTATTTTCATGTTCTTGTCGAATGCGTTGTTGAATGCTTCTTGGCCTGCGTTTCAGACGCTTATGATGGATTCTACGCCGCAGTCGAGGTGGGGATTCGTTAATGGAGTTTCGGCTACGACTTTCTGGATTGGATTGTTGACTGGAAATGCTTTGAGCGGTATATTGTGGGATAATTGGGGGATGGTTGCGCCGTTTTATGCTTCTGCCATCACGATAGGAATATCTGCAATCTTGCCGCTTTTTCTGAAAGAAGCTAAAAAGAAAAATGGTGGCGCTATTCGAAAGTGAGGAGTTTCGCCTTTTCTAGGTCTCGCAGAAACTTTAGTGCTAGTTCTTGTTTGGTTTCGTTATATTCTGCTGAAACTGCGTTTAGGATTTGGTAGGCATTTCGTTTTCCGTCTATGAAATTTATTAACTCTCCCATTTTTTTGCCGAATTGTGGGTCTTTTTCCCAGATTTCCTCGTACCATTCGTATTCTTTTTCGCCTAGAGCCTTCTTTAGTATGTCGAAGCTTAGTGTGCCTTTGAATAGGCGTTTTGGAACTAACTTTTTGAGTTCTTTTTCTTGTTCTGTTTCTTCGATGGTTGCGGGGATGGTTAGGGCTGAAGTTTTGGCGATGAAGTGTAGGGTTTCTTCGATTTGCATGGTTTTTTGTTTGGCTTGGTTTGCGATGTCCGCGCATAGTTTGTCGATGAATGTGAGTAGTTCTGGGTTTTGTCCGAGTTTTTGGGTTGATTTGGTTGCTTCTTGTTCGCGCCAGACGATATGTTCTACTTTGTTTTTGTAGTAGGCGGTGGTTTTTGCGAGTTCTTTGGCTAGTTCTTCGGGTTTGTCTTTTAGTTTTGGGTCTTCTTTTTTCTTGAACAGTGCTTCAACTGCTTCTCTGTGTGTCTCTTCTAGTCTTGTGATTCCTTTTGATGCGGTTTGTGATGCTAACTGGAAGGCGGTTTCGGCTGTGGCGTTTGCGAGTGTTAATGCTGCGACTGTGGTTATCCAGCCGACGCGTTTGAGGCTGTCTTCGCTGACTTTGTCGATTGTGTCCATGCTTGTGTGGTAGTAGAGGTCTGGCCATTGCAGTAGCATTACGCATGGTGCGTGTACGGTGGATTCGGTGAATTCGGCGTGGTCGCTTCCTCCGCTGAAGGCTGTTGTTGCGTGGCGGAAGGTTGTGCTTATTCCGAAGGGGGTGGGTGAGTCGAATTCTTTGGTGGATTGTTCGATGAGGCTGTAGACGTAGTCGTTTAGGTATGAGGGGCATGAGTCTGGTGTGCGGTCTAGATTGAGCGTGGATTTGCAGAGTTCTTGGTTTTCGCCGACCATGTCCAAGTTGATGCCTGCAACGAAGCGGCTAAACATGTTTTCGTGTTTGGATAGGTATGAGATTGTGCCGAGGGTTTCGGGAACCCAGAAGAAGCGTATTGTTCTGTCGGGTTGTGGGATTTTGCCAGAGTTTATTAGTGTCATCATTGTTCTTGCGATTTCGATTAGTAAGCCGCTGCCTGAGGCGTTGTCGTTTGCGCTTGGCTTCGGGTGGCACAGATGCGCTATTAGGAAGATTTCTTCGTCTGGTTTCGATTTGCCATGTATTGTTGCGGTTACTACGTCTGAGTAGCCGTTGAAGATTTGTGCGTCTACTTTGGCTTTGAGTTTTACGGGTTTATCTTTCGTCAATAAAGCGCGTAATTGGTTGCCTTGGCGTTTGCTTAGTGAGAAGCCGAATGTGACTTTGTCGATTTCTTCGTCTTTTGGCCATATGCCTTGGTATGCGTGGGCGTCTGGTATGTCTAGGCTTTCGCGGACGTTTGGGAATTCCCAGCATGTGTCTGTTATTACGGCAAGTGCGCCGCGTTTCCAGACGGCTTCTTCGTGGACGGTGTGGGCTCTGCCTGTGGCGAGGACGAATTTGCCTTTTACGTCTTTGCCTTCGTAGTCTTTTGGTTTTGTTCCTTTGCCTACGTCTATGAGTTCGGCGGTTACGCCTTCGGGTGACGTGGCTTTGCTGTAGGTGTGTAGGCATGTAGGCGTGTCTTCGTAGCGGGTGATTAGGTGTTCTTCTGGTTCGACAAGGTATAGCTCGGCGGTTTTGGCTGTCCAGCCGACTGGCGAAGTGTAGGTCCAGTATTTGGTTTTGCCGTCTGCGGTGAACTGTTCGATTGCTGCGTCTTTTAATCCTATTTTTAGTAGTTCGTTTTTGACGTGTTCTGCGGCTTCGTGGAACATTGTGGAGCCTTGGATGCGGTGGAAACGGGTGATTTGCTCCACAAAACCTTTAGCAACAACACCCGACAACTCATCACGAACAAGCTTGTTCAAATTCATCTTAAGACCACACAGTCTAAGCTAACTATACTTGTCCACATTTTTATAAGCGTGTTTATCCGATTCTGTTTAGGTTTGATGATGAGTTTTGAGGTTAGGGAGCGGGATTTGCTTGCGAGAATTGGTAAATTAAAGACTAAAAACGGCGCTATTGAGACTCCTTTGCTTTTTCCCGTTGTTAACCCAGCCATTCAGCCTATCCCGCCAAAAAGGATAATGACCGAGTTTGGCTTAGACGCGTTAATAACTAATGCTTACATTATCCGCAAGCGTTTCCAGAACCAGCCTATCAAACAGGGCTTACACAAGTTTCTAGACTTTAACGGTGCAATAATGACGGACTCTGGCGCTTACCAAATTCTCGTTTATGGCAACATAGACATTACGCAAGAAGAAATAATCGCATATCAAGAACAGATAGACACGGACATCGCCACAATACTTGATATTCCAACAGGCTGGAAAGTCACCAAAGCACACGCACAAAACACAGTAAAAGAAACACTAAAACGCGCCAAACAGCTTTTCAAAACCAAAACTCGCGACGACATCCTATGGGTTGGTCCAGTCCAAGGCGGCAAACACCTAGACCTTGTGGCTAAGTCTGCCCGCGAAATGAGCAAATTACCCTTCCAAATTCACGCTTTAGGCAGCCCAACAGAAGTCATGGAAACCTACCGCTTCGACGTGCTCGTAGACATGATAATGACAGCGAAAATGAACCTGCCCGCCGACAGACCCTTACACCTCTTCGGCGCTGGACACCCATTCATGTTCGCGTTAGCAATAGCCCTCGGATGCGACTTCTTTGATTCCGCAGCCTACGCCATATACGCCAGACAAAACCGCTACATGACAGAAAACGGCACACACCGCCTAAACGAACTAGACTATTTCCCATGCACATGCCCAAAATGCGCAAACACGACGCCAAAACAAATGCTACAGCAACCGCAAAAAGAAAGAGAAATCTTCCTCGCAGAACACAACCTCTACGTCTGCGCGGCAGAACTGAAACGTGTAAAACAAGCCATAAAAGACGGACGCCTCTGGGAACACTTGGAAATGCGAGCACACGCCCACCCATCACTGCTCCAAGCCCTAAAGCGATTAAAGAAATATGAAAACTTCATCGAAAAACACAGCCCAACAACGAAGCCAAGCGGCTTATTCTTCTTCAACTCCATCGGACTCGCAAGACCAGAAATAGTCCGCCACAGAAAACGCTTAACAGAAAGATACACGCCACCCAAAAACGCAAAAACTCTTCTGCTCGTGCCGCAGACACGAACAAAACCCTTCCACAAATCGCCAAAATTCAAACAAATCCAAAGAAGGCTCAGCGAACACCTAAAGGATGCGCATGTCTGTTTTTACGCTGCACCTTTCGGCGTAATCCCAATCGAGCTTGACGAAGTTTACCCGCTCTCGCAACATGAAACCGCCATGCCACTCGACAAAGAAACAATAGAATACGTCGCAAAGCAAATCGCAGACTACATCCAACGAACAAACTACAAAACCGCCACGCTCATAAACGACCCACAAAACTGGAACAAAACCATATTAAAAACGTGCAAAAAAGCCTGCAAACAAAAACAAATCACACTCAAAACCCTAGACACAGCAAAACTTCGACCCAACTAACAACCCAAACCCTAACCACAGTTTCAACCTATATATAAGGGGGCTATAACTTCCGCGAAGCACAAAAGAGAACACAACCCCTAAACATTCAACTTCTGCCTTATTGCATTTCGCTTATCTTCCGCCAAAGGTCCAAACTTCTTAATCCTATCCGTAAACATCGAAAACAACTCCGCAGCCTTCTTGTAAACCGGCAAAGGCACATAACTATACCGCACACGCATACTCTCAACACCAAACTGCGCCAACTCCCGACCCAACTCAATCATCCGCTTCTTCGTAAACTTCTCATCAATCTCCTCGCTGCCTTCAATCACCAAAACGCCATCCGCGCCAAAAGCAAACGCGCTCAACAAATGCTTCCTACCTAAAATAGCCGTGGAAGGAACCGCAACAATCCTTATGTTTTCTGGATAATTCGCACGGTCTAAACCCAAAAAGTCCATACCCGTATAACCAACATTCTTATCTACAAACGCCACAACCCGCACTTCACCAGCAGCCTTTTCTGCAAGTACTCCACGCAACTGCGCAAAAATCTGTCTGCTCGTCGAATTCTTGAAATCAATCGCTTCCACCGGACAAACAGGAATACAAGCACCACAGCCAATACACTGAAACGGGTCAATCTTCGCTTTGCCATCAACCATAGCTATCGCATTAACAGGGCAAACAGGCACACACGCTTGACAACCATTACACAAATCAGTAATTACAAACGCCTTTTCAGGACTAGTCGTCACGTAATCGCTCTTCAAAAACAAAGCTGCCTTCGCAGCAGCCCCCAAACCATCACTAACCGTGTCCCGCACATCCTTCGGACTCAAAGCACAACCACAAGCATAAATTCCCGTAACAAGCGAATCAACAGGGTCAAGCTTCGGATGCTTCTCAGTTATGAAACCGTCCTCGCCAATAGAAACCTTCATCTTATCCGCAAGCTCCTTCAACCCAGCCGGCGGAACCATGGGCGTCGCCAAAGCAACCATATCAAACTCCGCTTCGCCAACCTCACCAGTCAACGTGTCCTCAGCCTGAACAACCAACTTACCATTACTGTTATTCTTGAAAACTTCAGCCACTTTTCCACGAATAAAAGTAACACCTGCTTCCTGATCACGCCAATACAAATCCTCATAACCCTTTCCAGTCGCCCTAATATCCGTATAATAGATTGTAACGTCAATACCCAACATCTTCTTCAACACAAAAGCCTGCTTCAACGAATACATACAACAAATACGACTACAATAAGGAATATACTTCTTATCACGCGAACCCGCACACAAAACAATTGCCACACGCTTAACGTCACTGCCATCTGCACGCTTAACATAACCACTCGTAGGTCCAGTAGCAGAAACAAACCGCTCCAAATCCATAATTGTTATAACGTCTTTGTAAGTGCCATAGCCCAACGTCTCCAGCTTACGCGCATCATAAAGCTGATAACCCGTAGCTAATACGATGCCGCCAACCTTCAACTCAACAGTTTGACCAGCATCATCTATGTTAATGGCTTTAGCAGGACAAAGCTGCTCACATTTTCTGCATTTGTTGCACGCCGTAAAATCTATCACATAAGCAGACGGAACAGCCTGCGGAAATTCAATGTAAGCCGCCTTTCTTTTCGACAAACCCTCATTAAACTCGTCAGAAACAATAATTGGACAAACCTTCGCGCACACGCCGCAACTTCTACACTTTTGAACATCCACACCACGCGGCTTCATGAAAACTTTCACATCATAATTGCCCGGGCGTCCGCTGACTTCCTTTATTTCTGCATAAGTAAGCAAATTAACATTAGGGTTCCTCCCAACTTCAGCCATTCTCGGCGTAAGAATGCATTGTGCACAATCTAAAGTTGGAAAAACCTTCGTCAACTTCGCCATATTTCCGCCTATGCTGGGTTTGCGCTCTACCAAATGCACTTTATAACCTAAATAGCCAAGCTCAAGCGCAGCCGTAATTCCAGCAATCCCACCACCAACAATGAGAATTTCCCGCGAATCCTTCTCGCTTATAGTTTCTAAGGGCTCAAGCTCCTTGCTCCGCTCATAACCACCTCTAATCAAGCTTATCGCTTTCTTTGTAGCTTCCTGCGATGGGTGTGGACCCATAACCCAAGAATCTTGCTCTCGAATATTTACAAACTCGAGCATGTACGGATTTAATCCAGCCCTTTCCAGAACACTCTGGAAAGTGACAAGATGCATGCGTGGCGTGCAGCTAGCAACTACAACTCTATCCAAATTCTCCTTTTTTATGGCTTCAATAATCATTTCTTGAGCTGGTTTAGAACACAAATACTTGTGGTATTTGGATACTGCTACACCTTCCCAGCCTCTAACTGCATCAATAACCGCTTTGATGTCGATAACATCGCCTATGTTTCCGCCGCATTCGCAGACGAAAATTCCGATTCTTGGCGTTTTCTTCTCCATTTGGGACAATCTCCGCTTTCCATGATATATTTTAGATGATACAAGGGAAAACACTTATTAAAAATCTTATGCCCCCATTTAGTTAAAAGTGATGTCGAACATGAACGCTCAAGAACTCGCCCAAAAACACAAGCTTCTCGAATGTATACAATGTGGAACATGCACTGGAAGTTGCCCAGTAGCAAGAAAGGCTAATCTAAACGTTAGAAAGTATATGCGTGAAGTCGCCACACTTGGCAAGTTAACGATTCATCCGCAAAACGAGCTTTGGAGTTGCACGACATGCTCCACATGCGGCGTGCGATGCCCAAAAGAGATAAACCCGTACGAATTCTTAATCGACATTCGCAGCATGGCTGTTGAAGAAGGACAAATCGCGCCGACAATTCGCGATGCATTAGAAAGCATATTCAAAAATGGTAATCCTTGGGCAAGAATACGGAACAAACGTTCAGAATGGAGTCAAGGCTTGAATCTTAAACATGTTTCCCAAGGTGCAGAAGTTCTCTATTATGTTGGTTGCACGTCAGCCTATGATCCAAGAGTTCAAAACGTAGCCAAAAGCCTCGTGGCGTGTTTCCAGAAAGCCGGATTAAACTTTGGCGTGTTAGGCGATGAAGAAACTTGTTGCGGAAGCGAAGTCTACGGCATGGGCGAAAAAGGCTTATTCGAATTTCTCGTTGAAGAGAACATGAAAATTTTCAACAAATACAACTTAAAGCAAGCTGTCACAAGCTGTCCTCACGGTTTTCACGCGTTCAAAAACAGGTATAACCAAACAAGCGTTGAAGTGCAACATCACACGCAACTGCTTGCGAAGTTGATTGACGAGAAAAAACTAATCTTCACAAAAGAAGTTAACAAAAAAGTAATCTATCACGACCCATGCTTCCTCGGGAAACAGAACAACATATACGAAGAACCACGCAAAGTCATCGAAAGCGTGCCAGGAGTTAAGCTTCTAGAGTTTGACCGCTCAAGAGCCAGAAGTCTATGTTGTGAAGGTGGTGGCGGAAGACTTTGGGTTGACATTCCAGGTCCGCGTCTTGCTGAGATTCGCGTTAGAGATGCTGTTGAGGCTGGAGCGGAGATTTTGGCTGTGGCGTGTCCATTCTGTTTACTGACAATTGAAGATGCTGTTAAGACGACTGGAAATGAAGGCAAAATCCAAATAATGGACGTAGCGGAACTGCTCGCTTTGGCAATTTAGTTTCTCTTTTTGTAATCTTGCAGTTGGATATTTCAGAAAATTCTGAGTTTTCCAAAAAGTCTAAATATACCGACTGCCATTTCTCGCGAGTGAACAGTATGACTCGCAATGTTGGATGCTGCAAAGTCGACGCCGTGGTTACAGTCGATTCCAAAGGACAAATCGTTCTACCAAAAGACTTGAGAGAAAAAGCCAAACTGAAACCAAAATGACAAATTGACAGTCATAGGATGCGAACGTGGCGGCGAAATATGCTGCATCATGTTGGTCAAATCCGAAGACCTTGGAAGCACAATAAAGAATATGCTTGGACCCATGTTGAAAGATATTTTTCAAACAGGAAGTGGTTGACGTGAAAGAAGAAGAAATTAGAAAGGTTGTAAGGAAAAGCTACGCTAAAGCAGCTAAAAGAGAATCTTGCTGCTGCAATTCGGAATGTAATGAGAATTATGAGAAAATTGGCTACGGCAAAACAGAACTGGAAACAATTCCGGAAGGTGCCGCTTTCAGTCTTGGATGCGGAAACCCTGTAGCGCTTGCATCGCTTAAGGAAGGCGAAACAGTTCTTGACCTTGGTTCTGGTGGTGGACTTGACTGTTTTCTCGCTGCGAAAAAGGTTGGAGAAAAAGGATGCATCATCGGCGTTGACATGACGCCTGAAATGATTGACAAGGCAAGGGAAAACTGCAGAGAAGGCAAATACAAAAACGTGGAGTTTCGGCTTGGAGAAATTGAGAATCTCCCAGTTGCAGACAACATGGTTGACGTTATCATTTCAAACTGTGTCATCAATCTTTCACCAAATAAAAAGAGAGTTTTCGAAGAAGCCTTCAGAGTGCTAAAGCCTGGCGGAAGATTGATGATTTCTGACATTGTCTTGCTGAAAGAGTTGCCTAAAAAGATAAAGGAAAGCGAACAGGCATATGTTGGCTGCATTTCCGGAGCAGTTATGAAAGAACAATACCTCGAAGTAATCAAAAACGCAGGCTTTCAGGACGTAAAGGTAGTTGAAGAGACGCATTTCCCAATAGATTTCGTGGTTAATAACCCGTCCACAGAAGCCATCATGAAAGATTATGGCATCTCTTTGGAAGAAGCGAAAGAATATGCCAACTCAGTCGCAAGCATTAAAGTCTACGCCGTAAAACCAAAATAACCAACGTGACATCTGCGAAGACTTCATAAACCACAACCTTTAGACTATTGTTCTCGGGAAATACACATGGAAAACTGGGAATTGGTAATCATCGGTGCTGGTCCAGCTGGACTTGCCGCTGGAATCTACGGCGTAAGAAGCGGCTTAAAAACACTCATTTTAGAAGGAAAAATGGCTGGAGGCACAGCCGCAGATGCCCCATTAATCGAGAATTATCCGGGATTCCAAAGCATAAATGGAATGGAACTGGCGCAGAAGATGGCAGCGCATTGTAGAAACACAGGCGTGATAATCCGTGAATTCGAAAGCGTAATTGGCTTAGACCTTAAAGGCGAGAAGAAAATCGTGAAAACCAACAGAGCAGTTTACGAGGCAAACGCAATTATCCTTGCGTCTGGTTCACATTATCGCGAACTTAACGTTCCAGGCGAAAAGGAGTTTCGCGGAAGAGGGGTAAGCTATTGTGGAATCTGTGACGGTCCATTGTTCAAGGGTAAACGTGTTCTTGTAGTTGGTGGTGGAAACTCCGCGGTGATGACGGCTTTATATCTTGCAGGACTTGCGTCTGAAGTTAAAATTGCTCATCGCAGAAGCGAGTTTCGCGCTGAAGAAGCTCTTGTTAAAGATTTGGTTGCGAAAAAGAACATTGAAATCTTATGGAATACTGAATTGAAGGAAATTCAAGGCGAAAAGCTGGTTGCAAAAGTGATATTGTTTAATAATCAAAGTGGCGAAACTCGAGAGATGGCAATTGATGGCGTTTTCATTCAAGTCGGCGAGGACCCAAATAGTCAATTGGCAAGGGAGGCTGGTGTTGAAGTTAACCAAAATGGCTACATTAAAATCGACATTTTTCAGCGCACCAATGTTTCTGGAGTTTACGCTGCAGGAGACGTTACAAATCATCCCGTTAAGCAGGTTGGAGCAGCTGTTGGTCAGGGCATAACGGCTGCGTTAGAAGCTTACGGTTTCATTAAGAGACCATATTACAAAAAATAGGAATGCTGCAAAACTATTATATCGTTCCGAATCTATTTTGAAGATTTCTAAGCGCAGTTGACACGTTAAGGAACTGAAAATAGTTGGCATTAGGGAAGTGTCGGGATGAATGAAAAATGCGTTGCTGCAGTAACCATCAATCAAGATTATTGTAGTCGCTGCTCAATTTGTCATTCAGTCTGCCCATATGAAGCTATAACACGGGATGCTGAGACAGGCAAAGTCAAGATAGACATACAGAAATGCCAAGTCTGCGGTATATGCTATAGTGCTTGTCCAGTTTTTGCGATTGAAATGGTTTACTACGATTACAATACGCTAGTAGATTACGTGGATTGCGTGCGGAAAAAGGCTAAGAGTGACACGCTTGTTTTGATGTGCCGTGGAAACTCGCCTTCAACGTGTGAAGTTGAAGAAATCTTGGCTGAGCAAGGCTTAAGTGTCAAGGATTATGTTCCTTTGCGTTTGCCGTGTTCTGGGCGTGTTCCCACGGAATTCATTTTTAAAGTTTTAAAATCCGGCATTAAAAATGTTGTTTCAGTTCAATGTGAAGATGCGTTCTGCCGTTTTAAGGAAGGCACGAAGATTAACACGAGACGGCTTCTTTTGAGCAAAAATGTGCTTGAACAGTTAGGTTTCAGCAAATACGCCGTAAAGGTTGTGAAGTATTCTCGGAAGGTTATCTACGAAACCGAAAAATGTGTAGGCTGCGACAAATGCGTTTTCATATGCCCATATGCTGCTATTGAAGCGGAACCTTTCGCGACTCCCAAAATACTTTACGATTACTGCATGGGCTGCGGTGCTTGTCAGCTTGTTTGTCCACATCACGCTATTCAAGTTAAAGGTTTCGAGTTTGAAAATATTCTGAAGCGTTATGAAGAATCTGCTAAAAAACTGAAGACCGAAGGCAAAGCACCAGTCATCTTGATGTTCAGTTGTCAATGGTCAGAGTTTAGGGCTTTAGATAACCCTGAAAGCGAGCTTTTCAAGAAGCGAAATGCTATTGTCTTGGAGGTTCCATGTTTTAAGGCACTTGACCCAGTGCACGTTGTTAACGCTTTGCAGAACGGATTTGACGGCGTAATGGCAGTCGTGTGCTCTGCAGAAGACTGCAAACTGCAAGAAGGGAGTGACACGGCGGAAAGAAACATGGCAGTGCTGAAGGATACTTTGAGGAAGATGGGTTTGCAGGAGCGTTTCATGCTTTTTGAAGCTTCTCCAAGGTGTGTGGGTGACTTTAACCAAAAGTTGGATGAGTTTTGGAAACAGATTACGGCTTTGCCGCCTTTGAAACTGGTGAATGTGGAGGCTTAACGGATGTATAAGATTTTGAAGAATGAAGAGTTAGCTCCAAAGATTAAGTTGTTTGAGGTTTACGCTCCAGAAATGGCTGAAAAGGCTAAACCTGGTCAATTCATTATCGTGATTGTTGACGAGAAAGGCGAGCGTGTTCCGCTTACTATTGCTGATTATGATGCGAAAAAAGGGACGATTTCTTTCGTTTTTAACGAAGTTGGCAAATCCACTAAGCAGCTGGGGCTTTTGAAGGAAGGCGACAGTGTATGGAATATTACTGGTCCGCTTGGCAATCCTTCAGAGATTAAACTTTTTGGGCGGGTTTTGTGTGTTGCAGGCGGTGTGATGATTGCGCCTATGCGTTTGCAAGTTAAGGCGTCGCGTGATGCGGGTAACAGTGTTGTCACGGTTGTTGGTGCGCGAATTAAGGATTTGCTTTTTTACGAGGATGAGATGAAAGCGTTAAGTGACGAGTTTTACGTGGCAACTGATGATGGTTCTAAAGGTTTTAAGGGTTTAGATTTTCTGAAGGATGTTCTCGCTAAGGAGAAGTTTGACCGTTGTGTTGTTATGGGTCCTGTGGTTATGATGAAGAACGTTAGCGAAATCACGAAGCCTTTTGGCATTTCAACGGTTGTGACTTTGACGCCTATTATGGTTGATGGCATGGGGATGTGTGGTGTTTGCAGAGTTACTGTTGGCGGGAAAATGATGTTTGGATGCGTTGACGGTCCAGAGTTTGATGGGCACAAGGTGGATTTTGACGGTTTGATTAAGCGTCAACGCATGTTTCTGCCAGAAGAGCGTTTAAGCTCGCTTTTATGGGAGCTGCATGGAGGTTGCCATTGTGGTGGAAAGTAAGCCAAAACCGAAGGTTAAGAAGGAAGCCGTGCCGATTCCCAAGCAGAAGCCTGAAGAGCGTAGGCGAAATTTTAACGAGGTTGCTTTGGGTTACACGGAAGAGCAGGCGCTTGAAGAAGCAAACCGTTGTTTGCAGTGTCCAAAACCGCAGTGCATTAGCGGCTGTCCGGTGGAGATTGAGATTCCAGCTTTTATCAAATTGTTGCGTGAATGCAAGTATGAGGAAGCGATAGCGAAGATTAAGGAGAAAAACGCTTTGCCAGCTATTTGCGGGCGTGTTTGTCCGCAGGAGGAGCAGTGCCAGCTGAAGTGTGTTGTTGGAAAGGTTGGTGAGCCAGTTAGTATTGGGCGTTTGGAGCGGTTTTTGGCTGATTGGGAAAGAAAACGTGGCTTTAAGATTCCAGAAATTGCGAAGCCGACTGGCAAGCACGTTGCGGTTATTGGTGCTGGTCCTGCTGGTTTGACGGTTGCTGCGGATCTGGCTAAGCTTGGGCATAAGGTTGTGATTTTTGAGGCTTTGCATTTGCCTGGTGGCGTTTTGGTTTATGGTATTCCAGAGTTTCGTTTGCCGAAGAGTATTGTGCGGGCTGAGGTTGATTATATTCAGCGGTTGGGTGCGGAGCTTAAGGCAGGTTATTTAGTTGGCAGAACTTACACGATTCCTGAGTTGTTGAAGGAGAGGGGTTTTGACGCGGTTTTTGTTGGGACGGGTGCGGGTTTGCCAGCGTTCATGAATGTGCCGGGTGAGGATTTGGGTGGGATTTATAGTGCGAACGAGTTTCTGATTCGTGTTAACCTTATGAAATCTTATGCGTTTCCATGCTATGACACGCCTATTCGCATTGGGAAGCATGTGGTTGTTATTGGCGGTGGCAACGTAGCCATGGACAGTGCGCGTTCTGCTTTGCGTTTGGGTGCTGAGGAGGTTTGTATTGTTTATCGGCGTTCACGGGAGGAGCTGCCAGCAAGGAAGGAAGAGATTGCGAATGCGGAAGAGGAAGGCATAGTCTGTAAGTTTTTGGCTGCGCCTTTGCGGTTTATCGGCGACGAGAAGGGTTGGGTTAAGCAGATGGAGTGTATCTGCATGGAGTTAGGCCCGCCGGATGATAGTGGTAAGCGTAGACCTGTGCCTATTAAGGGCAGCGAGTTTGTTATGGATACTGACACGGTGATTGTTGCGATTGGGAGAACGCCTAATCCGATTATTCAGCGTACCACGGAAGGATTGCAGGTGACAAAGTGGGGTACGATTGTTGCGGATGAGAATGGCAAGACAAGTCTTGAGGGTGTTTATGCGGGTGGGGACATTGTGACTGGCGAGGCGACTGTTATTAGTGCTATGGGTGCGGGTAAGAAAGCGGCAAGAGCGATTCATGAGTATTTGATGGGGAAGTAGGTGCTTGGCAAAAAGTATAGCCCCCTTATATATAGGTTGAAACTGTGGTTAGGATTTTGTGGTGAATTGTGTGTCTTAATGTAAGCTATATAATTGGATGTCTTAATGAAAAAATGGAGTGTGTTATTGTTTTCTTTTTCTTTTGTAGGCTACGGTTGGCAGTAGCGTTGCTGGGGTGAGTAACAGCATAAGCGTTGGAAGCGTGTATTCTGGGATGACGTGGTATGACAATGCGAATCCCATTTCTTGTGTTGTTATTATGTTGTTGGCGTTGTCTTCTGCTATGATTATGTAGGTTATGGTTGTGCAGTAGGGGAAGGCGGGTATTGTGCCGTTCCAAATGTCCGTTTCGTATATTTCCATTGTTTGGGTGAACCATGTTCCGTTGCCCGTGGTATAGTTTAATGTGACTTGTTTCACATCGCTTTGGGTGTCTGTTACGTTGGCGAAGATTTTTACTGTGCTGTTTGGATATACATTGTTTTTGTCTGGTTGTTGGTAAACATCGTTTATTGAGGGTGGGGTTGAATCTGTTTCTATTTTGAATAGGTATAAGCTATCGTAGCCTGGTCCTGCCATAGCTACTGTGGTGCCTAGCGTGGACATTGAAACCATGTTTGCGGATCCTGATTCTGGTAGCGAAATGTTGCCTATGATGTTGCTGTCTGCTGTTAGGAAACAGGCTGAGTAGTTACCTGAATAGGGGTCCATGGTTGGAACTGCTATCATGCTTCCATCTTTGCTTATTGCCACGTCGTATACGTTTGTGTATGTTAGGTTTATCCAGTCTTCATCTTGGGTTCCTTCGCGTGTTCTTGCGTCTGCCCAGTAGTGTACACTAGTTAGGTAGATTCCTCCTGTTACTACTGTGTCGCCGTTGCCGCTAGTATCTACGCAGCTGAATGAGCCTGTGTTGTTCCATGTTGCCGCTGGGTCGCCTGTTAGGTTTGTGGCGTTTGCCCAGTAATATAGAGTTGACGGGCTGGGTCCCATATCTATTGCTGCTACTGCGTAGCCGTCGTCTGACAGTGCTAATTCCGTTATTAAGCTGGGTAGTTGACTCTGTGACATCCATGTTGGCGATGAGGTTCCTTCGAGTGTGTCTGCGTCTTTGAAGAAGATTACAAATCCGCCTTCGTAGCGTGTTCCGCCGCCTGCTACGTATTTGCCGTTTGGTGAGATGTGAACAGTGCGGTAGTCGCTTACACCTGCCACGTAGGTCCATGAGGCAGCCTGGTCTGGTCCAGTTCTATTTGTGCAGTTTGCGTAGTACCATATGCTTACGCCTGTTCCGCCTACTACTGTGTAATTGCCGTTTGCCGACATGTCCAATGTGCCTTTTTCCACGGGTCCACCCATGCCGGTGCTTGTCCACGTCGGCATGGTTTGGCTGCCGGTTCTTTGGGTTGACTGGTTAAAGTAATGCAAGTAGCCGTTGGTGTCGCCTGCTACAACGTAGTCGCCGTCAGCTGATATTGCCACGGAAATTAGCGTGCCGGCTTCTGGCTGATATGACCACATTGGGTTTTCATTATCAGCGTCGAAGTAGTGTAAGCCTGTGCTGTTTACTGCGGCTAGGTAGTTGCCGTCGGCTGAAACTGCTACGTCGTGTACTTGCATGGGGTTTGTCCATAGGAGTTGTATGGTTGTTTTTGTGGCGTTTGCCGGGTTTGTTGAAATGAATTTTGTGTATAGCAAAGTGGATAGTAGTATGGTTAGTGTTAGGGTTAGAACGATTTTTCTTTTCATAACATATCATCCCAGTATCTTTCGCACGATTGATTTTTAATACTTGCGCATGTTAACCCACTCGCTTTCAATTCTATCTTGAATAATCTATTGTTAGGTGCAAAAAGAAACAAGTTTTTCAAGTGAAAGTTGTAGTATTAAGTCGCAAAGTTTTAATTTCTGCTGCAGACTCGCCAATTATCTGGACGGTCATCGGTCTTGGTTACCTTGTATCTTGATAAGATTTTTAATCCTCGAAGCGTCGCCATAATCGGCGCAAGCGACGAAGAAGGCACCGTCGGCTATGTGTTAATGAAAAATT
>CAYWII010000020.1:0-24088 GCA_964457175.1 uncultured Candidatus Bathyarchaeia archaeon
AAACAGAACCGTGGAATACTTCTTGTTTATTTTCAAACAGTCCACCAACCAATCATCGTTGCAACAGACAAATAAATAAACATTAAATGATGCAAAAACATAACTTAAACCTAGTCGTGCCGGGGTCTCCCAGCCAGGTAGGGAGCAGGCCTGGAGACGCATTGGCGCCATTCAGCCTGTGGCCCGAAAGGGCCGCGTGGGTTCAAATCCCACTCCCGGCGCTTTTTAAGCCTTATTTTTCAAATTTACGCCTTTCAATCTCAAGAGGCGAATTGCTGAAAATGAGGCTAAGATGGATGCCTTGGTTGATAACTTAGCTTCTAGGGTAATAACTCCAGATGTTTACAAAAAATATGCTCAGAAGTATGAGAAAGAAATCAAGGATGCCAGAGATAGGTTAGCTGTTTTAGGGAAGTATTATAGCTCAACTTTAACTTCGTAGACAAATGCATGATCCTAGCCTCAACAATCTCAAGGCTGCATAAGAAGTTTAGCTTTAGACAGAGAAAGAACCTAGCCAAAGCCATCTTTAAGCGAATCTGGGTTAAAGACAGAGAAATCAGAAAAATCCAGTTAAACCCGCCTTTTGACTTCCTCTTAAAAACCAAACTAGAAGAATTTATTCTAGCTTTCCTAATCTTAAGTTCGAACATTATCCTATCAGGGGCACAGAAAAGGCGATGTTCGAACATCCTGTGAACTCAGCTGAGTCAATATCTGCCTCTTTAATCTAAGCATGGAAAACCTATTAAATCTTAATAGATATTTATGTTTATGTTATTAATAAATTGGTTCCTTGACAGTTTAATCTGGATGAGGGAACCAAGCAGACGGTGAAGTAGGGAAAAATTTGAAGAAAAGCGTGGTGATCCTGCTATTAGCATGGCTTTGCGTTCAGAACTTTGCTTTGATATCCTATGCTTCGCCAGAAGAAGCAACAGAATACAAAGAAACAATAGAAGTGATGACTTTCATAACGGCTCACCCAGGAGAGCTAGGTTTTGTGACGAATATTTGGCTGATATTCGAGAACACAAGAACGGCTCTGCCCATAAACACAAGCATAGAAGCTTTGAACGATAGGTTTATCGCATTGCAGTATAGTTTTACACCAGCGGGGAGTAAGTTTTTCGTTTCTTTTGACTTATTCTATAAACTAGAGATTGATAACGGAACAGCAAATTCTTATGCTGATAAGATCGAAGACGAGTTCTTTAAAGCATTTGGATACAGCGGGTTAGAGAGTGTCCTCGGAGGTAGGGTTCTAACTACTACCAAAGAAGGGGAAAAGAAAATTGTCGAATCCTTTGGGTATATACCATTGACGTACGAAACTGTTTCAGCATTCTTAAGGTTTGCACCTGAAAATGGCCTCGGAGGGTTCATCAACGGACTCATGCAAAAGTATGTGCCTGATAATAGTATATGCGCAGAGTATTGGCTCAAAAAAATTGGCTCTGATTTCTATTGGGATGTTAAGATTGTTGGCCTGAGAAAGGAAATCTTGCCATGGGATGTGAAGGATCATTCGACTACCATAAACTTGAAAGAACTCTTGAATACTCAATCCACAATAATAGACCAACCACCTCAACGAATAGTAATTTTGATTCAGGAAAACAGGACCATACAACTTAGCAGAGGCTTAACTATGTATTCCGTCGAGATTCAAAGTATTAAGCCTGAAGGATACACTATTGCTCCTTCAGCCGACTGGCCAAATTGGGTAGAGATAAAGTATGAGTCTCCTCTTTCTCCGATAGAAAATGTTGAAATTCAAGTGAACATAAATTCTTCTATCCTAACTACTAGCGACCAAGATGTTCGAGTAATAACAGTAGTTGCACTGGTAATAACAGGAGTTGCACTAAGTATCGTTCTCACAGTCATCCTTTATGTTAAGAAAAAACGTGAAGGAGGTGAAAAGGTTGAAAGAAAAAGAACTTAGTGCAATCTTCCTAATCTTCCTAATGCTTCTAACACCTTTCACAAACGTCCATGTCTTCGGAAACTTCATGCAGCAACCAAAGGTATTTACCCAGAGCTTTGTGAAGACGGTTGAAATCGAGGGGAAGAAATTTGAGCTTCAAGGCTTTAGCAGAGTAACACAATATTCGAATGGAACAAAGTTAGTAGAAGTTTCGATAACGATTGAAAATGTTTCAGAACATCTTCCAAGATTAAGGATAAATTTGACGAAGATTATTACTCCGGAAGAACTGCAAGCAATTACAAAAGTGAAACAAAGTCCTATAACGTCCTCGCTTCCTATCACATCTAGTTCTGATGAATACGCAAGTCTTCCTAGGGAACGGTGGGATAATATCGTGTTTGTTTTAGCACCTGGAAATGAGTACGTTTGGGTTAAATATGACCATGATGACAACTATGTGCACTACTACCCAGAAATGTGGAACCATCTATGGGAAATACCGATTGGAGAGTACGGTAACCAGAAAATCCATACTCACATGGCTGTCTCTGACGTCTATGATTGGTATACTGAGACAAAATCTGACGAGGAAATAATGGAGAAGTATGTGAAGGGAACCTCTTTAGGGATAAGGATTATAGGAGCAGTTGTAGCAGGTTACCTTACTTATGCAGTTGGTGGTCTATTGGGCATACTACTAGCAATTATAGCGAGTGCTTTAGCCCAGATCTGGGCTTGGCTGCTAGAGCTGTTGGGCATCACCAACAAGGCGCAATGGATTCAAGACGTAGTTCAAGCAGAGCAAGGTGACGGATTCTTCTGGACCTGGGGATTCCATACAACATATCTTAATGGAATAATATTTAGACCTCCAATAATAGATATCTATTCGCGGAGTGATATACATCGACTCCTTCAGCATCATAGAGTGGGTATACTTTTCTACCAGGTTAGAGAATTCTACCGAACTTGGGGTGCTAACAGGGACAGTGGTTCAGAGACGTACAAGGTAGAACTATGGTATAAAATATGGGTTCCTCCGGGAGTATTCGGAACCTCTGCCGACGAGTTCTGCTGGACCCCCTGGTAGCGCGAAGAGTCGAAAAACCGAGGGAAACAAATACTATGCAAAATGTGCAGACAAGAAACACTCTTGAAATAAAGAGCCAAAAGCTCTGACCAGTTCCCATTTTTGGAGGGGGAAATATAGCCCCTTAACTAAAAGCTCTTAGAGCGTTCTTATTTTCAGCCTTTTTGTTTTAGGCAAGGACATTTAGGACATTTTAGCATACGACTTTGATATTGGAATATTGAAGAAAGGCCCTCAATTTTTCTAAAGGAGTCAGGTATTTAATCCTAAACTTTCTCTCTCATTATCAAAGTAGTAAAGGAAATCTCTAAATTTCTTTCTGAGAGAGAGAATTCAAGTCTTTAAAGCTTTCTCTCTGATAGAACTCTTCTTCACAGATTCGGTAGAATCTTTCTACCTTACCATTTTGCATTGGTTTACCAAGATCAATCAGATAGTGCTCAATACCCAGTTCTCTACACAACAAATCAAAAGGATGTAATCTAGGATTTAGAGGATCAGTACTTTTAAATAACCAGTATATTTGTTAGTAAAAACAGAATCGTTATCTGTCTGGAGACCAGTAATCTTCTAGAGATAGTATTATATACAAACTATAGGAGAAAAAGAGAGACATGCAAGTGAAATGTGTAAGATGTCAAAAGAACGGAACTCTAACACTCAGACGAACAGACTCTAAAGGCATAGTTTACCATTACTACTATGTTCAACATGTGGAAATCATTGAGGGAAAAAGAAAAACAACATGGTGTTATTTAGGGAAAAAACAAGACCTTCCAGAGGAGTACAAGAAGCTTATACACAAAAAGGAAGACTGTGATACACAAACTTATACACAAAACAAAGAAGCTCAAATAATGCTTAAATCTGAGAAATCTTCTAGGAAAGATCCAGAAAGCCCTGGTAGTATAGTCCGGTCTAGTATAAGCGGCTGTCGCCCGCTGGACCCGGGTTCAAATCCCGGCCAGGGCGCCATTCTTTTTGACAGTTTCATGTAAGGAATGTATAAGAGCCTGTTTCAACCAGAATTTTAATGATAAAAAATTGAGCACTTCTTATAGGCAAGCGGACAAGCGTTCACCGAACGTGTGGCTACTGGATATTTTGAAAGATTCCAACCTCGGCACAGATATAAAATACAATGAAGAGCTTTTAGTCACAAAGGTATCACAAAGCGGTTTATGTGTTGCTTGTAAAGGTTCCAGATTCCTATGCGGCAAAAACCGCTGTCCAATAGTTGTGAAAGCTAACTATTTTCTGAAAAGCATCCCATTAATGCAAAGCGAAGACATCACGGGAGCTTCGCCACCAAGCGTTTTTGTTGGAAGAATTGGCTACCCATACGTTTACGCTGGACCATTAGTGCCGCCAGTTCAAGAAGACACAAGCATCTACGACCTACCAGAATTCTGGCTTGGAAAAACAATAGACGAAATTGTCGGTTTCCGTTCAATGCTCATTCGCGGAAAACATCGTGTACACGTCCAGAAGTTTGAGGAAGCCGGAAAAATAATTGATAAGACCCGAGAATTAGCCTTAGCAGTAAAACCCGTAGATGTTGAATTAATGCTGACAAAGAAGCCCAGAGGTTTTCTATTTCTAGACGACGAAGTGCAGCCGTTTGGGCCGTCAGCGCCAATCCGCGATTTGCTCGTGGGCAACGCTCGTTGGGACAATCAAATAGAAAAAGCCTACAGCGACACAGACCTGAAAGCAGCAAATGCCGTTATAGAACTTTACAGCAAAGACGTGATGGTTACGAAGATTCAACGAGCCTTCAGCGTCGGCGCATTCGGTTTGAAGCAGAACAGACGGCTTGTGCCCACCAGGTGGAGCATAACCGCCGTTGACAGCATACTCTCAAAAGATTTAATGGAAAAAGTGAAGACGTTTCCTGAAATAAGCGAGTACCGAGTTTACGAGTCTCGCTATTTAGACAACGTTTTCGAGGTTTTAATGATTCCAAACGCGTGGAGTTACGAGGCAATAGAAGCGTGGTATCCTGGCACGGTTTGGAATCCGAACGGCAGAAATGTTGTGATGTTTTCAGATTGGGAAGGCTACGATGGAAGAACAACCTACGCAGAAATAGGCGGATGCTACTACGCCGCAAGACTCGCCGTCTGCGAATTGCTTGTTAAAGAAAGAAGACAAGCAGCGGTCATCGTCTTAAGAGAGGCGCATCCAGGCTACATAATGCCTGTCGGCGTCTGGCAAGTGCGAGAAAATGTGAGAAACGCCATGCGCCAAAAACCTTCCATGTTCAACACTTTAGACGGCGCCTTAAAGTTTGTTGCAAGCAAATTCCAAATTCCACTGCAAAGGTGGGTTATGAGAAGCGAACTATTGAAAAACGCGCTCTTCCAAAGGAAAATAACGGATTTTCTCAGAAACCAGTAGCGTATGGCGTAAATTAAGTGTTTCTGGCAGCTTTTCACTTTTTCTGCAAGCATACAGCCTTTAACGATGTTCTTGCCTTCAAAGCCGGCTAAAAAATAGTTAATGATTATATTTGATATTTTTTTGGAAAAATAAGTTCATACCGCAAGACAATAGAAAATCTTTTATAGAAAATGAGTGGAATTGTAGATTTGAGGTCGCCATCGTGGCTGGAAGCAAGATAAAGAAGAAAAAGGGGAAGACAAAGAAAACAAAGTAAAAAATGACCACAATTGGCTAAATATCCCCTATTTTTTCAAGTTTGTTTTCATTAAGCTATGAATTGAGTTTTTAAAATCCAACGAAGGTTTATTCTGAGTTTTTAGGAAAGTAAAGAAAAATCTAGAGTTTTGCTAAAAGTTTATTCTTCACCTAGTAGCAGTAGTAAGCCGCATAGAATGTTTAAGCCGCCTAGGAAGCCTAACGCGCCAGTAAAAACAATATTTAGTCTGGCTGACAGAATGGAGTCTTGGGGAGTTATCAAGATATAAACGCCAAAAGCAAAAACTAGAAAACCACAGGTAATCATTAGCCCACTTAATTTTGAACCGAGTCTTCGGACAATGTTGCAAACTTTGAATCGCTCTTCATCTACCGTGTTTTTTAAAAGGTGTTCCTCTTCTCCTCCTTCAGACATGTTCATTCACCCTCTTTTCTAGTGATGTTAAGCAAACCGGCAACTAGATAAATTACGCTGATAAGGACTGCAGCCCAGAAAAGCAACGAAACCGTACTTTGAGACAATGTGATTGGCAAAGAACCTGACGCTATTAAGAAGGCAAGTAATGCTGAAAAGACGCTTATACTAAGGTTCATTCCACCTGCAGCGAGACAAATACGGTAGTATCCCACCATTCTTATGTAGTAGGCAATTAATCCAAAAATGAAAAGTTCTGCGCCTATGAATAATGTGCTTGGCTCTAAAAAGGCAATCAGCAACAGCGATGTACCTATTCCTAAAATGGGTGTTAATGGGTAAAGCGGAACCTTGAATGGTCTATACAAGTTCGGCTTGTCTCTTCGCAGTTTAATCAAAGAAAGATTAACAAAAACGAAGCCTATTATGAAGCCGAAATCAGTCGCGTAAGCGATAAAATTGACAACTCCAATTGCTGCGACTGCCGCCACAAAAATTGAGCCAACAAGAATGGCTATGTGTGGTGTTGAAAAACGTTTGTGAATGTTGAAGAAGCTTTTAGGGAAATAACCGTCCCTAGCCAACGCGTAAGCAACTCTGGACTGAGCCATAATTGAAGTGTTAACCGACGACAAGGCAGCGATGCTTCCGGCGATTGTGATTATGCCGACACCAACAGGTCCCATGAACTGCTCTGCCACATAAGCAAGAGGCGACCCCTTACCTGCAAGGTCTCCGGGCGGAACTATCTTAAAAACAACAAATGCAATAGTAGTGTAAATGATAATCAGAGCCAGACACGACAATAATATTGCACGTGGAATCGTTTTTCCAGGGTCCTTTATTTCTGCTTGTGCAACTGCTATGGCTTCTCCTCCCAAGTAAACCACGAATATGAAGGCTGTTGCCTTGAATATTCCGAAGAAACCTCCAGGCGCCGAAAGTTCTAGACTGCCTGTTCCTTGATTGGTAAATAGTCCCCAAAAAATGAATATGCCTAGGAGGGCTAGTAAAATAATTACTAGGGCAGTTTCGGTTCTGCCAGTTTCTTTTACGCCCTTAATGTTGATTATCGTGAATATTGCCACTGTTATTACGGCAATAATTGGAATGTTAATGGTTATGGGCAGGTTGGCTGCTTGAAATGCATAAGAAACTAGATATGCGAATCCCACGGAGGAGAATGAAGCGTAGAACATGTTGCTAATCCATTCAAACCAGCCAGTTGCAAATGATGGGAAACCACCGAATGACACTTTAGCGAAAGTGTATTCGCCGCCAGCGCTTGGAATTGCAGCGCCAAGTTCCGCGTAGCTGAGCATTGTGAAGAGGTTTATGATTCCGCATAAAATCATGGCTATTATGAGCGCGGTGCCTGCAAGGGTTGCAGCGTAGCCTAACGTTACGAAAACACCTGCACATATAGCGCCTCCTATTCCCATCATTGTTGCTTGAAGAAGTCCAAGTTCTCTTTTAAGGCGGGTCTCTCTCATTCCTACTCCTCCCTTATTTTTCTCCGCGGACGAGAAGTAATCCGCTCAAGATTGAAAACACGCCGAAAATTAAGGATAGAAACATGTAAAGGTAAACTTCTCCTTCCGAAGTTATGGCTAATGTTTCACGCACTGATAGACTTGCGTAGATTATGAAGGCGAAAACTGAAGCCAGAACGCCTAAGACACACTGGATTCCTCCGACAAACCGTGAAACTGCCCCTCTGACATTTGTCATTTAATCATCACCAACGGGCGATAACAACAGCCGCAATTGTGTCCAGTAAGCCTATGGCTACCATGGCGATGGCGAACATAGGCAAGTATTTGTTTTCAAGCAACATGCCAGTGTTCAAATAGCCTAAAATAGTCAAAACGGTCAAGCCCAGAAGAATTATTCCTGTCAATATTAGGAAACCACCAATCATTGCCACAATCTTTGAAAGGTTTTGTCTTTTACGACTCAAATTTTTCACTCTAAGGCTTACATCAGTCAAAATTAATCTATATAACAATTTAGTCTCTAAAGGAAGTATCATGAAAATATCTATGCTACTAATAATGATGATGGATGAAACCACTTATGCAGTGTTTCTATAACAAATTTAAAAAATAAACCTGCTAATCTATAATAACGTGACTGTGAAATGACAGAATATTCACGTTCTGAAACTACCAAACTCATTCTTCCTTTTTCAGTGCTCTCTGAAAATCGAAAGGAAGAATTCGCAAAAGAAATGGAAAGAACCGCCATTTTCTGTTTCGCTGAACTTGAAAGAGCCAAAGGTGGCGGTCTAATCCTGAAGCAACCAGCAGAAAAAATAGCTTTCATATCTGAGTTTTGTTATCCTTTCTGGCTTATTCCTTGGGGTAAACTTAACCTCCTTTTCGATGGATTGCGCACGGCAGCTTACACTTTGACTTACAACGCTATTCCAGACGTAAAGACTTTCATAGAAAACATCGAAAGAAGTTCCAAAACCTTGGAAACCTACATGGCTTCTCTCACTGATAACGCCAACTATTTCCAAATTCCCACGGGTGCAAAGGAAATCGCAATAAACGGTCTCATCAGCGACCAAAACTTCCTTAACGAATTTGCTTCGTATCTTAATGAATCCACTAAAGTTGAAACCTCTCTCTCAGATTTAGTTACGTTATCGCCAACATTAGAAGAGTCATCTATCACATCCTCATTGCATGAACTTGAAAATCTGAAATCCACGTTTAAAGAAGAAATAGGCACTCTTTATGAAAGCATGAAACTTCTAAACAACACGACACGCAACTTTACCAAATCAATCAAAGCCAAAATAAAAGCAATCAAGGACGAATTCGACAAGGAAATCAAGAAACAAGAAACCATAATAAAGCCTAAAGTAGACCGTATAAACGAAGAATACGACGAGAAAATAGCTAAACTCACAAAAGACATTGAAAAACAGCTTCTTCCGTTGCAGAAAGAGAGGGTCAAATTTGAAAAGACCAAAGAACAAACGCTCAACATAATTGAACGATACAAAACTGAAGCAAAAATGCGTGCAGCCAGCAAGGATACTGTTGGCGAACGAAAATGGAAAGAAAAAATCGGCGAAACCAAAAAGGAACTCTCCAGCACCAAGGCGAAGATAAAGGATGTTGAAAGAAGAATAGAGGAAGTGGAAGATAACAGGTCACTTGAAACTATAAAGCTGAAATCCGAACAGGAAGCCAAAACAAAAGAAGCCAAGAAAGATTTGTTGGAACTTGAAGCTTCACGGGACTCTAAAATTCAGTTCCATAATCAAGAAATAGAGAAACTGGAGAAGACAACTTCAACCATAATTGAGCAGATAAACAAAATGGCTAAGATGAGAGAAACCAGCCTTGCTGGATTTGGAAAGTTGGGAATTGAACAAAAACAGAAACAGAATGCAACAATCTATGTGCCGTTATATTTGATTTGCTATAACTCCGAAAAAGGGAAACGTTACCTTGTCTTTCCTCCATCCACCATAAACAGCATAAGCTTCTTAACGAAACTTAAAGGGGTCCTAGGCAGAGCCAAAATCAAGCAGCTACTTGTCCCACGCTTCAAAACCGTAAGCTCACACTTCTATACGCTTCCAGCCCTGATTGAGCGAAATGCGGCTCTCGAGAGGGAGATAAACGAGGCAGGCAGCAAAGCTGACCTTTTGAAAGTGGAATCAACGCTAGAGCAAATCCGAAATGAGTTAAAACTGCTAAAAGAGGGAGGTTGGCTTTCAGAAAAGGAACATGAAAACTTCGCAGAAGCTGTCTCCAAAGCTTATGCATAGCATAAAATTCACTTTAGCTTATCCGCGCGTTTCGCAGTTAACGATATAGGGCTGTCATCTTTTGTCTTTGTTTTGTCTTTTTCCAGCAATTCTACAACCTCGTCGACCAATCTAAAATATTCCGGGTCTCGTAAATGTTTAGTGCGTGGTCTTGGAATATCAATTTTGACTTCTCCGATAATTTTTCCTGGTCGCGGCGACATCACTATGATTCTATCTGCCATGAATACTGCTTCTTCGACGTTATGGCTAACCATTACGAAAGTGTTAGTTGGCAAGGCAGGATTTCGCCAGATGTCAAGCACCAACTCTCGGAGAGTTTTGGCGGTAAGTTCATCTAGAGAAGAGAAAGGCTCATCCATGAGCAAGACTTCTGGTTTCAATGCGAGTGCTCTTGCGATTCCAACGCGTTGCTTCATTCCACCTGAAAGGTCGTGAGGATAAGTATTTTCGAATCCTTCAAGTCCAACCATTTTTAAGTATTCCTCGGCAATGTGTTTTCGCTTTTCCTTTTCTATTCCAAGAACTTCCAAGGGCACTTCAATATTCTCTAACGCGGTTTTCCATGGTAACAATCCGAAAAGTTGAAAGACCATTGCGATTTTCGGCGTAGGTTGAGTAATCGGTTGTCCACGAAACAGTATTTCGCCTGAATCAGTCTTTTCTAAGCGTGCTATTATCCTAAGCAGCGTAGATTTTCCACAGCCTGATGGTCCGACTAGGCAGACAAACTCGTCGTTTCCAACTGCAAAGTTCACATTGTCTAGAACCAAGATTTTATTCTTTTCCATTATGAATAATTTCGTTACATTTTTTATTTCAAGCACAGACAAGGCTTAAACCTCCACATGATATTTTTCAAATTTTCTAAGCAAGCGTCTCCAAATGAATGCTTCCATGGAAAGAACGATTGCAGCCACTATGATGAGGAGAAATATAAGCACTATGGTGTTTCCATACTCATATCCAGCTTTGTCGAGTAGTGAGCCAAGACCAGGAATTGAAAGATTAGTTGATGGCAAATATTCTGCAAAAATTATTGCGTTCCAGCCTGTTCCCCATGAAAGTATGCTTCCTGTAACTATGGAAGGCAGTATCGAGGGAATCACCAAATGTGTTATTCTTCTCAAGCCTTTAAATCCGAAAAGTTGACCAACTTCCTTTATCTCCGTTGGAATGTTTTTCACGGCGCTCACAATGTTGAGGAACATGTACCATATCATGTCGAGAACGAGTATGATGATACAAGTGAGTTCTAGGGCGATTCCTGGGATTCCAATTAACTCTTTTAGTCCTAGAAAGATTACTGGAAACAATGCTAATATTGGTACTCCTTGTCCAATATCATAAAGCGGATAGAACACCGCTGCAAATCTTTTGTGTTCCGCAGCCAAGACTCCCATGCCAATAGCTACTACAAGGGAAATCGCATAGGCTATTGAGAGTCGCGCTACAGTCATGGCAACTAATAGTGGCAGATAGCCAAGCTCTCCTGCTGGAGGCTTACTGAATCCTTCACTAATTATTGCAAATGTTGGGAATTGCCCGAATACTATGTACAAGACAATAAAAATCGTTGAAAAAGCTAAAACTGCAGCAATAATCTTTTCGATGTGAGAGTATTTTCGCAAGCGTTGAGAAGCAATAGAAAAACTTTTTGGCCAGTGAAGTCTCCCAAAATGTAACCACAGAGTGGCTTTGGCAAATCCAAGTTTTCCAACACCCGAAAGGTCCATTCTGAAAACAGGCTTAAAGGTGCCAGTGCTGGCTCTCTCCATGATTCTGTGCCAAGTCAAAGTATTGAAGTATACGACGATGAATGTTATGAATACAAGAAGGATTATGGCGACGTTCATATCGTTCCATTCATAGGCAGCCTTCGCAAGAAGATAACCCAATCCGCCAGAAGGCGGTTTCGTAATGTTTCCTTGGTATTGAATGTATTCTGCGGCTATCATGAAGAACCAGCCGTCGCACCATGCAAGATTTGCTCCAGAAACCACTGCCGGAGTGATTGCAGGTAGAATCACATGCCTAATATATCGCCATCCAGTCAACCCGAAACTTCTTGCTGATTCCACAACATTTGTTGGAATGGCTCGAACAGCCCCTAATACTCCGAAGAAGATTGCCCAAGCCATTGATGTGAAGAGTAAGACGATTACGGAAAGTTCAATGCCCCATGAACCTAATGCGAACAGAAAGCCTATGACCATTGGAAAGTATCCAAGTATGGGAATTGATTGCAGTAGGTCTATGAATGGTGTTAGGATGAGGGATGCCCATTTGTTAGTGGCGGCTAGTATGCCGAATGAGAGTCCCCATACTACTGAAATTAAAAGTGTGATTGTTATTCTGAAAACTGTGCTGAAAGTATATAATGGAAGGCTTTTGATTTCCTCATGACTTGCAAAAGTTACAATTAACCAAGTCATTATAGCGAGTATTATTAACCCGCCAACAAAGCTGACTATATACTTTCGCAAGTCCCATTCTCCAGCTTAACCTCAACTTACTAATGAGAACCGTGAGAGGGGCGATTTAAGAATATCGCATCATTTTGTGTTAAGTTCTTTAAATCGTTTAATGGCATAATCCACAATTTGCATGGCTTCTTCAGCGGTTTTCCATTCCTTAAACTTTACCCATTTATGAGGTTCCAAACGCTTGTAGGTTTCGAAGAATTCTTGAATTTCTTTGAGCGTATGTGGATGTACGTCGCTGATGTCGTTGTATCCATCGAATCTTGCGTCGTTAACAAGCACAGACAATATTTTAGGGTCCATACCATTTTCATCCTCAATCATTAATGCTCCTATGACTCTTACTCTAACTATGCACTCAACTTCAAGCGGCTCGTAACTCAACGCCATTATGTCAAGTGGGTCTCCATCATCAAACCATGTTTTCGGAACAAACCCATATTCAACCGGGAAGACCACAGATGACGGTATTATGCGGTCTAAAACAAATTCTCCCCATTCAATATTAAATTCATATTTGTCTCTTGAACCGCTAATAACCTCAACTACCATGTTAAGCAGTTTTGGCGGTTCATCACCTGAAGGAATATCTCTCCACACATTCATCTGCTAAACCTCAAGCAAAGTATTAGATTTGCCAATTTATGTTTTATTTAGAGAAATTACTTTCGCGAAATGCGTTTGTTGTCTTTGACTTTTGCTTCATCATATTTGGCGTACAGTTCTTTCCTCAAAGCTTCTAGCATTTCGATTTTTCTTCCACAAAACTCGGCGGCTGTGACAACTTTCACTCCATGTTTCTCAGCAACTTCGTAAACTGGCTTGATTCTAAGTTTATAGTTCAAGTCGCGTAGGATATGGTGATCTAAAACAAGCGTGTTAATACCCGCTTTTTTTATGGCTTTAACAAGGTTGCTGTTGGAGCTTTCAAGGCTTTTGTATGAATAGCGAAAGCCAAGCATGTAAGTCATGGGGCCGTCAACAAACAGGACATCTGGCTTCTCCTTCAGTATGAATCTTATTTGTTCTGGAAGCGATGGGCCTTCAACATCGGAGGTGTAAAGGAATTTATCGCTGCTACTTTTTATGCTAACTTCTGTCACATATCCGAGACGTGGAGTTGTTCCGTGGCAAACAGCCTTTGAAAAAGTCATGAGCGTTTTACCTATTCGGTAACTTTTTCCGTCGGCAATCTCAAGTTTTTTTGGTTTTCCATTTATTGCTTTCAGAAAGAGGGCTGCTCTTCCTTTTTGGCTTAAGTTTATGTTTTCTGTTGGATGCTTTATGAAAACTGTCTTGTTCTTGTAGAGTTCTGGAGCGTCTGGGTCATGATGGTCATAATGGTAATGTGTCACTACCAACACATCAGCTTCTTTTGCTTGCCACTTTATTCTTCTCCAAGATTCATCAAGCTTCTGCCACTCCAAAAAATGTGGCGCCAAACCATAACGGATGGGCGCCAAAGCCGCTCCGGGGTCGATTAAAATTCTCAAGTCGTCTGTTTCGATGAATGTTGCCATGGAGCGGACGCCGAAACTGTCAAAGGCTAGGGGAGCAATTTTTTGAATCACGGCTTTGTTTCCTCATTGAAAAATGTCTCTAACTTTCTTGTTTCAGCTTTTCTTAGGATTTCTGCACACTTTTTGGGGTCTAGAGCCTTAAACTCCAACCCAAGGGTATCTAGTAACCGCTGAACATCCTTTGCAATGTCTGGCGCTGCAAGGATTCCGCGTATTTCACGGGTTGTCTTTTCTTTGATTGCTTCGATGTATTTTGCAAGCTGGATTGCTGCTTTCTTACCGGCAGTTCTACGTTTAACCTCCACAACAACAAGTCTTCCACTCCTATCTACACCATAAACATCAACAAAGCCAGGCTCAACCTTCTTCTCGTAGCTTATGGGCTTGAACCCTTCTTCTAAAAGCGAAGGCTTTATCAGAATTGCCTTATGCATGTCTTCTTCACTCGCATACAGAGAAAACTCGCCGGAATCAACAAGGCTTACGGCTGAAAGCACACTAACTCTGTCGAAGGACACGTTGACTGACTCATGCGGTTTTTGTCTTACTGCTCGAATCTCTAAAATGTTGTTTCTAACCTGAACATGAAAGATGCATCCAGGTGGTTGCCAGTTAACTGGTTCGTAACCTACTGAGCGGTGAACAAGAAGCGAGCCATCTTCTTTAATCATGAGGATACGTTCGCCCGGTTCAAGCTTTGACTTGGCTCTGCCGAGATAGTTTACCCAACAATTTCCTATGACCAAGAGTGTTTTGCGGTGAGAAATTGCTTCTTTGGCTGCCGCTTCAGCTTCTGTGGCATTTGGGTTGATTAGAACGGTTATAGGCTTGTAATTTGGCACAGGGTTTTCGCCAATACTTTTAGAAGGTTTAGTGTCTACATAAGATTTCTGAAGGATTAACATGAGCCAGTGGGACAAGAAACGCGAAACAATGTATCACTATGATGTTACGGCGCACATTTACGACATGCGGTATGCTGAAGAACAAAAAGCGAAGTTTCTAGCTGCCTTCAAAAACATCAAGATGGAAAAGCTGGGCTTGGTTTTGGATGTTGGATGCGGTACGGGGCTTTTGTTTGAGCATGTTGCTTACAAAGCAGAAACAGTGGTAGGTGTTGATGTTTCCAAACAAACACTGCTCAAGGCGAGAGAACCCTCAAAAAGATTTCTGAATACTCATTTAGTCTTAGCTGATGCTGATAACTTACCCTTCGCAGAGAATATTTTCAACAATGTTTTCGCCTTTACACTACTTCAAAACATGCCAGACCCAGCCGCAACTTTGAAAGAAATCAAGAGAATTGCAAAAACAAACGCCTTTATTATGGTTAGTTGTTTGAAGAATATTTTTTCTCAGGAAAGTTTTGAAAAGATACTTCAGGATGTTGGCTTAAGAATAACTGCCTTAGAGAGCGAAGGTCTAAAATGCTCTGTGGCAATTTGCAAAAAACTGTTGAATTAAAGTTTATATCCACATTTTAGAGTATCAGAGTATAGGCACGCGGATTGAAACGAAACTTTCTCCTAACGGGACTTGTTTTGGCAATTGCCGGGTTTTGATTCTTACGCTAGGCACTCCAACATCAAGAGTGATTTCGTACTCCTCTGTTCTGCTTTTTGTGGGAGGACTCGCAATTACTGGATATGGACTCACTTCCAAAACATCCAGAGGGCGGAAGCATATTCTCATGTCCATCACTGTTCTAATTGTCTTGGGCTGGTTCGATGGCATAGTGATGAAAGAGAGCGTTTTTCAGAACATCCAGCTTGGAATGGGAGTTGCATCAATAATTGTCTGAATATGCGCAGGCTTCTCTTTGCGTTGAAACTTGAAGGAAAAGGCGCGGGAAAAGAAGGATGGACAACAAGCGAATTTGCCCTTGACCAGTACATTTATACAATGCAGTATAAGTTTGCGCATGAAAGGCATGAAGACTTGTCAGCGTTCATTATAACTGGTCTGATACTGATTTTTCCACTTTTACTTGTTGTTGTTCTCGTTCATTAAACTGATTCTCACGAACACTTTCAGAGGCAGCCTTCATGCTACTGACGGAGTTTTAATAAGTTTATAGGCAACCGTCCCAATTTTTAATTCAAACATAATTGAAACAGAAACAAAAGTCGTATGTCAATTGCAATCTGCTTTTATCATTAATTCTCACGGGATTGACAACTAAACTATATATGAAAGTAAAGAATTAGAACTATAATTCCATTAAATTCACACTGCAGTATTTGAATTGGTGGGTTGCAGATGCCTCTAAAAACAACGAAAACAGATACATCACAAGCATTAACTTTAGAATGGTTTCTTCACGTAAAAAACTATAAACTAAATCTTGACAAGAACCTTTGCGTAGGCTGCCAAATCTGCACCTTAGCCTGCCCAAAGGAGGCTATTAAAACTGAGAAACAGCCTAAAACTCAAGGAGAAAAAGCCAAGAAGGCCAAAGTTGATGTTGATTTGGCTAAATGTAATTTTTGCGGAATATGCGATATTCTCTGTCCTTATGGAGCAATAAAGGTAACTCTGGACGGTCAGCATGTTCTTTCTGTGGTCGAAAAAGAAAGCTTCCCACAGCTGATTCGCGACATCCAAGTGGACGCAAACAAATATCCCGTGGAGAGTCTGAAATGCGAAGAGGCATGTCCCCTTAATTTGATTAAGATAACTTGGCTGGCGCCAGATGGAAAAGCAGTTGCAAATGTCAAAAAGCTTCCAAAGAAGCAAAGAAAAGAACTTCAAATAAAAATCGATATTGATAAAGAGCATTGCCCCTGTTGCAGAATATGCGAATTCAAGTGTCCTGACGGTGTCATGCGCGTTAAAAAGTTCATTTATGGCAAAATAGCCATTCACTCTGAAAAATGTCCGGAAGGCTGCACGGATTGCCTTGACGTTTGTCCCATTACAGGAGCACTCTACTTTTCTGACGAGGATAAAAAGGTGCATGTAGACGAGATGTTTTGCGTTTACTGCGGAGCATGTAAAGTTGTTTGCCCAGTTGAGGAGGCTTTAGAGCTTAAGCGAACGAAAATAATTCATACACCCATTCGTTCTGGCGCGTGGAATAAAGCCTTGGAAAAATTGGCTTCACCGATTGAGATGACTAAAGAATTGAAGGCTAAGGGCTCTCGGAAGGGAAGGGAATCTGTTGAGAAAAGACTCGGATGGAAGGGTGCATAGGTATGACTGAAAAGAAAGTTGAATTTGAGGAGCCGCGAATAGGCGTTTTCGTATGCCACTGCGGCTTGAACATAGCTGGCGTCATAGACATCAAAGAACTTCTTGAGTACGCAAAGACTTTGCCAAACGTTGTTTACGTGAAAGACAACCGTTACACATGTGCAGATCCAGGACAGGAGGAGATTAGAAAGGGAATAAAGGAGCATAAGCTCAACCGTGTTATTGTTGCTGCTTGTTCTCCCCGTATGCATGAACCTACTTTTCGTAGAACAGTTTCTGATGTTGGCTTGAACCCGTTTTTGTTTGAGATGGCGAACATCCGCGAGTTCTCGTCTTGGTGTCATCCAAGCACGCCCAAAGAAGCAACAGAAAAAGCTAAAGACCTGATAAGGATGGCAGTTGCAAAATCAAGGTTGTTGCATCCGCTTCAGACTATAGAGGTTCCGGTTACAAACAAGGCTTTAGTCATAGGCGGCGGCATTTCTGGAATGAATGCTGCCTTGGATTTGGCTGAAATGGGCTTCAAAGTGTATCTTCTTGAGAAGGGCGAGAGCATTGGCGGTCACATGGCGCAGTTGGATAAGACGTTTCCGACGCTTGACTGTTCCATTTGTATTGAAGGACCAAAAATGGTTGATGTGGGGCGACATCCCAACATTGAGATAATTGCTTATGCTGACTTGTTAAACGTTAGCGGTTACATTGGCAATTTTAAGGTTAAGATTCGGAAGAATCCGCGGTACGTGATTGCTGCTAATTGCACTGGCTGTGGTGAATGTAAGGAGGCTTGTCCAATTGAGTATCCTAACGAGTGGGACATGAATTTAGGCGTTAGAAAAGCGATTTCTGTGCCGTTTGACCAGGCAGTTCCACTCGTTTACACGATTAACAAGGATTACTGTATTGAATGTTACAAGTGTGTTGACGCTTGCGGAGCGAGGCAAGCCATAAACTTTGAGCAGAAACCAGAAGAAATCGAGTTGGAAGTGGGCGCGATTGTTGTTGCGACTGGTTATGATATTTACTTGCCTTATGACATGCCACTTTACGGGTATGGCAAGTACACGAACGTGATTACTTCGCTTGAGTTTGAGAGGCTTATACTTGCTGCTGGTCCTACTGGTGGAAAGGTTGTTCGGGCTTCTGATGGGCAAAAGCCGCATAGTGTAGCATTTATTCAGTGTGTTGGTTCACGTGACAAGAACAAGTATCCATACTGCTCTAACTTCTGTTGTATGTATACTTTGAAGCATGTTGTTCAGCTTAAGGAGAAGTACAAGCAGGATGTTGAGGTTTACGTTTTCTACATGGACATGCGCAGCAACTTCAAGGGTTATGAGGAGTTTTACGACCGTGCACGTGAGTTAGGCGTGAACTTTATTCGTGGAAGAGTAAGCCGCATTTTGGAAGTTCCTGAAACAAAGAATTTGCTTATTCATGCTGAGGACATGACGCTTGGCGAACCTATTGAGGTTGAAGCGGAAATGGTTGTTTTGGCAACTGCTGCTATTCCAAAGAAAGGTACGGATGAAATGGCGCGTATACTCAACTTGACGCGTGGAGCCGATGGCTTCTTTATGGAGAGTCATCCGAAGCTGAAGCCAATTGACACGCCTACTGACGGAATTTTCTTGTCTGGTGCTTGTCAAGGGTTGAAGGATATTCCATACAGCGTGTCGCAGGGTAGTGGTGCGGCTTCGCGTGCGGCGACTGTGCTTTCTAAGCCTAAGTGGAAGATTGAGCCGATAGTTTCGGTTGTAGACCCTACTAAGTGCAGAAACGTCAACACTAAATGTGGAATTTGTGCTGAGCGATGTCCGTATGGTTCGATAAGAGTGGAGGAGAAGAAACCAGCAGAAGTGATAACTGCAATGTGCCACGGTTGCGGAACGTGCGTTGCTGAGTGTCCAGCGGACGCGATTACGCAGATGCACTTTACTGACGCGCAGATTATGGCTCAGATAAGAGCAGCGTTGGAAAGAGAGCCGGAAGACAAGATTTTGGCTATCTTGTGCAACTGGTGCAGTTATGCTGGTGCGGATTTGGCTGGAACGAGCAGGTTTGAGTATCCGCCTGTGATTAGACCTATTAGGGTTATGTGTTCTGGTAGGGTTGACCGCGATTTTATTTTGGAGGCTTTGCGGTTAGGTGCTGGTATGGTTTTGATTGGTGCTTGTCACCTGCCTTATGACTGTCACTATATTAGTGGGAATTGGAAGATGAAGGCTAGGATGGATGCTTTGGCGCCTATGCTGCAGAAACTTGGATTGAGCCCTGAAAGGTTCCGTGTGGAGTATGTTTCGGCTGCTGAAGGTGTGAAGTTTGCCGAAGTTGTTCGTGAGATGACTGCGCAGATGCAGGCTTTGGGGAAGGAGAAGATTAAGGCTGAGAATGCGAAGTTGCGTCCTGTGTTGGAGAACATGTTGAAGAGGAAAGAGAAGAAATAACCTCTCGAAAAACTATAGCCCCCCTTATAAATACTCTTTTTTGGTGAAATTTCTTTTTGCCCAGTAAACGATTACGCCTGCGGCTAATCCTGCAGCACCGATTATCCATGCTTCGATTGGAATGAAAATCATTAGTGCTAAGCATGTGATTGCGCCTAAGACTGGAATGAGCTGTGGGTATAGTCTTTTCTGAACTTTCAATCGTAAAGCAGAGACATTAGCTAGTGTGTAGTAGAAGAGTAGTGCGAAGGTGCTTATGGCTACGACTTTACTGAGGTCCACAAATAGGGCGAGCAACGTCATCGTAATGCCGAAAATCCAGATTGAATAATATGGCGTGTTAAATTTTTGGTGGAGTTTGCTTAGGGCTTGTGGCAAGTCTTTTCTTCTGCCCATCGCATATGCCATGCGCGACACTCCTAAGATTGAGGTGAGTAGGACACTTGCGGTTGCGAGTAGTCCGCCGGCTGAGACTGTATAGGTTGCTGTTGTGTTGCCTGTTATGTTTATGGCGTCTGTGAGTGGCGATTGTGAGGCTGAGAGGCTTGGTGCTCCTATGAGTCCGACGGCTACGACGCCGACGAGAATGTAAACTAGCGTGGATATTGCCAAGGATAGCAGTATTGCTTTTGGAACATTGCGCTTTGCGTCTTTGACTTCTTCTGCAATTACGGCTACGCGTGCGAAGCCTCCGTAGGCGAAGAAAATGTAGAATGCGCCGTAGAACACTCCAACTTCTAAAGGCGCAAACGATGCAAAGTTTGCCCTGTTTATGTATTCAACGCCGACTATGACGAAAAATGCGAGTATGAGTAGTTTTGCTACGACGAGGATGTTGTTGATGAGGGCTGATTGGCGGATGCCAAGGAAGTTTAATGTTGTGAAGGCGATGCAGATGAGAGCGGCAATCACGTTGGCGGGTAAAGTTCTGTATATTGCTGTTAGGTAATATGCAAAGCCTAGTGAGACGGCTGCACCTGCGAAGGTGTTAGAGAGTATCCACATCCAGCCGGTTAGGAAGCCTGCGAGGGGCGAGATTAGCTGGTATGTGTATTCGTAGATGCTTCCTTCTTTTGGCTGCCACGCTGTGAGTTCGGCGAAGCTCAGCGCGGTGAGCAAAGCGATAATTGCTGCTATAATCATAGAAACGATTAATGCTGAACCAGCAAAACCAGCCGCAATGCCTGTAACAATAAAAATACCCGCACCAATAATAGCACCAACACTAATAGCAGTAGCATCAAACAAACTTAGAGATGGCTTAAGCTTTTCCTGTCGAATACTTTTCTCATTCATTTATTATCATCGTCTGATTATGTAGTTTCTTCTTGAAGTTTCATTAATTAAATTTTGAGTCTGCTATAGTCGATGACAGATGTTTCTTCTCGGCATTGTACATGCATGCGAGTTTTAGTAGGAAGGGCATTAAAAGACATGCAATAGCTGTTAGAATCACGAATGAAGAGTAAACTTCCAATGTAATCAATCCCGCTAGCCTCATAACCTCAAGAACGGCGAGTTCTATTCCCGCACGACCGGTTAAACCGATGCCTATAATCAAAGAATCAGAAGAACAGAGTCCAGCAAATCTCGCCCCTAAAAACCCCCCAAGTATTTCTCCACCTATACCACCAACAATTATGGACACTAACAGAGGGATGTTGGTGCTCAGTGAAGATAGCATGGTGTTTAGTCCAACCCATGCATAGGCTACGGGTGCAAAAAGACCGAAAGTCATTAGAATGATGCTTTTGTGAATTTCCTTATCGTCTCGAAAAGCCTTGTTAAGCATTAAACCTGCAAAAAATGCTCCTATGATTATGTGAAGCCCAGCTGCATAGGCTAAGCCCATGGTAGCAAATGTTATCAAAAAGACGTATGAAAGCTTGGTGCCCATCGACTGTGTCTTGTCAGTGTATCTCTTCAACCTATCAAAAACTTTCAGATAAAACCCAGCAATGAATATGAAGAGAAAGAACAAGACTACTTTTATGATTTGAACTGCAAGCTGGTATGTGGCAATTACTCCAGCGTTCGAAGCCATGCCGAGAACCATTCCTAACATCAAAACTTCTGAGATATCATCTATTACCGCCACAGAAACCAACGTCATGCCCGCCGGTGTGTTTAGTCGGTCTAAGTCTATCAAGACTCGCGTTCCCATACCTACTGACGAAATGGTTAAAGCTATGCCTATACTGACAGCGGAAATGTCAGAGTAATTGAACAATTTTCCAATAGCATAACCCAATACCATAGTAACTGCAATATTAAACACGGAAACGATCAAGCCTCGTTTGGTCGCTTCGAAAAGGCGTTTAACGTCTAAAGAAAGCCCCGCATAAAGCAGTACCAACAAGAAGCCCATGTCAGCAAAAAGCCCAAGAGGCTCGTGGGGACTGATCAATGCAAATATGCTTGGTCCGAGCACAATGCCGGTTGCGATTTCGCCCACAACACTTGGGTACCCAAACTTGGCTAGGATTTCGCCGACTATTTTTGCTATGGCAAGAATTAGGAGTAAGTTAAGGAAGATGGTGAAATCCACTGACAATGTCACCCTTCTTTTGTGAAATGTGCTTTGTCAGCAGAATGCAAATGTTTGGAAGCTCTGAAAGCATAAACGACTGCTGTTATGCCCGAATGCACCAAAATTGCTATTAGCGAGTAGAGAGGTGCTCCCAGCATAACTCCCACTAAAATGTAAACATTGTATATATTTCTTCTTCCAGCTACTCTACGGAAGGTACGTTCAAAGCGTCCATACACATCTAAACTAACACCTGCCGCCCTAGTGAATTGGTCATAGCAAAATCTATAGAATGCAATTAGTGTAACAGAGATGGAAACAAGTGTTAGTGGGAGTAATCCTTCACTTTGGCTTAAGAATAAGGCAAGTGCCAATAACCATGAAAATTCATATAACATGTCAAATGGATGCTCCATGAGCCCGAGTTTGGTTGAGCACCCACGTATTCTAGCCAATTTCCCATCTAAACCGTCCATAACGCCAACTACAAATGTCAAAAGCGCCCCGAGCCCCAAGTATCCGGAGAAGAAGAGGTATGTTACAAACCACGCAAGGACGTTCGTGGCAATAGTTAATCTGTTAGGGGTTATGAACAACCAGTCTGATATGTGATAGAGAATGGCGTTCTCTATTGGTCGATTAAAGTAATGAGCAACAAAGTCTGAAGCGCCGCGCTTCTTCTGTGAATTTTCAACAATTAACCTTTTGGCTCGATCAAGATCATGTTTAGTATCTATGTCAGCCCACAAATGTCCACTTACATCAATTACCTGAGCATCTCCCCTCTGACCTGCAATTCGAACGCAGTCTGCCAGCTCTGACGCCCCTTCTTTCACAGCTTGGTTGGCATACTCAAAAACTTTAGGTGAACAAAGGAAAAATCCGGTATCAATAGCAACATTTGAATGGTTGATTTTTTTCCCTATGTCCAGAATTGTTCCTTCCTTTTCAAGAACTTTAGTGTCTTCCTCTGACACTTTGTCAATGGCCAGAACAATGGCGCTCTCAAACTTGCTGTTGATAAGTTTTTTCGGAATTTCTGTGTCAAAGATGTGATCACACATGCAAAGTAGAAAGTTAGAGTCTGTAAAACCTTGCGCAGCCAAAAAAGAATGCAGATTGCCTTTTTCCCAGTTTTGCGCGTATATGTAATGGATGTTTAATCCTGCATAGTTTCCACCTAATTCTCTGCAGATAATGTCTGCCTTGTATCCAACGACTATCCATACATCTGTTACTCCAGCTTCCTTAAGACCGAGAAGTATTCTTCCTAGAAGTGGTACTCCAGCGACTGGAAGAAGCCCTTTAGGCTTGTGTTTAGTTACGTTTCCTAATCTGTGTCCCTGTCCCGCAGCTAAGACCAATATCTCCATGGATTATGCCCGCCGTAAACATGCTAAGTAAGGTATATCTAATCACTTTCACACATCTAAGAAATCCGTGAATTTATATATCTTGTGGCACAATCAGAAACTGGAGGAGAACGAAAATGAAGGCGGTAAAGATAATTAGAGACTCTAAAACCATAAAGTTGCTTGCAGATCTTGTTCGAAGAGAAATATTGCGGTTAATAGCGGTCGAGCCCCTCACCCAGACACAGTTAGCCGAGAAAGTGGCGCTCACGGAGCCGTCGATGTCTCACCATCTGCAATTGCTTCTTAAGGCTGGACTAGTAAAGGTCAAACGGGCAGAAGTAGGTTCGCATGGCATATTAGAGAAATATTATGAACCAACAGCTAAGCTTTTCATAGAGGACTGGGAAAAAATACCGGTTGAGCTTAGAAGATACTTTATTCACAGTCACAGGGAGCGACTGCGAGGCATGCTCAGTGTTTTTCAACTTATGGCGGAGGAACAAGGACGAAGCATAGAAGTTACCTCCGAGGAAATCATGCAATTGGCACAGACGATTGCAAGCCACATGACCACCATAGCGGAAGGATACAAAAAAACGGAAATAAACGTGGACAGAGAGACATTGTTAATAAAAATATACAGTGAAACACTAAAAACAGTAATGACTGAAA
>CAYWII010000021.1:0-22802 GCA_964457175.1 uncultured Candidatus Bathyarchaeia archaeon
GCACCGCTAAACTCAGAGCGGCTAATGTTCCTGGAGACGAAGCATTTCTAATTGGCCTAATGAACTTCTCCAACTCTTCAGCCATATCATCGCACTTCCCTAAAGCTGTCACCTTATGCAGTGAATTGATGCTTAGTAAGAAAATCTTATTTAAACTTTGCACGACGTTTCAGAATCCATGAAATTGTTTTTAACCCATGAAATGAAGGTCTTCTCGGGGAATAACCAAGAATTTAAACGCGACTGTTTACGGGTAAATAAGTGCGGGGGGTGGGATTTGAACCCACGAACCCCTACGGGATAGGCTCCTGAAGCCTACGCCTTTGGCCATGCTCGGCGACCCCCGCCTGCAAATGAAATGTTATACAAAAAGGTTTAAGAGTTACTGTAGGCTTTTGCTAGGAACGGTGTATTTAGATGCCGACTCACGGTTCGCTTTCGAAGGCTGGAAAAGTCAGGTCTCAGACTCCAAAGATTCAGCCTACTCAAAAGAAAAGTCCTAGCCCACGCTTTAGAAACAAGCGCAATTATGAGAAAAGACTGGTTCTGCAGAGAAAACCTGGACAGAACTGGGTTTAGGCAACAATTAAATTTCTATCCTAACGAGACGTTAGAACACAAGTTTCAACCTATTTATAAGGGGGTATAACCAGCACATAGCCGCCAAAGACAGGCAAACATGTCTTGTTAGTGAAAAAGGAACTAAACTTTTATCTCTTTTCTTAAACATACTTCAAAGCATGCTGGAAGCTACGCTTGTAATTTTAAACGCTAAGGTGATAACGCTAAACAAGAAACAGCCACGTGCAGAAGCAGTAGCCATCGACAATGGAAGAATTTTCGCTGTGGGTTTTAATGAGGAAATTCGCAGATACATAAGCAACAAAACACAAGTGATCGACGCAAAAAACAAGACGATCATCCCGGGACTTGTTGATTGCCACGTGCACATGACAAGTTTCGGACAGTTTCTGCAAACCTTAGACCTTAGGAATGTGCAGTCCATAAAAGCGATGCAGCAGAAACTCCGAGATTACGCATATAAAAACTCTGAGAAAAGCTGGATTTTAGGTGGCAGATGGGACCAAGAAAAATTCGCTGAAAAACACCTTCCAACACGTCGGGATTTAGACGCTGCCGTTGCAGATAAGCCTGTTTTTCTAACTCGCGTTTGTGGGCATATAGCCGTTGCGAACACTAGAGCCTTGCAGTTGGCTGGCATAACTAAGGAAACTGTGGTTGAAGGTGGAAAAATAGATTTGGACAAAGCCAGTGGAGAGCCTAATGGAATTTTGCGGGAAAACGCGATGGAACTTGTTTGGAAAATCGTTCCTAAGCCAAGTCAAAAAGAGCTTGAAGAAGCTTGCCTTATGGCGTGTAGAAAGGCGGTTGAAGCTGGACTTACGGGTGTTCATTGGCTTCTGAATTCTGCGGAAGAAATGCGCATAATACAAGGGCTTTATGCTGAAGGAAAACTGCCTTTAAGGGTTTATTTGGGCTTTCCAGTGGACCTTTTAGACGAATTAATTAGTTTAGGGTTGCTCACGGGCTTTGGAAATGACATGGTTAAGATAGGATTTGTCAAACTCTTCGCTGATGGCTCTTTGGGCGCACGAACTGCGGCTTTGAAGCAGCCTTATGCCGATAAGCCTGAAACATGTGGCATGATGCTTTATTCGCAGAGGAAACTGAATAGGCTTGTTTCAAAAGTGCACAGGGCTGGTTTGCAGTTGGCTGTTCACGCGATAGGTGATTGTGCTGTGGAAGCCGTTTTGAAGGCTTATGAAAAGGCTTTGCGTGAATTTCCACGGGAAAATCATAGGCATAGAATTGAGCACTGTTCCGTTCTCAATCCAAAACTTGTTAGGCGCATGAAACGTTTGGGTTTGATAGCTTCTGTGCAGCCGCATTTTGTTGTTTCGGACTTTTGGGTTGTTGACCGTATTGGCGAAGCTAGGGCACGTTGGGTTTACCCGTTTAAGACGTTGATGAAGGAAGGGTTGGTTGTTGTTGCTGGTTCGGATTGTCCAGTGGAGCCTATAAGTCCGTTGTTTGGCGTTTGGGCTGCGGTTGCGAGGAGGAGTTTTCCGGAGGAAAGTCTTTCGGTGGAAGAGGCGCTTAGGGCTTACTGTTTGGATGCTGCTTTTGCTTCTTTTGATGAGGATAGGAAAGGGGCGATTGAGGTTGGAAAGTTTGCGGATTTGACTGTTTTGTCTGATGATTTAGCTGAAATTTCACAAGACAAGATTAAGGATGTTAAAGTAGAAATGGTAATTGTTAATGGAAAAGTGGTTTATGCTGGAAAGTGACTGCGGGATTAGCGTGGTTTATTTGTTTCTTTTATGTATTTTATTGTGGTTGTCATGGGTTTGAGTGCGAACAAAGCTTTAAGAGAACTTGTTGAAATCTTGATGCGAATTCCAAAGCCTACAGGCGGTGATGTTAACAAGGCTAAGATGCAAATTGCGGCGAAGTATCAGCTTGAGAAGGTGCCATCAAATTCTGAAATTATCCGTTTGCTTAAGCCAGATGAGAAAGGTAAGTTGTTGCCGCTTTTGCGGAGAAAAGCCACGCGTACGATTTCTGGCGTGACGGTTGTGGCTGTTATGACGAAGCCTTATTCTTGTCCGCAACCTGAACCGTGTGTTTATTGTCCTGGTGGTCCAGCTTTTGGTGTGCCGCAGAGCTATACGGGTTTTGAGCCTGCTGCGATGCGTGGTTTGCAGAATAGGTTTGACCCGTTTTTGCAGGTTAAGAGTCGTGTTGGTCAGTTGAAAGCGATTGGGCATAGTGTTGATAAGGTGGAGTTGATTGTGATGGGTGGGACTTTTCCTGCTATGCCTGTTGATTATCAGAGGTGGTTTGTGCGGCGTTGTTTGGATGCTATCACCGAGAGGGAGTCAGTAACGTTTGAGGAAGCAAAGAGGAATGCTGAGGTAAGTAGGGTTCGTAATGTTGGCGTTACTGTGGAGACGCGTCCTGATTGGGCTAAGGAAGTGCATGTGGATAATATGCTTGGTATGGGTGTGACGCGTGTGGAGTTGGGGGTTCAGAATCCGAGTGATGATGTTTACCGTTTGGTTGGTAGAAAGCATACGGTTAAGGATGTTGTGGATGCTACGCGGATAATGAAGGATGCGGGGTTGAAGGTGGTTTATCATTTGATGCCTGGAATGCCTGGTTCAAATTGGGAGAGGGATTTGGAGGTTTTTAGGGAGGTTTTTGCGAATTCTGCGTATAAGCCTGATATGGTTAAGATTTATCCTTGTTTGGTTTTGAAGGGTACGAGGGCTTATGAGTGGTATTGTAAGGGTGAGTATAAGCCTTACACGAATGAGGAAGCGGCAAATCTTATTGTTGAGGTTAAGAAGTTTGTGCCTTTTTGGGTTCGTATTATGCGTGTTCAGCGGGATATTCCTGCTGGGTTGATTGTTGCGGGTGTTAAACGTAGTAATTTGCGTCAGTTGGTTCAGAAGAAGCTTAGGGAGCAGGGTGTGCGGTGTGGGTGTATTCGGTGTAGGGAGGTTGGGCATAGGATGTTGGTGGATGGTGTGAAGCCCAATGTTGATGATGTGAAGGTTTTGGTTAGGCGTTATGTGGCTTCTGAAGGTGAAGAAGTGTTTATTTCTGCTGAGGATGTGGAGAATGATGTTTTGGTTGGGTATTTGCGTTTGCGTGTTCCTTCAGCGAAAGCGCATAGACCAGAGATTAAGGCTGAGCCTTGTGCGGTTGTGCGGGAGTTGCATGTTTATGGTCCTTTGGTGCCTGTTGGTAAGCATTTAGCTAAGGCTTGGCAGCATAAGGGTTATGGTGGTATATTGCTGAGTGAAGCTGAGCGGATAGCGAGGGATGAGTATGGTTTGGGGAAGATTTTGGTTATTAGTGCTTTGGGGACGAAGCGGTATTATATGCGGTTTGGTTACGAGTATGATGGAGCGTACATGTCAAAAATGTTAGGCTAAAGCGACCAGCAACAAGGAAAACTTGACTATTTCTTGCGTTCTGCGGAAGTTATAGCCCCCTTATATATAGGTTGAATCTTGGCTTCTACGGTGTTTGTGTATGGAGTTGTTGCGTAGGCTTTATTTGTGTGGAGTTTTGAGTGTTTGGGTTGGTGTGTGGTGATGTGTGCGGAGGAGATGGGTAAGGCGGAGGTTGAAAGGTTTCTCTGTTGTGCGCGTGTTGGCAGGTTGGGTGTGGCGCTTGAGGATGAGAAGCCGCTTTTCATGGAAATTCTCAAGGCAAGCAAAATAGTGCCATTGATGGTTGAAGACTTAGCCAAAAAAGAAGTTGTCATAGCTTAGGTATTAGGAAGATAAAAGGCGAAAATAGGCATTTAGAGTTTTGTTCATTTATTGTGCTCCGTTGAAGTTATACACTCTGTATGGAAAAGCCTTCCTCAACGCTTTCTCGCATTTCCAAATGATAGAATGGTTACAGTTGCTTAAACGGAGTTATAAAAGAATCTTCTGCTCAACGTTGCCACCAATGTTTCTTTCTCTCGCCAATGTTTTTTGGTGGCTTATAAGGTTTGAAATTGGGATGACCGGCGTGTCCAGTATCGGCTAACCAAAAAGGAACAATCGGAGAACTTTTAATCTTTTTAGCTCCACATTTTTGGCAGATGAACTCATATTCTATCCCACCTGTGATAAAGTAATATGCAATTCGTTTTCATGATTGCAGAACTCAACCATTAGAAATCCCACGTACCACCACGTTCGATTCTGTAATGGCTTCGTTTTTTCCTTTTCATTCTCTCTTGTTTTTTCCTCACCGGAGCAGTAGGACTACTTTTGGCTTCTACGTAAAGATGCTCAGTCCTTCCTGTGAAAGGATTATATCTTGTTGCTTCAAAATCACATCCAGTTCTTCTTCTCTTCACCTCATATCCTTGCATGGCATATCTCATTTCTGTGAGGTTTTGATGCATTCTACCTTGTTCTCTGTTCCGTGCTATGGTTTCTCTTCTCACTCTTTTCTTTGATTTCTTTCTTCCCAAAATGTCAAAATCAAACAAATGAACAACCCAGTCATATTATTCATTGCTAAAATTAAAAAGTTTCCTAGGAGTTCTTTTTTGTTTGGTTTCTGTGCAGTTTTAGCACTCTGAACTTTATTACGCCTTAGCTAGTTGTGTGACTTTTTCCTTTATTTGCTCGTACACTTTCCATGTGTCTTCTTTGTTCATGAAGTATGGGTCTTTAACGTTCCACACCACAACTCTATCCTTACATTCTGGACACAGACTCAGCACGTAATCCCTGTGCCGGTTCTCCATAGCTACAATAATATCGTAATCCCTAAGCCGTTTACTGCTCAAACTTTCTGGCTTATTCTTCAAAAACTGCTCCGCACCTTCCTTCACTAAATACTCTTTAACCTCTTCTGCAATTGGAATAGCCACATGCACACCAGCAGAATCCACCGTCCAATCAGGCTTAATCTTCCGCAACAAAGCCTCAGCTAATGGGCTTCTATGCGCATTACCAGAACACACAAACAACACCCTCACACTCAACCACCACGCCTAAACTCGCATTGAAGTTTTATAAACATCAACCACAAATAAAAACACCTTAGGGAGAAAGTTAGCGCATGACGGTTGAAGCATACATCCTCTTCAAAGTCGCCTCAGGCAGAGAAAGAGAAGCCTGCCAACAAATCGCAAAAATAAAAGAAGTTACAACAGCAAGCGTAGTCTACGGCGAATACGACCTAATAGCAAAAGTCATCGTCCCAGAACTCCCCGCACTAGAAGACTTCCTAGCCGAAAAAATAAGAACAGTGCCAAGCATCATTTTAACGTCTACAATGGTCATAGCCCAAGAATGCAAAGGAAAACAAAAACAAACCAAAAAATAACCAACAAACACAACCACAATCGCCTCAGAACATAAATGCCTGCAGATTTTCCTTTCTAAAAAACAGTTTACGAATTCTAAAAATGCTCGTAGGATACTATCTCGTCCAGCGCCTTTCTTGAAGGCGCAGGCGGCTCAACCGCCACATACCCCAACTGAATCATCGCGGCAACCCGAAACTTCTCCGGCACACCCAATATTTCACATCACCCCTAAGGCGGCGGTCTCTTCTGAGCATACTGATACCTACGCGGCTTACCCTCTCTAGACAACACGCCATCCTTAACCAAATCTATTAATGCATGAGCCACCGCGGTCCGGTCGTAATGAAAACCTCGCCTTGCCATTTCACTGTGCACTTCGCTCAAACCCTTAGCTGAAGCGAACCATCCTTCCTCCCACAGTTTCTGAATTACACCTTTGCATGTTTCTGCTCGTGGTGGCGCTGCTGTTCGCTCTGCCATAAGCGGTGTTTCTTTGAGTTTTTCTGTTACCGTTGATAGAATTTTGTCTACTGTAGCCTGCAGTTGGTCTTCTTGGCATTCTATCTCGAATTCTACGTCACCTATCTTCATTTTTACTCGTATTGGTGGTTTTTGGCTTGCTTCTGTCAATTTTCCACCTTGTTGCTTATTGTATTGTGCATCTTGTTCATGCGCAACACTTAAATACTTAATCCATACGCTATTGGCTATTGGTGAATCTTGGTGATTCAACAACACACTATAACAACAACCCCGAAATATAATTTTCCACAACCAACCATGGACACGATGTTGCCCCAACGCCTCATCCAACTGAGCTTACACACACTAAAAGCGGTGCAAAATCAAACCATTCAACTAAATCAACAAGCAATTCAACAAGTCAGCACAGAAACGCACACTCTACAGCTAAACCATAAACCAATATTCCTAACACCTAACCACACAGAAACAGTGACCGCCGCAATCGACACTTCATGCATGAAAATCGGCGACACCAGCACAGGCATAATCGCGGCCGTCAGAGGCGCAGTCGTCTGGAGACAAAACAAACACTACCACTACACACGCCTCGGACCATTCATATTCCACACAACAGAAGAAAACAAACGCCAGCTCTACCAAACACTCGCAACCGCCTACCTCAACACCAACAATAACGCACACTCCTACCCGCTAAACCTAATCCAAATGCCAAACCGCATAGCCAACCTCCTCGAAAAATGGCTACAAACCATGCTTACAAAAACTCTAACAAACAGCCTAATCCTCTTCGACGGTTCCCTAACAGCCGGGACCCCAGACACACCAACACAACAAATGAAAGAAATCCTAACCACAGCAAGAAAACGAAACAACACAGTCATGGCTTTCTCAAAAATGACAAACTTGAGAACCAACGGCTACCTAATAACCGACGCCTTACCACTACACAAACCTCCATACATGCTAGAAACTTCTGGCTTGAAACCAAAACCACCAATTATACTGTTCGGCGACATCTACGTGGCAAGATTAACCCACGGCAACTACGCATTCAGACTCGACATAGACAAAGAAATCCCACACCAACAAAAAATGGAAGCAGTCGAAAAACTTCTGGGAAACGACCATCTCCAGCAAAGCTATCCAGAAACACTCCGCCTAGCCCACATCCTCTGCACCTTCACCGCTAATGAAGTCATAGCCATGCAACACTTTGCAACACGCAAACACGGCCTCAAAATAGTTAACAGACCAGACATGCACCGCCTACTCTTTGGACCATACGGCAAAGGAGACATGAACGCATGAAACTCTACAAAAAAGAAGGCAACATCCTCCAAATCCTCAGCTTCCCAAACGAAAACGCCGAAAAAGGCGACTATCTACTCGTCGAGGACGCAGACGCGGGAAAAGCCTTAATTACACAAGTAATCGACATCCAATTCGCAAGCATACCAGGCGTTCTAGAAGAGTTATTGCGCAGTTTACCAGACGGAGGAGAACTAATCCAAGGTGAAGACTTCGACCCATTAGAAATTGCGCCCCACATCACATACATTCAAGACGCAAGCCTACTCATCTGCAAAATCCGCGCAACCGTAGAAGGCGAAACCCTAAGCCCAAGCAGCTCATGGCTTCCATCGCGTTCACAGTCAACAATAAAAAAACTTTCAATTCCAACACTTTTTAAGCTGGCTAAAGTCGACGGCAAACTTCCAATAACCCTAGGCGGCACAAAAGACGCTTCACTCTTGACAATAGACGCTTCATCACTAGACGGAAGGCTAAACATCATAACAGGCAAGAAAGAAACAGGCAAATCCCACTTATCCAAACTACTAATGTTAAACCTAGTCGGATACAAGGCTACAGTCGTCGTTTTCGACTTGAACGGCGAATATCACAGTCTCGGCATGACCTCAGACGGCAAAAGAAACTCTCACCACGACAAGATCCACGTTTTTACACCAGCACAAAATTTCAAAGTAGCACTAAAACAGCTAAACCTCCACGTCCTATTAGGCATTCTTATCCACGCGCTCCACTTGCCAGGCACTTCCGCTCGCGAGTTCCGACGCATCTGGCAATCACTAAAAGAACGTGACATGCTCAACCTGCACGAGCTCGGCGAAGCCATACGCAACTGGCACTGCAACCAACACGTCCGTGACGCATTGTTTTCACGTTATCATGCGCTAGTCAATTCGGGCTTTTTTACAGATGAAACAGGCGGCAGCATGGTCTTGGAAGAATACTTGTTCAAAGCTAAGGAACAAGGTGGAGCTATCATAATAAACTTGCGAAACACTTCCACAATCGACCGGCAAATAGTTGTTGAATATGTCCTCGGAAAACTCGTAGAACTACTCTCAAGCTGGAAACTCAAAGCAACTTTCCTATTCGCAGAAGAAGCACATCTTTATCTACGCGAAACCTACTGGGACGACATTGTAACCCGCATGCGACACTTCGGCATATTCACTACATTCATAACAAACCAGCCTGACACAATCCGCGAAAACATTTACCGCCAAGCAGACAACATATTCCTCTTCAACTTCACAAACGAACACGACCTAGAAGTGGTTTCCCGTGCAGCACGCGTCGACGCAGAAACAGTCAAATCCATAGGCCGCGACTTGCCACCACATCATTGCCTCACTCTTGGAAGAGTAGTAAGAGACTTTCCAATGGTTGTGAAAGTCAAAGCCTTAGACGTCAAAACAATGGGAGAAACAAGGCTCTTCTTCAAAGATGCCGATTAAAATCCCATGACAGATATAAAAAAAATCAATTTTTCGCTCATCTCATAAATCGGAGAAATGGTTTTAAAAAGAGTGGCGGAGGACACAAGCGTTTACTTTTTTGGGGCGGGTGTGTCCTCTCCGCTCTTCGCGGTTCTCTCTTGTTTCCAAATGGAAACTAGCAAAGAAGCGATTATAAAGGGTTATGAAATGAGAATTTGAATCGCTAAAATCTGCAATTTCGAATCAGAAGACGAAGCACCATTAAGCCTGAGAATCCAGCGTTAACAATTTTTTACAGTTTCGCTTAAAGAACTCCCTAAAAGTTTTTGTTAAATCATATTTCTCCACATCACTCAGTGAAACCCATCTTAATTCTCCTGCGTCGCTTCCAACCGTGAGCTTTCCACCTTTAAGCTTTACAAAATAATCAAGTATTACAAAATGATACTTTATCTCACCACTTGAATCTCTAGTTATGTTATCAACAATGTCAATGTACTCTGGCTTTTCAACATCCAAGCCCGTTTCTTCTTTAACCTCTCTAGCAACAGTCTCCTCCACACTTTCACCCAATTCCACTAAACCGCCGGGAATGCTCCATTTTCCCTTGCCAGGCTCATTCTTCCTTTTTTCAAGCAGAATCTTGCCATCGCAGATTATGACTGCGCCGACGCCTACGATTGGTTGTTTGGGGTAAAGCCGCTTCACCAAAGCCGAAGCCTCATTGCTTAGAGAATTGTCTCATTCGTATCTTAAAGCTTCTATTGGTTTGAGTTTTGAAGCCCGCCAAGCAGGATAAATTCCGAAGACAATGCTAACTAGCACTCCAAAGACGAAAGCACCAAGAAAAACAGTAGGAGTTAAGACGGGTGTTATCACCAGTCGAGCCGTAGCTCCAGCCTGGTTTCCCTGCTGAAAGTTTCCTCCAACAAGCCCGAATCGTGCAAATATCTGGGCTAAACCCCATCCTGAGGCTATGCCGATGGCTGCGCCCAGAAAACCGATTATTACCGCTTCGCCTAGGAAAATCGATAGCACTGTTCGACCCTTCATACCCAAAGCCTTCAATATGCCTATCTCCCTCGTGCGTTCCATCAATGAGACAATCATGATGTTCATTATGCCTATTCCCGCAACCAGAAGGGATATGCCTGCAATTCCAGCCAAGAAAAGCTCTACAACAGAAAAAACTCCGGAAATAATGTCCAACACAGCAGTGGGAGAGGTAACAGCGACTTGTCCTCCATAATAGTTCTTTATCGCATCGGAAACACCCGTGATTGTTGCGTTATCACTGTCTGTCAACTGCACAATTATCAAACTGCATTGGTCTGTTCCGAAGAAACTTTCAGCCTGAGAAATCGGGATGTAAATGCCAAGATCGGAGGGTCCGCCGAAACTGAGTCCACCAACTTCACTGAGCACTCCCGACACCGTGCCAACGTAGGTTTTGTTTTCACGTACCGGTAAGCTATCCACAATAGTAGTATTCGTCCAAGTAACCTCGAACCTGTCATCCAAAGCGACGAGTATTGTCCCGTTCTGTCCAGGATCGTTTATTCTTGCTCCGATTATGACAGTATCATTTGGCGGATTGGAGTACGGTATTGTTCCTTGGGCAGCTACGAACGTGGTATTGTAAATGTTTCCGTAAGCAGAGAAATTAACGCCCGTCACACTGACAGTGAATGTTGTGTCGCTGGCGTTCACGTAACAGGCTCTTTGAATAACTGCCATCGCCATTGTGACATTTTCTATACGACTGAGGTTTTGAGCATCACTTATAAATAAGGGACTGGACACGCTTGTTCCGCCTATTCCAGACGTTCGCGGTGAAACAATCAGAGTGTTGGTTGCAAACCCTTTCTCGAATTGCTGAGTTATCGCATTCTGAAAGCCTTGCCCAAGAGATAGAAGCGCCACTATAGCAGCAATGCCTATAATTACGCCAAGAGTTGTTAAACTTGCACGAAGCTTCCTCAATCTTATAGCGCTGAAAGCGTAAGAGAAAACATCCGTTACTTTCATGTTAATTCAGACTCTCCTTAATTATCAATCCGTCAAACATCTGCACTATTCTCTTCGCCTGTCCAGCCAAGCGCTGGTCGTGCGTGACCATTATTATTGTTACACCTTTGTCTTCGTTGAGTCTTTTAATTAGAGTGATTATCTCACTCGCAGTTTTGGAGTCTATGTTTCCAGTAGGCTCATCCATCAAAAGAAACTTTGGACTGTTTGCCAAAGCCCTCGCAATAGCTACACGTTGCTGCTCGCCACCACTCAATTCGGCAGGTTTATGATCCATTCTTTCTTTTAGTCCTACTGTTTCCAAAAGGTCCTCAGCACGCTTTCGTCTCTCTGCTTTGTCCAAACCTACTATAGCCATTGACAATTCAACATTTTCTCTCGCGGTAAACCGTGGAATCAAATTAAAGAACTGAAACACGAAACCGATTCGGCGCCTAAGATCTGCCAGCTGGTTATCATCAAGTATAGAAACGTCAACGCCTTCGATGAGCATCTTCCCTTCTGTTGGCTTGTCCAAGGCTCCAATCAAGTTCAACAGCGTTGATTTGCCACTTCCAGAAGGACCAAGAACAGCGAGAAAATCGCCACTCTCAATCTTTAAGTTCACGCCTCGGAGAGCATTGACTGGAACCTTACCAAGCATATAGGTTTTCTTTAGGTTAACTGCTTCAACAATTTTTTCCACAGACATCATCTGCCCCTCTTTCATCCTGCTCACTTACTTAGGAATCTCCATGAAAGGACTATACCTATCGTTGCAACTATTGTCGCAAATATTCCAACATACGTAAAGTCCCACGCAAGCTGCACATAATCAGTGTTGAATATCAAGAGTTGCCTCACTGCGTCGATGGTGTAGGTTAACGGGTTGAACTTCGCTATTGCCTGCAGCCAATCAGGCATGAACTTGGTTGGAAAGAATGCATTGCTAGCAAACATCATTGGCAAGTTTATCAAGTTAACGACAGCCATTGGAGTCTCTATTCTTGTTGATCTTATGGTGATTGCGATGAAGAGCGAAGACAAGCCTACACAGATTAGGAACAGTATTGCGAAAACACCTAATATATTAAGCGGGCTGAAGTTTGCCCCAAATTGGAGACCAAAAGCGATTGCAATGAGTATTATAATACCTGATTGGAACATTGCCCGCAACGCTGCGGAAAGAACTTTAGAGAATATTATCACTGCTCTCGACACAGGTGTGCTCAGAGCCTTGTTCAGAAAGCCTAAGCGTCTATCCCAAACCACGGACATACCACTGAACATTGTTGTAAAGAGAGCAGTAAACGCAATCATACCCACCGCCATAAAAGAGAAGTAATCAGTTGTGTTAAAAGCGTCTTTCATGATACTTGATTGCAGTCCAGCAAAGTAACCTCCTAACTGTTGAAGTTGCTCAGGGGTCAGTGGTGGGTTAATTGTAGGAGGTTGAATTGAAGTGGTTGTAAATATTGCACCTATGTTCATTGCTTTTCCCAGCAGACCCATCCAAAGAATCGGCTGAATTATTGAAAGCAGAAATATCACAGGAGCTTTATACCATTTCTTAAGCTCTCTGTTTGTCAAAGCCCAGATGCCGTGAAGTCTACTTGCGCGGTGCTCATTCAATTTGCTCATCCTCCCCTCGCCCTCCTCATCGTCATCCTCTGCGCGGCAAAAGCCTCTCTAGACTCTTCCGTATCACGTATAGACTTGCCTGTGTACTCAAGATAAACCTCATTCAACGTGGGTTCAGTCATGGAAAGCTTCGTTACAGTGTAACCTTTTCTCCGCAAGGCTTCAATTATGAACGGAGCAGTTACTTCTCCATACTCAGCCTTAATCCGATAGGAGCCATCCTCATTCTTGACTTCCTTCACATGCTCAACACTCCGAATAAGTTCACTCACATCAGCATTCTCCTTAATACGTATGGTTACAATGTCGCCGCCTAAGCTATGCTTCAGTTCTTCAGGCGTCCCGACCACGATTATTTTGCCATGATCAATTATTGCCACGCGGTCGCAAAGAGCATCTGCCTCTTCAAGATAATGCGTGGTCATAAACAGCGTCATGCCATATTCTTTCTTCAGCTTTCTGATATAGTCCCAAGTTGCAGCCCTAGTTTGAACATCTAAGCCCAGTGTAGGCTCATCCAAGAAGAGCACTCTTGGTCTGTTGATCAGTCCGCATGCAAGCTCAAGTCTACGACGCATTCCGCCTGAATAAGTTTGAACCTTCTTGTCCTTGAAATCGGTCAGCTCAACAAGCTTCAGCAGTTCCATTGCACGCTCTTTCGCAACATCGCGTGGAATTCCATAAAGATCAGCACATAAGAGCACATTTTCAATGCCAGTTAGATCTTCATCTGCGGTGTATTCTTGGGGCACTACGCCGATCACGTTTCTGACGTTTACGTCCTGCTTTGCGATGTCGAAGCCTAAGACAGAGGCTTTGCCTTTTGTAGGCTTCAAGACGGTTATCAACATGTTAATTGTAGTTGTTTTTCCAGCACCGTTCGGTCCTAAGAATCCGAAAATCTCACCTTGTTTCACACTGAAGTTGACATGGTCAACTGCGGTTAGATGCTTATTGAAAACTTTGGTCAGTCCTTCGGTTTTAATTACTTCTTCACTCATCTTGCTTCACCTTCAGTTTTCTGTTTAGCTCCTCAAGTTTTTCCGCTGTTTCCTCTAAAATTTTTCGAACGTCTTCTATTGCTTGTTCTGAGAACTTTTCTTCTAGGGCGCTTCCAAGCTCGAAGAAGGCTGAAACAACTCGATGCATAGATTTTCGCAGTTTAATAGTCTTTTCGGGAGGCATCCGAAACCATAACCCTCCCAAGAAAGGTGGCGGCATGAATTTTGCTTCTTTTCTGAATTGCATTTTTATTTTCCTTTGTTCTTCTAGAAGAGCTTTGCCCTTATCTGTAAGCGTATAACGCCTCATGCCATTTTCGTCTGCTGGCAACTCTTTTACATAACTGTTATCTTGCAACCATGAAAGGAGCGGATAGACTGAGCCTGGGCTTGGTCTCCAATGTCCATCTGTCCTCTTTTCAATTTCATTCATTATCTCCGAACCAGACATGGGTTTCTCGCTTAACATTTCGAGTACTTGGTAGCGTATGAACCCTTTAGGAACGATTGCTGTGTGCCGCATCCAATGTCTTCCGAACGGGAGCATTTTTTAATCACCATTGATATCGACAGCGATATCAATAGCGATATTTAAGCCTGCCGCTTCAAGTAGCCAAAAGCCACATTAATCTATTAGAGTTCCGATGTGTTCTTCTCTAATAGCCGCTAAAACGTTTTCGGGTGTAAACCCGTTTACTACAACAACTCTAACTCTTTTACGTTTCAAAATTTTGACAGCCTCTGGGTCGATAACCTGGTGTATTCCAGCCTTATGCTTGTCTTCAGCAAAGACACGAGACAAATCCTCAAAGCGTAAGTGGTCAAGTTTGACAGCATCCGCATATTTTCGAGGGTCCTTATCGTATATGCCATCCTGGTCTGTGGCTTTAATGAGCAAATCAGCATTTGTTTGTTCAACGACTAAGGCTGCAACTGTATCCGTGGTCATGCCCGGTTTTAAACCACCCATAACTGCAATTCTTCCTTGACGCAGACATTTCACAGCATCCTCAATCGTTAATGGAACGCTCTCACAGCACACTTTTCCAAGCGTTTTAAGGATAAGCTGGGCGTAAAGTCGCGAAACAGAAATGGCAATATCATCTTGCACCTTCTCATTAAGTCCCAATTCTTTTGCAGCTTTAATGAATTCTCTGGCTAGGGCGCCGCCGCCGACGACAACTGCCACTTCGTGTCTCTTTCTTTTCAAATCCTTCAATAAATCCGCGTATTTGCTGATTACACTTGGATTCAATGGAGAAGCGACAACTGAGCCGCCTATTCGCAATACAATTCGCATTAATTCAACATCCTTTAACGCATATTATACAAACCTCTCTAGTTAAAATAATTTGATTATTAGAATTTCGCTCTGAGAAATCTTTAGGTTATTTAAGCCATAAAACAAGAGAATCAACAGAATTAAGAGTAAAGAAATAGTTAGATTTTGAATGTTTTAGGGAAGTGTGGACGTGAATCACGAAGAAGAGAAAAAGAGGTAAGTCTCGTACTGTGGCACGTATTGCCGCACTTGCGATTGGTTCACAGGAAGAATACGAAAGAATTTTCAATCGGCATCAGATATGGTGGAAGAATTTGGATTCAGAAGATTGCTTGAAGGCAAAGTTGACATAGACAATTTGAAGCTAGGACTTAAAATTCTTGCAAATTCATCAATAGACTCAGGATGCAAAACGGAAGCAAAAGACAACCCACAGGACAGATGTAAAATTCGACAATGCTGTTTCAAAAAAGGTTTCGACTTGTGTAGCGAATGCTCAAAGTTTCCATGCGATTTATTAAGAAGCAAGCCAGGTGCAATAAAATTTCATTGCATTGAAAATCTGCAAGAGATAAAAAAAGAAAGGGATAAAATATTGGATTGACAAGCAATGGAAGCAACGCTTGACTTGTCTTTAGAAAAACCTTTTAAGGCTTGGTAAGCTTATCTGGCCTGATTTTTCTTCGTGCCGATTGTGGGAAACGCTTTTAACTGATGCTCAGAAGGACTTAAGAAAAGGTGCTGGTCCTTTGTTTGAAGGCATGTTGATTAATGTACTAGTTCTTACAGCGGCACTACTTGTTTTAAACAAGGCCAGCGACTGGACGATTACAAACTCAGTCAAAATCGCAGAAATACCGGGCATAGGAAAAACAACTGTGGGATTCATACTGGTTGCGTTCTCCACGTCCTTGCCTGAACTCAGCGTAGCCATTTTTGCCGCATTTTCAAGCGAAACAGTGGGCGTCTCCATAGGAAACGTTTTGGGTTCAAATATAGTAAACATCTGTTTAATACTTGGCATCTGCTTTCTGATTGTGGTTTTGAAATGCCCAAGATACACTTGCATGTATCCTAGTATGGCAAAAGAAGAGATAGGAAGCCTATATTTTGGTCTCTTTATAGCCTCAGTGATTCCGCTGACTCTGCTCTACATCGGATACGCAAGCCGATACATAGGAATTATCTTACTGGCAATCTTTGTCTTTTATCTTTTTCAGCTTTCAAGAATAAAAAAAGGAAAAGAAGAAAGCTCTCTTGGCGGAGAGAAACAGAGACTCAGCAGATACGCACTTTTAACATTTCTCGGCGCTGCCGGCGTGGTAGCTAGCTCCTATTTCATCGTTGATTCTGCTTCCAACATAGCCCTCAACTTGGGTGTGCCACGTGTTGTTATCGGTGCTACGGTTGTTGCCTTTGGCACAAGCATACCAGAATTAGTAACAAGTATCAACGCAACTAGAAAAGGACATTTAGACATGGCGCTGGGCAACATCGTTGGGAGTTGTTTCATAAACATAACGTGTATTCTCGGAGTCACTTTGGCAGTTTCAGCACTTACAGTTAACATGGTCGTCTTCTCCAACCTAGTCATGTTCTCGTTGATAACAAACCTCTTCTTGTGGTATTTCTTGTCAAGCGAAAAAGTTAGTTGGAGAGAAGGCGCCGTTCTGCTATTCATATACAGCATATTTCTGGCAACTACAATCGGAGGCTACAGAGCCTAAGAAAATGGAAAGTTTTTAAATTTTGCTGAAAGACATTCTACTCATGTTCGATTGCGTTGTAATTCACTACGGAGAACTCGGGCTTAAGGGATTAAATAGACCACTGTTTGAAAAAAAACTAATTGAAAATATGAGCAAAGCTCTGAACAACGTAGAGTATGAGAAAATCAGAACGCTCCAAGGACGAATAATTCTGGATTTAAACAAAAAATCTGACGCAAAAAGGATTGAAACGTCACTTAAGAAAGTTTTCGGAATAGCATGGTTCGCCTTCTGCATGACAACAGAAGCCCCCACCATAGATAAGATAGAAAAGTTAGTTGGGAAAAAATTTCTGATAGCCGCCGGCACAAAAGCGAGAGTCTCAGCGAACAGAGCAGATAAAACCTTACCCTACACATCAATGGAAGTTAACCGCAAATTAGGTACATACCTCATCAAACAGTTTAAAGTTAAAATCTCTTTGGAAGAACCGCAAACTACCATTTTTGTTGAGATTGTCGCGGGAAAAGCGTATGTTTTTGACAGAAAAATTAAGGGTTTGTATGGCTTGCCTTCAGGTGTTTCAGGAAAAGCTCTGCATTTGCTGTCTGGCGGAATAGACTCGCCTGTGGCAGCATGGTTGTTGATGAAACGTGGATGCGAGGTTGACTTTTTACATTTTCACGCCTTTCAAAAATTTGAGGAAACAAAACTTGCCAAGATTATGGATTTGGTGAAAGTTTTAACGCAATACAGTTTCAAGGCGCGCATATTCTTTGCTCCTTTTTATCCCTTCGAAGCTGAAGCCGTAGAGGCACCATCGAGATACAGGCTAGTTCTGTTCAGAAGGTTCATGGTTAAAGTTGCAGAAGAAGTAGCCAACAAATACGGTATAAATGCTTTAGGAAGTGGCGAAAATTTGGCTCAAGTCTCCTCGCAAACATTGGAAAACATGGTTGTAATTAGTAAAGCAACTTCATTACCAATACTTAGACCGCTCTTAACATACGAGAAGAATGAAATCGTCCAATTAGCCAAGCAAATTGGCACTTTTGAAATTTCTGTTCGCCCCTACAAAGACTGCTGCTCAATTTTCATGACAAAACACCCCACAACAAAGGCTAACTTAGAAATTGTGGAATCGATTGAAAGAAAACTGAACTTGAAAGACGCTATAAGAGAATGCCACGAAGAAATAGAAATAATCAACATACAATAAAGCTCTAACTTTTCTTTTTGATTCTTCTCGTTCTTTCACACTTTTTCTTTGCCTTCTTCCCGAAGAACTCTGGATAGCGCTGTACATCTTCATGTATGGGTCTCGGAATGTTAGTTCGCGGAAAATAGATATCCATCCGTCCTTCTGGAGGCACCATAGGATATTTTGGTCGAGCTTTCTTCCAAACAAAATGATAAATTCCATAACAGTAAAAGAGAAAGCAGACGGTGAACAAAACAGCACCGATAACAAGACGAATCATGATGGAAAACAGCAAAAATGACATGTATAAGCCAACCCCAAACAAAAATAGCACCCAAAATTTGGCTTTCCTTCTCAATGCTTCTCTCATTTTACTTTTACTCAAACTTGGTATTACGTTTTGCGCTTCTTAACAATTTTGGCAACCTACCTTTTAATAATGAAACAGATTACTTTACATAACAATGTCGTCGGCTCAAACTGCAGTGAAAGGGTTTCGTTCGTTGGAAAATGAAGATTTCAGAGTACTGCAAGTCATCGAGACAGCAATGAGTAAGCATGAGTTTGTTCCAAAAGAATTAATCGCAAAATTCGCTAAATTCAGCCTTAACGAAACAGACTTTCGCTTAAATCGTCTCCACAAACTACGTCTCATACGCCAAATGCGAGGACTCTACGTGGGTTATACGTTGAATTATGCTGGCTATGACTGCCTAGCAATAAACGCTTTTGTCAAAGCTAACGTGCTCGAAGCCTTCGGAAAACCCTTAGGCGTAGGCAAAGAGGCAGACGTTTATGAAGCATTAAGCCCGAAAGGAGAAAAAATAGCCATAAAATTCCACAGGCTTGGAAGAATCAGCTTCCGTCAAACCATAAGAAAAAGAGCCTACACAACTAAACACACCATCTGGCTTTTTCAATCAAGACTCGCAGCAGAAAAAGAATTTCAAGCCTTAAAACTCGTTTTTTCACATAAAGTGGCAGTTCCAGAACCAATAAGCCAGAATCGCCACGCCATAGTTATGGGAATGATTGAAGGAGAAGAACTCGCAGAATGGAAGGAGATTCCGGAACCAGAAAAAATCTTAAAGAAAATACTGCGCAATGTTCAAAAAGTCTACTTGAAGGCAGGCGTAATCCACGCCGATCTAAGCGAATACAACATTATTTTAAAACCCAACATGCAAATACTCATCATCGACTGGCCACAATACGTCACAAGAGAACACCCAAACGCTCAACAACTGCTAACGCGAGACATCAAAAATGTTCTGCAATACTTCAGACGTAAATGCATGCTAACGATTAAGCCTAAAGAAGTTCTGGAATACGTTATGGGAACAAGAAAAATAACTGCTCTCTAATGCACATCCAACATTATGTAGAGTATGTTGTTTCCACGCAACAAAAGGTTTCCATAATTAGTGATAAGCTTATCGTCCTTGCTCTCGGTTGCGCCGTCAAGAAGAATATTCATATGCCCGTCGCATTTTACCATTTTTCCCTTGTATTCGCAACCGTTTTTTAACACAACTGCAATGTGGGCGTTCAATTGCTTAACCAACACGTTCAACGGCTTTTTGCTGGGTTCCATGCAAGCACCTTAATCAGCTGTTATTTACTCATATCCAAATCCCTCAGATATAAAAGTTTTATGAAAAATCATCTTCAAATCTAAAGGCAATTCAGTCACACTCAGAGATTTTTCCCGTTTTTTCAAAAATAAATTAGGTTTTCATGATTGAATGAGAAGGAAGATTTATACCCCAAAGAATTAAACTTTAGAAAGTTCCTATTGCATAGGCGGAGATGGCAACATGCATGAAGTTCATGTTGACGGGGAGACATTAACAATTGAAAATGTAGTTGAAGTTGCACGAGAAAACGCGAAAGTTGTGATTCCAGAAGAAGCGAAAAAGCGGGTAAAGAAAAGCCGCTTGATTCTGGAAAAACTGGTCAAAGAAAAACGTGTCATTTACGGTGTGAACACGGGGTTTGGAGCTTTAAGCAGCATAATAATTCAGCCAGACGATATTAAGCAGTTACAAGTCAACCTCATCAGAAGCCACGCATCTGGTGTTGGAAAACCTTTAAGCACGGATGTGGTGCGCGCTTTGATGCTTTTGCGTGCAAACACTTTGGCTAAGGGGCACTCGGGCGTGCGCTTGAAAACTTTGGAAACGCTTGTTGAAATGCTTAACAAAGGCGTGCATCCCATAGTTCCAGCTAAAGGTTCGGTTGGCGCCAGCGGCGACTTGGCTCCGTTATCTCACATGATTTTAGTGCTCATAGGCGAAGGAAAAGCCGAATACCAAGGCAAGGTGATAAAGGGGAGAGAAGCCATGGAGAAAGCTGGAATAAAACCAGTTCAGCTCGAGTTTAAGGAAGGAATAGCGCTTAACAATGGCACACAACTGATGACAGCCATTGCGGCATTAACAGTCCACGATGCCGAAAACCTGATTAAAACAGCCGAAGCTGCAACTGCCTTATCGCTTGAGGCTTTGCTTGGAGTTTCAGACGCTTTTGACGAAAAAATCCACAACGCCAGACCACACGTCGGCCAAATGTTAACGGCAAAAAACATCAGAAAACTCATTGCTGGAAGCCAACTTATCCAAACCGGAAACGAAGCCATGCAAAAGAGACAGCGTCCCCACGATCCCTACAGTCTAAGATGCGCACCACAAGTCTTGGGCGCCGCAAGAGATGCGATAGCTTATGCAAGAAAAATTGTGGAAGTTGAAATTAACTCGGCAACGGACAATCCTCTAATATTTCCTGAAGAACAAGCCTGTCTTTCCGGCGGGAACTTTCATGGACAGCCAGTATCCCTCGCGATGGACTTACTTGGGATAGCATTAGCAATGGTTGGTAACATTTCTGAAAGAAGAATCGCAAGGCTTCTTGACGATAAACTGAACAATGGGTTGCCAGCTTTCTTAATTGCGCCCGAAGCAAAAGCAGGCGTGAATAGCGGTTTTATGACTGTGCAGTATACCGCTGCAGCTTTAGCCTCGGAAAACAAGATTTTAGCTCATCCAGCTTGTGTAGATTCTATTCCAACTTCGGCGAATTATGAAGATTTCGTCAGTATGGGAGTAACTGCCGCAGAAAAAGCCATGCAGATTTTGGAAAACACAGAATACATCTTAACCATAGAACTGCTTTGTGCGGCTCAAGCAATAGATTTTCGTGGACCAGAAAAGCTTGGAAAGGGAACCAAGAAGGCATATGAAATAATAAGAGAACATGTGCCGATGCTTAAAGAAGATAGGATACTAAGCGAGGACATAGAAAAAATCAAACAACTAATCAAAGAAATCAAATCTTAATGGAATTTGGTCGGGCGGAATAGGTTTACAACTCGTTTAAATTCTTCGCATCTTTAGACTATGTTCCTCAATCACAGTTTAGAGCGGCATGAACATTGCTCTAACTTGCTGAATTCCGTGCATCCCTCTAAGCCTATTGATGAGGTTCAATATTCTATCGTTGTTCCCTTCCGCGATGAAAATCTCCAAGCAGTATTTCTCTCCTATGTGCCTGTGGACGTTTTCTATCACAACATCATCAAACTCATGTCTTATTTCACTCATTTTTAAGTCAACATCTTTTCTTGCATAGTCACAGGTTGTCATTATGGTTGCTGCTACGTTTCCAGTCTCAAGTTTGGCTAGTTCAGACTCAGTGATAAGACTTCGTATAGCATCACGAAAAGCCTCTGACCTGCTGTAATACCCCCTTGCTTTCATGAACTCATTAAACTTGCTGAGAAGTTCTGCTGGCAGAGTTATGCTTATCACGGTCATTTTTCAAACCAACCTCACGCTACTATTAACATTGTAATGTACCGCTATTAATACATTAATATCTTTACCAAAATATCTAGCACTATCTTAATATGAGAATCCATGACTCATACACAGGAGACTGCATGAATAGCAATGTAAATGAGCTTGAAGAATTCGAAGAAAGCACGAACAAAAAAACATGGATTATTCTCGCCTTGGCTTTAGGTCTAACCATCATTGTTGGCGGTTTACTAGACTTATTTGCTCAAGGAATCCCCCTAGACTTCATCATACCGATCCTTAACGAGACCGCAACCCTCTCCCTAATCATATACCACGTTTCAGTCATCACCGCAGGATTATACATTGGATTCATTGGAATAAGAGCGCTTGTCATTGAGAAAAGGTTCTCAGTAGAATTTCTCATGGCGGTAGCTGGTCTAGGCGCAGCGTATTTGGATTTTCTCTTTGAAGCAGCGTCAGTGCTGTTCCTTTATTCATTGGCAGAGTATTTCGAAGGTTACATTGAAGACAGAGCTCGCAAGACCGTAGAGAAGTTGTCAAAGTTTATGCCTGATGAAGCAAGGGTGATAATTGATGGTGCTGAAAAGAGCGTAAGTGTTAGAGAAGTTTCCAAAGGCACGACTATAATGGTAAAGCCTGGTGAAAGAATTCCCTTAGACGGTGCAGTTGTTGAAGGCTTTTCTCATGTAGATCAGTCTCTGGTAACAGGAGAATCACTGCCCATAATAAAAAAGATAGGCGACCCTGTGTACGCTGGCACTTTGAGTACAAGCGGTGTTCTCAAAGTGACTGTCAGCAAAAAGGCTGAGGACACTCTCGTTTCTAGAATCGTAAAGCTCGTCATCGAATCCCGAAAAAGAAAAGCGTCTATCGAAAAACTAGTTGACAGATTTGCCAAGATTTATGTACCCATCGTCATAGCGCTCGCCGTGTTCACAGCAACAGCCATGCCCCAAATTCTTGGTGGGTCTTTCCAAACGTGGCTATACCGTTCTTTGATACTTCTTGTGGTTTCCTGCCCAAGCGCCTTCATAGTATCTGTTCCAGCGACAATATTTACCT
>CAYWII010000022.1:0-21880 GCA_964457175.1 uncultured Candidatus Bathyarchaeia archaeon
GTTCAGTTTCAGAATTAGAATGCTAGTCATTTCCTGAAAATCGTCAGTTTTCTTGGAGTTCTAGTTTCTTCACTGATCGTGTAAACTTCGTAGAGTTCATATATTGCTCCGCAGCCCTTACAATGAACATAGGGTTTATCATATTTTAGTCCTAGCCAGAAGCCTTCTTTTGAATTGCATTTAGGGCATATTTTGAGGCGGTTAAATGCGCTTTCAATTTCTTGAAGTCTCAAGCGTCTCTCCAGTCTCCATAACATATTCTTATTTGGAAAATTTAACAATTTTGATATTTCTAACCTTACACATGCTTCACAACAACCGCTGAAAAAGAAAAAGGCATCAATCCATTTTTGCAGTAATTATAAGGTACTTTTGAAGAGATCTTCTTCATTTGAAATATACAACTCACTTATGCTGCATTTTTCACAACGCTCTGCAGCTCTGCTTAAGCCTTTGAAAACGACAACGGGTGTCGCTTCTTTTGCTTGTCCCATAAGCAGTTCTGCTGCTGCCGCAATCTCGTCCACGACAGCGATGTTTTTTACCTTTAGGATTTGTCCGAAAAGGTCCTTTTTTCCTCGATAATCTCTGAAGTTTTTAATTCCAGCAACTCCTATGGCAAAGTTTAGTTGTCCACGTCTGAAGGGACGGCTGTAGGTGTCGCACACAATTACTGCAACGTTTTTGCCTGTCAGTCTCTTGATTTTCATGCGGCATTTTCTTGCTGATTCATCAGGGTTTTCTGGCAATAAAGCGAATTGTCCTCTGCCTTCTACATTCGATTTATCTATTCCTGCATTTATACAGATGAGGCCACGTTTGTCTTCCACAAACAGCACTTCACGAGTAGCTTTCAATATGTTCTTTGTTTCCATCAAGACAAGTTCAACGAACTTTGGACTTTTCCCAGTCAGTTTCGCAATTTTCTTTGCCTTTTTAGATGGAACAACATCTTTTAGCCGTATTACTCTTCCTTCAGCTTTCGAAAAAATCTTCTGCGCGACAGCCACAACATCTCCCTCTTCAATTGGTAAGCCATTTTCAATAGCTGTTTCAACAATTATCTTTGCCACGTCATCTCCAGTGTGCACTAAAGGAAAATTTTCGAGAGCAAACGCTGCATATTGCCCCAACCTTTTACCTCCTTGCTGATTTTAGGTTGTTCTTTTACTTTGTTAAATCTCTTGCTAATTTGTCTAGTTAAATGAGGATACTATACAGATTTTGAAGTTTTATTTTGAATTCATAACGTTTAAGCTCAAACTGACCAAAGGAATACTGCAAGACTAACTGAATAAGTGGATGAATAAATATGAAGAGACAATTCCATGTATCAATATTTTTGCTAGCAATAGCTCTGAGCATGTTTAGTTTTATGGGCAGAAACTTCGTCCCTCACGTGTCTGCAACTTACGTAGAAGGCTCTATCACACAAGATACAACGTGGACTTTAGTGGACACACCATTTATCGTGTCAAACAATGTTACTGTTTTTTCGAATTCTACGCTTACCATAGAACCTGGCGTTGAGGTGAAATTTGGAGGAGATTTTTCGATAATAGTCTCAGGAAGATTATATGCAAATGGCACGGGTAACATGATAGTTTTCACTTCGAATAACGAGCAACCCGCCATAGGAGATTGGAAATCAATTAGATTCACTGGAACAGGTAAATCCACATTGATAAATTGTTACATAGCCTATGCCAAAGACGGGATAGTTATACAGAATAGCGATGTTGAAATCGAAAGCAGCCTCATAAACAATTGCCAAGATGCAATTACGGCAACAGGTGGAAAATTAAAGCTTCAAAACAGTGTTGTCAGTCTCAGTAGTCACAGCGGAGTTAACATAACAGATTGTGACGCTACAATTACAGATAACATGATAACTCAGAACTTGAAGAACGGTATATGCATAACTGGAAACGGACAAGTAACAATACAAAATAACTCTATATTAACAAATGTTGACGGAATACTCTTAACCGGCAGTGATGCATCAAACGCCTACATAAGCCAAAATATAATTTCAGCAAACACGCAAAGCGGAGTGAAAATCGACGCTACCTCACATAACAACGTCACAATAATCAATAATAGTGTTTCATCAAACTACAGAGGCTTTTACATTTCAAGCTCCGCAAGCATGTACATATCTAACAACTCTATCTCTTACAATACTCTTGGATTTTTATACGACACAGGAAACCATGTTGCCATCTACAACGATATTTACGGTAACGAGATGGGTATGGATGTCTCGTCTATTGCCACTGTTGATGCAGAATATAATTATTGGGGAGACCCGAGTGGACCTTGCCATACAATGTTGAACCCGAATGGAAGAGGCGACCCCGTTGGTGGTGACGGAACTAATCTGGATTTTCTATTCTTTTTAACGAAGCCAGTCGGAATCATTAACCAACGTCCAACGGCAAATCTTGTAGCGGATAAGCTTTGGGTCTCAAGAAACGCCAACGTTATGTTCTTTGGCACAAACTCCTACGATCCCGACGGACGGGTTGATAAATATCTTTTCGATTTTGGAGACGACACCGATAGTGGGTGGACCACGCTGTCGGTTTTCTCTCATAAATATTCAGTTGAAGGAATTTACTTTGCGAATTTGAGAGTAATGGACGACTATGGCACCGTGAGCAATATTGTCTCTGTAACAATAAATGTCGTTACCGAAACTACACCATCTTTATACGTTAACCTCGCCTTGAGCAATTCTTCAGTCAGTGAGGGAGAACAAGTTTCCGTTACAGTCTACGTGACAAACGGAACCGCCTCGGTACAAGGTGCAAGCATAATAATGCTTTCATTTAAAGAAGGCAACTTCTCGCAATCAAGCGGCTCCACAGACATCAACGGGTATTTTGTCACAAATTTCACTGCACCAGACGTAGCTGAAAGAACCAACGTTAGAATTGTGGCAAGAGCAACAAAAAATGGAATTCAATATGCTGATGGGGCAGATTACAAGTATTTGCAAGTTTCACCATTCCTCTCAGTTCAAATAACTGCCAATCCGCAGATCATTAAATCAGAAGAAACGTCACAAATTACAATTTATGTTGAAAGTAATGAAGAGCCTGTTGCGAATGCCAGCGTAACATTATCATCTGATGAAGGAAGCCTTTCTCCACAAACCGGAACCACAAACTTAAATGGAATCTTTTCAGTCGTTTTCACAGCTCCTCAAACAACAACAACGCTTAACGTTAACATGACGGCGGTCGCGGCAAAAGACAGATATATGAACGGAATGGGACGCGCGATAATAACCGTAGAACCAAAAGTGCTTGCGGTTGAAATTACAGCCGCACCCAATGTTACAGCGATATCAGAAGCGAAACTAAACGTAACAATCCACGTCGAATATGACATGGTTCCTATTTCGGGAGCAAATGTTACTATAACGGCGAACGATGGATACTTTTCAAAGAATTCAGAATTGACAGACAATTACGGAAATGTAACATTCATCTACACTGCACCAGCAGTAAACGAACAAACTAGCGTCATAATTACAGCATACGCCACAATGACTGGATATGCCGGAACAGAAAGCCAATTGGAAATAACCGTTAACCCCAGAACGTTTTATGTTCAGATAGTAGCTCCGTCAGTCGAGTCAAGAGGAACTGCGATGGTCACTGTTATCGTGGTATGTAATGAGGATGCCAGCGCTGTTGCTGGTGCCACAGTTACAATGTCTTCTACCCATGGTAACTTCGAGATAGCGACACAAACAACTGATTCATCAGGTGCTTGCATATTCACTTTCCATGCCCCCATAACCAATTCAGATCTCAATGTGACCTTGACAGCCAATGTAGCCAAAGAGGGATACATAAGCGGAGGAAACCAAGCAACAATAACTGTGTTGAAAGCCACTTCTCAAGCGGATGGGGGATGGATATGGACATTGCTCCTGATTCTAATTCCGGTAGTAATTGTGGTCATAGTGGTTGTTCTGATCAAGCTGAAGGTTATTGTAATTTCCGGTGGAGAAGAAACTTGATACTTGAGCAGCATTTCGTAAGACGCAATATTTAATAATCTGAACATATCACTATAGTTGGATAGGAGAAAACACGATGGCAAAGCTACGAGTCAAAGAAACACTAGCCAAATTTAAAAAAGTAAAAATCAAACTCAATTTTAAAAAACGCGAACAAGTAGCAATTCCACCACCACCGCCAAAACCTGTCCCCAGAGGATTCAAAGTCGCTGATAAATATCCCCTTTATGAACCATTCGCCCATGTTGCCATAGTGCAGAACCCCAAGACAGGCGAATACAAATACATACTTGATGAGTTACAGCTTGATCCTTTGGAAAGAAGCGTCTACAACCGCATTCTAGACATATTGCTTGCAGAAATAGAATCGCCGAAAGAGGAAATCCTAGACCCAAGAAGATTTTTCGCAGAAGAAGCCAAAAAGATAGTTGACAAATACCGCATCAGCCTAGGGTGGCTACCAGACGTCTCTTGGTACAAAATACTATACCACGCTGAACGAGACCTTGTAGGTTTCGGTCGAATTGATCCCTTAATGCGCGACCCAAACATCGAAGATATTTCATGCGACGGAGTTAACAGGCCTGTTTATGTTTGGCACAGAAACTACGAAAGCATTGAAACGAACCTTGAATTTGAAAATGATGAAGAACTCGACAACGTGGTGGTCAAGCTTGTCCACATGGCTGGAAAGCATGTAAGCTCAGCCTTCCCTATTGTGGATGCTTCACTGCCCGGGAAACATAGATTAGCAGTGTGTTATAGACGTGAAGTTACTCCTTTCGGAACAGCCTTCACCATTAGGAAATTTAGAGAAGACCCCTACTCAATAATAGACTTGATAAACTTAGGCACTTATTCAGAGGAGATGGCAGCCTATTTCTGGCTTTGCCTTGAAAACAGAGCTTCAATAATGGTCTTAGGCGGAACAGCAGCAGGAAAAACAACGGCTTTAAACGCTCTCGCTTGTCTTATCAAACCAGGAAGTAAAATAATAACCATAGAAGAAACGGCAGAATTAAACCTATCCCATGAAAACTGGGTCTCACTCATAGCCAGGCAAAGCTATGGCCTAGGTGGAACCAATGTTGGCGAAGTGACACTCTTTGATCTCGTAAAAACTTCGATGAGACACCGCCCAGACATACTAACCGTGGGCGAGGTTAGAGGTCAAGAAGCATACGTACTTTTCCAAGCTTTAGCCACTGGTCACGGTGGCATGTGCACGATGCACGCTGAGAACTTGGATTCAGCAGTTAAACGTTTGACGCAAAAACCAATGGATATTTCGCCTGCTTACATTCCACTAATGAATATTGTGCTATCGATTCAGAGGGTTCACTTGGTGAAAGGTGCAGAGAAAAAAGCGTATAGACGTGTAATTGATGTGAACGAAATCGCAGACTATGAAGACTATAGATCTGCGTTAAAGTGGAACCCAACCAAAGATGTGTATGTATCTTCATTTGACAAAAGTTTGATGCTGTCAAGAATTTCAGAGCGAATAGGCATTACTAAGAAAGAACTAATTGAGGAATTGAATAGGCGCAAGGAGGTTTTGCACTGGATGCGGGAACGTAACATCCGTAGTTACAAAGATGTAGCCGCAATTATCGCAGAATACTATGCTAGACCGAAGCAGATTTATGAGAAAGTTCTTGCGGGGGAGGAGGTAAAAGTAGTTGTCCCTACTAAAAACCCTTGAGGCTTGGTCCTTCCGCATCTTCGGCAGGCTAGCGCCTTCCTTTCTAAAGAACGTCTTTGAATTCAAGAACTACTTAGAAAAAGCAAAAATCAAGATTTATCCAGAAACCTATGTTTCATTGATGTTCTTCATTGCTGTACTAACGCTCCCCGTTACCATAATATCAGTTATGCTTCTGTATCTTTATGGATTTTTACCAATACTATTCCTGGTACCTCTTCCATTCTATGTTATGATAGGTTTTCTTTTAATACCCATGTCTAAAGCAAGCGATAGAGCAAGTAATTTGGAGAGGGAAATGCCCTTTGCAGCTGCTTATATTAGTGTCATGGCTTCTGGTGGTATAGCACCTTACACGAGTTTTAAACGGCTTGCAGAAGTTGAGTTGATGCCCTCGATGAGAGGCGAAGCAAGAGAGATACTAAAGGATGTAGAGATTTTTGGCATAGACCCACTCACAGCCATAGAGAATGCAGCAAAGAAAAATCCTCTCGATGTTTTCAAGGATTTTCTCTCTGGCTACGCATCTACAGTAATCATAGGCGGTGATATTGGACATTTTCTTGAAAGGAAGGCAGAAGACATTTTCAAGACAAGAGCGATGCGTGTGAAGGCCGCTGCTGAAAGACTTGGAATGCTCTTAGAGACGTTCATTATTGTAATGGTTTTGATGTCTCTTTGCTTTTACATTTTGTTCAGTGTAGAATCATTTTATAGTGCTGGCATATCAAGTTCTTCAGGCATAATTCTCTACACTTATTTATTTACGCCAATGTTATCAATGGTTTTCATTTATTTAGCGCATAGCATGCAGCCCAAAACGCCAGTCGTAGAAACACGTCCATACAAGGTCTTCGGAATCTGCAGCATAATAGCCGTGGTGTTGCTAATGCTACTCACAAATTTCATGGGACTTCTAGAAGTTCCATTCCTAAAATCTATTCAAACAATGGTAGATTTGCCAGTGGCAATTTCTATAGCATTATTCATTGCAACAGCACCAGCGGCAGTTGTGCACAGTAAACTATCAAAGAAAAAGAGCAGCATGGAACAAGGCATAAACAGCTTTCTAAGAGACCTTACAGAAGTTAGGAAAACCGGATTGTCTCCAGAGAAATGTATTGAAAGTCTTGCCCACCGTGATTACGGCGAGTTCAGCAAGGAACTACGTAAAATAAGTTCTGAAATTTCCTGGGGAGTCCCCCTTAGGAAAGTGATTATGGATTTCGTTAAGCGAGTCAAAAGTTGGATGACTCAAGTAATCATGTTCTTACTTGTTGAAACAATAGACGTTGGAGGCGGAACAATAGCCATGATCGAATCTATAGCTAGGTTTAACAACCTTACGCAGGAGGTGGACAGAGAAAAGAGAATGTCTGTCCGTCCTTACGTCTTAATGCCTTATTTTGCTGCGATTTTGCTCGTAGCAACAACAACTATGATGATTGGCATCATGCCAGCAACTCTGGGGGTAGCAGCGGGGTCTAGATCAATGAATTTAGGTCCAACAATAACAATTTTTGTTACTTCAAGCATTTTCCACAGTTACCTCATAGGTCTGGTGGCAGGCAAAATAAGCGAAGAATCAGTTGCAGCCGGTTTTAAGCATGCATCTGTTCTAGTCGTGATTGCTGTGCTTGCAGCAAAGTTGACCCCAATGCTGATGGGAGCTTAATAGGAGGAAAAATGACGATAATAAACATTCAATTGGGCAAATTGCAAAGGGACAAGAGAGCGGTTAGCCCAGCGATTTCCACTGTTATAATAACAAGCTCTGTTGTTATTTTGGTTCTTGTGACGATAGTTTTTGCGAACAACTATTTGAATGGCCGCATAGCAGAGAACGAGTTCGCCGCGATGAAACAGTTTATGCAAACAGTGGGGCTGGATATAGACGATGTGGCGTGGATGCCAGGACGCACACAAACAGTCCGTTACGCAAGCAAGTATGGACAAGTTTCTTTTGAGTCCTTGGCTTTAAATTACACTATTTATGTGAATAAGGGCGCGGGATACGTTCCCTTAGCCAATTACAGTACAGGTATTATTATGTTCAAAATGCCCGTAAGCAGATATTCGGTTGGAGACGATTATCACGAACGTATATTTCCGCAAGATAATTCTTTCCTCCAAAAGGGAACATCTGCACCGATAAATCACATTTTTGTTGTTGAGAAGTTAGCGATGAATGATGGAAGTTACATAAGGGTAGTTGTCGCTCCAACAATTAGAATGTTGAATTCAACAATCTTTGCAGGGGAGGAAACGATTAATTATGCAAAATTTTACCTGCCTATACTCAACTCGGGGAATCATTCTTACCTTTCGCAATCTATTACACTTATGGGAAAAAACGTTGCTGTCAAAACAGAGGGCAACGTTAACTCGGTTAAAATAGAAGTTTCTTTCTTGAAAGAAAGCTTAGGATTTGACGAGAACTTCTTCAACTTTCATAGTATTGTGGAAGAAATTGATGTGACTGATGATTCTGTTGTTGAGTTTTACACTGGAGAGGTGACTGCGTCGTTAGGACTCTACCCGTAGCACTGTTAAGGAGGAAGAAAGAATGCCACATATAACTATTGAGTATGTCATCTTGGTTCCGGTCCTAATATTACAGATTTTCCTATTTCCGTTAACGACAAGTTGGCTCATGAACACATGGGTGGACTCCAGGAGAAGCTTGACTCTTCAAGAAGCGGCTAGCCATTTGGGCAGCATAATGCAGCAAATGTATTTCTCTCTAAGCCATAACACAATATTAGCTGGTTCAGTAACGCAAAAACCAGACGTCCCACTGTATATAGAGAATAACCCGTATACTGGAAACGCAACGCTGAAAACGGTAGTAGACGAAACGCAGAATTCCAGCAAAATTTTGGACATAACGTTTAGATTAGAAAATACTGGAATCACAACAACAACTCGAGTCATTCTAGGCCAAAATGCTTTATGGAAAAATTCTACGTTCGTTAGCAACTCGGCCAACACTTGCATAGTGGCTGAAAAATTTGAGAATGGAACAATATTGCTGTCTTTCGGAGGATGAAAGAGGCACAAAATATGGCTGGCTCAACTATAGACCATTTGGTTTCCGTCGCCGCCTTTCTAGCAGCAATACTGATTTTTATTAGCCTATTTAACCAGATTTTGCAAACAGCAGCAATGTACCAACGGCACAGAAGTCTCGCGATGAAATGTAGCGACTTACTTGATAATATGCTGTTAAGTCCAGGAATTCCTTCTGATTGGGGACAAACTAATGTCACTCCTACTGGTTTTGGACTTCAAGATCCAGAGTTCACGCAGTACAGGCTTAGCGCATTCTCGCTTATGCGGCTGCTTTCTTCTGTTGGAGCGCCAGTGTACTATCCAAAAACTAATCAATGGTACAGCAACATAACTGTGGGTTTTGGAAACTTTTTGTTAACGTCATTCAATGAGGCTATTAACTATTCAACAGCGTCGAGACTTCTTGGAACAAACGGTACTTACGGCTTCCAACTAACCATAACGCCCATTATAACACTCTCAATTTCAGAAATTCAATCGAAAGAACCCTTAAGAATAGCGGTTAATGTCACCGGAAGAGGATTCCCTCTAGCAAACGCTGCGGTAAGCTACTGTTTTCTCACCGTTGACTTAACAGGAGGAGAACAATCGTATCCAGCCTACAAAACAACATATGGTACGGTTTATACTGATGAAAAAGGATCGACATTGTTGGAGTTCTCGGAAATTGACGATGAAGAAACTTCTTATGCGTTAATTGCGTATGCCCGTTTAAGTGGACTTATTGGAGTTGGATACCACCAGCGCGTGAGCTCTGATAGGCAATATGTAGTGCCATTCATCGATAACATAGCTGAAGGTAGGGTGATAATCGCCCACAGCTATGATGTGCAGTACTTTGGACCTCCAGTGGCAGAAGTCGCTTATAATGCGACTTTTGTTTTATTAGCAGAGGATTTTACTCTGCGTGAAGTACCATTAGGAGCAGATAAAATCGGCAAAGTAAATTATGGCGAAGGGCAACCATATAAGAACGTCACCATTCCAACTCATAATCCGGGCATCTTAGTTATCACTTACAAAAAAAGTGCAGTAGAAGGAGGCATAATCATGATGCCATGGGGAATAAGCGCCATGGCTTTTCCAGTAGTATTCGGAGAAGACCCTTCGGGAAAGGAATGGGTTGCCACCGACATACGCCAAGTCATAGTTAACGATATCGCCTATCAAGCGACTTTGGCTTTGTGGAGTCTTGAAGGTTATCAGGTGATTAGGTAAAATGATGCGAACAATTGAAGTGTTGCTCGTAATAATCATCATTACTGCAGCCTTCATAATTTCCTCCTTCTTCGCCGTGCTACCACAGCCACGCGAAGTCTCACCTCTTAATTTAAGAAGACTTGCATTAACGACCCTTCAAACATTGGATAGAGATTACGATTTAAGCCAGATAGTGTTTAAGCCAATTGATGACGCCTCATGGAGCGAACTCCAAATAGCCCTTGCAGCCACCTTACCACCAAACGTTATTTACAACCTAACAGTTTATGAAGTCTCTAGCGATGGCGCTACACTCTATAATCCTCTAAAGTCAATTTCCAACGCTGAAAGCCTCGGCATTGAATCAGAAGCTTCTTCTTATCTGGTTGCCTCTTCTAACGTGACTTTTAATGTTGTTCCGGAGAAAATTGGAGAGCAAGGTGGCGGAGGGACTCTATATATATTGAATTGCAGCGACGCCAACGGATGGTGGATTACAGGATACACAGCCCAAAGCCTAGCGCAAGACCTATACAATTTACTTTCGCCATATTTTCAAATCACAATAATGATTCAAAACACTGCCCAACTTGCACAGATACTGAATGGTACAGCATTGCAGAATGAAGTGTTACAGAATGCCGTAATCATAAACACCTTCGGAGAAGCCGTACCAATACCAGCAGGATACTACGCAAGCTCAGGCGTTGGATACGACACAGCACACAGTTCCTACGCTAGGTATTGCCATACTCTTGGATTAAGAGTACATCAGTACAATTGGACATGGGTCAGCATAGTGGGTTATCCACTCTACTATGTTAGCAATACTGCGCTATTTCCAGACGAACAAAACACTTGGGGCATCTATGGAATGAGAGACGTTGGACCAGCGGGATTAACAGCTTTCCTTCAAGGCATAGATAATCAAAACTACGTGTATAATTCTGGCTGGATTACTGGAAGCCCAGGGGTTGTTTACCTTTCCAACGAAGCCTCATACTATTGCAACTATTACGGTATTTATCCTTCTCCATATCAAACAGCTACAAGAGCACTACCTTCATCGATACTGAATACCTATCATTTAACGGTAACATCCTACATCTTTAATCAAGTAGACACTTGGATTGCAGGCGCGTTTTTCAAAAACAATGTCTCCGGTTCATTTTTAGCCTTGGGTTTAACAAGAACCCCTGATATCAGACTTACTGCTCTCGGTCTCTTGTGCGGCTATAAGCCGAGGCTTTACCGGTCAGAGTATACAGCTTATGGAACTTCTAGGTTTGTTGTTTTGCAGCTTGGGCTTGTGGGAGGTATATAATCTTGAATAAAAAGGGTCAGTTTTCAATAATCGCCGCCTTGCTCGTCGCAGTTATTCTCATAGCAACCGTCGTAATCACTTACTCTACAATCCGCAACAGTCCAATTCAAAACCAGCCACAAGTCCAAAGCGCAATAGACGAAACCAACCTCGCCTTAAAACAAATTCTAGGCTTCACCATAGGCTATTATGGCTCAGTTCTGCAAGTTACAGGAAACTCTTCTTATGCAAGGACGCTTGCCCTAAGCTATCTTCAGAGTGGATTGGAAAACATGGGAAACATGCATCCGGAATGGGGAACATCCTTCAACGTGACCCATTCACAACTTAACGCATACTGGTTCACGAACACTAGCTATAGCACAGGAGAACTTGTAATAACGTATAATCTTACCGGTCTCGGAATTTATGGAGTATCCTATGAAACATCCAGTAGATTAGACGTGAAAGTCATGAACACAACAGCAGATAATGAAGCTTGTTTAGAAATAACCAAAGATGGAAGTGAGCCACTCATAAATCTTGGAAAGCAAAACTTCATGTTCTACCGTTATTGGGACGCAAATTCATCATGGGTGTTAGTTGAGCCAAGCAAAGAGCCAGTAGCCTTTGCGAATGGCACGTACTTAGTAGATATTCCATCAGGAATAGATCCACAATCTTATGTTGTGCAGGTGAAAGATTCGAGAGGAATAATTGTTGTCGCGTCCACATTCAGTCACTACACAATTACATTATCGTGGAGTTCTGCTCAATCCTCATCGCAGAACTACGTGGACAACAACACGTCGGATGTGGATTCTTCGGAAGATAAGGGGTCATACAGTAACTTTCCTGCTCAACAATCTTTCGATGGGGTTTTCGACACTTTAACTGAGGGAAAGACCAGTAAGAATTACCTGGCTAAAAAGGGAACTTTCACAAAAGCAACCACGACGGGAACACAGACAGTTACAGGCATAGGTTTCACGCCTAAAGTAGTTATTTTCTGGTGGACAAGGCAAACTTCATTTGGAGAATCAGCTTCAGTTTATGTAGGCTACGGATTCGCGACTAATTACAGCGGAACCTATCAAAACCGCGGGGCTGCGTTTGCCTCAGATGACGGACTGACAGACTCAAATGCTGGAAGATACAGGTCTGAAACATATTCAATAATAATTCTGTCTTCGGGAAACCCAACCGCCACGGCTCTAGCCAGCATAACAAGTTTTGATGTGGACGGATTTTCCTTAAACTGGCAAATAAACGAGAATAGAGCAGACATAATACACTATTTAGCCCTAGGCGGAGAAGACCTAATCTACGCAAAAGCAGGTTCATTCAACCTATCGACAGCTTCTGGAACACAAGACATAACTGGTGTCGGTTTCCAACCAAATTTTGCAATGTTTCTCTGGACTTATACTGAAGCGGTGGATACAAGCACCTCTCACGGAGAGATAGGCATAGGATTTGCTGCATCCTCAACAAAGAGAGCAGCAATAGTTGCTGCTTCTGAAGATGGCAGAGGAACTACAGACACGTGGCAACAACAGAGAGCAGACTCATGTATTCTTCTTCTAGATCCAACAACGGGCGGCCAAGATGCGATTGTTGATTTCAGCCAATTTCTAGCCGACGGTTTCAGAGTTAACAAAATTGATGCTTCTGCAGCCATAACTCCAGTCTTTTACCTTGTATTAAAAGGTGGAAATTATGATGTAGGAAGCTTCAATTCGCCAACTTCCACAGGGACCCAAGACATTGCAACTCTTGGTTTTCAACCAGCAGCAGTAATGCTGGCAACACAAGGACGCTCATCAACTACGATAGGTCAACATGCTGAATTATCTCTAGGCGCAGCGACATCCGCAGCAGATAAGGGTATGACATGGTTCGAAGACCGAGATAACTTACAAAGTTCGGACAACGAAATGGAAACTCTGAACACGAAAATCATTCAATGGAGAGACAGAACAGCTTCTAACACTTTTACTCTGCGAGGCTCAGCAGACTTCGTTTCATTCTTATCAACAGGATTTAGATTGAGTTGGAGCAACGTGGAAGCTTCCGGAAGACAAGTAATTTATGTGGCATTTGGAGGAGACAACTATGAACTTGACCTAGAAGCCCAATGGACAAATGTCTACTACAATGGAACAACTGAGGAGCTTGCCATCTACGTCGACACTATGAACGCTACAGAAAACCTGCGAATAGATGTTTGGTATGGTAGTTCATGGCAAAATCTTCTTCCAAGTCTCGTTAACGGATGGAACAACATTTCAGTTATTCCTTACTTAGATTCGTCAGTGTTTACCATAAGATTCAAGGGAGCTAGTGACAACTTAGATTCTATTCAAGACAGTTGGAGAATAGACGCAACAATTCTGAAAGTTTGGCCATCTCCAGATTTATATGCATCTTTACAGAACGCAACCATCGTTGTTGAGTTATTACAAAATGGTACGATGAGATGGCTTGGTCAAAACTTACAATTGTCAACACAAGCCAAGCCAATTCCGCCTGTACCGGCGAAGGCTATTCGAGTGAACCAAACCATAGATGGCATAAATACAGAGGTTCCATTCCAAATTGAAGATTGGGCTTCAGAATACCGCATACCGTTAGGATTGACTAATAACGCGAGCGTCTTTAACAACAGGAACATGCTAGTCTTTCTTGTAACCAGCAAAGTTTCTAAAATCACTATATGGTGGGATGGAAGCGACAACGCTAACCAAACAGCCTATGCATATACTAATAGATACTTTACCGGAGATAATCCTTCTGCAGGAACGCTGACAAATGGAATATTGACGCTTCAATTTGGAGACGGATTCACTCTAACATCAACCGCGGGAAGCGTTACATCCACCACAAGATTCATGCGCATCAACAACGAATGGAGTGTTTATGGAGCAAGCCCAGCGTATGTAATTCATCATGGAATAATAAGGGACATAGTGCACCAAGAGTCAGAGTGGGACGGTGGAGCTGACAATTGTCCGAATCTTTATGCCCATGTGGTAATAACTTTGCCAGCCAACGCATCCTACTACACTTACCAGTTAAGACTAATGTTTGTAGATTCTCAACAAGCCAGAGTCATCACAGACTTATGCCCACTTAAATTAACCACCACGATAGGTACACCGCAAACTGAGAATGGAGTCGTAGGCGGTTTCCCTGTAGTATCAGATGTCACTGGCTTATTCTACAACTCTTCAAGTTCTACTTGGGAACACCATTGGAGCCAGTTCATATCCGGAGAAAGAGGCGCAGGAATCATGTTTACTGACATGGCGAACGAAATGCTCTATGTTTTTGATGCTATTGCTGGAGACAAGACAGGAGCTCTTAGAGTTTCTAATGCCACAGAAAGAGCTATTGAATTAGCTCCAGTAACGTCGATGGCTCAGGTGCAGTTTACATATGCGTTAGATGTGACATGGTCTGGTGCTGTGGTTACGTTTGATGGAACTACGCCAATTTATAGTGGAGAAAACGGCTTGTGGATAATTGTTGAGTACCCACCAACAGTGACGATTACAACAGAGGGATAAGTTTGCACTATGCGGTTTTCAAGTTATTTAGAATGCAGATTTCAGATTCATACAAGTTAAATAAGAAATCTGATGATTTCCTAAACAACAAAGGGTGACGCTATGTTAACCAAGAATATGTTGAAATCTAAAAAAGCCATATCACCAATCTTGGCTACATTATTACTCATTGTCATTGCAGTTGCAGCCATAGTTGTTACATACGCGTGGATAATGACCTACGTAAGTAGCGCAGGGCAACAAGCGGGTGTGTCGCTGTACAAAGAGAATATTTATTGGAACTCAACAGACCAAAAGACGTACATAACCGTCGGCAACTCTGGCACAGGCAACACAAAGATTGTTAGGCTCTATCTTGGAACAGCACAAAACAACCTCGTAAACGTGACTGCATTCACGAATATTGGCACGGGAATAATGCTTAACGCGAAATCGGTCGCCACAATAGCATTATCTTGGCCGAATGATGTGGCAAGTGCTTGGACGTCTGGAAACTATTACTATTTCAAAATAGTTACGGACACGGGACATGAGCTACCATTCCCTGAACAAGCATCCTAAAAGCAGAAACTCAACAGCATATCTCAAACTTCTAAACTTTTGTCACAAAGACTTGATTCTTTTAAAGCTATCTAATAGTTATAATAAGCAATCGCCAAATATGGAAAGCATGCCACTGTTGGATGGTGCTCAGAAATGCAAACAATACTTGCCGCAACGAGAACTTCGCTTGCTCTTGCATTTTTAGTATATGCCTCCTTTTCTGATTACAAAACCCGCGAAGTAAGCAACAGCGTCTGGATACTCTTCGCACCACCAGCTTTCGCATTGACATTTACGGAACTATTTCTATTCGAACCTTCTCAACTGCCTTTTTATGGTCTAAGTTTCGGTTTGACGGCAGCCTTCGCAATAATCCTTTTCTACGCGGGAGGTTTCGGAGGCGCCGACGCAAAAGCGCTAATGTGCATAGCTCTCGCATTACCATTTTATCCGTATCCAGAAAAGCTTTTCACTCCATTACTTGGGCAAAATTCGCCAATTTCGCAAATGTTCTTTCCATTAAGTGTTTTCAGCAACTCCGTCTTGTTTGCAGCGGCAGCGGCAGTTTATATCCTTCTGCGCAACGTGATTTGGCGTTTGAGAACCGGAAAAGAACTCTTTGGAAAGGGCTATGAAAGCGAATCCTTAGGGAGGAAAATTCTGGTTCTAATAACTGGTTACAAGATTCCTATTGATAAATTGAAGCAAAAATGGCACCTGTATCCTCTGGAAGATGTAGAAGAAGAAACTTTCAAACAGAAATTGGTCATCATTCCAAAAGATGAAGGAAGAAACGCGATAATTGAACGGTTAGCTAAAGCTGTGGAGGCTGGAAAGATTCAAAAGAATATTTGGGCAACTCCCGGTCTTCCAATGCTCATCTTCATAACGGCAGGCTTAATTGCAGCCTTATTTTTCGGCGATATCATTTGGGTTTGCATCCGCTTCTTACTTAGGTAGAAGCATGAATATTTTATGAAAAATGTTATCTGGATTCAATAGTTATCTTGCTTTAAGGTGGAATAAGGCTTGTCTGCTGATTTTCTTAAGGAATTGTTGGATTTCTTGAAAAGCGAAAGCAGAGTGTTTAGCGTGGTTGTCATGCCCGACTTTTTCCTTGACCGTTTTCTAAGCATAAACTTTGATGCAGAAAGTTTCTGTGACATTCTTATAGACGTAATTAAACGGAAGGGCGGAAGCATAGACGGTATTGAGCAGACAGAGTTGAGAGGCGGAAACGCAATTAACACAGCATCAGCTTTGGCGGCTTTAGGCGCAAAAGTTACTCCAATGGTCTGCACGGACAAATTGGGATTGGAGCTTATCAAATTTCACCTTAAATCCAGCGAGGTTAATCTTTCTCATGTAAAGATTCTTGAAAAGCCATCAGTTACAACCGCTATGGAATTCAAAACGGGAAAAGGAAAAGCCAACGTTATGCTCAGAGATGTGGGTTCGCTTGCTGATTTTGGACCGGATAGTCTAAGCAGCAAAGATTTTAAAGTAATAGAGAAGGCTGATTACACGTGCGTTTTTAACTGGGCTGGAACTAGACGTTTTGGAACAGAATTGGCTGAGACCGTTTTTAGACACACAAAAACAAAGGGAAGAGGCAAAACGTACTATGACACGGCAGACCCAACTCCTAACAAAGAACAGGTTCCTAAATTGACGAGGAAAGTTCTGCAGAGCCGATTTGTGGATGTTTTGAGCGTAAATGAAAACGAAGCAGTATGGTATGCATTACAAGTGAGTAGTGAACTGAAAAAGGTTGAAAAAAGCCTAAAATTTGACGAGTTGGCGAAGGAAGCCGCAAAAATCTTGAGGTCGCACCTATCTGCGAGAGTTGATTTGCACACAACAAGCTTCTCAGCAACATTCACCAAAAAAGGTCAAACAGTTGTTTCTGCTTTCAAAGTTCCAGTTTTGAGAGCGACAGGTGCAGGAGATGCTTGGAATGCGGGAAACATTGTTGGAGATTCTTGCAGGCTTTCGGATGGTTGCCGTTTGTTGTTAGCTAATGCGGTTGCAGCCTATTACGTTTCAAACCCGAATGGTGCACATCCTACGAAAGAAAAGCTGATAGAATTCCTTAAAAAATTGAAACGGAAAAGCGGCTCTATAGCAAGTGCCTAAATTTATTTAAACCATGAAGATGAATTAGCCCATTTAGGGATGTTTGGAGATATTGAAGTCAAAGCTGTTCGGTAGCTCAGGCGTGCGTGGCTTAGTGAATGTTGATTTAACGCCTACTTTAGCAGCGAAAGCGGGATTGGCTGTAGCGACTTTTTGTAAGGCGAAAAAGGTGTTTGTTGCGCGTGATACTAGGGTTTCTGGTTTGATGATTGAGAATGCGTTGGTTTCTGGTCTTTTGGCGGGGGGAGCGGATGTTAGCTGTTTGGGTGTTGTGCCGACTCCGGTTTTGGCATTTTTAACAAAGCAATTAAACGCTGACGCTGGTGTGATGATTACTGCGTCGCATAATCCGCCTCAGTATAATGGCATTAAAATTTTTGCTAGAGACAGTATGGCTTATGGTGAAGAACAGCAGAGGGAGATTGAAAGGATTATTGAAAATGGACGTTTTAGATTTGTGGATTGGCGTGATGTCGGTGAAGCCTCGCTTATTGACAGAAGTGGCCTATACATTGAAATGATACGGAAAACTGTTATACTGCGCAAAAAATGGCACATAATAGTTGACCCCGGATGCGGCGCTACATACAATCTTGCGCCGTTAATCTTTGAAAGGCTAGGATGTAAGGTGACTGCTATCAATGCACACGCTGATGGCTTTTTCTCATCGAGGAGCCCTGAACCAAATCCTGATGCTTTAAAGTATTTGGCTAGAATTGTTAGGGATTTTGGTGCTGATGTTGGGATAGCTTATGATGGCGATGGTGATAGAGTGAGTTTTATAGATGAGAGGGGCAGTTTTGTGGATTTTGACCGTGTTTTAGCCGCATATGCAGCATACGCTGCGGAGAGGAAAGAAGGCGGAGTTGTTGTAACGAACGTTGAGGCGTCAATGTGTGTTGAGAAGATGGTTGAGGCGCATCATGGGAAGGTGGTTAGAGCGAAGGTTGGCGATGTTTATGTTGCGGAAGCAATGAAGCGGCACAAGGCGGTTTTTGGTGGAGAACCGTGCGGAGCATGGATACATCCTCAAATCCATTATTGCCCAGATGGGATACTTTCTTCTGTGTTGCTTCTTGAGGCGTTGGAAGAGAAGGGTGAAAGGCTGTCTGAATTTGTTGCTGAAACGCCTGAATATGTAACGCTTAGAGAAAATATTCGCTGCAAGAATGAGGTGAAATATGAAGTCATGGAGAAGGTTGAGAATGGGTTAAAAATGGTTTTTCCAAAGTTCACGGAATCATCAGTGGTTGATGGTGTACGCTTGACTTTCAAAGATGGGTGGATTTTGGTTAGGGCTTCTGGCACTGAACCGCTTGTTAGGTTGACGGTTGAGGGTGAATCATTAAAAGCGGCAAAAGAAATAATGGGTAAGGGAGTGGCTTTAGTTAAGAAACTTGTTAAGGAGATGGAAAAGTGAAAGCGGTGGTTTTGGCTGCTGGAGAAGGAGTTAGGCTTCAACCAATCACGTCAACTAGACCGAAGCATTTGATAAAGATTGGCGGAAAGTCGATATTAGGGCATTGTTTGAGTGCCGTGAAAAGTTGCGGGGTTGATGAAGTTTTAATTGTTGTTCATTACATGGGAGATGCAATTCGTGAGTTTTATGGTGATGGCAAAAAGTTTGGGTTAAAAATTGATTATGCTGAACAAAAAGGCGTGCTTGGAACCGGCGACGCAGTGAGCGTTGCTGAGCCTTATGTGAAGGATGATTTTGTGCTGGTTTACGGCGACTTGCTGTTCTCTGCAGAAGCCGTGAAGAACGTTGTTAACCTTCATAAAGAAGAAAAACCTGCAGCAACCATGGCTGTGGTTCCAGTTGAGAATCCAGAAAACTATGGCGTTGTAGAACTTGAAAACGAGAAAACTGTAAAGCGCATAGTGGAGAAGCCAAACCGCAACGAAGCGCCAACAAACTTGGCAAACGCTGGCATTTACGTTTTTTCAACCGAAATTTTTCAAAAGCTGAAGGCGACATCGAAATCGACTAGGGGCGAGTTGGAAGTGACAGATGCAATTTCGCTTTTAGCTAAAGAAAAGGCGGTTTTGGCTACTAAGATTTCAAGGGAAGATTGGATAGACATTGGAAGACCTTGGGATTTGCTTGAAGCGAACCGTTGGGCACTAATGAGAAGGACACATAAAGTTTGTGGAATCGTAGAGAGTGGGACAAATTTGGTTGGACCTGTTAGTGTTGCAGAAACTGCGCGGATACGTTCGGGAGCTTACGTTGAAGGACCAGCATTCATTGACGAAGAAAGTGACATTGGACCGAACTGCTACATTCGTCCATACACTAGCATTGGCAGAAAAGCCCGCATCGGAAATGCTTGCGAAATAAAGAATAGCATAATCATGGATGGCGTGCATGTTGGGCATTTGTCTTATGTTGGTGACAGCATACTAGGTGAAAAGTGTAATTTGGGAGCTGGCACGATAACGGCGAATTATAGGTTTGACGCTGGAACGATAAAGATGATGATTAAGGATAAGGTCGTGGACAGTGGAAGAACCAAGCTTGGCGCAGTTTTAGGTGATAATGTGAAGACTGGGATAAATGCACTGTTTATGCCTGGTGTCAAGGTTGGATGCAATAGCTGGATTGGTCCGAATGTTATTGTTGACCGTGATGTGCAGGCTAATACGATTGTGCTGTTAAAGCAGAGCTTTGAAGAAAGAAAACTAAATCCTTGATTGTGCTGTTTTGTTCTCTGTGGAAATTAATCCCTCTTATACAGGATTGAACTCTTGATTGGGGGTGGGCGTAGAAGAATGAAGCCGGCTTGGTATTGGCTTCTTTTGTTTCTTTTCTTGGTTGGGGTTGTTTTGTTTCTTATTGGGTTGTATTACACTTATGGTGTTGGTGAGCGTAGGTTGGGTTATGACTTTTCTGTTGCTGGTGCGGTCGTTTTGGGTGTGTTGTTGGCTGTTGGGATGTTGTATGTTGCGCGGGTGCGAGTTAAAATATTGCGTGGAAGTAGAGATTTCGGCGTGCGCTGTCGCTGACTTTTGTCGCATTAAAAGAAAATGGAAGATAGGTTGGACTGTTTTAGGTTGTTTTTATGGAGAAGAAGCCTATCGCGAGGAATATTAGGGCTATCCACATTATGAGTAAGCCTACTGCTATTATTGTTAGTATTGCACCTAAGAAGATTAGGAATCCAGCAGTTTTGAAAGCGTGTATGCCTGTTTTTTCGCCGAGAAGGCTGAATGACCTTCTGAGAAAGCTTGATGCAACTACGAACAGCACGAAGAGCATGACTAGGTCGAGAGCTATGACTATGATGTATGGTGCGAAAGTTTCCCATGTGAAGATTTCTTGCCACTTGATTCTTTGGAATATTGTTGGGTCGGTCCAGCTGACGTCGAGTCCCAGTGTTTTTATTAGGTCGAATGCGGCTATCATCATTACAGCCATGAATATTGCTATTCCTACTATTGCGGTGATTATTCCGTAAATGGCGTTGTTGAATATGCCGGGTTCTTTGTAGTGATATGCAAATTTGCTTAGGGCTATTAGGACGAGTATTACGCCTGCTATGCCTACTATTCCCGCGTGCATGCCTATGGGTGAGATGAGCATTAGTACTGCGCCTATTCCGCCTAAAATTTTGGTTGTTTCTAATGTCATGTTTTGGGCACCTTGCAGAACACCTTTTTGGATGCTTAAATAAAAGGTTTTATGGCTGTAGTAGTTTTGTTGGTTGGAGTTTTTCTTTTGTTTAACAACTATTTGGGGGTTATTATGGGGGTTGTTTGTTGTTTTCTACCATTTGCAGAAAGGTTTCCATTACTTTTCGTATGAGTGTGTGCAGAGGCGTTCTTTTATGTTTTCATCGCGGAATTTTCTTATGCCTTCTAGGGTGTCCAGTTGGGCGTTGGTTAGGCGGCTGCATTGGATAGAGCCGTATTGGTCGACGATTTGGTTGAGAAATTGGAAGATGGGACGTTGGGTGAGGAAGAAGTGTTGATGTGGGTTTTCTCTTCCGAATTTTTGGCTTAATCCCATGACGGCGACGTTTATTGCTCCGCAGATGCTGCCTGTTCTTGCGATGCCGCCGCCGTAGGCAGTGACAGTTTTTGGTGTTACGTCTATTTTGTAGTATTCTTGGAAAATAGCCATATACACGGATTCGGCGCAGTTCCAGCCTTCGGTGTTGAAGTAGTGTAGGGCTTTGTCTACTATGGTTTGTTTGGTTTTGGCGTTTGCCATGGAAAGGAGATGAGTGTTTTAAGAGATTTAAAGGTATATGCGTGCGGTGGGGTGGGAACTGTTGCTGTTGTGCAGTTACTATAGCCCCCCTATAAATAGGTTGAAT
>CAYWII010000023.1:0-21754 GCA_964457175.1 uncultured Candidatus Bathyarchaeia archaeon
TATTCTGAAGGCTGTTTCCGGTCCTACGCCTTTAACTTCTAAGGCTACTATCGCCTTCTTACCATAACTTAACACCAAATCAGCCGTCCGTCTTGCATCCCTCAACTCTTTAAGCTCTTCTTCTGCTAACTCTTTATCTTCCCGTCTTTTCTTCAAAATTTCCCGCAAATGCTTCACGTCTTGACTTGGATACAACAGCGCCAAAAGCCCAGAATTGCATTTCTCACATGTTGGGTTTTCTGGCAAACTCCTAATCTTCTTTTCACTCGTCCATTCTCCACACGCCATACAAAGAAGCGTTGCGGTTCTTGCTTCTATCGTCTTTTTCATCTTGTCAATATTGCTTAGCAAAACCTCTTCTGGAGCCATAAGCTCCGAAATATCAGAGTACATGGCAAGTATGCGATAGGCTAATGGCGTGGGCTTTTCGGAACGCCAAAAAGTGCTAACCTTAATCTCTTTGTCTCTAACTGCGCGCATAATCTCCTTAGCCTTCGCCACATCCACCTTCTCCAACATCGCCTCACGCAAAGTCTCATCATAAACCGGCGTGTCCCTAAACTGTCCAACAAGCTGACCTTGCCGTTCAGGACCCATCGTTTTCCCACGAGGCAAAGCTCCAAACCTTTCAGCAACAAACTTCATCTTGTAAGAAAACGGAAACCTCGCCTCCAAATAATCACTAAAAGCCTTGTCCACTTCGTCGTCCGCCAAACCAAAAAGCATAGAAGGCATCTTCGCAACTTGCTGCTGTGTCAGATTTCTCGGCATCTCAACAAGTATGCGATAGCCGTCATTCCACCAGCCAATAATCAATTCTCTATCCGAAAGCACTGAGTCAAAAATGCTGCCCAAAGTGCGGTTCACAATCTCTCCAAAACTCGCGTGGATTATGAGGTATTTGTCAAAGGCTTCTATGAGAATGTGATTATGCGTTGGTAACGGCGCGCCTTGGTTTAGATGCTCCGCAACCTCTCTAGCAGCATCCAACAAAGCTTTCTTATTCATCTTAAGTTTACCAGCAAGCTTCTCCGTCACAACCTCAACCTTATCATTTTCTCTCAGCGCGTCTCTAATTTGTTCACGTAGCCTTCCAGTTTCCTGAGCCAACTCAAAAGGCACAGGCAAAATCTCTCCATCCCAACCCGGAATCGCCGCAAACGGGTCTTCAGCAGGCACAACGTAAACCGTGCCCGTTTCATCCTCTATCTGCACTATTCGCCAAACTTTTCCTCTAACAATGAAATTTAAGCCTACTCGAGCTCTTATAGCCATGAACTCGTCGCCTAAAGTGCCAATCTTCCTGTCAGAAATCACATTAACTATGGGATAGCGTCTTTCGTCGGGAATCATAGACAAATTCTCAAAGTAATAACGCCTACTCTTTCGGGCTCTTCTCAAAACTTTTCCTTCTCTGTCAAATCTTAATTCGTCTAGGCTGTCTAAAAAGTCTATCACGTCCAAAAGCGTTTCTTCCCTAAGGTTACGATAAGGATAAGCTTTACACACAGTTGCCAGCAGTTCCTTTATTGTCAAAGATCCTTTATCCATGAGTAATCCTACTATTTGATGCGCCAAAACATCTAAAGCACCATCGTGAATTAAAATTGGCTCAATCCTATTCTCGTAGGCGTTTCTTACCGCCGCTGTGGATTCTAACGTATCGTCTGGAAAAGCCGTGATGATAACACCTTCCGAAAGCATGTCCAACCTATGCCCACTACGCCCAACACGCTGAATTAAACTGCTCACCTGCCTCGGCGAAAGATACTGAACAACTAAATCCACATTACCAATGTCAATGCCAAGCTCCAGCGTGCTCGTGCAAATTATCGCCCTCAAAACTCCAGCCTTAAAATCATCCTCAACCTGCACACGCTCCTCCTTCGACAAAGAACCATGATGAACCGCAATATCCCCCCGTCCAAGCTGACCGAACTTGTGACCAAGCATCTCCGCGTTAGTCCGACTATTAACAAAAATTAGTGTTGACTTGTGGCTATCAACAAGCTCCAACACTCGCCTTATTCTAGCCGCTGCTTCTGGCGAAGTTCTGAGTTTTCCAGCCAACTCGTAATCTGCATCAGTTGGCAACGGGTTCTCCACATTGTAACTGTAACCTTTACGCGGCAAAGCTTCAACAATTCGAATCTTTCGACCTGTTCCCGCAATAAACTGCGCAACCTCCTCCGGGTTTCCAACAGTAGCCGATAAACCTACCCGCTGAAATTCTCCACCAACCACATTAGAAAGACGCTCCAACGCAATTGAAAGCTGAACACCACGCTTACTCGACGCCAACTCATGCACCTCATCAACAACAACGTGCCTAACATGGCTCAGATGCTGCCTCATACGAGCGCCCGGAAGAATCGCCTGCAAAGTCTCCGGCGTGGTTACAAGCATTTGCGGCGGCGAAATCGCCTGCCTCCTGCGCAACCTCATTTCAGTGTCGCCATGCCTAACCTCAACCGTTAAGCCCAAACGCTGAGCCCAAAAAGACAATCGCTTCAATAGGTCACGGTTCAAAGCCCTTAAAGGCGTAACGTAAACTAGTGATATTCCTTCTTTCTTTTCTTGTTGAATCAATTTCGAAAAAACCGGAAGAAGAACCGCTTCCGTTTTACCGCTTCCAGTAGGCGCAATCAGAAGCACATTGTCACTGGTCAAAACATACGGAATCGCTTTTACCTGCGGGAGAGTTGGCTCAGCAAAACCTAACTCGGCTAAAGCATCTCGAATAGGTTTAGCGAGTAAATCGAAAACATTTGAATTTGGCTCATTCTTATCCATTGAATATACCAAAACTACATTGTTACGGAAAGCTTTAAACTTGCATCTTCATGGTAAGGAACAGCGACTTTTCTTTCAAACTTTCCTTGCGTTAGTACGTCGCCAAACATTTCCATTAACAGCTCATTTCGTGAACAGAAAAACACTTCATTCCGCCAGTTTTTCCACACATATAGTCCCCTAGTTTTCTCTTTGTGAAGAAAATGCATGAACATACGCTCTTTCTCGACGTGTAATAGACCCAATGCGCTTGGTCCTTCCAAAGACGAGAGAAGCATATCCAAGGCTTCCTCAAGATCACCTTTTTTCGTCAACAATTCCTCGAATAAGTGTGGAATTACCTCCGAGTCTATGAATTCAATTCTTTCAGACTCGAAACTATGCGCCTTAAGATTATTTCTGATTTCCTTATAATTTGTGACGCTGCCATTGTGGGCTGAAACAACAGTCAAATTCGGATTGCATCTTGCGATGTAAGGCTGAGCTGTTTCTTTGAAAGAAGAGCTCGTCATAAACTGAGGACTCGGCATCCGCACATGCGCGATTAGGATAGACGCTTCTTTCACGCTAAAAATTTCAGATAAACGCTTAGCAGGAGAGCCATCAACGCTTCCAACTTTTTCCAAAAGAACATCTCTATCTTCCTTAAGAACGGCAATTCCTGCTCCGTAGCCTCCAACAGGTCTTAGTTCCGATGGATATTGGTGAACTTCTAGTTTTTCAAGTAATCGGAACACGTTGTCCATGGCGATTGGCGTTTTCAAAGCGAAACCGAATATGCCGCACATTTGCAGTATCTTCCGTAAGCGTAAATAGACCGAACAATTATTTCAATATGTTGGACGATGAAGAAAACGAGGTACGAGTACGCTTCTGGCGGATGACATCTTTTTCCGCTCCTGAGTCCAAAATTGCTTTTAGAAGAAGTCAACTAAAAATACGCAAAATAGGAGAGAGGGTAAGAGTGATTCTGTTTACTTTTCAGTGGGTCCTGATACATAAGCCCATATGCTAATTAATGCCAAAGTTATGCAAGCTCCGGCAAACCCTGAGATAATGTATCTTGCTTTGAGAACTTCTGGCAAGACTGTCAAAATTGCTGGAATCACGAATTCTGCTGTTAAGTCAGCGATGACACCCGCTGCGAATCCCAGAACGGCCACTATCAGGAAAATCTTCATTCTATCTTTCAATTTTTTTCACCTTGCCTTACACTTGATTTCTAAGCCTCTTTTTAGTCTAACTTACATATTTTTGTCTAATACCCCAAAATCAGCAACTTTATCTTTTAATTGGAAAATTAAAGCTCAAAACCCTTTTCGCTTTGACATATAGCTCTACGTATATACGTGCATATTTTCAACATGTTAACAATGTATAATATTGTTCCGTGCATCCTTCTTTTTCGGAGGTATTAATTTGTCAGAAAGATTCGCGAAAAAATGGGAAACTAGAAGAGACGAACAACCATTCACCAACCGTATCAAGGATGCAGTCAGACCACCAGGTCCATTGAAGCCACGATTAGATTTTGCCGTTAGACGCATTGAATTGCAAGTTCAGAAACTGGACCAGGCAACAGATAGGTTCAGCCAAAGAGACAAAGCGATATTTGCAAGGATTGTTGATGCCTACGCAAAGCACGACAGTGCACGCGCAAACGTTTTCGCAAATGAACTAGCAGAAATACGCAAAATGGAGAGATTGATTATTAACGCAAGACTTGCACTTGAACAGATTGTATTAAGGTTACGCACTGTATCAGAACTTGGAGATGTAGTGTCAACACTAGGACCAGCAGTTGGCGTGTTAAGAACAGTAAGAGCCGGACTTGTAAGCGTATTTCCTGAAGCAGAGAATGAACTTGGAGAAATTGGCAACTTACTAAGTGGTATAATGATTGAAGCTGGACAAGGCTCAGGAATGACGCTGAACTTTGATGCAGTAAACGAAGATGCACAGAAAATTCTCACAGAAGCAGCAACAGTCGCAGAACAAAGAATCAAAGAAAAGTTCCCAGAACTCCCACCAGGAATTCCGGGACTCCCAGCGCCTTTAGGTGAAAAGGCACCAACCGAAACCTCTTAAATGGAGGGGAGAAAAACCATGCCAAAAGACCCCAATCTTTTTCTTTCCGTTGGAAAGCAAATTAAAGATGAATACGGACGCGTAGTAGGCAAGATAGCTTCTTTTGCAGTAACTCCAAATGGAAGATTTGACGCAGCATTTATTGAGCAAGGCGGCGGAAAATTCTTAAAACTCCCCGCAGAGCATCTGAAATTTGACGGTGTCGACGTAACGCTCATATCTAAGATAAGATCGCAAACAATCCTTCTAAGCGACCAGATACCCCTTTTATGGCGCAAAGACCAAGCCCTCAAAGAATTAGTAGAAAAGAAAAAAATCTCGCAAGAACTTTACGAAGAACTTCACAACAGTTTTGATGGAGCACTAACCCAACTGAAAACCGAGGCTCAATCCTTAATCGAAGAAATAGACAAGGAAATCGTCCGATGCGGTGAAGAAACTAGAGAGCTGAACTACGCATTGGCGCATCTTGAAATCGAACATGAAATAGGAAAAATTGACGACCAATATTACGGAGAAGCCTTCGCAATAATTCAAGAAAACCTGAAACGAGTAAACGTGGAGAAAAATGATTTAGAGCTAACGAAAAGTAAACTCTCAAATATCATACTTGGTGAAAATCCGAAAATTGCAGAACAAGAAAAGATAAGCCTAGAAACTTCGAAAGAGCCTACTTCGATTTCGACAAGTCCAGAACTTCCAGAACCGCCAGTAGTAGTGTACGTGAAGGAAATCGGCAAAACCGGCATATAGCCAGCGACAAACGGTGGCGGGAGGAGGGAAAAAACATCAAAGGTTTTCTTCATCCTAACCCTCCACCACTTCGTGAGACAGTTGCCAAGTCAATCCAAACGCTGAAAATTCAACGCAGCAAACTTGACCATGCCAGTTTCCGTCTTAAAGAAAGAGATAGAATCCTCTTTCAAACATGTATAGGCGCTCTAAAAAATAAGAATAAAGAAAGAGCAGCAATGTGCGCGAATGAAATTGCAGAAGTTCGAAAACTGATAAAGTTTCTTTATAATGTGGAGTTGGCTATCGAACGTGTAATTCTCAGACTTGAAACAATAAAAGAGCTAAGTGACATAGTCATCGACCTAAAACCTTCATTGAAGCTTTTGCAAAATGTCTCGCAAGAATTATTCGAGGTTCTACCTGACGTTTCTTCAGAACTAAACAAGGTAAACGAGGAAATAAGCGAAACACTCTATTCAACTAGAATAACCGCTGATGAGTCAATGATACCAGTGAACAGAAAAACACCAGGAGGAGAAGAAATACTGAAAGAGGTGTCGGGCTTTCTCGAACAGAAGCTTGCTGAAAAACTTCCTGAGCCCCCTGCTAGCATGACCGAGCAGGAAACTGAAAAAGTGGCATTGAAGGAAATGGTTGCGTTGACAGCTAACTGTTCGCAGAGGTTTGATCAGGAAACTGTGGCAGAACAGGACGGAAATTCTTCTCAAACTCTCTTTTCTTATAAAAAAGCTGAAATCCAAGAAATTTCTCTGAAGATTGAGAACCCACTTCTAGAAGATATGCTTCTCGATTATGTTAGAAAATGTAATGGAGAGATTGACATAGCACGTTGTTCTATGGATTTAAAAAGCTCACATGATGAAGTCAGGAAGGCTCTTGAAAGTTTAGGAGCTAAGGGAAAAATAAAAATCGAATTAAAAACGGAAGGATAGGAGTGAAAAGTTTTTGAGCGCTTCCCAAGAACTTGAGAAAGCCGCAACTAATTTTGCTCTAGAGGCAGTGCGGCTGGACAAGCAAGGTTCCCGAGGCTTAGCGATAACAATGTATCAAAAAGCTATAGAAAGCCTCTTGCAACTTGTTCAACTCTATCCCGAATACAGCTTAAACAAAGTTTACATACAAAGGGCAATCGCCTACCAAGAGCGGATAAAGGCGTTACAAGGTGCCGTGTCACCTGCAGAATTCCGGGGAGAGACCAAAGCTTCTGAGAACACAAAAACCACGGAAGGCGGAAAATCAAGCTATGAGGAACTGATAGTCACAGAAAAGCCCAACGTGAAATGGGAGGAAGTCGTCGGGCTAGACAATGCCAAAAGAGCAGTGAAAGAAGCAATAGTCTATCCAGTTCAGAGACCCGACCTGTTTCCATTAGGATGGCCAAGAGGGATTCTCTTATTTGGACCGCCCGGCTGTGGAAAAACGCTCTTGGCTGCAGCAGTTGCCACGGAAATAGACGCAACTTTTGTTTCTATCGATGCCGCATCAATAATGTCTAAGTGGTTGGGCGAAGCTGAACAGAATGTCGCCAAACTTTTTGGGTCAGCCAGAAAGTCAGCCATTGAGAAAAAGCCGTCTATAGTTTTTATTGATGAGTTAGATTCTCTCATGGGAAAGCATACAAACGAAGTCGGTGGGGAAGTTCGTGTTCGAAACCAGTTCTTGAAAGAGATGGATGGTATAGTTGATAAAGGCAAAAATCTTCACGTTTACGTCATTGGGGCCACAAACAAGCCATGGGACTTGGACTGGGCTTTCATTAGAAGATTCCAGAAAAGAATTTTGGTGCCGCTTCCTGACCATCACACGCGCTTGATGATGTTCAAACTTTACACGAGCAACCTGCAACTTGCAACAGATGTAGATTTGCACGAGTTGGCGCGACTATCTGAAGGATTTTCTGGAAGCGACATAAGAGACGTTTGCCAAGCAGCACATCTAAAGCTTATAGGCGAGTTCTTCGAATCAGGCCAAGCGAATAATAAGCAAGCTAAGCCGAGACCTTTAAGGATGGACGATTTTAGACTGATACTTGAGGAGAGAAAACCAAGCGTTTCGCTTGACATGTTATCCTTGTACAACAGATGGTTTGAAGCCTTCAAGGCTCTCTAAGGAGGGAGATGGCAACAGAAACATTGGGTGGAAAGGTTTGGAGAACTTCCTAAAATTTTTGGATAAATCTCCTTTCTCCCCCTCAAACAAAATCTCCAAACCCCACAACCCAACAAAGCAAGTTTCAACGTTTTTTCAGCGCAATCTTTTCAACAATATCTGCAATTTTCCCTGGATTTTTGAGTACATCCACATATGGAACTTCTAACTTCATGTTCTCAGTTGAGTAGGGTCCGGCAAAAGCCAAAATAGGCTCAAAATTTTCAACTGATTCTAATGCTTCTTTTGCTGATCTCACGGTCACAATTTTATATATGCTATTGTCTTTGCTTATGAACTTTCTGAATCCTTCAATAAATACTACGTCGTTGCCCTTGCATTTTTGCAGAAGCTTCTCTATTGAAAAGTCGTCTTTGTTTACTTTCTCTATCGTGGCTATTTCGTGGGATGCTGCGCTTATGATTGTTTTTGCTCCTGATTTGGCAAATCTCCATGTGTCTTTATCCTTGGTGTCTATTGTGAAGTTTGGTTCGGGAATGTGTTTTATCGCTGCGACTCTGTAACCTCTTTTTGTTAGTTCTCTTGTCAAGGCTTCTATTGTGGTTGTTTTTCCTGAGCTTTTGCTTCCGATAACTGCTATGACTGTTGTTTGCAATTCTATTTCCTCTATTGCTTTATCTCTTCTAGGAAGATTTCTTCTAACGTTTTCTTGCTTACATTAAGTTTTTGGGAGAGATCCTTCACCCACTTCATATATTTCCTGAAGATGTTCTGCAGTATCTCTGCCTTTTCGTTTTCTGACAGATCCTTTTCTTCTGCTAGCAGTAGGGAGAACCATCTGCCCGTGTCCGACAGCTGATAAGTTTTAACCCATGTTGTGCGACCTTCTGTCACTATTTTCTCCATTTTCTCTGCTAAGATTCCAAGTTTGGTTAGTGACTTTAAGGTTTCAATTATTGTCTTGTTTGAATAAGCAAGTTTTCTCAAGAGATTTTTTTGGTAAATCTTGTTTGAAATGCCTTGGTTGAGCGAAAATCTTAAAATATCAACGGCGGCTTTTGAACCGAAAATTGCGCTTAATATTTTGCTTTTTTGTTCTGATGGAAGAAACACTACATACGGATGTAATTCCTCGCTCATTTCACTCGCCTTTAAGAATGTCTATGGTGACTCGTTTTAAACGTTACTCTGCAATACGCATTAAGTTCTACACGGTTTTCTGTGCAATTATTACATATCCCTTAACCCAGTTCTTGTGATAGTAACTTGTAAACGTGTCTTCTTCGAAACTGATTATCTTGAAGTTTGTTAATAGGCTAAACATTTCTTCACGGGTGAAGTGATGTGCCTGATGAAGAATCCTACCATCATTGTCTTTTACTGTAAAGGTTCCTAATTCTCTTGTAGATGAATAATCCTCTTTATATCTTTTAGAATAGATCGGATTCTCCCACGTTTGACCAAATTCTTCAACAAAAACATAGCCCAATGGTTTGAGAACTCTCACAATCTCGTTTATTATTTCGGGTCTGTCCGTCTTTGGAATTAGAGTGAGAACGCCAAGCACTGTAACTGCGTCGAAAGAAGACTCGCGAAAGCATAGGTACCGAGCATCATTAACTAAGAAGTTCATTTCCTTATTAATGCCCAACGAGTTTACATCTTTGAGAGCCAATTTTATCCGAGCTCTGTCAACATCAACACCGATAACGTTGTAATGGTGTTCATGTAAGAAAAAACAGGTTCGCCCATACCCACATCCAACATCCAAAATGTTTTTGACAGTTTTGTCGCCTAAGAAGCTCATAAACTTCTTCGGCAAAGAAATTCTGTATTCTATTCTCTTTTTTTTGCGATGCAATATTGCCACCTGGTTGATGTTTAATGTTTTTAAATAAAATTATATTGAGATATACCCTCAAATATAGAATTCGTGAAATTCTACTCCAACAATAGACTTTTAAAAGTGTCAACTTAATTCTATCAAGGTGCTTCAAGACGGCTATGGCTCAAAATTGGGTTCCAATGGATGGAGATACCTTCATAACCAAGGAAGGTTTCATATTCAACGTCTTCGGGTATGAACACCCAAGAGACCGAGTTTTCGCGTTTCTAAAATACATTCCATCCACGCTCAAAACGCTTTTCCAAATTGACTTTCTGGAGAGAACATGGAAATACGGGCAGTTGGAACTTTTCCGCGCCGAGAAGCTTTACACCGCTCAAAATTATCAGACTTTTCTTGAAACTTTTCGGAAGAATTTTCCAGAATACGTGTGTTTTTGCCCTTTTAGAAGGAAGGAAGTGATTAGCGCGCCGTTGAGTTCGATTAAAAGAGTTTATGTTCCAAAGAACTGTTTGGCTTCCATAATTGAACAGAAGCATAAGGACAACCTACAGAGGATGACGTTGGACTTTATCAATCTGCTGTCAAGCCAATCGGAGATAGCTATCAAAGATTTTGGAATCCACGGCTCCATAGCTCTGAGCATGCACACTTCAAAGTCTGACATAGACGTTGTTGTTTATGGCGCGGACAACTTCCGCAAGTTAGAGAAAACGATAGAAAAACTTGTTGAGGCGAAGACGTTAAGTTACGTTTTCAGCAACCGTCTGGATGCTGCTAGACGCTTTAAAGGTCGCTATTCTGGAAAAATTTTCATGTATAATGCGGTTCGTAAGCCAGAAGAAATTCACTCTGAATATGGAATGTACAAGTACACACCATTAAAACCGATGAAGTTTACCTGCATAGTCAAAAACGACAACGAAGCCATGTTTCGCCCTGCAACGTACAGAATTGAAGATTACACACCGGCAAACCAAGCCTCAGACCTTCCCAAAGAAAAAATTCCAAAGCTTGTGGTTTCTATGATTGGGTGCTACAGAAACATCGCAAGACAAGGAGACAAAATCAAAGTTGAAGGAACACTAGAACAAGTTGAGGGCATCGGTACAGACGAAGTTTTTTATCAAGTTGTTGTTGGAACGGGCGTCAGCGAGGAAGAGTATATTTGGCCACTTTAAGGCTTCGCGACCGCGACGCAATCATAACAGTGGAAGGTTTGATTTTTCGTGTTTTCGGTTACTCTCATCCACCGAACGCGTATGTTTGCGACGCTGAATATGCCCCCTCGGAGATTTTTAAGTCTAACAATCCTAAAGCGTTTAGAACGGACGGAAAACATGTTTTCTTCAAGTTTTATGAGGATGAAGGCTGGAAATTTATCAAGAACAATTTTCCCCAACATATGATATTTCTTCCAGTTCTCAACAGAAAGGTTGTGGGCGTCAAATGCAGAAATGTCGTGGAAACACAGAAACCCGGAGAAAAACTTGCAAAAATGATTGGAAAACAGCCGAATGATGAGCTTCTTAACGCTTTGCATAACGTATTTGGAATAATGACTGAAAGTTCTGGTTTGTCAACAAGAACTTTCGGCGTTTTTGGTTCTTTGCTTCACGGGTTTTACCATCCAAAATTCTCTGATATAGATTTAATTGTTTATGGCGGAAAGAACTTGGCCAAAGTGCGTGAAATTCTCCTTGAGTTTTATCGTGACGGAGATTCTCCACTTAAGAATGAGTTTGAGAGCAATGACTCAATCAAGGAGAAGAGTTGGAGATTCAGAAATTACAGTGCCAAAGAGTTTGTGTGGCATCAGAAGAGAAAACTGATTTACGCTGTATACTTGGACAAACAGAGCGGAAGAACCATCAAGACAGAGTTTGAGCCCGTAAAAGACTGGAAAGAAATACGCGAAGCGCATTTTTCAGAAGCCAAGGTTGTGCAGAAGGGCTGGGTTAAAATGCTTGCGCGCATAACCGACGACCATGATTCGCCTTTTATTCCTTCAGTTTATGGCGTTGAACCCTTAAAGATTATAGAAGGAAAAGCTTGTGCTGAGGAAACTGAGCGTGTGGTGTCTTACATGGAAGAGTTCCGCATGCAAGTGTTCAAAGATGAGAAAGTCTACGTGGAAGGAAATTTGGAAGAGGTTGTAACTTCGAAGGGCAGTTTTCATCAGGTAACTTTAACCTATTGTCCCAGATACTACGAGCAAACGTTGAAAGTCGTATCTTAACCCACTATGCCAGCACCATGTAGTCTGAAGGTTTGTTGCCAAGCAGAAGCCTAAAATATTCGTGGTTTTGCCTCTTATCCGTCACGCGCTCAATTTTTCCTTGCGCAACCACTGTTTCGCCTTTTCTGGTTTGTTCGCAAAATCTTCCTCTGAAAGAAGCTATTTCCTCAATTAAGCCTACGCGTGTGCCTTCCAGTATCTCAGCATTTGTAAGTTTGTAAATGCAAGGCGTGAAGATTGCTTCCGAGTCGTCCATGATTTCTGCTTTTATTCTTGCGTAACCAACATTCCTGTATTGGACCGCGTCATAGTTTTCGTGAATTTCGCTCCAATCCTTAATGAAACGCATAAAATAGTCTCGGTTCTTGAACTTTCCTTGCAGGATTTTCCGACTTTCTGTCCACACAAAATCCTCAAAACTCATCCGTGTGTCTTTTACGCGAAACTCATATAGCTTCTGCAATTCTTCCGTTGTGTATTTTTTCATGTTGCTTTTTGCGTCTTGCGTCAAAGACTTTAATGCCTCGTAGACTTTGCGGCAGTTTTCGCTTCCATAAACTATCGGATCAATGTCAGAGCTTTGTGTGTGCAATTTGACAAGAAGCGAACCCGAAATCCCCATATTAGCCCAACGAATTCTCGCTTGTTTTTTTAAAAGTTCCAAGAAACTTAACGCGTCCATTTCCAAATCGTCTAATCCCTCGCAATGTCGAAGCTGTCGTAAACGGTTGACGGGTTCATAATGTCGTTTCACGTCTTCCAGTGGCACTTCACAAAGCTTTTCATCAAAAACTGGGTCGTAAACGATGTACTGAGGAAAATTCTGCCCAAGAAATTTGAACCGCTCGGAAATATTGTAGATTTTTTTGTAGACGCTTTTTCCGTGAATGCGGTTGCCATGAGATTCTGGAATAAACCGTGGAAAAGCAATAACCCTGCCTGAAGGATGAATTAAACCCTTAACATCAAATATTATTCCGTTTAAATCCTCGATAATATCTCCTTCTCTTATCTTCATTGCTTGCCTTCTCATGCTTCAGTTTCTAATTTATCTATTGCCAGCGTTTTTATGTTTGTTCTTTTTAAGGCTAGGAGCACTGCTGTACCAATAATTGCTCCGGCAAGACTGTTTAATGAGTCAGCAATTGCATAATAAACCGTCATTGGAGCCCAGAAAGGATATAGATCCGGAATGCCCCAGCCTAAAACCCAAACAGCGTTATTGTTGCTGGCGGCAACTTCTCCTCCTATCCGTGCAGTCCAAGCTAGACACCATAAGGCTATTGCCAATTTTGTAGGATTATTTCGGGCGGTTATGGTGTTTGCAATCCACTTTCTTACAGGAGGCACTACTATGAACACGGCAACCGGCACAAATTGCCACGTTATTAGAGGCATTAGTTCGTACCACGCGAATGGGTGAGCAAACCAAACAACCATTTGCGCCACAAAAATCAATGTTGCTTCTCTCCATCTGTTAAATAATACAAGTCCACCCATCAAAGCGGACATGGTCGGACCCAAGAAAGTGAGCAAGCCCATGTTTGTTGCTGGATTTACGTATGGGACAAGCCATCCGAAAATGAAGCCTGAAAGGGTACCCCATAACGGACCTAGCAAGGGAGCGGTTAAAGATGAGAATATGATGCCTGACAATGTTATTACGGCGGGTGTTCCTAAAACAGGGTAAGTAGGTATTAACGCAAGTGCAAGCATTAAACCCGTCCAAACACCTGCTAAAGCCAGAAATAGCGAGTTAGTAACGTATTTTTGAGTCATCACAGCACACCTAATGTTAATGTTTTCATTGCTATGTACTTTTTTACACAACATTAATAAAACTTTCGCGCAAAAGTTATAAGTAGAAAAAGGAGCACTCTTGCAAATGCATCCCAGCGAAAAAGCAAAGCACATTTCAAAATGCTTAGAATTGGCTATCCTTTTTGAAGTTAGCGCGGACAAGCCTGGCAACGTGAATTTGATTGTTGGTTTTGAAGGAACCCGTCATGAACATTTTCTTGCTTCCGCCGTAGCTGCCGCGCCTTTTTTTGAGTTAGCAGCACAACGGGGAATCGCCGTTTCTCAAGGAAAAATAGCAATTACAGATGTTGGCATAGGACAGATTATACGGGATTGTATAGTAAACATCAATACTTGGCAACGAGGCGGCAACACGCTACTTGGCACAATAATTCTTTTTGCGCCCATCGCGGTTGCTACTGGAATGACTCCCATGGCGAATGGACATGTTTTTGAAATTCAAAGACTACGTGAGAAGTTGAAGCTTGTTGTTGAGTCAACAACGTCGGAAGACGCTGTGAACGTTTATGAAGCAATAAAAATCGCTAACCCCAGCGGGCTTGGTAAGGCTCCTGACCTTGACGTTAACAGTCCAGATTCTGTGGATAGGATAATTAAGGAGAATGTTTCGCTCTATCAAGTCTTCCAAATAGCCTCAAGCTACGACAATGTTTGTTCAGAATGGGTTAACAATTACCCGATAACTTTCAATGTTGCCTATCCCTTCCTAATGAAACAAATTAAGGAAAACAGAGACTTGAACACAGCTATAATTCACACGTTTTTGAAGGTTCTGGCCGAATATCCTGACTCCTTCATAGCTAGAAAAGTTGGACTCGAAAAAGCTCAAGAAGTTTCCATGATGGCGAAGGAAATCTTAGACCTCGGAGGGCTCGCAACCGCAAAGGGTAAGGAAAGTCTTCGCACGTTTGATTTGAACCTTAGAAGATTCGGCAACCATTTTAATCCCGGAACAACAGCCGATATAATCGCTACTGCTTTGGCTCTGTGCGTCCTTAGCGGATACAAGCCCTAACTATTCTTTTTCAACCCATCTTTTGTAGAGAAGAATTCCAACGGCGTATAACACAATTGCTGAAAGGCTGAGCGTAGCTATTGTGAAAGTCAAATCGGCTAACCCGGCATTTCGAATCATTATGTTTCTTAACGCTTGAGCCGCATACGTCATTGGAATGAATTGGCCAATCTGTTGAAGATACGTCGGAAGATATTCCAGCGGGAAATACATTCCCACGAAGAATTGAAGCACTATGGCTATTGTTGTCGCTGCGTTTGAGGCTTCTTGGGGTGACCTGCCAATGCAAGATATTATTAAGCCTAAGGCTATGCCGTTCATTGAGCCTAAGAAGAATATCGGAAGAAGTAGCGGGATGTTCCAGTTAAGTTTTGGACCAAGCAGGAACGCGGCTAGGGTTGCCATGACAAGAATTGATATGGCTGTTTGAAAGAGTGCAGCCAAAGTTTTGCCGAAAAGCATGTTTATGGGACGAATGGGTGAAGCCCTTATTTTTTTGAGTGTTCCTCTTTCGCGTTCATAGACTATGGCGCCCGTGGAAGCTACCATGCTCGAGAACAAGAGCGGATACGTGAGCATGCCGGGGACAATACTTTCTTTATAACCTATTTCCTTCCCAAATATTGTCTCCTCATTTATTACTATGGGTTCAGTGTAGTTTGGATTAATGCCCTTATAATATTCTGTAAAAAAGGTTGCAACTCCATCGCTGACAAGTCTAGCCACATCAAGATTAGTTTTATCCAGTATCAGTGTGATGTTTGCGTGACCACTCAGCATAAGGTCTTGTGTGAAGTTTTGTGGAATTATGATTACTGCGCGTATTTTAGTTGCATTTAACTCCTTTTCTGCTTCAACCCTATCTGTGAAGTTTCTCACATTCAAGAATCCACTGCTGTTAAGTCCCGAAATTATGCCTTCTGGTATCGAAGGTATCGGTGTCTGAGTATCTTCGTTTACTATTCCTACGTTTGCGTTGAATGGAATTTCTCTCCCAAAAATTGCGGTGAACAGCAAAAGTATCATCACTGGAAAGGCTATAGTCCAGAAAATTGTGCCTCTTTCTCTAAAGAATTGCTTGATGTCTTTTACTGCTATTCCTATTATCGAATTCATTGCGACTCCTCCATTAGTTTGCGTCCAGTCAACTTTACAAAGACATCTTCCAACGTGGGTTCGACAACCTCAATTTTCTCTGTCAAAATCTTCTGCGAGATTAACTTCTTTGACACTTCAGGCATGATTTCCCAAGGATTCTTAGAAAAGATCCGAATTTCGTTTTCTTTTAAAGTGCAATGGTATTTTTCAAGAACTGCTAACATCTTTTCTTGTGAAACATCTTTCACTCTTATGTGAATTGACGCTTCTCCACCTATAGTTTCCTTTAAAACGTGAGGTTTATCAAGCGCAACAATTTTTCCTCTATCCATAATAGCGACTCTATCGCAAAGTTCGTCAGCTTCATACATGTCGTGGGTGGAAATAAGCATGGTTTTTCCGTATCCTTTCAAATCCCTTATGAGTTCCCAAAATTCTCTTTTGACGTTTGGGTCAAAACCCACAGTAGGCTCATCCAAAATTATAATTGGAGGGTCATGAATAATGGACGCTGCAAGGTTTGCGCGTCTTTTCATTCCACCAGAAAGCTCCTTAACTCTTCGTCGCAGAAATTCTCCAATTCCTAGAAATTTGGAAGAAAACTCAACTCTTTCCTTAAACTTTTTTGAACTGAGCGAGTAGAGTGAAGCGGAAAAGGCAAAATTTTCATAAACACTCAACAAATCATAGAGTAAAGTTTCTTGCGGGCAAAATCCAATAGAACTGCGAACCTTGTAGGGTTCCTTGACCAGCTTAAAGCCGAAAATGGTGGCTTTACCTCTATCAAACTTTCTTAAACCACATAGTATTTCCATTAATGTTGTTTTTCCAGCACCATTTGGACCTAGGAGTCCAAAAATTTCTCCTTCAACAACGTTGAAAGACACGCTGTCGAGAGCTGTAATTTCGCCGTAATGTTTCGTTAAGTCTTCAACCTCTATAACAGTCTTTTCACTCATTAATTATCAACCTTAATCTGTTCAAAACGTTCCAGCAATCACATCTCCAGTTTAAAAGGGTTTCCGTTTGCAGAGCTTAAGATAAAAGTTAATTAAGTTAAAACTAGTGTATTTTATTTTCAAAACATATCAAGCTCTATCCAGAAAAAATTGTAAAAAGTTGTGGTTAACTAATGGAACAAAATCCCGAACTGCATGTAACGTTGCTTACTGGTCGGACAATAGAGCAGGGCGTGGGAAAAGAGCGTGGAAAAGCCTCAAATGAATATATGGAAAGCGTTTCAGTCTGCTACATAGACCCAGAAGACATGAAAAAGCTTGGAATCAAAGAAAAAACTAACGTCCAAGTTTCAACAGAATATGGCTCTGTTGTGCTTAAAGCCCTAAAATCGCTTAGAGCTCCGCATTTGGGAATGATTTATATTCCTTATGGTCCATGGGCGAACGTTGTGGTTAACCCCGAAACGCATAGTATTGGCATGCCATCATTTAAAGGGATTCCAGCGGAAGTTGAGCCCGCTCCAGACAAGCCCGTCTTAGGTTTAGAAGAGCTTCTGAAGAAGCAGTTCAGGAAGGTTTAACATGCAAGTGGTTACTGCTGTAACTTGCCCAGTTTGCGGAAGCTTATGCGACGACATAGAATTAACAATTGACAACAAAAAGATTGTCAAGGTCAAAAAAGGCTGCGCTATGTGCGAATCTAAATTTCTTGGTTACTGTGGTGAGCATAGGATTTCGAGACCGCTTATCAGAAAAAACGGCAAACTTGTTAAAACTTCAATGAAAGAAGCCATTGGAAAAACCGCAGAAATTCTAGCAAAAGCCAATTACCCAATATTATACGGCTGGAGCTCAACAAGCTGCGAAGCCACACGTGTTGGTCTCGAATTGGCAGAAGAAATCGGAGGCGTTATCGATAATACCTCTGTGGTCTGTCATGGTCCGTCGCTCTTAAGCGTTCAGGAAGTAGGAATTCCATCATGCACTTTGGGGCAGATTAGGCATAGGGCAGAAGTTGTTATCTACTGGGGAAGTGACCCTTGGAGCGCCCACCCACGACATATTGAAAGATACACAGCTTTTTCTGAAGGAAGATTTGAAAAAAGCGCGTGGAGAGGATACTTAACCAAAGTTAAAGCCCTAATAGGCAGAAAGAAAATTGAAAGTGCTTTAAGAAGACTATTCCTCAAAAAAGAACCTTCAGTTTTTCCCGTTCCTGAGGGTAAGGTTTGTCCAACAATTTCTAAGACAGGGAGAAAGTTAATAGTTATTGATGTTAGAAGGACGAAATCTGCTGAGATGGCTGATCATTTTATTCAAGTCGAGCCGAACAAGGATTATGAGCTTCTCCAAGCATTTAGAAGCCTCATTCGCGACCAAGAACTTGATGTTGACAAGGTTGCCGGCGTTCCAGTGGAATATCTTGAGGAAGTTGCTGATGCGATGGTTGGATGCAGCTTTGGAGCACTGTTTTTCGGGCTTGGGTTAACGATGAGCAAGGGTAAGCTGAGGAACATAGACGCTGCGCTCTCTTTAGTTCGCGACTTAAACATGCACACTAAGTTCATAATAATGCCAATGAGAGGACACTTCAACGTTACAGGCGCGAACACTGTTTCTACGTGGCAGAGCGGCTATCCTTACGCAGTGGATTTTTCGCTTGGGTATCCGCGTTACAATCCTGGAGAAACGACGGTTATGGATGTTCTGTTGCGGAAAGAGTCGGATGCAGCTTTGGTTGTGGCTTCTGACCCCGTGGCCAACTTTCCAAGAAAAGCGGTTGAGCACCTAGTTGAGAATCCACTCATTGTGATTGACCCGCACATGAACGCTACAGCACAGATGGCTGACATTGTTTTTCCATCAGCATTTGTCGGAATAGAAGCGGAAGGAACAGCCTACCGCATGGACCACGTGCCGCTACCACTCAAAAAGGTTGTCGAACCACCGCGGGGAGTGCTTCCAGATGAGGAAATTTTGTGGAGGATTCTCTCTGAAATTAGAAAAATAAAGAAAGCCAAGACTGCGGAGGAAGCGTAAATGGAGCTTCTGATAAAGAACGGTTTTGTCTACGACCCTCTTAACGGCGTTAACGGCGAAAAAATGGACATTGCCGTCAGAGACGGCAAAATAGTCGATAAAGTCAACGAACGCAAAGCCAGAAAAATTGACGCTTCTGGAATGATCGTTATGCCCGGTGGCGTGGATATTCACTCGCACATTGCTGGTTCGAAAGTTAACGCTGGAAGACTTTTGAGGCCGGAAGACCACTTTAAAGATTTTGAGCCTAAAACGCCTGTAACAAGGTCTGGAGTTGGCTACTCGATTCCGTCTACTTTTACAACTGGTTACCGTTACGCTCGGATGGGCTACACAACTGTGATGGACCCGGCGATGCCTCCGTTGGAAGCTAAGCACACGCATGAAGAGTTTAACGACACGCCAATAATTGATAAGGCTAGTTATCCGCTTCTGGGTGACTGGTGGTTCGTACTTGAATATTTGCGTGAAGGGAAAATTGAAGAATGCGCGAGGCACGTGGCTTGGATGTTAAATGCGACGAAAGGCTACGCCATAAAACTTGTTAATCCTGGCGGTTTAGAAGCTTGGGGCTTCGGTCACAACGTTAAAAGTTTAGATGACCAAGTTCCACATTTCTGCATCACTCCACGCGAGATTATACGTGGGCTTTCAAAGGTGAATAAGCTTCTGAACTTGCCTCATACGGTTCACGTTCACACTAACAATCTTGGAAAACCGGGAAACTACGTTACGGCTCTTGAGACAATGAAATGTGTTGAGGATTTAGCCACTGAAAACAAACCAGTGATTCACATAACGCATTGTCAATTTAGCGCCTTCAAGGGTGACGACTGGCGAACGTTTGAGTCAGGAGCTGAAGAAATCGCGAACTACGTCAATGCCCATTCCCACTTAACTATGGATATGGGTCAAGTAATATTCACTGACACGACGACAATGACGGCTGACGGTCCCTTCCAGTTTAATCTTTACGAGCTTAGCGGAAACAAATGGGTCAATCACGATGTGGAAACAGAGACAAGCAGTGGAATAGTGCCCTTCCATTACAAGCGCAAAAGCTACGTTCACGCAGTCCAATGGTCAATAGCTTTAGAACTAGCCTTGCTAATCAAAGATCAGTGGAAGATTTTCATGACAACAGACCATCCCAACGGTGGACCATTCATTGCTTATCCAAAAATAGTTGCATGGCTCATGAGTAAAAAAGCCAGAGAAAAAACTCTAAAAAAGATTAATCCTCGAGCAAGAGCCAGAAGCCTTCTACCATCGATTGATCGTGAATTAGGCTTCTACGAAATTGCGATTATGACAAGAGCTGGGCAAGCCAGAGCTTTGGGGCTTAAGAATAAGGGTCATTTGGGAGTAGGCGCAGACGCGGACATAGCCATATACAACTTCAATCCCGAAACCACGGACCCTTCCAAGAAATATAAGACTTTGAGAAAGGCGTTCAAACGAGCCGCTTACACTATTAAAGACGGAAAGATAGCGGTCAAAAATGGCGAAGTTGTGAAACATGTTGAAGGCGCCACCATGTGGCTTGATGTCCAAACTTCTGAGCCTGTTGAGATAACCGAGGAAATGAAACGTAGATTCAAGGAATATTGGACGGTTGAATACGAAAACTATCCAGTAACAGAGCATTATCTTGAGGTTTCTCGTCCAATAGCTGTGAAGGCTGATGTTTAATGATAACACTGTATCCAAAAAGGGAGTTTAAATTTCCAATAATTGCCGATTGCATAAACCCAGACGTTTTCCAAAACAAAAAACCCGAAGAAATAGCGCGATTGAGTGTCTGGGAAGGAAACAAACAGAAAATGCTTGCAGACCTCTTCAATATTGAAGAAGCCAAAACAGAAAACCCATCTGGAAACGAGGTAATAATAATAATAAAAGGTGATGCGGGCAAAGTTCGACGAATAGGTGCATGCATGAAAGGCGGAGAAATAGCTATTTATGGAAATGTGGGCATGCATCTTGGCGAAGAAATGAAAGATGGCAAAATAACTGTGCATGGAAATGCCGGCGGATGGGCGGGTTCAATGATGAAAGGTGGAACAATCGAAATTCACGGGAACGCTGGCGACTATTTGGGTGCTCCTTACCGCGGATGCAGAGAAGGCATGCACGGCGGAAAAATAGTTGTCTACGGCAACGTTGGAAACGAAGCAGGTGCTCATATGAAGAAGGGCATAATCAAAATCTATGGAAACGCTGGACAGTTTGCAGGCTTCCGAATGCGTGACGGAACAATCTACATCGAAAAGGATTCTGAGGGCAGAGCCGGCGCTTGCATGACCAACGGGAAAATAATTGTTGGAGGGTTCTTAGAGTCTGTTTTGCCAACTTTCACAATCGACAGCATCAAGGACAAGGTTAAGGTTGAAGAGGGCGAAACAGTCCAAGGACCCTTCTACCTTTTCCTCGGAGACCTTACGGAAAACGGAAACGGCAAACTTTATGTCTCCAAAACTAAAAATCCACACTTAAGCCATTATGAAAGGCTTCTCTAAGCCGCTAGAAGTTTAAGGAGAAAAGTTTCATGAAAAAAAGCTTAAGCGTTAATCGTTTGGCATGGAAACTCCTCGAGAAACTATACGAAAACCCAGATTTTTATGGGGTAAAAGTTGAGAAGGCAGATTCTGGGGCAACCATAGTGGATGCTGGGATAAATGCTAAAGGTGGTTTTCAAGCGGGAAAAATCATTACTGAAATCTGCATGGGCGGATGTGGAAAAGCCAAAATAACCCACAGACAATACGGCGACTTGTGGCTTCCCTCAATATTCGTTTACACAGACCACCCGGTCATCGCCACTTTGGGTTCACAGTTTGCTGGTTGGCAAATTAAAGAAGGCGACTACTTCGCGATTGGGTCTGGACCCGGAAGGGCTCTGGCTTTAAAGCCTAAAGAAATCTATGAAAAAATCGGCTATAAAGATGATTTTGATAAGGCGGTTGTGGTTTTGGAAACTGAGAAGCAGC
>CAYWII010000024.1:0-21682 GCA_964457175.1 uncultured Candidatus Bathyarchaeia archaeon
CGGCTAATGGTCCTAATATTATTCCTGTTATGGGTTCAGATATGAAAACCCAACTATACCAGACGCCGGAAAAAGGCAGGGGCGGTCCTACTAATGAATCGCAGACGATGTTGAACGCAGCAAAAACCGCAACCAAGGCAATGAATGTTGAATCTTTTATTTTCTTCAATTGAGACACCAGAGTCTTCTCGATTATGTTTCAAACATTTTGTTTTTAAATATTTTTATGTTTTATACTAGTTTTTGAATGCTCTATAAAAGTTGGATTAGCAAGATTATTATTGCTGTAAAGGCACCGACGGTAAGCATAACTACGCCGTAGAACCAACCGTTTTCTTTTGCTATTTTTCCGAGATATATGCCCAGCAAGAAAAGAGTAACCAATGAAAGAGCTAACGAGGTAAAATAGGCATTCCAGATGGGTATTAATCCTGCCGAAACGAGAATGAAGGGTATTAGAGAAATTATTGCCGTTAAGGCTGGTGATAATCCGTCAATGACTGCTACATACAATGTTACGAATCTTGCAGCTTCGTAATGTATTGGGTGCACATTGTCGTTTGTTGCTTCTTCCATTTCCTTCAAGTGGCGTCCTCTCTCGGCTTTTTCTGCCAAGTAAGCTCCGAAGAACCCTGAAAGCCCCATTGCTAGGCATGCTCCGAAACCTGCCAGCACTATTATTTCTGATTTTGAAACTCCGGCTATCCATGAACCTAAAACTATGCCAAAAACTGTCATGGCTCCGTCGAATCCGTTCAAAACAAAGTATCTTCTGGCGATGCCGCTTGCCTTGGTTATGTGCAGATATGCTCTAACCTTTTCGGAAAACTTTCTAAAAGATGTACCCAATTAGCATCTCTTCACCCTTGTAAGGGCGAAATGTAATAGCCCATGTCGGATTCGGGTTCTATTTACCACAATTGTTTAATATAAAGTTTTAGAATTCTAGCTAAACTCATTGGAGATGAATTATAATGGCGCTTGCTGAAATTTTAGAGAAACTCTCAAACGCTTCTGGCGTTGCAGGTAGAGAGGAAGAAGTTAGAAGTTTAATGAAGAAATTCATGAAACCCCACGTGGACGAAATCAAAGAAGACAAGCTTGGAAATGTTATCGGAATCAAAAAAGGAAAGAAAAACGCGCCTAAAGTGATGCTTGCCGGGCACATGGACGAAATAGGCTTGCTGGTGAAGACAATTTCGAAGGAGGGCTTTCTGCAATTTACAAAAATCGGCGGAATAGATGACCGCATTCTCCTCGGCCAAAAAGTAATAGTGTACGCGGAAAAAGGTCCTTTGCACGGAATAATCGGCTCGAAACCGCCGCACATACAGAAAGAAGAAGAACGTAAGAGGGTAATAACCTGCGATGAACTGTTTATAGACATCGGAGCTGGAAGCCAAGAAGAAGTCAAAAAAATGGGCGTGAGAATCGGAGACCCCATTGGGTTTGACATAAAATTTGCCAAAATTGGAAAAAGCATTGTTATTGGCAAGGCTTTTGATGACCGTGTTGGATGCGCTGTTATGGCTGAGGCGATGGGGCGTTTGGAAAAAACGGAGTGTACAATTTATGCGGTCGGCACGGTGCAAGAAGAAGTCGGATTGAGAGGAGCGACAACGGCAGCTTTTGGCATAAGCCCAGACGTTGGCATCGCACTTGACGTAACTATTGCCGGAGATGTTCCAGGCGTAAAGGAAGTTGAGGCGCCAATAAAATTGGGAAAAGGTCCAGCATTAACCGTTGCCGACTATGGATTGATTACTCATCCCAAGGTTTTGCGGTTGTTAATTGATTCGGCTGAAGAAAGCAAGATTCCATATCAGCTTGAAACGGGATTGCCAGGGTCAACTGACGCAGCGCGTATATCCTTGACCAGAGAAGGTGTGCCAAGTGGCGTCATATCGGTGCCAACGCGTTACATCCACAGTCCAGCATCCCTTCTAAGTCTCGAAGACGCTGAAAAAACTGTGAAACTTTTGGCTACTGCAATCAAAAAGATTCCTAGATACTTCTAACATTTTTTCTAGTTTTATAAAAAAATCCCATAGAAATAATATTGGAAACGTGAATATGTCCGATAAAAATGTGCTCGGTGAACAAGCAATAAAACATTTTCTTGAAGGCTACAACTGCGCTCAAAGCGTCTTATTAACAATTCTTGAGCACTAGAACTTCAAAAACGATTTGGTTCCTAAAATCGCCACGGCTTTCGGTGGAGGAATAGGGCGATGTGGTTCCGTCTGTGGAGCGTTAACTGGGGGCGTACTGGCTATAGGGGTTAAATATGGAACTAATGAGCCATTACTGGAAAAGCGACTGAAAGCCTATGAACTTGCACACAAATTCTACAGGCAATTTGAAAAACAGCATGGAAGCGTACTATGCCGAGAGCTCATTGGATACAACCTCTCTAGCCCAGAAGAATTGGAAAAAGCTCGGCAATCCAAAGTTTTTGAGGAGAAATGCGCCAATTTTGTGAGAACAACCGTCGAAGATTTGGCGGAGCTTATTGAAAATTCGAACAGCTATACAAGAAGAAAGCGGAAATGATTTTAAAATGAATCTCTATTACGTCTATGGTTATTCATGGCAAATAAAAAGGGTTTCGAGTTTCTGGAACATACGGCAGATGCTTATATCGCTGCTTACGGAAAAGATTTGACAGAAGCTTTTGAAAACGCTGCGCTCGCATTATTCGATGTTATGACGGATGTTGGAACGGTTAGTCCAAAAATTGAGGATTACGTTGAAGTCGCAGCAGAGGACGAGTATGCACTTCTTTACAGTTGGCTTGAGGCTTTGCTTGTGAAATTTGAAACAAACGAAACCCTCTACTCAAAATTCAAAATTCTAGAATTGAATAAAACTCCAAGCGGTTTCCAACTAAAAGCAAAAATCTGGGGAGAAAAATACAATCCACAAAAACATCAGCAGAAAGTCGGCGTGAAAGCAGTCACATATCACCGAATGGAAATCATTAAAGAACAAAACAAAGCCACGTTACGATTTATCCTCGACATATAAAGAGTATTTATAAGGGGGGTATTACACCCAAAACACGCATCAAACCATCTTCAACTGCTTCAATCCTTTCAGAATCTCTTCCACCGCAACTTCTGGCGGCAAATCAATTTTATCACAATTAAACTCCACAAAAGGAACATCTTTTTCTCTATAATACTGCAGAATTGGCTGGGTTTGACGCTCGTAAACGTCAATTCGATTTCTTATAACTTCTGGCGTGTCATCTGGACGCTGGTAGAGTAGTCCTCCGCAGTTATCGCATATCATGTCCTTTTTTGGCTTTAGATAACGTAGGTTATAGACTTCGCCGCAGTTTTTGCATATCCTCCGTGTGGATAAACGTTCAATAATTATCCAGTCTGGTACAGTTAGCTGGATGACAACATCTATCCTCGTGATTTTTTCCAAGGCTTTCGCTTGCTCAATAGTACGTGGATAACCATCCAAAATGAAGCCTTTCGCTGACTGCGCTTTTGCTAAGCGATTTCTCAAAACTTCGATTACTACGTCATCTGGAACCAGCAAGCCCTTCTCAACGTATCCCTTGACCTTTCTGCCTAAAGGAGTATCCTCTTTCATGATTTCCCGGAAAATATCGCCCATAGCAACCACATCAACGCCAAGCTTAGATTGCAGACGCGAAGCATACGTGCCCTTACCTGAACCCGGCGCACCGAAAATCAACGCCTTCAATTTCTGCTCTCCTTTACTTGTTCAGCGTCTGTTATTATCGTCAATAATTAAGTATTACTGTAGATGATGCCTAACGGATTAAGAAGGTTATCTCCTTCACAAGAGTTTCTGGAACAAGGATTCTACCCTTTCGTTCACTCATTCTAACAAAGCCAAGTTTGGCAAGCGTCTGCAAGTCCTGATAAACATTTTTCACGTTTCTCCTTATTTTTTGAGCCAAATCATTTATCGACTCAGCCCTTAAAGCGGCAATCTGAAACAACAATTCTATTCTTTTGGGCGTTAACAAGGAAATTTGTTGCGGCTTAAAATCCCTAATCTCTTCAATCGTATAATCAAGGGTTCCCTCTTCAATGTAGCCCTTATAACTGTTAACAAGCTCAGCCCATTCAAAATAAGCCTTTGCAAACTTGGCGTCCAACCTTTGTTTAAGGAAAAGCTCCTCAAACTTCTCAAAATGCATGCCAAACTCTTTCTCAAATCGCCTAATTCGTCCTTCAACTTCTTCAGATGTTAAATCCCGAATAATTCTGAGAAGCATAAACGTTCACAAATAGAAATATGCTATTCTGTTTAAAATGTTCTTGATGAAAATGTTTAAAGCAGCTGCTGAAAACCTTAAGATTCTATCAAAAACGGAATGATGCAGTATGTACGTAAACAAGATTGAAGAACACCTTTACCTAGTCGATGTTGAAACCGGCGGAATAAAAAATTTTGTCGCCAGCTACATCCTAAAAGGAAAGCAAACCGCCATTATTGAAACTGGTCCAACCTCTTCAGTGCCTAATCTGCTTTCTGCATTAAAGGAATCAAACATCAAACCCGAACTGGTAGCTTACGTTGCAGTTTCGCACATTCACCTTGACCATGGCGGAGGAGTTGGAACACTGCTGAAATATCTGCCAAAAGCAAAAGTTATCGTTCATCCGAGAGGCGCACCGCATTTAGTGAATCCAGAGAAACTTTGGCAACAATCAAAGGAAGTTCTTGGAAGCATAACTGAAATTTACGGAGCCCCAGAACCTGTTCCCAAAGAGAGAATCATCGCAGCAACTGATGGCATGATTCTCGATATTGGAAACGATGTCAGATTAAAGGTCATAGAAACCCTTGGGCACGCTTCACATCACTTAAGCTATTATGAACCGTTAACTGAGGGCATTTTTCCTGGAGACGCTGCGGGAATTTATCTAAAAGAGATTGGCGTGGTTGTGCCGACGACTCCGTCACCTTTCCGTTTGGATATCGCTTTGGCATCTTTGGAGAAACTAATTAGCCTAAAGCCTAAAGTTTTGTATTACAGCCATTTTGGCAACGCAGAAAATGCTTTAGAAAAGCTTCGAGCTTACGCGAATCAGCTTAAGCTTTGGGCAAGAATTGCGAAGCAAGGTTTAGAAAATGGAGAAGGCTTGGCTGCAATAAGCAAAAGAATACTTAAAAGTGATGAAGCGATTCGAAAAGCTAAGGATTACATTCAAGCGCATACTGTTTTGAGCGAAAACGTGCTTGGCGAAAGCGTGCAAGGTGTCATTGATTTTGTGGAAAAATTCAAACAAATTCCAACGTGATTCTGTTTTGGTGTAAACGCCAAAATCACTTATATTGCTCAAGCAGCTTTTGTCTAATAGGTGAAAAATATGGAAGAAGGCGAAAGTCGTGCCCCTTCTGAGAAAATTCCCCTTGAGAAAGTAGACGATTACATCTGGCGAATTCCAAAATACAAGCCGGGCATGCGAGTTCCAGGCGTTGTTTTTGCGGACAGAAATCTATTAGAGAAGATGCAGACAGACCGCACGCTTGAACAATGCGTCAATGTGGCTCACTTACCTGGCATTTACAAGTATTCCATAACTTTGCCAGACGGTCACGAAGGCTACGGTTTCCCAATAGGCGGCGTGGCTGCAACAGACTATGACGAAGGCGTCATCAGCCCTGGAGGCGTGGGCTACGACATAAACTGCGGAGTGCGTTTGTTAACTACGAATCTTTCAGAAGAGGACATAAGACCAAAACTTGCTGACTTGTCAAACACCATTTTTGATAATGTTCCATGCGGACTTGGAAGTCGCAGAAAAGACCTCAAAGTAACCGCACATGATTTGGATAGGCTTATTGTCGAAGGCGTCCAATGGGTTATTGACCAAGGTTTAGGTTGGCATGACGATGCTGAGCACTGCGAAGAGCGAGGGTGTATGAAAAACGCAGATCCAGACAAGGTCTCAACAACAGCCAAAAACAGGGGACTAACACAAATCGGCACGTTAGGCTCAGGAAATCATTTTCTCGAAATCCAGAAAATAGACAAAATCTACGATTCTAAAATAGCTAAAACATTTGGAATTACGCATGAGGGACAAGTAACGGCGATGATTCACTGCGGCTCCAGAGGTTTCGGTCATCAAATATGCTCGGATTATCTGCGAGTTATGGAAAGAGCCGTGTATAAGTACAAAATTGTTTTGCCTGACCGAGAGCTTGCGTGCGCGCCCGGAAACAGCAATGAAGCTGAAGATTATTATCAAGCAATGGCTTGTGCTGTGAATTATGCGTTTGCTAATCGGCAAGCAATAATGCATTGGATTAGGCAAAGCTTCCAGCAAGTCTTTAGACAGGACCCTGAAAAGTTTGGACTAAAACTTATTTATGATGTCGCTCACAACATTGCAAAGATAGAAACCCACAAGGTTAACGGTGAACAGAAGAAGGTTTGGGTTCACAGAAAAGGCGCAACGCGAGCTTTTCCACCGGAGCATCCGGAGATTCCGCCTGATTATCGATCTGCTGGTCAACCTGTGCTTATTCCAGGAAGTATGGGAACTAGTTCTTGGCTTCTGGTTGGTACTGAAAAAGCTATGCAGTTGACTTTTGGTTCGACAGCACATGGAGCCGGCAGAATGTTAAGTAGAAGTGCTGCTAAGCGGAGATTTTGGGGTGGCGACATCAAAAAAGCTTTGGAACAACGTGGAATTTATGTTAGAGCTGCCAGTTCTGTGGTTTTGGCTGAGGAGGCAGATCTGGCTTACAAGAATGTGGACATAGTTGCTGATGTGAGCGACAAGGTTGGAATTGCTACAAAGGTTGCGCGGATTGTTCCTTTGGCGGTTGTGAAAGGCTGACTGCTTCAAGTAATTTTCTCTTTTCTTTTGATTGTCTGTTCTTCTCTAGAGTGCGCCTTGTGTAATTCCTTCATGTACCATGCTCTTTCTCTTGCATAATGAATGCTTAAGACTATTCCAAGGCATAAGAGAACAAGACCTAACGTTGTCAAAGCTAATCCCAAAAGGCTATACGGATGTTGCGTTATGTGGTATGGAAAGATTAGGAACCATTCCGGGTTTTCTGCGGTTATCACAGTTTCAAGCAAGCCTCCAACAAAGAATACTGAACCCATCATGGCTACTAGATATCCGACAGTTTCGTTGTGTCTTGATTCTTCTGCTTTTTCGTGGAGATATTCGCTAAAAAGCATCGGTTTCCTCTGTTTGAGCACCATTTGGACGGCTGTCTATAAGTATTATTGCGGTTTTCGAATAAGCTTGGTGAGGTTTATATCGAAAGTTTTAGTTGTTAATATGCAGAAACTATGTTGCGTTTGTTTGTGGTTTAGATGCCGTTGAAAGATGAATGCGGAATCTGCGGTAGAGTGTTGCCTTACGGCTATCTTAAACGGTGCTATCGATGTGGAAGGCTTTACTGCAGAGATTGTATGGTGCCGGATGTTTCCACTGGTGACAAGATGCGAATGCTGTGTCTTCACTGTGCCAGAAGGACTGTTTCCCCAAGACCAACCACCAAATATGGCGCGCTTACGCGTTACCTGAAGTTTAGAGGGGACTTCACGGATACCGTCAAGCTTCCTTTTGCGAAAATGGATGGGATAATAGGCGACAACTTGCCCATGAACGCGTATAACACTGGAAGTTGGTGGAACAACTTACCTGACAGTCCGCACGCAAGGGCTTGGCTGGATGCTGGCTGGAACGTGCAAGAAGTGAATTTGAAAGAGGGGTACGCTGTTTTCAAGAAAGTGAAAAAGATGAAAAAGCAAGGCTCTAGGAGACGAGCTAAACGTGAAGAGATTAGAAAGCCGTTTACGCCAGTTCACGTTCACGCTCCTAAGCAGAAAACACCATCGAAAACTAAAGTTTCAAAACTTTATGCGCGAGTTAAGAATATAGAGCGGCGAAGAACATCTATACCTAGGTATCAAGGAAGTTTTAAACCGAAACCAATGCATGAGAAAAAATTGTATAAGTCGCAAGAGAAGCCGCATTGAAAATGCGCCCTTGCGAACATGAACAGACTCCGTTACAATTGAAGTTTTCTCTGTAGTAAATATTTCTTGAATCTAGGAATTAGTACAAGGAGAATAGAAATTGCTGTACTGAAATTCTGAGGGCGACCTTTGCAGTTTAGCGTGTGCTATCTCAAGATACTGCTTTTTTTCGCATGCTTGACTTGATACTCGTTGAAACATAGAATCTACGATGCAGCATTTGAGGAAGCAATAGCCAGGTCTTCGTTAACCCACACTGTTACGGTTGCTCCTCTCAATTCTTTCAAGCGGTTCTCAACAGCTGTCTGAATTCTCGTTCTGAATTTATCATCGCGTGAAGGAGCTATTCTTTCTATTTTTCTTGCGAGGTCAGAATCGCCAAGAGTTTTTTCAATCCAGTTTTTGAAATCCTTTCTCTGGTGATGAAATATCAGACTTTCCAATTTGGTGGATTTTATTTTTTCGAGGAAGTCAAAGAGATTTCTAGCGTTTTCTCCGGTTGGCTTTCCGATAGCCTCATAGAAGTAGAAAGCCTCGTTCTCCCTTACTGTTCTTAAGATTCTTTCAGCTTCCACAATGATTTCTGAACTTTTGCTTTTCGGAGTTTTTATTTTCTTAGGGGACATGATAGGTCATAAAGTGATGGTTTAGGATTGAAATAATCTTTGCGAATTTAGAATCTAAATTGAAAATGTTGATACTGAATTCTTAAATCAAATATTTGATAATTGACGACTTAAAAACAGGTCTGAAGATTGAAAACTGAGAATGAGAATACAACAGAGTCTAGAAGTGTTAACCCCTTAAGTAGCATGTCTAGAAAGGAAAGAAAGAGGGAAGCAGGCAAACCTCTGTATTTAACTCGATATGAATGAGCCTCCGTTTTCAAGATCCTACAGACGATTTTTGATTATAGGGGTCTTAGCAGAATATTTGCGCTTTTTGAATCTCCCTAACTCTTAAGTTTAATTAAGGTGTTTGTAATTTTCTCTTTACCCAAGGTCTTAGTAGAGTGAAAAGGCGGTCGTCGTCTAGTCTGGTTTAGGACACAAGCCTTCCAAGCTTGCGATCCCGGGTTCAAATCCCGGCGACCGCACCAGAAATCGCGGCTGACGTTTAAATTCTTGGCTTTCTAGTCTAAGCAACCAGCATTAGTTATGTGGCTTAGTTTAGGTTCAAATGAGTCTAAAACGTTGGATTGCGTTCAAGATGGAAGATTACAAAAAGGTCATTGTTTCAGCAACGATTAAAGATTTATTTACCTAAAAAGCGAAGCATGCTACCAGAGTTATTCGAACAGCTTGTAAGTTATGGACAGGCTAACGCCAGCTAAAATTGGAAGGATAACACTGCACAGAATTGCGTCTACCTTTGAAAATGCGGCGCGACAATCGCTGCACTCCAAATAATGGCATTTCCTACTGTGGCTTCATACTTGTTTTTCTGTAATAGAGCCAATTTGTCATATGTTGTTGTTTTAAGGGTTCTGTTACCTCTTCGATTGATTAAGCTTTTCAGGATGGAAAGAAAACCAGAAATCAAAGACATTCAAGGGTTTCGGGAGTATGAATGTGATTCTTGTGGACATAAATTCAAGGCGCATTTTGTGACTATTCATGAGACAGTGGGTGTCATCTGATTCTTGTGTCATCAACTGATCTTTGACAGCTTAACCCGTCAACCGTATACTTTACAGAACCGTTTTAAGTAAGAGTTATAAGCAGCTTTCCCTAGGGGTAAGGCTGTATTTTCCGTTCTCTTGTTTTATAAAAGGGTTAGAATCCTGAGGTGACAGGAAAGGGTTGGGCTATCAGGTATTTTGCTTGCACTTAGAATCTCAGTAAAAGTAGCTGCCTTCTTTTCACAAACGTACCTAAGGGTATCTCTTCTCTTCTGGTAATCAAATGCTTTGAAGACCTCTTGTTAAAGGCTTTCAAATTTCTGATCTTCTTTTTCTCTCATATACTCCACCTAAACTCAGTATAAATCAGAGTTTGATTATAAACACTTATGTGAAATGAATTTTAGTAAAAGAAATTTTGCTTCAGTCGAAAGTACACGTTTTTATCTTGTGTAGGAAGTATCAGTAGTAATCACAGAGAAATGCTAGGATCATAATTAGGAGGAAAGATTTCGAGAATTTAAACTCAGATCATATTAGACTATAAATGGAGGGAGTATAAACAATTTCACGCGTACACACAACTAAGCCGCAGTAGATATAGGCTCATTTGAAACAGGAATTTTCTCTCTCCAAATCCGCACATTTGGAGGACAAACAACCACACGCTCTTCGCCTAATCTTGCAATATCTCCGCCTACAGACTCCGCAAACTCGCACAACTCATTTACCGCACGTTTCACGTCATCAATGCTCTTGTTTGCGAGAGGAGTAATTCTAAGAATCATTATATTTCCAGACTTTATCTCGTTTTTAATAGCTTCTAAATCAGATAGGTCGCGGAGAGGCATAGCCTTCAGATAGGTTTTGCCAGAAACACCTTTAACCTCGGTTTCTTTTTCGGCTTTTTTGGGTTTACGAATTAGACCGCTTAAGCCTGGCAATTGTCTCCTCTCTGGATTTTATTCGCCTTTCTAGAGTTTAAGTGTTTCCTAACTCTACGTCTGGATTCCTAATAAGGATTAATCTATTAAGTGTCTTATGAATTTAAAATCAAGATTTAGCCTTCACTTAACTAGAGCATTATGTTTCTTTATGAAATTCCATATCTGGTCTCCAACGAAGTGGACATTCATGACAATGATGCCTTGCCTAACCTTTCTTGCATCTTCAATAGCGTACAATACCTCGCCGACCATTAAGGGTTTACCATGTTTTTCATCAACGACAAGAACAAAATCGCCTTTGCTAAATTCTCCATCAAAACGGACAATTCCAGGCGCCATCACATTTGCCCCATTGCAAACGTAGGGAACAGCACCCATGTCAACAACAACCTTGGATGCCGAAGCTAAAAACTCGTTGAAAATTAACGTTGGGAACACGCATCCTTCAACTTTAGCAAGAAGCGGCTTGCCATTTATCAGAAAGATCTCAGCAAATTCTGCTTCGATAACTTCGACATTAACTTTAGCTTCAAAAATCTGTCCCAAATCACCTTTTAGTCTTTCTGAAATTTCACTTAGAAGGTCTCTTGATTCTTTGGCTTTCAAGAAGTGTCTTCTGATTTTTTCTGGCATTAAGACATCTCTCTTAGATAGGTTTAAATGGTATAAGTTTAAGTATAAAAGACATAAACTATAGGTTCGAGGTTGCAGAAATGAGCGAAATGACGACAGAAATTCTTGAGCAAAACCTCGGAAAAATAGTGCTCGTGAGGCTGAAAGGTGGAAAGAGTCTGCGTGGGAGACTGAAGGGGTTCGACCAGCATCTAAACTTAGTTCTTGAGGAGACAGAGGACACCACAAGCTCTGAAAGCGTGAGAAAGCTGGGGTTAATAATCGTTCGTGGAGATAACGTGATTCTGATTTCGCCGCCGCCAAGGTGATAACTCTTTGGGAAAAGGAACACCCTCTTTTGGTAAACGTTCTGGAAGAAAACCTCACATACGTTGTAGACGGTGCGGAAGAAGAGCTTATAATGTGACAAAGAAGCGATGCGCAGCCTGCGGTTATGGAGAAACAACTGCTATTAGGACATATTCTTGGCAGACGAAAAATGTTCATAGAGCGAGATTGCGGTAAGAGTTTTCATTTATTGTGGTGGTTGGTAGTAGCCTTTATCAATTTTGACGTATATTAATGGTCCCTTACTTCGTGCTAGTTCTCTTGCCCTTCTCAGAGCATTATTAACTACATTCACTATCTCCACTTCTTCGTTAATGGCACCCCTGTTCTTTTCTCCCAGTTCCATTTTTAGAAGGTTTTCTGCTAGGATTGAGGTGCCGCAGATTTCTCCATTCTTGATGAGCGTGGATGTTACTATTTCCTCCATCTCTTGGCGATTAGAGAGCTTTCTCCATAAAGGCTCTGCGTTACCGAGAACTTTTGAAACCCTATCCCACCTCTTGGAGTTCTCACTACCTATCAACAGTTTCACCCGTTCTTTCCATTTGCTAAACCATATCCCTGTCCAGACATCCAGAAACTCTTTCAGTTCGCCTGGGTTTTCGCCGAAAAACTTCTCCAACCTTTCTACTATCTCGCATTCGTTTGCTTCCTTTCCAACAAGGTCCCAGTGAATTTTAAGATAGTTTACCAAATCTTGGCATGCTATCTGTAGTACTTTGCGGTCTGAACCATAAATATCCAGCATTGGGTTTCTGTCTTTAAGTTTCTCTGACAACAGTGTCTCTATGAAATTCATTGATATCCCCGCTCGAAGCCTTCTCCACCTTAAGCTAGAGCTTTTTCTTTTAATTAAGCTTTATTTATGGTTGCTTCTATAACTTTTTTCGATAATTTTCAGCTATATTTCAGTTATAGACATATAGCTAAGAACCTGTTTTACAAACTATTCAATAAAATCTGGAAGCTGGTTGACGCTTTCAAGAATTAAGTCTGGTTTCTCACTCTCTAGCTCTTTTCGAGAGAAAATGCCTGACAAAACAGCAACGGTTTTGGTTCCAGCAGTTTTCCCAGCCCTTATGTCACACACAGAATCGCCAACAATCACGCAATTATATGCTTTTACGCCAAGTTGCCTTGCACTCTTCTTCAGTGCCTCTGGAGAAGGTTTTGGTTGGTGAGTGTTCAAAGCTGTTATTACATATGTGAAGTATTTTGCCAGGTCGAAACTTTTTAGTTCGTTGATGATTTCTCTTTTTGGAACATACCGCATGGTGATTAATGCCAATTTTGTCTTTTCCGAAAGTTTTGTTAGCGTATCAGAAATGTTAGGTAGTGGTTTCGTTTTTGTGGCTGCTGCTTGATAATAAGCGTTAATGTATGCCTCTAAAAATTCCCTCGTGTCCAATCCTTCTATCAAGTCGTGTATTGAAAGACCTTGTTCAAGTCTTCGGGGAATTTCCGTAGCTACTTTCCTTTTGAAGTCTTTTCGCCCCATCTTTGCAAAGGCGATTTTTGTCGCTTCTAGGTATGCTTCTCTTGCATCTACTATAGTGCCGTCCAAGTCTAGGAGTATTCCTTTGACTTTGAGCTTTTCGTTTTTCATCTTTGCCATTGTCGTTTAAGTGTTTGATGCTGTTATTTGTTTCGATAAGTTTTTATTCACGGTTATTTGTCTAAAGGTAAATACTCGATAAATCTGTTGAGTCAATAAGCCTTAGGAACGATGGGTGATGGTTAGAAAAGCGCGTATACGGTTAACGAGTACGGATTACACGAAATTGGAAGAGGTATGTGAGGAGCTGAAAGCCATTGCCCTGAAGACTGGGGTTAAAATGACTGGTCCTCTTCCGTTGCCTACGAAGCGGCTGCGGGTTCCTGTTTTGAAGTCGCCGTGTGGTGAAGGAACTGCTACGTGGGATAGGTGGGAGATGCGTATTCATAAGCGTCTCATTGATATTGATGCTGAGGAGCGGGTCATGAGGCGCATTATGCGGATTCGTGTTCCCGAAGAAGTGCATGTGACAATCGAGCTTCTCTAACTATTCAGAATGATGTTTTACTTTATTTTTGTTTGTGCCAGCCGATCAGAACGCATTCTCCGCATTTTTCGAGAAACTCTAAACCTTTTTTTGTTGTTTTTAGATTGTGATTTTTATCGATTTCCAGTAGTCCTTTTTCTAACAATGTGCCTAAGTACTGTTTGGTTTGCAGGTATGAGAGTCCAACGCCTCTCATCAGTTCGGTTTTTTTCTTTTTCATTCTTGCTTTCGTTAATATGTCCATGACAATTTCGTGTCTGTCTCTGTTGACCATTTTTATCCATTTAAAGTAATTGTGCAAATATCTAAAATTTTCTGTTCGTTAATTAACGTGGCGGAAATTTTGCTATAAAATTTCGAAAATAAATTTGTACGAAATAATCGTCAGTACTAAACTTATTGTAAAGGTTAGAATCCAGATTTTCTTGTTCCACAGAAAAATTTTGAATCCGTCAAACATGCCGAATGGAATAAGGTTGAAAAGTGCTATCCAAGCGTTGAAAGCTGCACCAAGCAACAATACTACATTATATTGAGGCATAGAAAGTGCAGTTGCCAAAAACGCGATTGATAATGCGATGTTTGTCGAAGGACCTGCAATGGATATTTTTCCAATATTTTTTGCGCTACTAATTCCGGCTACCATCACTGCGCCTGGTGATATGATTTTGAAGAGGGGTGAGACTATGGAGATTAGTGTTAGGATGGCGCCTAGGAATGTTAGTCTGAATTCTGCCCAGAGGCTGGTTCTTTGCGCGATTATTTTGTGGGCTATTTCGTGTGTGAAGAAGGAAGTTGTCAGGATTATTGTGAATGTTGTTAACATTAAGGGTCCACCCATCACTTGGAGGGTATATGGAAAAATGCCCATTGATAGTCCGATGCCTGTTACGAGTAGTGCGGCTATTGTTAGGTGTTTGATTTCTTTGTTGCTGAAGTGTATTTTTCCTTTTGTCGGTTCGGTTGGTGCAGAGGTTAGGGTATACTCGTAGGGTTTTTGTTTTTGAATAGTTACTGGTTGTGGCGTTTCTTGTTTTGGTGTTCGTGCTAGTTCTATTTGTTGGCATTGGTGGTTTTCTGGTAGGTGGTGTTGGGCGCAGTAGTAGTTTCCGCAGTATGGGCATTTGAAGGGTAGGAATGTTTCTTGTTGGCATTTTTGGCATTTCATGTGTGTTTGCGCGCCTTGTGCGGTTAAGAGATGGTGGTTATTGTGCGTTTATGTGTTTCTCTTTGTCTTTGGTGGAGTTGAGGGATTTAGATGCGTGAAGGTTGGTTATGGCCCCTCTATTTATAGGTTGAAACTGTGGTTAGGGTTTGGGTTGGGGTTTGGTTTTTCCCTCGGTGGTGTTTCTGTGGAATGGTTAGGTTTTGGTGGGATTTGAGGGTGGTATTACTAGTTTAATTTGTTGCGCGTGTGCAGTGGACTAGTAGATTTGTTGGAGCGCGAAAATCTACTGTTCAACAACACCCTTATGCTTAAGCTCCTCAACCAGCAAATCCCTCAAGGTCATCTCAGTAGGCTTACCTAAACTCATCCGCCAAACGCACCATGTTTACTTTATGTTTCAACCACATTTAAATCTACATCTCCATCATAATACTTCAAAGAGGGGAAACCAAATGCGCGAATTCATCCTATACTCTCGTTTGGGTCGAACTGACGTTAACTGGTCTAACCTACATGATGCTGGTCGCTTAGACATAGTCTACGAATGCATAATCGCTTCTCTCTTTCTCAGCCACGCCATCCGCAAAGACACAAACTTCCACGCCATACTAAACGGTCCACCAAACCCACCCAAACACCTAAAAATAGAAGGCGCAACGCTACACGACGTCCGCACAGATCAACAAACATGGACAACCATCCTCAAAAAAATCCTATCCGGCAAACAACACCCCGGCATAACCCTAACCAAAACAAGCTTCGAAACACTACTAAAAACCAAAGCACAACAAACCCAAATCTGCATACTCGAAGAAGGCGGAAAACCCATAAACGAAACCACAATAGGCAACAATCCAGTCTTCATCCTCGGCGACCACGTAGGACTACCAAAAAAGACCGAAGACTTCGCACTGCGCTACGGAGAAAAAATCAGCCTCGGCAAAACCCCCTACCTCGCAGCCACATGCATAACAATCCTAAACTACACCCTCGACAAAACACAAAAACCAAAACAATAAGAGACCTTCAATCCATATTTAAACACAACAACCCTTTAATCCCAACAACCATCCATTCTTAAGATGATGTGAACAAGATTGGCAGAACACAAACAAAAACGCACATCAGAAAACATCACCGAAGTAGAAACAGAAGAAACAAGCTTCATCCTCGAACCCACACAAATCGAACTTGGCTCAGGCTACACACTCCACATCAACTACGACGAAAACGAAAACCCAATAGTCGACGTAAAAACCTACGGAGAAGTAAACATGACCCAACTAAAAAGAGAAATCCAAAAAGCATTCCCAAACGCCAAAATACGACAACTAAACCAACCACCTCAACCAGTAATCGTAACCAAAAAACGCAAAAAACGAACCAACAAAAAGAAAAACAAATAGAACAAAATTCCACCCAAAATTTTAGATTCCGATACGAGATAGAAACAGAGATAAAACCTCTTAAATATAAATTTTCCCCACAAAACCCCGAAAACCAACATGCAACACACCATTTATTCAAAAACAAAAACCACAAACCAACACGATGAGCTTTTAAGCAACCAACCACGCTAAATGAAAAATCTAAAGCAAAACATATGCAAGAGAGAAGCTCACAGTGGAAACACAAACACCTCAACAACAGAAAAAAGAAGCAACCCTAACACCTCTATACGCACGTTCAGTAGTAAACTCCCTCGGCGCAGGAATGGTCAACCCCTTCTTAGGCGCCTACGCCATAAAACTCGGCGCCTCACAGTCAGACATGGGATGGTTCCAATCCGCCTCAAACATCTCAAACAACGTAATGCAACTCTTCTGGGGACGCCTCAGCGACCGCCTAAGACGCCGAATACCCTTCATAATCCTCGGCACCTTCACAATGTCAATCCTATGGATACCAATGATATTCGCAACAAACGCAAACCAACTAATCCTACTAATCGCAATCCAAGCACTAATCGGCTCCATGGCAACGCCCGCATGGACCGCCCTAATAGGCGACTTGGTGCCATCATCAAAACTTGGAAGAACAAACTCCTCAATAAATCTCTGGACACTAATCGGCAGCCTAATCGCAACAATAACCGCTGGAATACTCCTTGGAGACAGACTCAAAGAAATGATGTTCATACCATTACTAATCGCAGCCATCTGCGGCATAGCTTCATGCGCGGCAATGTTTCGCATAGCAGAAAAGAAAAACGGCGAAAAACTAAACCTAAGAAAACGATTCACATCCGACTTCCTCAGCACACTCGCCTACGTAAGAAAAAATTCAGAATTCGTCAGATACTGCTACATCGTAGGCGTCTTCGAATTCTTCATGTCAATCTGCTGGCCACTCATGGCACGAACCCAAGTCGACGTACTCCAAGCATCCATGCTCTACATAGCAATCTTCTCAGTTGTGGGCTCTCTAGTGACGATAGTTTTTCAAAGCTGGGCTGGAAGAGTAACAGACACAATCGGCAGAAAACCCGCCCTCGTAATATTCAGGATAACCTTGATAACAGTGCCACTGACTTACGCGTTTGCACCAAATATGGAAACACTAATCGCCGTTGGAGCTTTCTGGGGAGTAGCCACAGCGCTTGGAAATGCTGCAGTCACAGCCTACATCCTCGACATCGCACCAGAAGAACACCGGGGAAGCTTCACAGCAGTGTTCAACCTAATGATAGGCGTAACAACCTTCTTCGGCTCGCTGATAGGAGGATACCTATCCGCGTACACAATAGGCATTTTCGGCCTAATCGCCGGACTGCAAATTGTGTACATGATATCAATGGGCGGCAGAATAGTCGGCGCATTATTACACTTCAGAATTAAGGAAACACTCAAAAGATCATAGCAGATAAGCTGGTTGTTCGCGTCGTCCGTAGTATTCGCCAGTTATCGGAATCGCAGTTGCGCATTTTGGACACTTTTTCTCTTCGGTGACGTTATATTGCAGCACGTAGTATTCATATCTTTGAATTAGTCTTTCTCCACAGTTAGGGCAATAGGTATTCTCATATTTATGCCCAGAAACATTTCCAATATACGGATAAAGCACGCCAGCCTTCTTCGCCATTTCATAAGCCTTCTCCAAAGTCTCAACCTTCGTCGGCGGATTATCAAATCTGTAAGCCGGAAAATAACGCGTGAAATGCAGCGGAGTTTCGGCTCCAACTGCTTTCAAATGTCTTTCAATAATTGACTGTAAAGTCTGCTCGTTATCATTAACGTTTCTAACAACCAAATTCACAATTTCAACATGTAACCCCAACCGCTTAGCTTCACGCACATTTCTCCAAATCTTGTCTACATCTGCGCCTCCGCAGTATTTCTCGTATATTTCACTGTTGCCTTTTATGTCAATTTTAAGTCCATCCAACCCAGCCTCAGAAAGTGCTTTGAGAACTTCAAAAGTCATGTAACCGTTTGAAACATAACAACAATACTTTATCCCCTTTACTTTAGCAAATTTAAACAACGGAATTGCCCACTCGGATAATAACGTGGGTTCCTGAAAACTTGCACATAACCCAGCGTCACCGTTACTAAGAGCCAACTCAACCATTCTCTCAGGCGGATAATAGACGGTCTTGAACGGGTTGGGCTCAAGCTTTGATAAATGAAAATTTTGACACCAAACACAGTTTAGGTTGCAAGACCAAGTTGAAAAAGTGAGGGCAGTCGACGCTGGCCAATAATGAAAGAATGGTTTAATTTCAATCGGGCGACTTTCAACTGCGCTCATGTCGCCGTAGACAAGCGTGTACAACTCTCCATTTATGTTCATCCGACTTCTGCAGAAACCTTTTGAGCCGGGAGAGATGTCACATTTTCTCTCACATAAGGTGCATTTAACCATGCCATCTGGCAACTTTTCGTAGAATAGGGCTTTGTGAACTGTTGGGTAAGAAGTTAAATCAGACATTGCCCCTCAATTATAATATGGTCAAATTTTGACTTAAACATTACCTTTTCTGAAGTGTTCCCAGCCTCGCGCCTCGATAATCTGCCTTTTTTTGCCGATTTCTAAAACAACTTTTTTTTCAGCCGTCACGTTTCCAATTGGCATGAGTTTTCCGCCAACCTTCTCAATCGCTTTTTCTGCTTTACTCCACAGGGTAGGCTTTATTGTTAGGACAAGTTCGTATTCTTCTCCACCGTAAAGCGTCAACTCTAACGGGTCAAGCCTATTGGTTTCAGCAAATTTTTCCACCTCTTTGGCTATAGGAAGCTTGTTTATCAATAAGCCAACATTACTTGCCTTTGCAATTTCATGTAGACTCCATGCTAAGCCATCGCTTGAATCGATAGCCGCCGTAACAGCCTTTGTTTGGCTTAAGGCTAGACCTTCCTTCAACCGTGCATGCGGCATCAAAACAGACTCAACAAGAGGCTCACGAATCTTTTTCGACACTTCATAATTATCAAGCAGAATCTTTAAGCCGGCTGATGTTTTGCCGAAAAAACCAGTGACCGCCACAACGTCTCCGCATCTTGCTCCACTCCGCAACATCACACTATCCTTTTCCGCAATTCCAAAAACCGAGAGACTAATTACTACATCTGAGGCTTCATTTGTGTCTCCACCAATAACGTACGCACCATATTCACGTGCACCAGCATTCAACCCTGCCCCAATTTCTTTTATATCCTCCTCAGCGAGTTTTTTGGGCAATCCAAGCGAAACAAGAATGACTTTTGGTTTTGCACCTTTCGCGGCGAAGTCACTAATGTTCATAATGACCGCTTTGCGGGCTGCTTGCCAAAGACTCATGCCCTGTGGAACATCAGTCTTGCCAACCAACATGTCTGTTTTCAAAATCAAAAGCTGGCTGTCATCCAAAGGATAAGCAGAGACATCATCGCCAAAAGGAATAGGCATCCTGGGCATTTTTTCCAGTTGTCCCAGAATTAGTTCGATTATTTTTCTCTCTCCAATCATTTCCAAATTAGTCAAAACTGTGCACCTTATGTCAATGAATAGAAGTTACAGCCTTAAAATATTATCAGCAAATTCTAGCGCAATCATGAAATTGTGAGGGTTTTTCTGATTTCAGTACACAGCTGACATTTGTTAATGTAATTGTTCTCTTGGAACTTAAAATCATGTGCCGTATGAAGTTTCAGTAGTTCTACAGGACCTTCTTTCACTAAGGTTTCTATTACTGGAAAATTTTGCCAATCATATTCCGCTATTATTCGGCTTAGAGACGTTTTTCTTGCGTTTCCGATAGATAAGTGCCAGCAAATGTCGACTGAGCCAGAGGGTTCGATGCATATGCTTTCCGGGCTTGTAAGCGGATTGCCTAAGATTGGATCGTTTTCACATGGTCCATGCAGTGTTGTGCGAGAGAAAAATTTGCGCAGATTTTGCACTGCACGCCCAACGGGAATTATTTTAACGAATCTGGCATCGATTCCTATGGGTTCAAGTTTTTTCAATATTTGCTTTGTTTTACTGTCGTATTCGTTTTCTGCGTCTATTGAGTCAACAACAGCTACATTCCACTTAACATCCGTTATTCCAGCCTTTAGCAAAGCTGATGCTGCATTCTGCGGATACTCGACTGGCACGTATTGTGCATGAAAAACGTCAACGCTCACATCCACATTATTCAATCCTGCATTTTTGAGTCTCTCTGCCAATTTCCCAGCCTTTTCCTTGTCTTTGCCCCACACTCCATTCGTTATCATGTCAATCCGCGGAATTTCTAACTGTCGAGCCTTCTCGAAAATGGCTATTACACGTTCTGGATAGAGCATTGGTTCTCCGCCAAAAACCATGAAGGATTTGAGGTTGCAAACGGCGGTTGTCTCGTCTAGATAATTATACGCGTCCTTAACAGGCATCACATCGTTTCTTGACGGAGACGCCTCTGCCTGACAGTGAATGCATCGGGAACAACACTTTGTAGTAAGAGTAAACTCTAAACGTCGAAGATTCATTTCAGACCCATAACAGGCATTATTTCAAATCAGTCTTATCTGCATATACGCTGATTTCAACGTTTAATCTTTTAGAAACCTTTGCTTTCTAAGAAACTCCATCAATTTTTTATTTGTACTCTTTACGAATTCCTCTGTGTAGTGTCTTGAATACGACTTTCCATAACTTCTTTCCGTAAGGATTTTTTCAAACTCCTCTTGTGTTAGCTCTTTTCCACTGCGTTTCAAATCTTGGACATAAGCTTCTTCCAGTAATCTGAAACATCATCTGCTTCTATGTCCTTATAATGGTCTTCGCAAACTATTACATTGTAGTTCCATTTTTCTCTTATTCCCAGCTTTTTCCGCGGATACCCAATGCAAAGAACACTAAGCGCCAAGCAATGCTCTGGCAATTTCAAAATTTCCTTCACCTTTTGCGGATGTTCAATTACAGATCCAACTATTACACTGCCTAACCCCAAAGAATCAGCGGCTATAACCAAGTTCTCAAGCGACAAGGCAGCGTCCAAAACGCCGAAAGTGTATGGAAGAACGCCTGTGAAATCATATTCCGCTCCAGTTAGTTTTGCGGCTTTCATGTGATGGTGAAGGTCAAGGCATATTACAATCCACACAGGGGCATCTTTCATAAAAGCTTGTTCTTCACAAAGTTCGTACAAACGTTCCTTAACCGCGTCATCTTTTACAACTATGAAGGTTCTGGGTTGAATGTTACCAGCGCTTGGTGCTCTGATTCCAGCAAGCAGAATCTCCTTTAGAACATTCTCTGAAACCTTTCTGTTCTTATCAAAATCTCTAATGGAAGTTCTTCCTAAAATTAGGTTTAACAAATTGGAGCTTTCCATAAGATATTCCGCCTAGAAAAAGCTATTCCGAACATCTTAAAAATAACAGTTTCCCTCATTAGATGGCGGATGCCTCGGTGGCTCAGCTTGGTAGAGCGGCTGCCTCGTAAGCAGCAGGTCCCGGGATCAAAGCCCGGCCGAGGCTT
>CAYWII010000025.1:0-21463 GCA_964457175.1 uncultured Candidatus Bathyarchaeia archaeon
AAGTGCGGGGGGTGGGATTTGAACCCACGAACCCCTACGGGATAGGCGCCTCAGGCCTACGCCTTTGGCCATGCTTGGCAACCCCCGCGTGGAATCATGTTCTCTTATTTTTCATATTTGTCGTTTGAATTAAATCTTGCTTTAGAAAAAGTCGAGTGAAAGGAAGGAAAATACGCAAACAAGTTAGGTTAAGCGGAAATCTTCCTTTATCGTCGTCAATACAACGTGGGTGTTTGTTCTTTCTACATACGGTATTGCCAAAAGCCTTTTCGTGAACTTGCTCAGTTCTTCTCTGTTTTTGAATTTCGCAATTATGACGGCGTCTATCAAACCCGTCACGTCATACACGCAGCAGACGTTTGGCAAACGTGCAATCTCGTTTTCCACTTCCAGAAGCCTGCCCTTAGAAACGGTTATTTCGCTGACAACTGTCAATTCGTACCCAAGTTTTTCATGGTCAAGCAGCACCGAATAGCCTTTTATTATTCCTTCCTTTTCCATCCGTTTCATCCGCGACAAAACCGTGCCTATGGAAACGTCGCATTGGTTAGCTATCTGCCGTGACGAAAGCCGCGCATCTGAAGTTAACGCTTTCAATATTTTAATATCTGTTTCATCTAAATCCACAGCCATTCACCCCTACTGCACATTTGTCTAATCTAGTGCGTTGTATATTTAACATTTACTCATATTTTTTCCAATAAACCTTTTATATGTAAATAAATAATTCCATCTGCTGTAAACTTGACTAGGGGGAGAACAGAACGGAATACAGCATGCAAAACCTTGATACATGTTTGAAACTAATGAAAAGCGCAGATTACGTTCTCTTACATTTCACTGACATGCTCGGCTATCTAAAAGGCAGAACCATCCCAGCAGAAGAAGCAGAAAACGCCCTAAAAGAAGGCGTCGGCTTCGACGGTTCCTCAATAATCGGTGGAGTCGGCATAGAAGAAAGCGACATGGTCATGAAACCTGACCCGTCTACATTCACGGTTTGTCCATACTATTTCTACGATAAAGGCGTTGCAAGCTTCATCTGTAATGTGCATAAGCCCAACGGTGAACCCTTCGAAAGTGATCCAAGATACATCTGCAAACAAGCCATCCAAAAAGCATTAAAAGAAGGGTATGAACCAACAGCCGCAGCTGAACTAGAATTTTACCTAATCCAGAAAAACTCGGGAGGCGAAGTTTACCCAGTTGAAAATCACCTTATAGATAAACAGAGATACTTCGACATAGCGCCTGGTCGAGACATAACAGAAGCTTACCGAATGGATTTGTCCAACACCCTCTTTACCATGGGAATCACCGTTGAAAGACAACACCATGAGGCCGGCTCAGCACAAAACGAAATAACATTCACATACTCAGACCCGCAAACAACCTCCGACAACATAATGCGCTACAAGTTCGCAGCAAAAGCAGTAGCAGACAAAAAATATTGTTGGACAGCAACATTCATGCCAAAACCATGGCACGGCAAGCCCGGCAACGGCATGCATGTCCATCTAGGGCTGACCAATCCAAAAACTGAAGAAAACCTATTCTATGACCCAAAAGGATACGCGTATCTTTCGCAAAAATGCCGATATTTCATTGGTGGCTTACTGGAACATGCGCGAGCGCTCTGTGCGATTGCCGCACCAACTGTCAACAGTTATAAGAGACTTGTACCCGGATACGAAGCCCCAGTATATGTTGCGTGGAGCAAGAGAAACCGCTCTGCGCTGATAAGAGTACCAGAATATTTCCCTGGAAAAGAGAAAGAAGCAAGAATAGAGTTCAGATGCCCAGACCCGCTTTGTAATCCGTACTTGGCTTATGCAGTGATTTTTGAGGCTGGATTGGACGGCATCAGAAAAAAGATTGATGCAGGTGAACCCGTGGACGCTAATGTTTATCATCTCACAGAAGCAGAACGCAAGAAGTTAGGCATCCAAATTTTGCCGACATCTCTTAAGGAAGCTTTAGAAGAGTGGAAAAGCGACGACATTTGCATAGAAGCTTTGGGTAAGGAAAACGTGGAAAAATACATGGAGCTTAAAGTGCAAGAATGGAAAGAGTATGAGCCGCACCAGCCTAACGATAGGAATCAAGTAACCAATTGGGAACTGCAAAAATACCTTTACGCATAAAAGTAACATGCTTAAATACTTGTGTCCACACGGAGCATTAATCCCATAGCATGAGAAAGATAAACAATGAAGTACAACACAATACTCGTGCTTGACTTCGGCGGACAATACTGTCACCTCATAGGAAGGCGGATAAGAGAACATGGGGCTTACTCAGAAATTGTCGCACATGACATAAAACCAGAAGAAATTGAGCTTCTAAAAGAAAAATTCAGTGTTAAGGGACTCATATTTTCAGGTGGACCAGCAAGCGTTTACGAAACAAACGCTCCTAAACCTGACCCGCATATTCTTGGTGTAGGATTACCAATTCTAGGATTGTGTTATGGACATCAGCTCATAGCTCAAATGGTCGGAGGAAAAGTTGAGCCAGCAAAAGAAAGAGAGTATGGAATAGCATATGTAACCATTAACAAGCCAGTAGGCGTGTTGAAAGGATTAAACGAGAAAGAGAAAGTTTGGATGAGTCATGGCGACACCGTCTTCTCAATTCCTGCCAACTACGAAGTGTTAGCGCATACAGAGAGCTGTCCAGTCGCAGCATTTAGACACAAAAACAAGCCGATTTACGGTTTACAGTGGCACCCGGAAGTCGTGCACACTGAAAACGGAACCCGAATGCTCCAAAACTTCATCTTCGAAGTTTGCAAATGCAAAGCCAACTGGAAAATGGAAGATATTATAGAAAAAATGATAGAAGAAATAAAGACAGAAGTTGGCGAAGGAAAAGCAATAATAGCCCTAAGCGGAGGCATAGACTCCAGCGTCGCCACAGCCTTAGCAGCAAAAGCAATAGGCAACAATCTAACAGCAGTATTCGTTGACCACGGATTTATGCGTGAAAACGAACCAGAATTCGTCAAAAGCGTCTTCCAAAAATTCAAACTAAACCTTATAATCGCAGACGCGCAAAAGCGATTTTTGGAAAAACTCAATGGAGTCGCCGAACCAGAAAAGAAAAGGAAAATCATAGGAGAAGAATTCATACGCGTCTTCGAGGAAATCGCCGAAAAAACAGGCGCAGATTACTTAATCCAAGGAACCATATACCCTGACAGAATTGAGTCTGGATTCAGAAAATTCTCAGACAAAATAAAAACACACCACAACGTGGCGGGTTTACCAATTAAAATCAAATTCAAAAAAATCATTGAGCCGCTACGTGATCTATACAAAGACGAAGTCAGAAGAGTCGCAAAAATGCTTGGATTACCCAAAGAAATAGTTTTTAGACAACCATTTCCGGGTCCGGGACTTGCAGTCAGAATAATTGGCGAATTAACTGAGGAGAAGGTTAGAATAGCGAAAAAAGCGGACAAGATTGTGCGTGAAGAAATTGAGAAGAGTGGACTGGAAGAGAATTTGTGGCAATATTTTGCTGTTTTAACAGATACGAAAGCTACAGGCGTGAAAGGCGACGCACGAGCCTACGGTTACGTTGTTGCAGTACGTTTGGTAGAAAGCCGCGAAGCAATGACCGCCAGTTTCGCAAAAATCCCGTATGATGTGCTGGAGAGAATTTCGACAAGGATAACAAATGAAATATCAGAAGTTACACGAGTTGTCTACGATGTAACGCATAAGCCTCCGGCAACGATTGAATGGGAATAAAAAAACGGAGCCAAACTTTAAGCCTTCGGTTTTTGCATTAAATCCTCAATTTTCGCATTTTTAAGCAATTTCACATGTTTAACAAGTTCGTCGACCACAACTTCAAAAACCTTCTTGCCCTTTTTTGCAGAAGCCGTTTTTGAAATGCCAAAAACTCCTAAGCTTGCGTAGTCCGCAGTGTCCAATGGAAGCGTTACGCCTTCTGTTTGCGTTTTATGTTTGCGCGTTTCCTCATTAACCGCCTTTTTCATGTTGACTGTTTGTGGATGTAAAGCCAGATTCACCGAAGTTTCTTCAGCGCCAGCATGCCCTCTTTCTTCTGGCTTGAAAAGGTCTGGCAAAAGTTTGCTTGCCGCAGGCCACCATTGAAAGACTGAGATGAATATTCCTTTTTCTCGCAGTTCTCGAGCCAGTTCAGTAAGAGCGTGGAGGTTGCCGCCGTGTCCATTTACTATTACAATTTTCTGTATACCATAATAATTCAGTGCTAGACATGTTTCTTTCACGTAGTTTTTGAATGTTTTAGGCGAGATGAAAATAGTGCCCCAAAACTGTTTGTGATGCGAACTGACACCGAAAGGAACAACCTGTAAACATATAACCCCAGCGCGTTTAGCAGTTTCTTCAGCTATTGCCTTAGCTATCAAATGGTCTGTTCCGAGGGGGTTTTGAGGGCCATGTTGCTCATTAGAGCCAACTGGCAAAATGGCGATGTCATTTTTTAAAAAGTATTCTTTGGCTTCAGCCCAGCTTATCTCATGCAGCAAAATCTTCAACAACTTCACCTTCACGAAATCGCTTATATTAAGAGGAGAATGATATAAAATTTGCATTGGAACGGTGAACAAGTTGAAGGCTTTGATTCTCGCTGGAGGCTTCGGCACACGGCTTAGACCACTGAGTTGCACGAGACCCAAGATTCTATTTCCAATAGTCAACAAGCCCTTACTGGAATGGACTTTTGAAAGGCTAGCTAACAACGGAATAAATGAAGTCATACTGGCGGTCAGCCACCAAACAGAAACTTTCATTAAACTTTCAAGGGTTCCGAGACATGGAATACGCATCGTCTATTCTCGAGATCCATTAAGAAAACCGCTGGGCACAGGCGGACCAATAAAAAAGGCTCAGAAACTAATTGGTTACAATGCGCCTTTCTTGGTTATAAATGGAGATATTTTTGCTGATGTAAACTACGCAGAACTCTTGAAGAGACATAAAGAAAAGCATGCTTTAGCAACAATTGCCATTCATAAGGTCGAAGACCCGAGCAGATTCGGAGTTGTTGAACTAGCGGAAAATGGCCGAATAAAGAGGTTTGTTGAGAAACCCGAACGCGAAAAGGCTCCGTCTGACTTGATAAATGCTGGAGTATACGCGTTCAACCCTGAAATCTTCGAGTACATTCCAGAAGGGAGAAAAGTGTCTCTTGAGCGCGAAGTTTTTCCAAAACTCGTTGAAGAAGACATGCTTTATGGATGTGTTTTTGATGGTTTATGGACGGATATCGGTAAGCCGGAAGACTTTTTGGAAACCAACAAGACTTTGCTGTCTTCGATTGCAAAGCAACAGAAATTGGAAACTAAAGGCAATGTTGAAATAAGGAGTCCCGTGGCTTTCGACAAGGGAGTTTCTCTAGGAGAAAAGTCAATTATTGGTCCTTCTTCAGTTTTGGGACGGAACGTTAGCATCGGTAAAGGTGTTCAAATACGAGAATCCGTGATTTTCCCATACACAGTAATATCTGATTTTTCAACAATAGACAATGCGATAATCGGCGAAAATGTGGTTATCGGAACAAATGTCAAAATTGCAAAAGGATGCGTAATCGGAGACCATGCAAAAATAAGAGATAATGTGTCACTTGTAAGCGGAGTATGGGTGTGCCCTGCAAAGGAAGTTTCAGAAAGTGTATTAACACCAAAATGCATCGCTTAGAAGGGAGAGACAAAATATTATGCAAAGCTCGAAACGTTTGTTTGGAACAAACGGAATTCGCGGATTAGCCAACAAGGAATTAACTCCAGAAATTGCGATTAAGATTGGATGCGCAATAGGCACGTTCTTCAAACAAGGAACGCTTATTGTTGGATACGATGCTAGAACAAGCAGCCCCATGCTTGCAAAGGCAGTTATCTCCAGCTTAAACGCAACCGGATGTGACGTGCTTTTTGCTGGAATGGCGCCTACACCCACATTACAATATGCAGTCAAAACACATAGAACGGATGGCGCAGTAATAATAACTGCATCGCACAATCCACCAGAGTATAATGGGATAAAAGTTGTTTGGAATGATGGAATCGAGCTTTCTCGTGAACAAGAAATACAGATTGAAAAAATATTTTTTCAAGAAAAGATACGCTATGCAGAGTGGAACAGCCTAGGCGAAACACGAGAATTGCCAGGAATAATTGACGATTACGTAGAAGCCATAAAAACGCATGTTGACGTTACAAAAATAGCGAAAAAACATTACCATGTCGTGGTTGACGCAGCAAACAGTGTCGGCAACCTAGCTGCGCCACGATTACTTCGAGATTTAGGGTGCAAAATCACAACATTAAACGGGAATATTGACGGAACCTTCCCAGGAAGATTACCAGAACCTCGTCTAGAAAACCTCCATGATTTAGCCTTAACTGTGAAAGCCGCAGGCGCAGACTTGGGCGTAGCCTATGACGGAGACGCCGACCGGTCGATTTTTGTTGACGAAAAAGGAGAGATTTACTGGGGAGACAAAACCTTTGCATTAATAGAAAAATATTTTCTGCAAGATAACCCAGGCGAAAAAATTGTCACGCCGGTGAGCTCTTCAACTTTGATTAAGGACGTAGCCGACGCTTACGGTGGAGAGCTTGTGTGGACTAAAGTTGGAAGCGTAACAGTTGCACAAACCATGAAAAAACTGAAAGCAAAACTCGGCGGAGAAGAAAACGGCGGAGTCTTTTATGGACCGCACCAATCAGTTAGAGACGGTGCAATGACGACAGCGCTGATTTTAGACATTATGGCAAGAACGGGCGAAAAACTTTCAAAGCTTCTGGGAGATTTGCCACAATATTTTATTGAAAAAGGTAAAGTGGAATGCCCAGAAACGCTTAAAGAGGCAGTATTGAAAAAACTGACAGCCCAAGTGAAAGGATTGAAAATAAGCACTATTGATGGTGTCAAAATATGGTTTGAAGACAAAAGCACCATTTTGGTCCGCCCAAGCGGAACAGAACCCATTTATCGGTTGTATGCAGAAGCCAAAAGTGAGAAGAAAGCACTAAAACTTGTCCGTGAGTACACCTTAAAACTGGAAAAGCTAATTAAGAGTTTGAAGAGTTAAAACTGCTCTCCACATTAATCATTACGAGGAACACTTGACATGCCAACCACAATACTAAACATAAAACAAGAAGAAATCGACATGCCAGAAAAACGTAGAAACTATACAATTAGCATAATAGGCTGCGGAGAAACCGGCGTTCTCCATGCCTACCTTTTTGTTGACGCGGGGTTCAGAGTCATATGCGCAGATGCAGACCAAACAATAGTAAACGCAATGGCAAAAGGAAAAATTCCTTTTTTAAAGCGTGAGAATGAGCTTAAATTGAAAAGTTACATAAAATCAGGATATTTAAGCGCCATAAATGACACCCGCACAGCCGTTTCCAAAAGTGATGTTGCTGTTGTAACGACTTCTGTGAAGATTGATGAGAAGAAAAAAGCTGATTATTCAGAAATTGAAAGTGTTTGCAAACAAGTGGGTTTAGGTCTTCATCGTGGCGCCTTAATCATTGTTATAAGCACCACGGGAGTTGGTATCATAGAAGGGTTAATTAAAGAAATTTTGGAGAATACATCAGGACTCAAAGTTGGAACTGATTTAGGCATAGCCTACAGTCCAGTTCAAATCTTTAATGGACAAACATTAGAAAAATTAGCGAATTACAAGCGAATTGTGGCAGCAACGGACAAAAACAGTTTAAATGCCGCATCGATAATCCTTGAGAAAGTTTCAAAGAATGGCGTGAGAAAAATAGAAAAAATAAAGGCGGCAGAAACGGCAGCGCTCTTTGAAGCAGTACATCAAGATGTCAATATAGGACTTGTTAATGAGTTAGCTCTCCTCTGCGAAAAATTAGGCATAGATGTTCTCGAAGTTTGCAAACTTGTAAATGTTAAGGATAACTCAACAATTCCTTTCCCACAGCTCACTCCAGAAGGAGCACAGGAAAAACCGTACCTTTTATTGGAAGATGCCGAGAACCTTAATGTAAAACTTCGTTTACCCGCAATTGCCAGAGACATAAATGACGAAATGATTAAACACGCAATTAACTTGACTAAAGACGCCCTAAAAACTTGTGGAAAAACACTAAGACGAGCACGAATTTCCTTATTCGGAATTTCACAACTGCAAAATATAAGAAGCCCTCCGAAAAAAATGGCAAAAGAGCTCGCTGAAATGCTGGAAGCCAGAGGAGCCAGAGTCAACCTTTGCGACCCATACTTTTCAGGAGAAGAATTAGCCGTCGTACATCACGTTTTTAGTAGAAACTTATTTGAAGCAGCAGAAGGCGCTGACTGCCTAATAATATTCACGGGACATGAACAGCTCAAACATCTAAACTTGAAAAAATTGAAAGTTGTAATGAAAATGCCAGCGGCAATCATCGATTTTGAAGGAGTTGTTGAACCAGATAGAATTGAAAAGGAAGGCTTCATATACCGTGGTTTAGGAAGAGGAGTGTGGACAAAATGAAAAAATTAGGTGTAGCAGTGATTGGAACGGGTTTCTGGGGGCGAAACCACGCAAGAGTTTTTAAAGAATTGGAAGAAACAGAACTTTTAGCCGTCTGCGACATCGACGCTGAAAGAGCAAAAAGTGTGGCTAAGCAATTTGGCGTCAAACCTTATGCAAGCACTGGAAAACTGTTGAAGAAAGAAGATATCGAGGCAGTGAGTGTTTGTACGTGGTCCACTAACCTTGCAAAGGAAGCCCTAAAAGTATTGAATGCCGGAAAGCACGTCTTAGTTGAGAAGCCCATGGCTGCAAACGTGAAGCAAGCAGAGAAACTGTTGGAAACTGCCAAAAAAGAAAGATTGCACATCACTGTTGGTTTTTTGATGAGATTCATTCCGGGACTGCAACATATTAGAAAAGCTGTTGAAAACAAAACGATTGGCGAGATCGTCTGCGCAACATCAAAAAGAGTTTCCCAGTGGCCTGAAAGAATAGGCGATGTTGGTGTAGTTAAGGATACGGCCATACACGATATCGACGTAATGAGATATTTGTTTAATGAAGAACCCGTTGCCGTTTACGCAAAAACTGGAAACATGAGACACAAAAAATTCGAAGATTATGCACAGATAATGCTTACTTTTGAAAGCGGAAAAAGCGCCTTCATTGAGTCCAACTGGCTAACACCATACAAAACAAGAATACTGATAGTTACTGGAAGCACGGCAATAATGAAACTGAACTACATCACACAAGAAATGGCAGTGGAAGACGCAAAAGAAACAGTACAGCCAAGATATCCATGGCAAGAACCACTGAAACTTGAGCTTAAGCATTTTGCAAACTGTGTGTTGAAGAAGGAAAAACCACTAATAACCGGAATGGATGGTTTAAAAGCTCTTCAAATCGCCGAGGCAGCGTTGAAATCCTCTGTAACAGGCAGAGTCGTGAAGCTGAGATGAGATAGATTAAAGGTTTTTTTTGCTTTGACTTTTAAAATTGAAGGGCTTACCTTCATGCAAAATCTTTTCAGGAATCTTTTCCTTCCACTTTTTCAAGAAAGGCATATCTTCGTTTTCTCTTCGCAATTCGTCTGGCAGCATCTCTGGAATTTCATCGCGTATCGGATACCATCTTAAACATTTAGGACACACAATCAAACCTTCAACTATCTCGTCCTTCTCTTCAAATACATGCAATTCTAGCGGGTGATGTTTATCAATTGGGCACGCCAGTATTTCCATCAACTTTTTCTTGATTTTTATCCCTCCAAAGGTATGTTTACCTTCAAACTTATAAAACATTTTTAGGCTTTATCGAAACTGAATCCTTTTTCTATAAGTTCTTTCCACATGTTCAACGCTTCTGCGGTGTACACTGCTTCTTTTTCATAATGCAATTGGCATGGAAACTCCTTGCATAGAAAACAAGATTTCACATTCTTTTCTTTGGTGCATTCCAAAAAAGCGCATTCTCTATGAGATTCTCTGACTTTTCTTAACTGTTCATTGACCCAATCGCATCCGAAACATCATTTTTCCTCGCGTCTGTAAACTGGACAATGCCCGCAGTATACGCCACACAAGCCAACTTCAATATTCAACTACTTCACCAATTAATCAACGCCAAGACAACATGTATAAATGTTTTCCATGTTCACGGGACTGCCTTAATATCTAAAACTATTTGATACCAGTTTGGGCCGGTGGTTCTGACAACTCGACCGAACGGAATTTCGAAGACAACACCGAGGTTTCCAAGTTTTTCAGCGACTTTTGCCTTGACTTTTTCAACCGGATTCTCATTTTTCTTGGCATGTTCAAAATAGTAAAAATGTATCCAACCGCCCGTTTTCTTCAAAGCCAACAAGGCATAAGGCAAATACTCCAAAGCTTTTTCTGGCAGAGGCATCAAAACTCTATCCGCAATGTGGCATAGTTTTGTTTTGACAACCTCTTCCGCATCACCCAGCAAGGGAATAACTTTTCCATAAACTCTATTCAACCTAACATTTTCTTTCAAATGCTGAAATGCCGAACAGTTAACATCAATCGAATACACTTTTTGAGCATTCGAATGCTTGGCAATGATTATAGAAAAACAGCCAACACCACTGAACATGTTAACGACCACTTCGTCATTTTCAACCAGCCTTGCAATCCGCATTCTCTCGAAGAAAAGCCGAGGCGAAAAATAACATTTTGCAACGTCAACAGAAAAAAGACATTCGGATTCCCTGTGAACTGTGACAGTTTTGTCTTCGCCTGCAACACGTTCTAATTTTCGAAGTCTAAAATCTCCTTGAACTTGGCTTGTTTGTGCTAAAACTGTTTTAACATTTCTATGAACTGCCATGATGGCTGCTGCTATAGCTTTGCAGAGCATTCTAGACGCTTCTGGCACTCGTATAATGGCTATATCCCCTACGATGTCGTAAGAATTGTGAACGAATCCCAATTTGTCCGGTGGGAGGGTTCCCGCCAAAATCTTTCTCAATTTGCTCTTCAAAGACCACTACCTCTACCATTGATGTAACGACAACTGGAAACATTTAAAAGCAAAGTGAATTTCCTTTGTAAGAAGAGGATGATTTCATGGAGAAAACAGCAGCTGGAATAGTTTACGAATGCGTACGATGCGGAGCGACAGTTCCTTCTGAAGAGTTGGAACTTCGGGGCGGAGAAATAAAATGTATAGTTTGTGGCTACAGAATTTTGAAAAAAATAAAGCCCCCAGTTGTTAAGCGCGTCCCAGCTAAGTAAAAAGCGCACTACTTAATCAATAAAAAAAGGTTATCTAAAGGAAATACTGAGACGATGCTAGAAGATTTCTTTTTCCCCAATTCTGCGCAGTGTTCTTCCACGAAGCTTTATTGCGGGACCGACAATCTCTTCAGGCTGTTTTTCAACGGTTTTTCTTTTTACGGTCTCTCCACAGACCCCTCTGGGCAACAACCGCCTTTTTATGCAAATGGCATATGTGCAGTTCGCAACATTACACATGTCTTCAGTCCATCTGCACCATACACCATCTCGTCTGTAGACAGTAGCGTTTTTTGTACATTTGAAGGATTTACATGTTGGAGAACAATTCTTCGCCAGAGCCAATGCATGCACAACCTTTAACAATTGTTTAACAAAATTCTATCATTGCAGTACTACTTCTTTTCTAATAAATAGTTGACCGGACTTTTGATATAAACTTTTTTCCTTCAAACTCCTTATTTTCACTCTAACTTCTCATTTTCTCGAGAGCTCTTGCGGCGTTTTCTCCTGTAAACTTCTAGAGAAAGAAGAAAGATTACAGTTGCTATAATTATTATCGCCGTTATCAAATGAATTGCTTCGATGAGAAACCCTGCCAGTATTACGTATTTTTCTATTCTGATTTCGATTGTTGTTGGTGTGCTAACAACATAATTTTCTACAGTGTAAGGTCTTGTTTGGTCGATCAAGTAAACAGTTATTTGCACATTCCCACCGACAACGCTGTCGAACGTGGCAACACCGCTGGCTTGTGTGTACATTGAACGTCCTACTAGACCTTCCCGCTGCAATACTACAAGAGCATTTGGAATAGGCTGCCAAAAATAGTCAACAACTTTAACTGTAACTTCCAAACCGTAGAGACTGCAGCTTACGGAAACGTTCTTGCTTTCGAATAGATCAGTGGTTATTCCGACCAGTTTTATTCCGTTCTCTTCGTAGACTTCGATGGTGTAATTGCCGAAAATAGCGTTGAAGACCGCTATTCCTTGAGCATCTGTTCTGCCTTCATAGAATATTCCGCCCATTAGTTCATTAAGCTTCACTGTAAAATTGCTCATTGGCTGGTCACCTGCGTTGGGGTTTGTGACATTTACCTGTAATGTTAACGTTGGGCAGGTGATATTTACGTCAAACCATGCTACTGCGTTTTCATTTACAAGCAGAGCTGGAATGACTGTCTCATTAAATAACGTGTTGTAACGTGAAACGTTGAAAGTGTAAGTAACATTGGGTAATAAGGAATGGAATATTGCAATTCCAGTAATGTTTGTGGTTGCTGTCAGATTTTCAGGTGTTAGGAACAATCCGGCTTCTGGAATGTTTACTTCAACATCGTCCACAAGTGCCTTTACCAAGATTCTAAGGTTAGTGAAGTTGCATCCAAAATCTAGCGAGGCAACGCCGGTAATATTTATCCATTGCTCACCAACTTTTTGGTCCCTGAAATACGCCTCGCCGGTGTAGTTTCCAATCTCAAGTGTCAGAAACACTAAACCACCTGCACTACTTGTTTTGTTCTCAATAGATGTTGCATTCTCGTAAACTCTGACAGTTACTTTGTCTGTTACGCTTTGAAAAGGTTCCCCGGCAAGGTTTCTTATTGTGACGTTGATGTCAAAGCCTGGAACCCTAAGACTTTGGATGTCTGATGGATTTTTTGTTGTGTTTCCAAATGTTGAAGTGAGGTTAAGAGTGTAAGTGCCAATTGTGGCATTTGAAGGAACAGTCCAGTTTGCATAGATTATGCCTTCTCCGGTGGCGTTGACGCTGTCTGAGTGGATTGTGGCACCTCCGAAGTTTACTGTTATTGTGACGTTTTCGTCAGATTTGTAGCCTGTCGCCTTGATGTCAACTAAATCGAATCTATGATATTCAGTGGCGTTTGTTAATCCGACGAAAAAAGTTTTAGCCGCAAGCGTAGCGTTAAAGAACACATCATAATAGCCAGTGAAGTTAGTGTTAGCGTTGGGGTTTTCGCTTAGGAAGTCATCTGGAAAAGAAAAGATGGTGGTTCCGTTTCCTTTATCTGAAGTTGCAACGGTGAACGTTTTAGTGTATGTAGCATTCGTCGGAGTTTGGACCGTAATGTTTGCAGCGTAAGATGTGTTTGAGTTTCCGCCATTGATGGTTGCGTTGATTGTTGCAGAGTCTCCTTCTTGCCGTTGCTGTTTCGGCGGTTCAACAGCAACTACCTCGAGAAAGTATGATGTCAAAACTGAAAATGCCACAGTGTGATTTTCTACTGCTACATCATCAATTAACGTTACATTATGGTAAGCCGCGTATGTATTTGGAACGACAAAAGTCGCATCAACCACATATCCTTCCGCTATTCCAGTGGTGACTATATCTCCGTCAAACTTTACACTATAATTTCCGTTCTCGGTTGTTATGGTGCCGTTCACTTGAACAGATGTCCCAATCTTTCCAGAAGAAGGAGTTAAGGAAAGTATTTCTGTTGCAGCTCTCGCTTTCGGCGCAAAATGAAATGTTATTGTTAAAGACAGAATGAGAACTAAAATCATAAACAATTCAGCTTTTCTGAGCCAAGACTGCGTCAAATGTTATTCCCTCGTAATTTAATCCAGATTTGTGAACACTTCTAATACTGTGAACATTTTAAACTTTACCTTTTTAGAAGCAAGGATTTGGACAGAAAACTAAATGTACGAATAAGTATATTGACTAAAATTTGAGAGTGATTGTTTGATTGACGAAATCCTAAGTTTGGTCCAACAACACGAAGAATGGCGTGGAAAACAATGCCTCAATCTTATACCTTCGGAAAATGTTATGAGTCCCGCCGTGCGTGGACTCTTATCCTCTGAGCTTGGGCATCGCTACACTGCGAGAGACCGCTTCTACATGGGCACAAGATTCACCGATGAAATCGAACAATATGGCGAGGAAATCGCAAAAAGAGTGTACAAAGCTGACACTGCAGATTTGCGCCCGCTTTCAGGACACATCGCCGACATGATTTTCTTGGCTAATTTCACGCGACAAGGTGACACGCTAATGTGTGTTTCTCCAGAGGATGGTGGCTATCCTGGAATGTGGAGTGACGCCTTAGCAGGGTTATTAAGCCTTAAAGCGGTACCGTTCCCCTTTTCAAAGACCGACAGGAACATAGCAGTTGAAGAAGCAAAGGAAACCATAGGACGTGTTAAGCCTAAAATAGTAATTTTCGGGGCAAGCCTAATCACTTTTCCACACCCAGTGAAAGATTTAGCAGAAGTTGCGCGGGAAAATGGTGCATGCGTAGGGTTTGATGGCTCACACGTTTTAGGGCTCATCGCCGGCGGACAGTTTCAAGACCCGCTTAGAGAAGGTGCATCTGCCCTTTTCGGATCCACACATAAGAGCTTTTTCGGACCGCAAGGAGGCATAATTGTCGCAGACAAAGAACACGGAAAAATTCTAAAAGAGAAAATTTACCCCACTTTCGTTGACAACGCCCACTGGAACCGCATTGCAGCGCTGACTTTGGTGTTGGCTGAAATGGAAAAATTTGGCAAAGCCTACGCAGCACAAGTTGTTCGCAACTCGCAAACATTAGCCAAAGCCTTGTTTGATTGCGGTTTTCCAGTCGTTTGCCGACACTTGGGATTCACTAAATCACATCAAGTGATAATGGACTATGGAAACTCTGAGCAAGGAAGAGCCATAGCAGAAAAACTTCAAAATGCAAACATCATTGCAGATTGCGTCATTAGAATTGGCACGTGTGAGGTTACGAGACGTGGAATGAAAGAGCGAGAAATGCTGCAAATCGCTGAGTTAATCAAGAGAACCATCATTGACAGAGAACAGCCAGAAGAAATCAGAAAAGACGTTGCAAAACTTTGTGACGAATTTCAAAGGATTGAATACTGCTTTAAATAATGAACTATTTTTATCTATGATTCCAATTTCATACTTCTATGAGACATTGTGGTTTAGAAAAGTGATACAGTTGGAAACTTCGATTCCTTCCGCGCTCGTACAAGCATTGAAAAAGCAAAAATACCACTTTGTCGGTCACCACTCAGCCGTTAAAAAGTGTAGATGGCTTCACGAAACCTTAATCAATGATAGACCATGCTACAAACAGAAATTTTACGGAATAAAAACACATCAATGCATACAAATGACGCCGGCAGCCTTTTACTGCACCCAACAGTGCCTTTTTTGTTGGAGGGCTCAGAATGATGACTTACAAATTACGTGGAACGAAACGAAATTGCCATCCTGGGATTCTCCAGAAGAAATTGTTGACGAAAGCATTAGAGCACAACTTAGAATTTTAAGTGGGTATAAAGGTAATTCGAAGACCAACAAGCAGAAATTTATGGAAGCCGTAACTCCAAAACATGCCGCCATAAGCTTGACTGGAGAGCCCACTCTTTACGGAGATATTGGAGGATTAATCAAAACTTTTCATAGGAGAGGATTCACTACTTTTCTCGTTTCTAACGGGACCGTGCCTTCGGCATTAGCAAAGTTAAGTGAAGAACCAACACAACTTTACGTTTCTGTATGCGCCCCAAATAAAGACACTTTTAAACATGTTTGCCGACCGCAAGTTCCGAACGCGTGGGAAAAGTTGAAAGAGACACTATCACTCTTGCCCAATTTTAAATGTCCAACGGTTGTTCGAATAACATCGGTTCGTTGCTTGAACATGAAAAATGTCGAGGGCTACGCTAAACTTCTTGAGAAGGCTAATCCAACTTATATTGAACCGAAAGCGTATATGCACGTGGGATTTTCCAGGCTTCGACTGAAATATGAAAATACGCCTAGCTGGGAGGAAATTCTAGCGTTTGCAAATCAATTAGCAAAAGAATCCGGATACTGCATGATTGATGATTCAAGGGAGAGTAGGGTTGTATTATTAAGCAGAATTGGAAAACCTAAAAGATTTGATGCCGGTTAATATCTATTGCAGATGATTCAAAAAATTCCCGTATATCTGAGAACTGCTTGTTCCTTAGCGAATTTAATGATAAAAAAGCTTAAATACCATTCTCTATATAAGTGCTTTCTTAAACCAAAAATTGAATCGAGATGTGAACAAAAATGGTCAACGAAGGAAGAGGGAGATTATTCAGACGAAAAGACGGAAAATTCCTGATATACCTGCCAAAAGACCTGGCCGAAGACAGCATGTTCCCCTTTAAGGGCTCAGACTCAATATTTGTAAAGATAACCTTCAAGCTGGGGGACACCAAACTGCTTGTGGAGAAATGGAAGGAACCTCCACCGCCACCAGTACAGTAAGAACCTTCAACAGACTACATGCTGAGCCCTTGCTCCATTTTTTTAGGGAATATATAAAATACTTATCTGCTTATTCCTCTAACTGAAATCGGCGTGTATTTGCATGTCACTCTTAAAGAGTATTTTGAGAGAAGTCGGAAAGGAGCTTAGAGAGAAGGAAAAAGTGAGGGAAAATGCCCAAAAAAGCATGCGGAAGGCAACAAGTCTCTCTAAGCAGGCAATACTTATGATTCATCAGAAGAGGTTAGAAGAAGCAGAAAACCTTGTTGAGAATGCGAAAGAAATTCTTTCAGAACTTAACGGCTTATCAACAAGATACCCAGACATAATCTATAGTGGCTTGTTCAATTCTGCCCTTCAAGAGTATTCAGAAGCAAACATATTCCTAAACTTAGTCGAAAACGGAACATTCATAACACCTAAAGAAGTGAACGTGCCTTCAATTGATTATGTTCTTGGATTAGCAGATGTTATAGGCGAGTACAGACGATTAGCTTTGGATGCCTTACGTGAGGGAGATGTGACAAAGGGAGAAACATGCCTACAAAAGATGGACGAAATCTACATTGAACTCATGGGTATGGACGAAGCTTACATGCTTGTCCCTGGTCTCAGAAGAAAATGCGATGTCGCAAGGAAAATCATTGAAACTACACGTGGGGACATAACGCAAGAAGTACGGAGAAAATCGCTGGAAGAACACTTGAAACGTTTTGAAAAATTACAGAGGAGAAAGAAGACTAGAAAGGTTAACTGAATGAATGATGGCATAAAGCCTAGATTTTCAATCAAAAAAGCCCATGAAGCACAGTTACGCTTGTCGGAAAGAATTATTTTTAAGGATAAGCTCCCTGAAAAAATTCGTTTTGTTGCTGGTGTTGATGTCGCTTATGTTAAGGGAATGTCAATTGGAGCTACAGCAGTTTTAGATTATGAGTCTCATAGGCTTGTAGAATCACAAGTGGCTCTTTGCAAAACAGGCTTTCCATACATTCCAACACTTCTTTCTTTTAGAGAAATTCCACCAACTGTCCTTAGCATAAGAAAGTTGCGGGTGCAGCCTGATGTTTATCTCGTTGATGGGCAAGGCTTTGCACATCCTTATCGATGCGGATTTGCAAGCCATCTAGGTCTCGTGACGAGGAAACCAACGATAGGCGTTGCAAAGAGCAGATTATTCGGTGAAGTTGAAAACTTTGAAACTAACAAAGAAGTTGTTTTTCTTAGGAATAAGGGCGAGGTTGTTGGTGCGGTTGTTACTACAAAAAAGGGATGTAAACCAGTTTATGTTAGTGTTGGACACATGGTCTCCTTGAAAACAGCTATAGACATCGTCAAACAGTGTGTGCTTAACAATCGCGTTCCAGAGCCAGTATTAAGGGCTCACGAAATAGCGACAGAGAAAAAACGAAAAATCAATATTGTTTCAGCAACAACAAAGGAACAGTGAGATTAGAAGTGCTTCACCCAAAACTTGCTGTCTTGGCGAAAAAGATTCGCGACAAGAAACTTCGAAAAAAAGTCGTTGAATTGCTGGAAAATCCATCATTCGAAATAAACGAGAAAAAATATCCAAACTTGCCTTTAGACACGTCACCAGCGGGGTTGTCACATCACCATTGTTATCCGGGCGGTTACATAGAACATGTTGTTTCAACAGCAAATTTTGCGTTGGTAATGTGCAATTCTGTTGAGGAAGTTTACCATGGAAAGGTAAACCGCGACTTGGTTTTGGCTGGAGTTTTGTTGCATGACATTTTCAAACCCGTCACGTACGCCGTAAATGAAAACGGTAGTTACGGCTCAACGAGATTAGCCGACTACATGGACCATTTGTCGCTTGTGATTTCTGAGCTTGTTCGAAGAGATTTTCCGTTGGAACTAGTTCATGTGGTGTCTGCGCATCATGGAGATTATGGTCCAATCAGACCGCACACTATCGAAGCGTTAATTTGTCACTTGGCAGATTTGATGGATTCACGATTGAACGGCGAAATTCTAAACGCTGCAGCTTACCTCGCAAGGAAAAGTGTTGGCGGAGAATTGCGTGGATTAACTTCGAAGCAAGCCTTCGATATAATTAATTCGAAGATTGTCGAAGGTTGGGAAGGCGTAGCGAAGACTGTTGAGAAGATAAAACGTAAAAGAAAACCGCACAAAACTTAATAGTTGTTTCTGTGTGAAGATTTGAAAAATGGTGAATGTGAAGATGGAAATTTCATTTGAAGAATTTCAAAAGCTGGACTTGCGTATCGGAAAAATCGTTGAGGCAAACCAAATACCCGGTTCGCGGAACCTAATACGGATGATTGTGGATTTTGGAACGGAAAAGAGACAAGCGGTCGCTGGGCTTCTGCAATGGTATAAACCTGAAGAGTTGGCGGGCAAAAAGTACGCATTTATATTGAATCTTCAACGGAGAAAATTCATGGGCATCGAATCTCAATGCATGATTTTGGCTGCAGAAAGCGACAAAGGCAAGGTTGTAGCGTTACAGCCGGAAAAAGACATTGAAGAAGGAAGCAAAATACACTAAAAGCTGAGCATTCTACTTTTTAACTCAACAGTTTTGTTATAGCCTCAGCTTTTTCTTCGCTTCCGACAAGATACTCGACCATTTCTTGGTCTAAATCAAGCCACTTGGCAAGCCCTGCAGCCATCTCCATATCGTTTTTGAAAATTATTCGCAAATAGGGAATAACTTCTTTTGCGGCTCTAACGGCTGAAATGTGACATTTACGCTTAATCTTAAATCCAATATTCAGCTTCATTGCACGTTCAGCCTTCGACCGCGACAACATTTGTATACGCTCAGGAAACTTGAACGGTATCCACCCGTGAATTTTAGTGTTCTGTCTAGCCATGGCCACGCCCGCAGTCAGATAGTCAATCACGTAGCGCATAAAACTCCAGTCTTGAGTTAACCGGATTCTGCCACGATATACGTCCGCCATTGAAAGCGCATCCATCGCCTTAGCCAAGTCATGTGGGTCGGTCAGATGCGCTGGAGCGTTTTCGTATATCCACTCAAAAAGCATGTCAATGTCAATGTCAGCCATGTCCGCCGCCTGTTTGGCGCCAACACATGTTTTCCCGTAAAGTATCATTCTCAAGACGTTGAAAATCGTGTCTTGCCTATCGCGGTAGCCGAGCCAAGAAACATCGTCGTAGGTTAATCTTCTTTTGTCTTGAGCTAATGCTTGAAGATCATTCACTGCAGAGCGGACGTCGCCTTCGGAGCGCTGGGCAATGAATTTCAGAGCGTTTTCGTCGGCTTGAATTCCTTCGAGCAAGCATATGCGTTTTAGATGTTTTGCAACGTCGCCTGCTGGCGGCTTTTTGAACTCTATGAGGAGACAGTAGCTGCGAAGATTCGTGAACCGCGGGTCATAAACGTTGTTTGCAATCAGAACCACAGGAAACAGGGCGGCCTTCACAATATCGGTTATAGCTTTCACTCCACCCCTGTCCGCTGTGCCAGTCAACCCGTCTAACTCGTCAAGCAAAACAATTCTTTTTCCGCCGAACAATGATCCGAACTGTGAGGCTAACCCAGCAAACCGTTTGACGGCGTCTTCTGTTCGATAATCGCTCGCGTTTTTCTCCACCAACTCCATCCGAAAATCATTAGCAAAAGCCTCAACAGTAACAGTCTTTCCAACGCCAGACGGTCCATAAAGAAAAGCTGCTCGTTTTTTGGGTGCGCCTTTTTCCCAAGATTTCACCCATTCAACAAATTTTTCAATTGCCTCTTTGTTTCCAACAACTTCCGTTAAGGATTTCGGTTTATACTTAAGGGTCCATATGGCATACACGAGAAACTACACCTGTTTAATTCTTTCTACCTATTTCGGAACCAGCTTCAACAAGCCTCGCCAACAATGCGCTCAGCTGAACCTCTTCATCTGCGCCTTCGACAAGTCTGTAATCTATTTCGCCGACAATGTCAGCCAGTTTTATCTTCCACTGTTCAGGAATTTCTGCTCTGAAAATTTCCGTGTGGATTTGCCGGATTATGTCGCTTCCTGCTACTCCATACTTTTGAATCATATCGCGTAACTGTTTCCTTGCTTCCAGAAAATCGCCGTTAATGGCGGTTTCAATCATCTTTTGAACATCAGCAGGGTTAGCTCTTCCAGCAATAGAATACACAGTTTTCTGGTCTATTGGTTTGTTTAGTGAAGCCGCCGCTTGAAGAGTGTTTATCGCTTTTCTTAGGTCTCCGCCGCAAACCTCAAAAATCGCGTCTAACCCTTCTTTCGAAAGTTTGACGTTTTCTTTTTCTGCAATACACTTCAGATACTTGTCTTGTTCTTCTCTGGGTAAGAAAGTAAAGCGAAAAGGCGCACAGCGGGATTGGATGGGTTCTATTATTTTTCCACTATAATTTGTGCACATGATGAAGCGGCATGTTTCTGTGTAACGTTCCATCGTCCTCCTTAACGCTTGTTGGGCGTCCGCCGTCATATTGTCCGACTCGTCTAAAATCATGATTTTGAAAGGAATCTCCCCTATAGAGCGAGCTCTCGCAAAAGTTTTCACGGTTTCCCGAACAACATTTATTCCCCTCTCGTCGCTTGCATTCAACTCCATAAGATGCTCTCTATATACGTCGCCGTAAAGGTCCCGCGCCAAACAAAGCGCAGCCGTGGTTTTCCCAGTGCCTGGCGGACCAGCAAATATGCAATGTGGCACATTTCTGGATTTAACGAAACTTTTCAAGCGTTCAACTATTTCTTTCTGGTCGACCATGTCATCCAGTGTTTTTGGTCGGTATTTTTCAGCCCACATTTCAAAGCTCATAAACGACGCCTCTACCATACCTTATTAATTGTGTTTTAATTAATATGCTGTTCCAGTAAATGCGCTTCTGAATTTCTTAGGAGTCTGCACAACTTTTAATGTGTTTTCTCTTCCTTTTCAAGAAAACCTGTTAGGAAAAT
>CAYWII010000026.1:0-8633 GCA_964457175.1 uncultured Candidatus Bathyarchaeia archaeon
TATGCTTGTCCGCTACACCACCGGGCTTCTGTTAGGCAAAGTCTTTCAGTTAACTCTCTCTTAAGTGATTTTTGATTAAACCTTTCCTATCTCTGCGTATTTTGAGTATTATTTCTCTGGTTTTCTCAATAGCGTGCGTTGCTTCAGGCTTGTCTATATCAGCTAACCCAAAAAAATGTGTTATGTGCTCATAGTTTTTCGGATTTTTTTCTTCAAGACTGTTTAAGGAGCGCATTAGGGTTGTGTAGTCAACTTTGACTTTTTCAATCAGAGATTTTAGCCAGACATAGTTTTCAACAACATCGATGAGCATGTTACTTAGATAATGCGCTGATTCAGCAAGTTTTCCGTTTTCAATCAAGGAGTTTGCGCGCAATACTGCGCCATTAAGGAAAGTGGGAGTTAAATAGTAATTTAGCGTAGTCTTAACCTTGAAGTGGGCAGACTCCAAGACTGGAAGATTTTGCGAGGCTACTGTTTTTATTTCGTTCCAGATAAGCTTGAAAAGTCTTAGTCTTTCTTTAGCGTCTTCATTGTCAACTTTGCTTAATCTTTCCGTCTCCAAGTACTCTCTAAACAAATCTGGCAGTTTCAATTTCGCTGCTGAACTTTCCAGTCGCTCTATAAACCGACTGTTCGAAAAAGGCTCAAGAGCTATTTCAACCAAAACTTTCAAAATGTTCTCTAAGGCTACGGTGGAGAAAAGATAAGCACTTTCAAAATCTTCTCTAGAAAAGGCTGAGGTTGCACGGCTCAAATATATGTCTGAATCTATGACGTGAGTTTCTGTTCTGATGTCAACCCGCCCCGCGGAACCGTAGAATTTAGTCATCAAAAGCTTCGTGTTAGCCAAAGACCAATCCCGGTCATAGAGAATCTGCATCTCGTACAATTTCTGATCTATCTCCGGAGGAATAACACTATGAATCCAATGCTTCGGAACATGATCCAAGTCTATGAGCAGACCGCTAACTTCGACTCTCTCCACATACTCATGATTGAAGTTGCCTCTGTCAAGAATTAACAAGTCAGCATCACTTGACGCTACCGCTTCGCCTCGGCTCCAGCTTCCAAACAAGCCTATACCGTAAACGTTTTCTTTCACTCTCAGTTCCGTGACGGTTTTCTCCAATGTTCTTCGTATCTTTTCTGGAAGCTTCAACATGTCAATCACCTTTTATTTGTGAATTAATAGTTTGTGTAAGTATTCAAAATTTGTGAAATGGATACTCCTAAAAGAACCACAAACTTTATATATTTAAACATTTCATCTGATTAGGCACGCGGGGCCGGATGTACTGTTTTCTGTTCCAGAAACCTTTGATGAGGAACCTGAAAAAAGTGACGGTTTTACCAGCGATATTGGAGTGAATGGAAATGAGTAAAAAAGAAGGCGGAGCCCGTCAACGTTTAGTTGACAAATGCCCAGAATGCGGAAGCGTAAACCTCGTCCACGATTATGACACTGGCGAGACTGTCTGCGGTGATTGCGGACTCGTCTTATATGAACAGATGATGGATAAAGGACCTGAATGGCGTGCTTTCACACAGGAAGAAAAAGCCTCAAGAAGCCGCGTGGGAGTACCAACCTCATACTCAGTCCACGACAAAGGCTTGTCAACAGCCATAAGCCAAGTTGACCGCGATGCCTTCGGAAGAAAGCTTCCACTATCCACACGCTTACAGATGTGGCGTTTAAGAAAGTGGCAGATACGCTCCAGAGTACATTCTTCAGTTGACAGAAACTTGGCACAAGCAATGGCTGAGCTTGACCGCTTATCAGACAAAGTCTACATCCCACCACCAATAAAGGAAAAAGCAGCAGTCATTTACCGCAAAGCCCTAGACAAAGGCTTAGTCCGCGGCAGATCCATCGCAGCGATTGCTGCAGCTTCGCTTTATGCTGCTTGTCGCGGAAGCGGAACTCCCAGAACGCTTAGGGAGATTGCGGAGGCAAGCTTGGTCGATAAGAAGGATGTTGCTCGTTGTTATAGGCTATTGCTTCGTGAACTTGATGTGCAAATGCCCATAGCTGATCCGCTAACTTACATTTCAAAAATTGCTGAGAGAACGGGGATTTCGGGTAAAACTCAAGGAGTCGCCATACAGATTCTCAGAGATGCGAGAAAGAGGCGTGCTGCTGCAGGTAAAGACCCTATGGGTTTGGCTGCGGCGGCTTTATACATTGCTTGTTTGCAGAATAATGAGAAGAAAACGCAGAAGGATATTGCTGAGGCTGCAGGTGTCACGGAAGTTACTGTGAGAAACCGCTACAAGACTTTAAAGAAACAGCTCAATTTAGAACTTCCAGACTAAGCGACAATATTCTGTTAACTTTCTTCTTTTTCAAGTTCCATAACTAAAATGCCAACATACCCGCAGTCATCGCACACGTACTTTCTAGGAGTCAACCAATAATCAAGACTGCTTGACAAATGGATTTTTGGACTCCCACATCGTGGACAAAATATCTTGGATAGCTTCCGATATTTCAGTGTCCTAAATACCTCACGTAGATTTTGCAGTAATTTCAAAGTGGGCTTGCTCCTTTCTATACAGTAGCTACTGAAGTTCTATGTTCTCTTCGGGATACCCAAGCTTTATCAAGTATTGATAGACCTTTTCGCGATGGTCTCCCTGCAGCATTATCTGGCCGTTCTTCGCTGTTCCTCCGCACGCACAGTGACCTTTCAGTTTTTGTGCCAAACTAGCCAAGTTCGAGTTTTTGTCGTTTATGCCGTCCACTATTGTCGTTGGTTTGCCAAATTTGCGTGTCTCAAGTCTTATGCGAATTCTTTGTTGTTCCTTCTCGATTTCGCTGCAAACGCACAAATCTTTGGGAAGCCCGCATGTTGAACAGATTTCAGCCATGATACTCAAGTTAATCAATTATCATGGAGGTATATAAGACTTTCAAATCAACAATCCATAATTGAAATACGCTCTAGACCGCTTTTGAAAAGATTTTAATTAGAACAACCTCATGATTAGGCATTATGAAAGTCCTTGTCCTAGGTTGCGGAAACATAGGCTCTGCTGCCGCTGCAGACATGGCTAGAAGCATTGCATCCGTTGAAGTGGTTGTTGCCGACAAAGAAAAGGCTAGAGCTAAAGCCGTTACGGAGAAAATAGGCAGTAGCAATGTTTCATGGACCAAAATAGATGTAGCAAATCATGATGAATTGATAAACTCATTAAGAAAATACGACATCGTCATGGGGTTTCTGCCCGGAAAACTCGGTTACAAACTAACTGAAGCATGCATCGAAGCCAAAAGAGACCTGGTAGACGTCTCTTACATGGAAGAGAACCCCCTAAAACTGAATCAAAAGGCTCTGAAAGCAAACGTGACAATCATTCCAGATTGTGGACTAGCTCCGGGAATAAGCAACGTTCTCGTCGGACACGCCGTAGGAAAACTTGACAAAGTTAAGAGCATAGGCATAATGGTCGGTGGACTTCCAGAGAAACCCGTGCCGCCTTTAGGCTATACGATTACGTGGTCGCCTGAAAGCCTCATCGACGAATATTCGCGAAAAGCAAGAATAGTCAAAAAAGGCAAAACTGTAGAAGTAGAAGCCTTAACTGGATTGGAAGAAGTTGAATTCCCAAATTTTGAAAAACTCGAGGCTTTCTACACTGACGGTCTTAGAACATTGCTGCACACAATAGAGGATGCTGAGGAAATGTGGGAGAAAACACTCAGATATCCGGGACACGCCCAAAAAATAGGACTTCTCAAAGCATTAGGCTTTTTTAACGAGGAAAAAGTTGATGTTGAAGGCACTCAGTTGTCGCCGAGGAAACTTACGGCTAAACTTTTCGAAATGACGCTATTGAAACCAGAGATTAAGGATGTGGTCGCATTGAAAGTGGAGGTTTCAGGCGTCAAAAATAGCAAACAAAAACGCTATGTTTATCATATGTTGGACCGATACGACCGAAAATCCCAAATGACAGCAATGGCTAGAACCACAGCCTTTCCAGCGTCAATTGTGGCGCAATTGTTGCTAAAGAAAGCCATAAAAAACAAAGGGGTGGTGCCTCCCGAAATATTAGGGATGTACAAAGGGATTTTCGAGAAATTTTCAAAGGGATTAGAGAAGAAGCGAGTGAAAATAACGGAGGAAATAGTCTGATTTGGCATGGCTTATGTCGTTTTTCAAAACTTTATATGATAATTAGTGCAAATTTGAATTGACCAAGTATGGTTATAGCTAAAATAAGAAAACGAGACGGAAGAGTTGTCGACTTCGATTCTGAAAGAATTAAAAACGCCATTCACAAAGCGTTTGTTGCTGTTGAACTTAAAGATGGAAAAAGAGCCGACAGCACAACAAGAGAAGTAGTTAGCCTCTTAGAGAAGAAATTCAAGGAACAGATTCCTTCCGTTGAAGACGCCCAAGACTTCGTTATCGAAGTTTTGAAGAAAAGAGGCTACGAAAAAGTAGCATTAGAATACGAGACTTACAGGAAAAAGAAAGAAGAGATAAGAGCACTAAGGCAAGAATTTAGAATAGAGCCAAAACTGACAGTTAACGCCTTGGAAGTTTTGAACCGAAGATACCTTTTGAAAGACGTAACCGAAAAAATCGTGGAAACCCCAGCACAGATGTTCAATAGGATCGCAAAAGCCATTGCTCAGGTTGACAGAGAATATGGCGAAGACTCAAAGAAAAGCGAGAGCACCTTTTATGACATGATGACGAGGCTGGAGTTTATTCCCAATTCGCCGACACTTTTCAATGCTGGAACCAAGTTGGGTCAACTGTCCGCTTGCTTCGTTATACCCGTGGAGGATTCTTTAGAAGGCATCTTCACCGCAGTGAAAAACACGGCTTTGATTGAAAAAAGCGGCGGCGGCGTAGGCTTTGACTTTTCAAGATTGAGACCGAAGGGCGACATTGTCATGTCAACAAAAGGAGTAGCATCAGGTCCAGTAAGTTTCATGCGCGTTTTCGATACAGCGACTGAAGTTATAAAGGCTGGAGGAAAACGCAGAGGCGCTATGATGGGAATTTTGAGGGTTGACCACCCGGACGTGTTAGAATTCGTGACTTCCAAGCAGAAACCTGGGTTTCTTTCGAATTTCAACATTTCAGTTGCTGTGACTGACGATTTTATGAAAGCGCTTGAGGAAGATAGCGAATATTGGTTGGTTAACCCGAGAAACAAGGAAAAAACTGGGAAGCTTAAAGCGAAAGATGTTTGGGAGATGCTGATAAAGTCTGCTTGGGCAAGTGGTGACCCCGGAGTCGTTTTCATTGACGAGATTAATAGGCATAATCCTACACCAGAAGTTGGGAGGATAGAATCAACTAACCCCTGTGGTGAGCAGCCACTCCTTCCTTATGAATCGTGCAATTTGGGGTCAATAAATCTTGCCAGAATGGTTGAAGATGGAAAGATTAACTGGGAAAAGCTAAGGAATTTGATAAGAAAAACTGTTCATTTTCTTGACAATGTTGTGGATGCAAACAAGTATCCGTTGAAAGAAACTGCAAAGATAACGAGAGCAAACAGAAAAATCGGCTTAGGTGTCATGGGCTTCGCGGACATGCTCATAAAATTGAAGATTCCATACAATTCCAATGAAGCCTTGGAACTGGCTGAACGATTAATGAAATTTGTTGAAGAAGAAGCTCACAAGAAATCCCAAGAGATTGCTGAGAAAAAAGGGTCATTCCCCAACTTCGAAAAAAGCATCTGGAAAAACAAGTATAAAGCGTTTAGAAATGCCACCGTAACAACTATAGCGCCTACAGGAAGCATAAGCATAATAGCTGGTTGCTCTTCAGGAATTGAACCCTTATTCGCGATTTCCTTCATAAGAAACGTTCTGAGCGGAACAAGACTCTTTGAAACAAACCCCTTATTCGAGACAATAGCGAAAGAAAGAGAGTTCTATGATGCGAAGCTTCTCGAAGAAATCGCAAAAACTGGTTCCGTTCAGAAAATTGACAAAGTTCCAGAAGACGTTAAGAAACTTTTCGTAACAGCGTTAGATATTGAGCCCGAATGGCACGTGAAAATGCAAGCTGCTTTCCAGAAATACACTGACAACGCAGTTTCAAAAACCGTCAACTTACCAGTTAATGCTAGCGTTGAGGATGTTAGAAAAGTATACGATTTAGCTTGGAAACTGAAATGCAAAGGAGTAACAGTGTTTCGTTACGGAAGCAAACCCGAACAAGTTCTATACATAGGCGAAATAAAAACTCCAGAGGGAAAATTCATTTCAGCAGAATCAGAATACGCTGGAGGCTGCCCAACCCAAACCTGCCCATTCCCCAGTTAAAAAAACAAAACTCATAACCTTAAAAGATGTACTTAATGAAACTTTGAAAGAGGATGCAATACATGAACGCCAACTTGGATTTTGTATGCGAAGAAGACATGAGCATTCTCACCGACTTGTACGAATTAACAATGTGCGCAAGCTATTTCGACAACAAAAAGTTTGAACCCGCCACTTTCGACCTGTTCATAAGGAGACTGCCTCCAAATCGCGCTTATTTTCTATTTGCTGGTTTAGAACATGTGCTGCTTTACCTTGAAAAGATAAGATTTAACGAAGAACAAATTGGCTTCTTAAAAAAACAAGGCTTTAAGGATGATTTTCTCGAATACATGAGAAAATTCGAATTCACCGGCGAAGTCTGGGCTGTTCCAGAAGGCACCGTGGTTTTTCCAAATGAACCTTTAATTAGGGTTACTGCGCCGATAATAGAAGCCCAACTAATAGAAACTTTCATTCTCAACACAGTTAACCTGCAAACTACTATTGCGACTAAGGCGTCAAGAGTCGTCAACGCAGCCCAAGGCAAACCAATCATCGAGTTCGGCTTAAGGAGAGAACATGGAACAGACGCGGGAATGAAGGTGGCGAGAAGCAGCTACATAGCAGGCTGCAGTGGCACTTCCAATGTACTTGCAGGAATGAAATACGGAATTCCGATCTTCGGCACAATGGCACATTCATTCGTTATGCTTTTTGATAAGGAAATAGATTCTTTCAGAGCTTTCATCAAAACCTTCCCGGAGAAATCAACGCTTTTGATTGACACCTTTGACGACATTAAAGGTGTAGAGAAGGCGATTATAGTTGCGAAAGAGCTTGAAACAAAAGGATTCAAACTTCGCGCAGTGAGACTGGACAGCGGAGACTTAGTGGAAATAAGCAAAAAGGTTAGACGCCTTTTGGACAAGAACAGGCTAAAATATGTTAACATCTTCGCAAGCGGAGACTTAGACGAGTACAGAATACAAGAACTGTTAAGAAGAGACGCAAAAATCGACTCATTTGGCGTCGGAACAAGAATGGGAACTTCTGCAGATAGACCCTACGTGGATGTCATCTACAAATTATGCGAAAAAATGAACGAAAAAGGCGAGTTCTCACCTATTATGAAACTAAGTAGAGGTAAAATCACGCTGCCTGGAAGAAAGCAAGTTTTCCGATTGACGGATGATAAAGGCAATTTTACAGAAGACATCATTGCATTGGAGGATGAAAAAGTGAGTGGTGCGCCTTTGCTCGTTAAAATGATGAAGAAGGGAAAAGTAGTGCATGATCTTCCATCGCTTGAGGAGATTAGGAAAAGAGCCATGGAAAACGTTTCAAGGCTTCCCGAGAAATATAAGAAACTGAGAGATGCTCCTTTCTATCCTGTGAGGGTTAGTCCTAAACTGAAAAAGTTGACGAAGGAATTAACGAAACAAATAGTGAAAGAGGAAATTTCCAGTTTTTAGCCTGCGGAAACGGATATTAGGAGATTTATGAAGTTGACTTCTATTATGGCTGCGACGAAGAATATGCCGTAAATGTAGGCTAAATTTTTGATGGTCATTGTGCGGCTAAACGTCTTCGTTAGAGTCAAGTATATGCCGTAGCCTTCAATAATGCTGATTGACGCGCTTACCAGCAAAATCACAGGTAAGTCTTCGACGTACACTCTGCCATAGATGAGGATGGCTCCGCGCAAGATGCTCAGAAAAAGAATCATTGTGGTAAAGGCTATCGCGAACGTTCGGGGATGCTCAAGTACAATTCGCCCAGACTTTTCTTTCTTAAAGAAATCTAAGAGGACTAAGTTAACATAGAACGTCATTCCGAGTAGAATCAATGATATTACGAGGACGTTATGAACGAAAAGTATGAGAATTGCTAAGAGCAGATTGCGTGTGATGTCGCCTACTATGTTGAAGAAAAATAGATTCTCATAATATGAAAGCGCTAGAAAGAGTAGAAAGGCTAATCCTAAGAGTGCGGTTGTCTTTTTCGAATCCAAAGCGGTTAAACACTCCAAAGGTAAAAATGAACTAAGGAAACCACAATCTCCACAGTTCCCATATCTCTCTTACTATACCAAAAGCCAGAGCGAGAAGAATAGCAACTACTAGAAAGATTATCATAGCCAACAAGCCGACAGCAATTGCTCCAAGCCAACCCGTCTCATAAAACCTCTTTATAAGGAGCAACCAAACAAAAACACTGAGAATCAGCGCAATGAATAGGTAAGGAATAAACAAAACAAAGACTGTTGACAGAACAGTCCCAAGAAAAGAAATCAAGAAAGCATCCATTAAACGAGCTCTTTTTCCGCCAACAACAATTAATCCAGCAAAATAAA
>CAYWII010000026.1:8733-21176 GCA_964457175.1 uncultured Candidatus Bathyarchaeia archaeon
GCATCCATTAAACGAGCTCTTTTTCCGCCAACAACAATTAATCCAGCAAAATAAAAGTTTTATGAACTAAACAGCACTTCTCGTCTTCTAACTGTGTTTTCGCCTTGCTACTTCAGATATGCTTATTAGCGTGATTATGAATTTTTGGGAAACTGCAAAATGGCAAACACTTAAAAGTTGTCGTGAAAGGGATATTGTTAATTGAGGAAAAGGTGTAGAATGATGCAGAATTGCCCAGCAATAGTTGCTGCTGGAAGAACCAGATTTGGTGAACATTACGAGAAAGAACCCGAAAAACTAATTGAAGAAGCATGGCTTAAGGCGTCAGTAGAAGCTGACATAGAACGTAAAGACTTGGAAGCTTGCTACCTCTCAGACTATTTTCTCCCAATCACGAACAAGCTTGGGCTCGAAGAAGGATTCCTTTCAGAACTCACAGAACTGCACGTGCCAATGGAAGTAACCCGCTCCTTTGGCTCCGCACTTTCCAACGCTTGCAACGCCATCCAAGCCGGAAAATACAACATGGTTCTCGTCGGCGGCATAGAAAAAATGACTGACCGCTGGGACAAAATCCGAGACGACCTCATGCTTCTCGAAGACCCATGGAGCTATTACGCTGGATGTACGCCAGAAGCAAACCATGAACTGATGCTCAGGGCGTACATGAAGAAATATGGAATAAAGGGCGGTACCATTGAAAAACTAAACGTTGCCCTAGCACAAATTTCCGTAAAAAATCATTTACACGGAACAAAAAACGAGTACGCACAGTACCAACGAAAAATAACCGTTGAGCAAGTCATAAACGCCAGAAAAGAAGCACGGAAACCCTTGGGACTTTATGATTACGCGCCAATCTCAGACGGCGCCGCAATCATCATCCTCACAAGTGAGGGCATTGCCAAGAAGTGCACGGACAAACCAGTTTACGTTTTGGGCTCGTCTTCCGCAACAGATTACCTAACCTTCCCAGCAAGAGAAGATTTGACGCATTTTCTTGTAAGCGAAGTCGCAATGAAAAATGCCTTGAAAGCTGCTGGGATAAACCTTTGGGACATACAAATCGTGGAGCTTTATGACCAGTCTACGGTTATGGAGATGGTTTCGCTTGAAGATTTAGGATTCTGCGAACGAGGAAAAGCGTGGAGAAGCATATACGAAAGCTGCCAAGACTACAAGGGCTATTACGAAATTGATGGAAAGAAAATTTTCGTGAACATGAATGGCGGCTTGAAAGCTGATGGAAACCCGCTTGGTGCCACTGGCGGCGCTCAAATTTTCGAAGTTGTCAAACAATTAAGAGGCGAAGCAGGCGAACGACAAGTTAAAGGCGATAAAGAATTGAAGTATGGTTGTGTGCTTGAGCTTGAGGGATTTGGAACTAAAGGCTATGTCTACGTTTTTGGGAGGGCTTAGGGAGTGAGCAGTGAGCCTATAGAGAGAAGAGTTTCTTATCTTGGCGATAGGCTGAGAGGAAGACGTTGCCAAATATGCGGAAAAGAGTATTTTGAAGTGAAAGATTACTGCGGTAAGTGCGGAAGAAAAAGCTTCGGAAAAATGGTTGACATAGACCTTTTCTACGAGAAGGGCAAACTCGAAATATGCACGCTCGTCAACGAACCTACAAACAAATTCACAAAGCTTGGAAACTACATTTACGGCATAATCTCCTTTCACGACGGAAAAATACGCGCTCCCGGAAGACTAACAGACCGTAAGGCAGGATTAGATGAAGAAATCGATTTTTCGGCTCTTGAAGGAAGAGAAGTCGTTCCGAGGTTTAGAAGACGCTATTCAGTGGATAAGAGCGATGTTATTCCAACAATTTCTTTGGCATTCACTTTCGCAGACGAGTATTATCCATATCAAGAATATACCGTTGCAAAGCCCAACAAAGACTATGATAACCCGGGAATAGTGGGCTACGGAGTCTACACGCCAAGGTTCCGAATAAAAGAAGGAAACATTGAACGTTCAGTACCGTTCATAGATGAGGATTCCATAACTGCTGCGGTAGAAGCTGGAAAATTAGCACTAATACATTCTGGTGTTGACAGCTCACACATCGGCAAGGTTTACGTAGGCTCAGAATCCAACCCCTACGCCGTCAAGCCAATCGCCTCCAAAGTTGCGCAGGTTTTGAAACTCGGCGAGGAATGCGAAGACTTACAAGGAGTTGATGCTGTGGACACGGAGTTTGCATGCAAAGCCGCCACAAGCATGTTTAAAGACGCAGCTTCGCTTGTTAGCTACCCGAAATCAAACATTCAATATGCCATGACTATAGGCACGGACAATGCTCAAGCAGCACCGAGAGACTGCCCCGGCGGCGAGTTAGACCTTTTCGTCGGATTTGGCGCTTGTGCCTACATTTTTGGAAAACATGATGTTATAGCTGAAATTGAAGGATGGTACTCATGCACTTCGGACACTCCGGATTTTTGGCGAAGAGACGGTGAGCCGTTTCCGATGCATGGTGGCCGCTTCACTGGTGACCCAGCCTACTTCAAGCACGTTAGAAAGTCAGCAAAGAAACTGATGGAACGACTTAACCTGCAAGTTAAGGACGTAGACTATTTTGTTGCGCATCAGCCGAACGTCCAGTTTCCAGTGAGAATTGCGAAAGAGCTTGGATTTAAGGAAGAGCAATACTTACCCTCGCTTCAAGTGGCGAAATTCGGCAACACCTACTCTGGTTCTTCGCCTGTTGGGCTTGCGGCTGTCTTGGATATAGCTAAACCGGAAGAACGCATCCTGATTGCTAGTTATGGTTCTGGTGCTGGAAGTGACGCTTATTCACTCCTTACTACAAGTCAAATATTGGAAAAGCGGAAACGCCAGAAACTGACGGTTAAGTATCAGGCGGAAAATCCATTCTTGGAATATGTGGATTACACGAATTATAGACGTTTAAAACATGGAATGTGAACAAGCTTTAATAATGGTGTGGCAACAACTTACCATCGGAGTTTAAACTAAATGTCCGCAAAGGAAGTATTCAGAGTTTTATATGCACCTCAAAAAGCGTTCAAAGAGGTAATAAACAACCCGAAGTACATTGGTCCACTCTTAATAATGGTCTTGTTTGTAGTAGCCAATGTTGGGTTCGGCTATATTCTGCTTTCAAAGACTTATCTAGATCAGACATTACCGCATGCCTCAGACTTAGACAAATGGACAGAAGACGTTGCCTATTGGAACTCAAACGCTTCCATAACCGCAAACACCGCCGATTATATTAGCGGTACCTATTACGGAAACAAAAGCATATCTTTCAACCTAACTGGCTCTCAAGTCTACATGCAACTGAATTTTTCAACCCCTGTAAGCTGCTCTGGCTCAACAGGTTACAAGAACTTCTCTTTTAGAGTGAAACAAACCGAGCCAACAACGAATCCGTCCAACGTAAGTATCTACTTACTTTCAACCACGCCGCAGGATACTTTTTATCAGAACGTAACAGGTCAGCTAACCCAGAATGGTGTTTGGAACAACCTGACAGTCACTGTAGGACCAGAAAGCAGTGGATGGATATCCAACGGCAGTGCAAGTTGGGAAAACATTACCAGTTTTATACTTGACTTCACATGGTCCTCCGACTCAAACACAACTTTGCTGATTGATGGACTCTTCTTCCATGGTGTTTACAAATCAGGCATGGAAACCGCAAGCGGATTTTTGCTCAGCTATCCAATCAACAAATTCATGGAGTTCACAATTCAATGGGTCACGTTTGGCGGCCTGTTATACGTGATTCCCAAGATCTTCAAAGTGAAAACTATTTGGAAACCTCTGCTGACAATAGCAGGATTCGCTCTCGTCACAATTTTTATACAGGCAATAGCAAATTCTGTGGTGCTCCTTGCTTCCCCAGAATTTCGTTATCCGTTGGTGGCACTTGGCGGAGTGTCGGGAGAGTCGCAAGCAGCTTATACTAAGGTTTTTGGGTTTTCCGACCAAGTCTTACGCGGGATTGAGATAGCGATTTACTTCTGGGCTATCGCATTAGCCGCCATCGGACTCCGGTTACTGTTTGCATTCTCTTGGATGAAAAGCCTATTCATTTCAGCTTTAGCTTACTTGGCCAGCCTTCTTGTGTTCCGCTTCTTAACGTATGGAGCAATCTGGATATAGGCCAGATGTGAATATTTGAGAACCGAATCCGACGACGCTACCGAGATAAAGTTAAATAGGCAAGCAAAATTTTTCAGTCTGCGTTGATTACGCATGAAGACTCTACTTGAAGCTCATGATGTCAAGAAAGCTTATCGAATGGGTAAAGTTCTTGTTCCAGCCTTGCGTGGAGTAAGTTTTGAAGCTAAAGAAGGCGAATTTCTAACTATTTTTGGACCTTCTGGCAGTGGAAAATCAACCCTTCTACATCTAATGGGAGGCTTAGACCGCCCGGATGAAGGAGAAATCATAATCGACAGTTACAACATTCTCAAGCTGAGCGGCGACAAGTTGGCTGAGCTTCGTTTGACCAGAATAGGTTTTGTTTTCCAATTTTTTAATCTGCTACCAAGATTGACCGCTCTAAGGAATGTGGAGTTGCCACTCACAATTGCTGGCATGCAGGAGAAGGAAACAGTGATGAAAGCCAAAGAAATGTTAACACTCATGGGACTTGAAACTCGCATGAACCATAAACCTTCAGAACTAAGCGGCGGCGAACAGCAACGTGTAGCCATGGCAAGGGCTTTGATAAACAATCCAAAAATTGTGTTAGCCGATGAGCCAACAGGTAACCTAGACACTAAAACAGGCTGGGAAATAGTCCAATTAATGAAAAAATTGAATGAAGAGAAAGGACAAACCTTCATAGTTGTCACACATGACCCGCACATCGCAGAAACCGCAGACCGCATAATACACTTAAAAGACGGTTTAATCGAAGCAATTAAATAGGCTCCAAGGGGGAACAAGCGGTGAGGTTAAACAGTATTTTAGCAATGGCATGGGAAAGCATGACCCAACGAAAACTACGAACATCACTCACAACTTTAGGTGTCGTAATAGGCATAACAGCAATAATTGGCTTGGCATCTTTAGGCGAGGGATTCAGAATGGGTGTCAAAGAACGCATGGAACAGGGATTTGAACTCGACGTTCTAGTCATATTGCCAATAGGCACAGCTGGTTCTCGTGGATACTTCACTCAACAAGAAGTTGAAAGCATCAGAAACATCACTGGAGTAAAGCTTGTCGCCCCTATGATAACATTTACTAATGCAAAACTAACGAACAATGACAACGAGACACTCAACTCCTTCACTGTGGCGGCAGTGAATTTCTCAGAAATGACTCAAATGATTCCGGAAAGACTTACGCCATTAATAGGGGAAATACCCACTCCAGAAGATAACGACACAGTTGTTCTAGGATACAAAACAACATTTCTAAACGAAACTAAACAGTTAACGTATGTAGATGATAACGTCTCACTTGCAATGCAAATCTCAATTCCACCATACCCCATAAACATTACAAGGCAACTGCGCGTGGCAGCCATACTTCAGAGAAGTGGCGCTTCAATGATAACAAACTTTGACTACTGGGCATTCATACCCATGAACACCACCGACCCTTCACAGAAGGAATACAACATAGTTCTGATTAAAGTTTTAGACCCAGAAAATTCAGAGCAGATTGCAAAAGAAATAGAAAGCATTTTCGAGAATCCTTACTCAATAAGCATTATAGTTCCTCTGTCTTTTATGCGTCAAGTGGACAACATTCTAAACTTTGTTCAACTCTTCTTGATGGCAATAGCTTCCATTTCACTTCTCGTTGCAGGAATAGGTATAATGAACATAATGACAGTTTCAGTGATGGAGCGGACCCGCGAAATCGGAATATTAAAGGCTATAGGAGCCAAAAACCGAACAGTACTCTCAATGTTTCTCGCTGAAGCGATGTTGATAGGCTTGATAGGCGGCTTTGTAGGCATTTTCGCGGGATATGGACTTTCTTTTGGATTAACTTTCATGCTATCAGGTTTCATACAACCGCAACAACAAGGCGCAACCATTAGAACACCAGAAACTCAGAGAATGAACATAAATCCAGTTTTTTCACCCCAATGGACCATAGCAGCTTTCGTTTTTGCGATCGTCGTGTGCATAGTGTTCGGTTTATATCCAGCCAGAAAAGCGGCTAAACTAAACCCGGTTGAGGCGTTACGTTACGAATAATAGCTTAGCAAAATTTATATTGTTGAAGGACTTTTTTGCATGTTAACTAGCCCATACCAAAAACTCAAGTGCCCATCAAAAGACACATGGGTTTTAGGACAAAAGGCTGGCTCCGCGATAAGGACGAAAAGATGACATGCCAAGAAGGCTACCAGAAAAAACAAAAAATGCGCCAAGAAAACCAAGAAGATTTGGAAGCCAACGCAGATTCCGTCCAAGCAGACCATTCTTCCCAATGGCGCCAGTCAAAGAAAACCAAGAAATAGAAGTTGTCATCGACGATATTGGAAGCAGAGGCGACGGAGTAGCCAGAATACAAAACTTCCTAATTTTTGTTCCAAACAGTAAAATAGGCGAACGCGTCAAAGTCATAATTCGCTCAGTACATGAGAAATTTGCTGTCGCGGAAAAAATAGCTTAAACGGAGGACAAAATTGAAGATAAAAGACCTACGAAATGGCATGAAAAACGTTAGTGTAGAAGCCAAAGTAACAGAAAAATCTGATCCCCGAGAAGTCTTGTCCAGATTCAAAGATGAAACATACAAAGTCGCAACGGCAATAATCGCAGACGAAACAGGCACAATAAAACTGACACTATGGAACGAACAAATCAACCAAGTAGACATCAACAATGCAGTCAAAATAGAAAACGGCTACATAACAAGCTTCAGAGGAGAAATCCAGCTAAACATAGGAAAATACGGAAAACTAACAGTTGAATGATGCGAATTAGAATGTTGGATCAATGCAATGAGAGGTGAAAGCAAATGAGTGAAAGAAGAAATTTCGGCCAGAGAAGAGGATTCAGAGGAAGAAGTGGGGGAGGAGGCAGATTCCAACCTAAACCCGTTGAAACTGGAAAAGAATACGAAGTAGACATCCAAGAAACAAGCCGACGAGGAGAAGGCATAGCCCGAATCCAAGGTCTAGTGATTTTCATTCCGAACACCAAGCCAGGCGATCATGTCAAAATAAAGATAATGAGGATAAGCAGAAGATTTGCAGAAGCCGAAGTCGTTGGGAAAGGAGAAGCGGAAGCCGAGAAAGAAGAAGAATAGCCAAAGAAGCTGAATTTAAAAGCAATTTTTCTTTTCGAAGTTTTTACAACGTATCTCTAGATGTGTACTTACTTCTTCTTAAAGAAAAGCCAGTTTTTCTGGTCTTTAAACCTCACTAGCACATATACGCCTTTTAGTTTGTTACCGTTGATTTCCACGATGAGTTTGTCTTCCTTGCGGTCTATCAGCTTGTAGGTGCCTCTGTCCCAAATTTCCACCGTGCCCGCGCCATACTCGCCTTCTGGAATTGCGCCTTCAAAATTTGCATATTCAACAGGGTGATCTTCCACTTGAACAGCTAATCTCCGAACGCCAACAGTTAGAGGCGGCTCTTTTGGCACTGCCCAACTTTTCAGTACTCCATCCATTTCTAGACGTAGGTCGTAATGCAAATGCGTCGCAGCATGCTTCTGAACAACGTAAATGTTTCCCTCACTCATTTTTACTTCACCTTTCGGTTCGCTTGTTCTATGGAAACTTCGTTTTCGCTGATATTCCTTTAGGTTCATTTCCTGCTCAATCTCTACCGAGCGATACGTTCACTAGTTAAATTTAGTTTTAAGAAGTTTTTAACTCTTCAAAGAACTGCTCTAATATTGCTGCCGATGAGCCAGTTTCTTCGCTGATTTTCTGTTTTGCTGGTGGATTGCTGAGGTAGAAGGATATTCTTTGAGCTAGACGTTCTTGAAAGGTTGGTATAAGCTCGTTTTGGTAGAAGATGCCCAGTGGAATTTTGTCGCCCCATTCTTGAGCCTTTTCAAGGGCTGCCATTTTCTTTTTGAAATCTTCATTAGGCTCATGCACAACCGGGTCGTAGCCAGTTTCATCTAACTTGTAAAGTCTAGACTGTGGCTTTCCAGTTTTTGGGTCCATTCTGTCCATGCCAGCATACCAATCTTTAGTGTTTATGTCGTTGTATGTGGGACATGGTTGCAGTATGTCCACGAAGGCTAATCCCTTGTGCTGAATCGCATGTTTTATTATGTCTTTCAAGTGTTTTGTGTCGTAAGCGTACCCTCTAGCAACGAAAGTGTAGCCAGTCATAACCGCCAAAGCAATCGGGTTTACGCCTTCGTTTATGTTTGGTTTGGAAAGAGACTTTGTTTTCAAGCCCAACCTTAATGTTGGAGAGGCTTGTCCTTTAGTTAATCCGTAAACGCCGTTATCATGCATTAAGTAAGTCATGTCCACGTTTCTCCTTCCAGCATTCACAAAATGTCCAGCGCCTATACCCAACCCATCACCGTCCCCTCCCACTGCTATTACTTCCAATTCCGGATTCGCTAATTTGATTCCTTGAGCGAAAGGCAAGGTTCTACCGTGAAGCGTGTGAACACCGTAGGCTTTTATGAAATGTGGCGGTTTGCCAGAGCAGCCAATTCCAGAAACCAGCACAATACGATGTGACTCTAGTCCAAGTTCAGCAAATGCCATCTGCATTGCAGCGAGTATACCAAAGTTTCCGCAGCCCGGACACCAGTCGACGAAGACGTCTGTTTTGAAATCTGACATTTTAAGAGCCATAGGTTAACACCTGCCTTTTCGGAGCTTGATTAAGCAGAATACGCTTCAAAGCCTCATACACTTCAGTGGTTGTCATTGGTCGTCCATTATATTTTAAAATGTGAAAGTTCATTGGAATCCCTGTTTTTTCTGTTATTATTCCTCCAAGCTGTCCAGAATAATTCATCTCAACGTCAATGACCTTCTTGGCGTTTTTTAATGTGCCGGTAATGTACTCTTTTGGAAGAGGATGCACCATACGAATTTGCAGGAAACCTAAGCTGAAGCCTTCTTTTGATAATGTGTCAAGCGCTTCGAGAATCGCGCCTTTCGGAGTGCCCCAACTGACAATCATGTTCTTTGCGTTTTTGTCTCCGAAAAAGTTGACTTTCTCTTCGGTAGGCACTTCCTTTTCGATTGTTTCGAGCTTTTTCATTCTTTTCTCCACCATCATTGTCCTATTAGCGGATTCCTCGCTTATGTGTCCAAACTCGTTATGCTCGTCGCCTGTATACCAATGCACACCATTTTTTGTTCCCAGAAAAACTCTTGGAGAAACGCCGTTTTCTGTGAAACTAAATCGCTTGTATTCTGTGCCTTGAAGGTTTGCTTCACTAAGAATGGCGCCTCGCTGAATCTTAAACTGGCTATAATCGAAAATCGGGTATGTCTGGGAACTATTACCAAGCGCCTTATCAATCAAATGAATAACGGGCAACTGATACCTTTCAGCGTAATTAAACGCAATCGCAGCATCATAAAAACATTCGTGAATGGCGCCAGACGCAAGCACTATCCGCGGAAATTCACCATGGCCAGCATGAATGGCAAATCGCAAGTCATCCTGTCCATGCCGCGTTGGCAAGCCAGTAGAAGGAGCGCCTCGCTGATAATAGGTGATAACCACGGGCACTTCGTTGTTTCCAGCCCAAGCTAAACCTTCAACCATGAGCGAAAAACCAGGACCAGACGTGGACGTCGCCGCTCTGGCGCCGGTTAAAGCTGCTCCAGAAGCCATGTTCACTGCTGCAATTTCATCTTCAGTCTGAATAACAACTACTGCACCTTTCCCGCCATCACTTTTTGTTTTGATGATTTCGTGAGCCTCTAAATACTCGCTTTCGTCTGCAGCGGGGGTTATTGGATAATAAGTTTGGATTCTGCACCCGCCTAAGACTTTGCCAAGCGCAACAGCTTGATTTCCAGAAAGGAAAATCCGTTTTTCTGTTGTCTCGGTCTTTTCGAGTTTATGTCCGAAACTGTTGCCAAAGGTTTGTTTGGCATAGTTGTAGGCTGTTCTGAAAGCTAAAACGTTCATGTTAACGATTTTGGGTTTTTCTGCAAAAATCGACGCAATCGCCTTCTCAACAAGAACTGCGTCATAATCCAACAAGCCGAAGGAAATGCCAAGCGTCAAAACGTTTATCATCCGAGTAACCTTGCTCAACTGCTCTATCCCTAATTCTTTTGCGACTTCCTTCAGCAAATCCATGTAAGGAATACGAAAAACATGGACACCCGTTTTTTCTGCTTCGGAGAGCATGTCGCTTAGGCTGTCGTTCCAGCCTTTTTTCTCCAGAAACTGCCTAAACTCTTTTTTAAACTCGTGGGGCAATGTGGGTATGCTGAAGATTTTTGTGTCGACTTGGTCTTTGTCAACGATTATTCCGCCGCCAGAAACCACTTCGTTTATGTGTCTGACAACAGTTTCCGCGTCAAATGCCGCAAGCAAATCCACATTATTAACGTTTGCTGAAACTTCGCGGCTTGAAACTCGCAAATGAAAATAACTGTGCAATCCCTTAATGTTTGAGTGATACTCTCTTCTTCCATAAACATACAAGCCGCCGTAACCACAGGCTCTTCCAAAAATGTTCGCAGCAGAATCAACACCGCTTCCTTGCGGTCCACCCGCCATCCAGTTAAGCTCCTCTTTTACCATTTTACATTTCACCAATCTGAATTCGCTTAGTCAAAAAAGGGTTAGTTTTTATCCCCCTGTGGTTTTGTCGGTACCTATGCTGCATTCGCAGTTGGCGGATTCTCCACAGTAGGGACATACGCACTTGCATTCGTCAATTGTATTGCCACATCTTTCGCATATGGGTTCCATTTCTTCTGATTCCACTTGCTAATTCCCATTCAGTATATCATTTTCTGTAAAATTAAAACTTTTGTAGAAGCAAGGAAGAAACTAAAGAGTGAATAAAAAAGTGGAGTGTTTCTGGTTTTACTTTAAGTCTTCAAGCAAAGTAGTGAAGGTGTCGTGATGTTCTTCTTCGTCTTTCAAAATGTTCATGAATAATATTTCGGTGGTTTGGTCTTTTTCTTTGCGTGCCTGCTCGATTATTTTCTTATACAGCGTTATCGCGTTTTCTTCGTCCTTTATGTCGCGCATTATCATCTGCTTAAGTGTTTTACCCACAAGTATTTCGGTTGGCTTCGTTGTCGGTATTGCGCCTAAATAGTACAGCCTCTCAGCAATAGCTTCGGCATGTTTCATTTCAGTTATTGCTATTTTCTTTAACTCATCCTGAACCGCGAAGCCTTTAACGCCGCCCCATTGAACGTGTTGCCACATGTACTGTATCGCAACCTGCAGTTCCCTTGCTATTCCATCATTCAGCAATTTCAACAGTTCTTTAGATGCCATTTTCTTTCACCTTTCCGAGGATTGAAATAGATTTTTTATCATTCTACTTATATTAAACTTTCTTAAATCATGCGAAAAAAGGCGAGCAGACCGAACGTTTGAACTATTAGAAGAAAACTTAGTGCACACGCAATTCCCACACTGAAGAAACAACGACGTCGGCTATCTGTTTAAGCTTCTCATGAAAAGTAAAACCAGTCAAACTCATTAAATTAGGACAACACAGTTGCTAACTCTTGACCACATGGAATAATGTGGGAATTCATCCATGTACGCTCTAAGTGTTTGGTTTTTCCAATTGCTGCAGTTTCCATATTTTCCGATGCTTGCGTCGATGAAAATTAGGATTTAAGCGCTTCGGCGACAGCTTGCGCCCACTTCTTCGCTTTCTCCGCCTCTCCCTCTTTCAGTTGCATTTGATTCATCTTGCCTTCAACGTAAGCAATCAACGGAGCTGTTACCAATTTAAAGCCTAATTTTTTAAGTTTGTCTTCTATGCCTTTTGCTGCACTCCCGCTGAGTCTTGATTGAATTTGCGTGTCAAAAGCAGCTGCCAGCTTACCAGAAAAATCTCCGTGCGGTAGGCTTTCAAGGAATTTTCTCATATCGTTCGAAGTTCTAAAGGCCATTGTGGGTGCGCCGGCAATCAAACAATCGTAGTTCTTCACGATGGTTGCGGTAGCATTTTTGACATAGAGAGAATCCACTTCGATTCCTTTTTCCTTAAGCACTTCGCCAATTGTTTCGGCAACTTTTTCCGTTAACCTCATAGGAGAAACTGTATCGTAAACAATTAAAACCTTCATTCAAGTCAACCCCACTTCAACCCTAAACGTGTATGCTACTTTTAAACATTCTCAAAACGCGCCAAAAACACATAACTTATGCAAAGCGCAAGTGTATAACATCAACAACACTGAGCCGAGGAGAATCCCTAACAGCATTCAAAGAAACAGAAGCCCTAGGCTTTGGTAGTGGTGGGGTCGCTGGGATTTGAACCCAGGACCGCCAGCGCCCCAGGCTGGTATCC
>CAYWII010000027.1:0-20812 GCA_964457175.1 uncultured Candidatus Bathyarchaeia archaeon
AGATCTAATAATGGGGCTGCCCGGATTTGAACCGGGGTCTAGAGAGCCCGAGTCTCCAAGCCTAGACCAAGCTAGCCGACAGCCCCTGCACATCTCATTTCTACACTTAAAACATAAAAATAAAGCCTTCCTCAACCTTTAAACCCTTATCCCGAAGTATTAAATTACAATTAGGGGGAGGCTAAAGCAGAGATGTCCATTCCACATCGCGTGCGAGGAGTAAAAATACTCAAAGCAGTTTCTTCACCGCTTCGATTGCAGATTTTAAATCTGCTTTTTGATAAGGGATCACTTTCTTATACAGAGTTGATGAACTCGTTGAAGATGAACCCGACTCGAGACGCGGGAAGATTTGCTTATCACTTAAAATTTTTGCTTAAAGCTGATTTGATAGCGGCAGATGTGGAAGCGAAAAAGTATTGTCTAACTGAACTTGGCAAAATGGTTATTGATGTTGCGGATAGGATTGAGAAAAAAGCCTTAAAACCAAAAGTCGTGCTTATACGCACCTCGCGTTTTGCACTAGAAGAATTTGATGCAAACAAAATTGCAACTTCCCTTATTAAAGAAGCGAAAATGCCCGCTGAGTTGGCAAAGAAAGTGGCAAAAGAAACTGAAAAACGGCTGTTCAGGTCAAAAACTAAGTATTTGACAGCTCCGCTTGTAAGAGAGGTTGTGAACGCAGTTTTAATAGAGAAAGGTTTAGAGGAATATCGCCACAAGCTTACACGCTTGGGACTTCCGGTTTATGATGTTGCCAGCTTAGTAGAGAGAAAATCCAGAACTGCTCAATGGTCAACCTCTATAAGCGAAAAATTCGGAGAAACAGTTCTAAAAGAGTACATGCTTTTGAACGTGTTTCCAAGAGACATCGCAGACGCACATTTGTCTGGTTCAATTTATGTGGAAGATTTGGGTTCTTGGGTTCTAAAGCCGAGCGAAGTGATGCATGATTTGCGGTTTTTTCTGCAAAACGGCTTGAACTTGGAGAGAATAAACGTTTTTAAGTCTTCTTTGCCACCGCCTGGCAGTTTGGAATCGGCTTTGTCAATGGCGTTTAATGTTCTTCTACATTCAGCTAGAGAAGTAAACGAAATGCAAACTTTTGATTACTTTAACGTTTTTTTGGCACCGTTTGCAAAGAATGCAACGCTCACAGAAGTTAAAGAGGCTTTACGTTTATTCATTCTTGAAGTAAATCAGCACGTAAAGGCGTCGTTAGGGTTGGAGCTTACTGTCCCAGAGTTTGTGGCAGAAAAACCGGCTTTCAGCTCTTATGGAAAATTGTCAGGTAAGTATAAAGATTTTGTTGAAGAAAGCCAATTTTTGGCTTCGCTTGTCCTTGAAATATTTGCTGAAGAAAGCCTACGTAAGCCTCTACTTAATCCGGCGGTAATTTTGAAAATACGCCGGGAAGCATTTGTTGATGAAAAAGCAAATGTGATGCTTATGAAGGCACATCAGTTAGCGTCAGAGAGAGGCGTGCCTTACTTTGCTAACCTTTTAAGAGAAAACAAACGCAATTCTGTTTTCTCTTCTTCGGGATTTAGACTCAATACTAGTTTGGATGGAGATTGGGAAATCGATACTTTGCGCACTGGCTGTCTTGGAAGCGTAGTGGTTAATCTTCCACGAATAGCGGTTGAATCGGGAAAAGAGAAAGCAAAGTTTCTCGAAATCTTTAGGGAAAGACTGGAGATGGCAGCTCGCGGTTTAGAGATTAAGTATAGAGCACTTAAACAACATGGTAGGAGCTTGCTTCCATTTCTCACGCAAGAAGTCAATGGTGACCAGTACTTTATATTCGAAAATTGTTCTCGCATAATAAACTTGGCAGGTTTGAGAGAAACTGCTGAGACATTCTTCGGAAAAAGCGTTTATGAAGACGAAAAAGCTTTGGCATTCGTTGAAGAAGTAGCACAGCAAGCCTTAGATTATACGCACAAAATTGGTAGAAGACATGGAAAAAACGTTTCCTTAGCGGCGTTGCCGAATTTTGAAGCTTCAGGAAGGCTGGCACAGTTAGACATTGAGAGGTACGGCATCGCAAAAGTGCGATTTTCTGGAACACGAGAAAAACCGTTTTACTCGACAGCCGGTAGGTTAATTCTCAAAGACGATAAAATTCTTCCAATGTCTCTAATTGCTGAACAGAAATTAAGCGCATTACAAACTGCTGGTGGCTATATTACAGTGGTAGAACTTGGAGACATTGAGCACAAGCCTGAAGCACTCATGTCTTTAACAAAGCAGATTTTTGAAAATGATTGCATAGAATTTTTCACGTACAATCGTAAACTGATCTATTGTGGTAACTGCAGAAAAAGCTGGTTTGGCATATCACAAAAGTGTCCAACGTGCGGGGCGATAAGTACGCTAACAGTCTTCGATCAATTCGTAACAGTTTAAACCTTGAAAGATAAAGTAGACTGTTACTTTACGGCGCCCAATATTAAGGCTAGAAGCGCCATTCTGGCGACTATGCCATTCCAGACTTGCTGGAAGTAACGCGCAAAAGAGGTGTTGTCCACTTCAGAGGCTATCTCGTCTACCCGTGGAAGCGGGTGCAGAATTATTAAGTCCTTTTTGGCGTCGCTTAATGTTTTTAAATCTATTTTGTAGGAGCCTTTAACTTTGGCGTATTCGGCAGGGTCTGGGAAGCGTTCCTTTTGTATTCGTGTGACGTAGAGAACATCTACTAGCGGAATTATTTTTTCAAGACTGGTTTTCTCTGTCACGGGTATTCTTTCTTTTATTGTTTGGAGAACTTCTCGCCGCATTTTTAAGGATTCAGGCGAAACTAAGTATAATTCAATGTTGTAGAGGGAGAGTGCATAAGCGAGGGAGTGAACGGTTCTTCCATAGCGGAGGTCGCCTACGAAAGCTATTTTTAACCCTTCGATTTTTCCCTTCTCTTTTTGTATGGTGTACATGTCTAGAAGTGCTTGAGTTGGATGCTCTTCTGCACCGCTGCCGCCGTTAATTACTGGGATTTTTGCAAACTCAGCTGCAAGTCGAGCTGCACCTTCAAGAGGGTGTCTTACGGCTATTACATCTGCATAATTCTCAACGGTGCGGACGGTGTCCGCGAGGTTTTCGCCCTTCTTAACGGAGGCAATTTCGGCTTCTGCAAAGCCAATCGTTGAGCCGCCTAGTTTGTGCATGGCCGCTTCGAAGCTCAAACGCGTGCGTGTACTTGGTTCAAAAAATAATGTTGCGAGAATCTTGCCTTTAAGCATGTCTGAGCCTTTGGCGGCTATGGGTTCCATAGCGTGGGCAATTTTCAAAATGTAATCAATTTCGTTGCGTGAAAAATCTTTTATTGAGATTATGTCTCTACCTTCGAACTCCAATCTTACACCCAAAACAAATCTACGCAACTCCTAAATAACTTTTTATGAATTGGAAAAGATGACGTTTCAGTAAGTGCAGAAGTTAAAATCTTTTATTTGCATTCATTGTATAGCCTAGTTAAGAGGAATTTGTGTGAGTGAAACGGAGTTGCGTGTTTCTAAGATTAAGGATGGCACGGTGATTGATCACATTACTGGTGGTCATGCGTTGGATGTTGTTAAGATTTTGGGAATAACTGGAAAGGAGAAGGGAACTGTGACTATTGCGATTAATGTGCCGAGTAAACAATTCAAGACGAAGGATATTGTTAAGATTGAGGGTAGAGAATTGAACCCGCAGGAAGTGCATAAGATTGCTTTGTTGGCGCCCCATGCAACGATCAACATTATTCGCGGTTATAAGGTTGTCAAAAAACAGGAGGTTAAGTTGCCAAAAGCTATTGAAAACATTATCAAATGCGCCAATCCAGCTTGTATAAGTAATAGTAATGAGCCAGTTCAAACCAAATTCTACGTTGAAGGTGAGGAGCCTCTTTTGTTAAAATGTCACTATTGTAGTTATATTATGGAGAAGAAGGATGTGCTTCAACAGTTTTAGATTTGTTTTGGGTATTCGGAATTTGAGATAATGCTTATATCGTAATAGACAATATTCTGAAGATAGATATGTCTATGAACAGACATAAAGTATACGTGTAGAACACAAATACATGCGGTGAAAATCATGTTTGGCTTGTTCGAAATACTCGCATTCTTGTTGTGGACATGTTTTGTTATATATACTACATGGTACTTCACATCCGCAAAACACTATGCTCCAATAACCCATACTGAGGCAAGAATGCTCTGGAAAATACACAAGCAAATCATTCGGTGCAATGCCGGAAAATGGAGAGAAATTAGGCGAGGAAACAAGATAGTAGGTTTCGAATGTGAATGCGGACACAAACACATACAAAAACGCCCCTTGGTAATTAACGCCCCCACTACTAACACTCAGCTACGAAACTCTCAATCTTCAGTATTCGACAAACTACATACCTCATATGAATCAACATAGCCTTATAATTCAAACCAAGAAAAATGCGAAGTTTATGTAAAGGAAATGTCAGCAGATTAAATGATGTATAAAAAGGAATTTATGCATACCTCTTACATTTGTAGCAATACCATTTCTGATATTGTGGAACATACGTAAGAGGACCTTTGCATGTAGGACACGCTTGTGGAGCTTGCTGAGTTGGAGGAGTTCCTTGAAGTTGTTCTGGCTTCATTATTATGAAATCGCCTACTGCTTGGACTTCTTCCCATGTGATGTTTCGGTTTTCGCCTCCTTTCTTGCCTTCAACATATAATGATATGCCCATCTTTCCGACCATAAAAGCGACATCCTTAACTGTTCCTACAACATGTCCTTCAGCGTCTATGACTTGCATTCCAACAAGCATGTCTTTTGTTACTGCTTTTTCCTGTTTAACCATGTCTTAAATCCTTCCTTGGTTAACGTGGATGTATTGTTTAATTTAATAAGATTTTTCTTTTTTACTTTTATGTTAATTTCCGTTTCAGAACTTGGCTGGGCCTTTAGTCGTCAACATTGTAAATAAGTGTTAAATACTTTAAGATAAAGAATGCTATTCAAAACAGAAGGGGAAATTCAAATGAGCATAAAAGAAGAAGGATACCTACACGACTATATTGCCGCAGGACTACTAGGTTTCACTGTTGGAGCAGCAATCGCTGGTGTCCTAATGTTTTACATAGTTCAATTTGCGGCTGTTTCCGCATGGGGTCATGTCATAGCTATGAGTTTCGTCGCAGGAATCTTCGGATACCTACCAGGAGGTTTTGTTGCCGGCTACTTAAACTATAGAATACATAAGACAGAAGGAAGGCCAATGGAAGGCCTTGCTGCAGGCGTTATGGCATTGCTTTGTCACTTTTTCCTGACGTTGTTTGTCTTCGTTACCCTCGCAGCAGTTTCAGGTCCAGCCGCAGGTGTAGTTATGACAGGTTGGGCTTTATCTTTCGTCTTCGGCTTAATTTTCTATCCTTTGGGGGGCTACCTGTCCGGAATGATTGAAAATCGAGCAATTCCGATGCCTACTTTTCTGAGGTTTCAAGGAGCACCACCACCGCCTCCGCCACCTCCTGGAGCACAAGTTTGTCCCACGTGCGGTGGACCATTAACCTACATTGAGCAATATCAGAGATGGTACTGCTACAAATGCAAAAAATACGCGTAGCCGCTTAACTCTCACATTTTTCTTTTTGAATTCTATCCTATGAATGACGTTTTCGGTGAATTATGTTCTGCAGTTTGCATAAATTATAAAAAGGAAACATGTATTGCTATTGACAGAGATGAAATTATGAAAAATGCAAAAGCAAAAATGACGTTTCTTTTATTGCTGGCTTTTAGTTTGACAATGAATTTTTCAGTGATGGCAGAGTATACGGTTGGGGTTAAAAGTGGAGACTGGATAAAATATAACTTCACCATGTCTGGTGGAGGAGTGTCTGCTCAAGGATGGATAAAGATAACAATTCAAAGTGTGACCGGAACAGAAGTCACAGGAAGATATGAAATAGGAATGTCTGGTCAACAATTACAACAGCTAGATTTCACGCTTGACATTGCAACAGGTTACGGTAGCATGAGCGGTTTCATAATTCCAGCGAACTTGACAGTTGGACAAACAATTCCAGGCGAGGCTGTCACCATACAAAATATTGTGACCCGGCACGGCAGAGCAGCGGTTTACGCTAATGCTACTGACCCATACACCAGCATGACTGCGCAAATGTATTGGGACCAAGCAACTGGAGTTCTGTTAGAATCATCTGCATCAACTACTGAATATAACTATACACTGACCCCCGCTGAAACCAACATGTGGAGTGGAGGATTTTTTGGACCAGGATTCTTAGGGCTAGACTGGTGGATTTGGATAATCATTATTGTGGTCATTGTTGTTGTAGTAGTGGTGGCTGTCGCCCTGATACTTCGCAAGAGAAAACCGCCAGTGGTTCCAGCTCAACAAGTGCAACCTCAACAACCTCCTCCACCACCGCCACCTCCACCAACACCCTAACCTCCAACTTTTTTGTCAGAAAACAGTTCTTCAAAAAGGCAAGGTTAAGCGCCGCCGGTAGGACTTGAACCTACGACCGACTGGTTAACAGCCAGCCGCTCTACCGAGCTGAGCTACGGCGGCAAACACGAGCGCTTATGAATTTTGGTTTTGCAGTCGTATTTAAGTCTAATTATGAAATGGCTTCTAGACTATTCCAGCCTTTCTCACTTTGTACCTAACCACTCCGGCGAAAAGTCTGTAGAACTGACTGATAACGAGGCTGTACCATTTCTCAGTGAACGACATGTCAATTAACTCGTTTATCCAATACAATCCATGATTTAAACACTTAACCAAAAGCTCTTTGTGCAACTCAGTCATTTCTGTCTCCTTAAACCAATCTTCACTCTTCAGCTTGCCCATAGGCACAAAAAACAAGGGCACAATCAGACTTCTAAAGCCTTTAAGGTCATCCATCAACTCTACAGTTTTAATTAAGTCATCTTCGGTTTCTTCAGGAGCGCCTACGATTAGTGTGCAAGCCGGAACCAACTTGTTATCATGCATTAAACCCATACCAGTACGCACAACCTCCGGCCACTCTTCCGGCTTGAAAGGATGCGCTTTAGCAGGCATAATCTTCTTGGCAAGTCTCCCCGAACCTGTTTCTATCCCTATTTCCGCTCCCCACCAAGCTTGTTTCTGCAAAATGATTTCGGAGATTTTCGAAAGGAGTTTTGGTTTAGCCGCCACAGTAGCCAGTGAACAGTGGCTCCATCCCATGCCATCACTGTTTTTGGAAACTAGTTCGTGAAGCTCTATGAGTTTTTCATCGTTTGGAATCGTGTTCTTTGAGCCATAAAGCATAACGTCCTCTGCATGGAGAGCCACACCCCGTGTGTAGCCACTTTCTGTATTTACACGTATTTCTCGCAATATCTTTTCAAGTGGGTACCAACGTAAAGGCCGCAAAGTCACGCTGCAAAATTGACAGCCTCGGCAGCATCCACGACCTATTTCTACTAAACCATCAATAGAAGGCTTCATGATATCTGGGATTTCATCCAAACTCGGCGTCTCTTCAATACTCGATTCGTAGTACTTCGGGAGCGGTTCACCATTGAGAGCTGCTCGGACAATTCTGCCTAAAACTTTTTCAGCCTCACCAGCGATAATGCAATCTATCCCGTATTTTTCAGCAAATGTTGGTCTATGAAGAAACTGCCAAACTCCTTGACCCCCAACAATAACCTTTAGTCCGCGTTTCTTGGCTTCTCTAATCTTTGGGTTAGCTAACAAGGCACGAAAATGCTGTGCAAGATAAGGCTCTTTCTTCAAAATAAATGCAAAAGTGGTTGAAGCTGGACCTAAACCGAAAGGGTCCATAACGTGTATTCCTAAAACCTTAGCTTCATCAAGATACCTTCCAACATGCTGGGGCGAAACAGTTAAAACATCGAAACCTTCGCTCAAAAGCTGCGCTTCAACTTTTCTTAACGCATACGGCGCTGCCTCGGGTATACCCCTTTTTGTCTTAATCGGCGGAAAAAAGAGCCAGCTGTAAAACCAGTTGGGAAGAAAGTTTGGGGGAGCACATGTTCCGAACCCTAAAAATATGTTTTTATGGTAATCGCTCATTAGAGTTCGGTCAGCCGTTAAGATTATCTTGCCATTGTTTGCTGATTTCTGTGACAAATCGTCGTCGGCTCCAAATATCTCAATTCTAGATTGTAGAGATTTAAATTTTGATGCGCTTTCTACTTAATGCTTATGGTAAGCAGCTGCTTAGAAAAGATTTTCTTCCTTTGTGAAGTTGAGAATATGGCTTGACTTTGAATAGTTATTCACGAGTCATTGCTATGTTCCATTTTTCTTGTTTGCTGAGAAAAAGGTATATGTTAGATTTCTCAATTAGGGTGAAAGACCAACGGAGAGTAAAGAAGTTGAAAAAAATCATGGAAGTTAGATGGCACGGTAGAGGCGGTCAAGGAGCATGGACCGCAAGCGAATTACTGGCACGGGCAGCTATCTATGAAGGAAAACACATTCAATCCTTCCCAGAGTTTGGTCCAGAGCGGATGGGAGCGCCAGTAACCGCGTTCACCAGGATAAGCACTGAACCAATCATGATTCACTGTGCAGTTTACAATCCAGATATAGTAGCTGTTATAGATCCGACGTTGCTGAAAACTGTTCCAGTTACTGAAGGGTTAAGCGAAGAAGGAACAATTATAGTCAACTCGAAAGATAGCCCTGCAGAAATCAGGAAAGTGCTTAACTCGAAAAAAGGCAAGGTTTGGGCTGTTCCAGCAACAGAAATAGCGATAAAAATTTTGGGGATGCCTATAGGAAACACAGCCATGCTCGGAGCTGTGGCTCACATTACCGAAATTGTTAACCTAGAAAGTATAGAAAAGGTTGTTAAAGAACGTTTTAGACGAGACATTGCCGAGAAAAATCTCGCGGTTATAAAAGAAGCTTATGAGGAGGTAAAATCAGAGTGACATCTAAAGAAAAAAGTTGGAGGGAGATTTCGCCAGCGGGCGTGTGCTGGAAATCTAGTACTGAATTTTTGACTGGAGACTGGAAAACGTACAAGCCCATAAGAGATTTGGAAAAGTGCACCCGATGCTTGTTATGTGTGCTTTTCTGCCCAGATGGAGCAATACATTGGAAACCTGAAAAAGGAGACATAGAATTTGACTACAACTTCTGCAAAGGTTGCGGAATATGCGCTAATGAGTGCCCAACTGATGCGATAGAGATGAAACTTGAATAGAGAAGGTGCGTGACAAAATGAAAAGTGTTGTTAAACAAGAAGTTTTAGCCTTAAACGGAGACGAAGCAGTCGCCTACGCCGCAAAACAATCAGACGTCGACGTCGTAGCAGCTTATCCAATAACTCCTCAAACCATTATTGTTGAAAGATTCAGCGAGTACGTTGCGAACGGCGAAGTGGAAACCGAATTTGTCTGCACAGAATCCGAACACAGCGCCCTAACCGCTTGCTTAGCAGCGTCAGTAACAGGCGCAAGAGCCTTCACAGCCAGCGCTTCCGCTGGATTAGCGTTGATGCATGAAATGCTCTTTGTGACTTCTGGATGCCGCGCCCCAGTTGTTATGGCAATTGCAAACAGAGCCTTGTCTGCGCCGCTGAACATTCATGGCGACCACTCCGACACTATGACGGAACGCGACAGCGGTTGGATACAAATCTACGTTGAAAACGCGCAGGAAGCGTATGATTCAGTTATTCAAGCGTTTAGGATAGCTGAAAACACTGATGTGCTGTTGCCTGTGATTGTGGGGTTGGATGGTTTCACGTTAAGCCACACGTTAGAAAATGTGCATGCGCTTGCAGACGATGTTGTGAAGAAGTTTGTTGGAACCCGCAAGTTTATCAACATCACAAATCATGAGGGCAAAACTGTTCCCTTTAAGCTTGACCCAGATAACCCAACAAGTATGGGTCCTATAGCGTTGCCTAATTACTATTTTGAGTTTAAGCGGCAACAAGAAGAAGCTATGAAAAACGCTTTGAAAATAATTCCGCAGGTAAACAGAGAGTATGCTGAGATTAGTGGCAGAAGCTATGGGGACGGGCTGGTTGACGCGTACTATGTTGAGGATGCGGAAATAGCCATCGTCTGTTTAGGCTCCACGGCTGGCACCGTGAAAGCCGTCGTGGACGAACTGAGAGCAGACGGTGTCAAGGCTGGATTGCTTAGAATTCGCACTTTCCGACCATTACCAGTTGAGAGAATAGTCAACACGCTGAAAAATGCAAAGGCTGTGGCTGTGATGGACAGAAGCATGAGTTTCGGCGGAGAAGGGGGACCAGTTTTCCATGAAGTTCGCCATGCACTTTATGACACGGACAAGCACCCACACATTGTAAACTACATTTACGGTTTAGGCGGAAGAGACACAAGCCCAATGCAAATTCGCGAAATCTACGAGGATTTACAGAAGATTCTGCGAACAAAACACGTTGAAACACGCGTGCAGTATTTGGGATTAAGAGAATAGGAGGAGATGAAAAATGCAAACAGAAACTGAATGGAAATTCACCGCAAAAGACATCGCTGAAAAACCAGACTTGTTCCTGTCGGGACACAGAGCATGCGCGGGTTGTGCACCGGCAACTGTTTTGAGGTTAATAATGAAAGCGGTTAGAGGACCAACGATAGTTACGAACGCGACTGGATGCATGGAAGTTGTCTCGTCGATTTATCCGTACACCTCTTGGGCTACTCCGTGGCTGCACACTGCTTTCGAGAATGTTGCTGCGAACGCTTCGGGGATTGATGCGGCATTGAAAATTTTGAAGAAGAAGGGTAGAAGTAAGCATGAGCATGTAGACATAATAGCCTTTGCCGGAGACGGCGGCACCTATGACATTGGCATACAGGCGCTTTCTGGCGCGGTTGAAAGGGGACATGACTTTCTCTACGTGCTTTACGATAATGAGGCTTACATGAACACGGGCATACAACGCAGTGGAGGAACGCCACTAGGCGCTTCAACAACCACTTCACCGGCTGGCACGGTCATTCCGGGCAAGTTGGAGCATAAGAAGCCTATTGCTGATATTATGGTGGCTCATGACATGCCTTATGTGGCTACAGCCTCGCCGTATTATTGGCGCGACCTACTTGTGAAAGTCAGAAAGGGCTTGGAAGTTAATGGACCGGCGTTCTTGCACGTGTTTGCGCCTTGTCCGCGTGGATGGAGAAGCGACCCAGCTAAGTCTATAGAGCTTTCGCGTTTGGCTGTGGAAACGTGCATATTCCCGTTATGGGAAGCCGTAAACGGCGATTATCAGCTTTCAACATCGAGCAAAGTTTTTGCTTTAGCTCCGCAAAAGAAGAAGCCAGTTAAAGGGTATTTGCAAGTGCAGGGACGTTTTAGGCATTTGTTCACGCCAAAATTTGAGAAGTTAGCCGAAGAAATCCAGCGAGTAACAGATGAACGGTGGAAACGCCTACTCAAAAAATGCGGAATGTAGCGGCAAGCAAGGACAACAGCGTAGAATTCTCAAACTTTATTATTTCCGCTTTACGCTTTATTATTTTTTGGAGATTTCACTGTGAAGATTGTTTCTGTGGCTGAAGGCTACGAGCAGACGTTCTGGGACCACGTGAACCGCGACCCTTTAGATTACTATTTTTTCATACTTGATTGGACTCAACGCAAGGAACAAACGAAGATATTCTTGGCAATTGAGCAAAACAAAATCTTAGGCTCACTTTTGATTTTCGCTGATTACATTGCACAGTTTAGGGGCAGTCAGGAGGCTGTACAGAAGTTGCTCGAGTATGCTAATCTTGAGAAGGTCGAGTTGCAGGCGCCGCCTGATTGTGAGGACATTGTCTGTCAAAAGTTTAAGCCACGCATCAAGCAGGATATGGTGCTGATGCGTTTGAATCGAGGAGAGGAGCATGTTCGCTTAACTGAAACTCCTATAAGACTTAATGTTGAAGATGCTGAGGAGGTTGCGGCTCTTATGAGGAGATGTGACCCCGAATGGTGGGGCGAAACTAATGCGGAACAGTTGAAACAGAAATGGGAAAACGTGTTTTGGCTTGGCATAAAAAAGGAAGGAAAGCCTGTTTCCGTGGGCAACACGCGATTCGTGGATTTTGCAAGTAACATCGGAGTGGTAGCCACCGAAGAACGTTACAGAAACATGGGATACGCCACATCAATCGTGTCTGCCCTTGTTGAAGAGATTTTCAAGAGGTCTCCGATTGCGTTGATTCATGTCATAGCGGACAATGCTCCAGCCGTCAGAGCATACTCTAAGGTCGGCTTCAAACCCTATAAGACATGCCTTTCCATAAGAACATGAAAATTTTAGCTGCTTTCTTTTAGGTATTTTTCTATTTCGTTTTCTGCATTGTCTGCCTTTATGAATATTGGCACGTTTTCCATGCCGGTAGCGATGTAACTTGACAATAACCATTCGCCTGGCGCGAATTCCAAAGTCTTCTCAAGTATGCCTTTGTCTAGCATGAATGTTTCACTTATTACTTGGCGGTCGTATGGACGTGGTAAAGTGCCAACAAAGTACGTGTGAAGCTGCTGCAGCGCATTTGTGTTCAAATAGGCGACACGTTGCGTGGCTATGCATGCGCCTAAGCCATACTTTCTTCCTTGTCTAAGCAAAGTTTCAACATGCACGGAACATTTGGCTTCTATGCCGGATGCATTGCTTGGGATAAACTCTTGTGCCTCGTCAAAAACGAGCAGTATGTAGGGTTTGACTTGGAATCGGCGTTTTCTGCGAACAAGCAAATCCTGTGTTAGAGTTAATACTAAATCTTTTATTGTGTAGGGGTCGGCAATTGAAATGCAAACAAGTCTCGTCTTTTTGTCTTCTAGCAAGTCTCTGATTTTTTCGATTGTTAAACCGCCAGTGTCTGTCTCCTCAATCTCATCTTTTCTTCTTATTCTGTCAATTAGCATGTTTCTTGTTGTTCCCCAACCATATAATCCGCTTTTCTCGTGAACTTTAAACTCTTCCACTTTTGCTCTTGCAACTTCGTCGATATAGTTGACAAAGTCTTCAGTTACTTCCTGGTTTTCCATTGTGCCGTGTTCTTCCATGTATGCCAATATTGCGTCGTGAATCTCGTCAATAGCGTTAATGTAGTTCGGTTTGTCTGACGCTCCTCTTCTCTGCTCGTTAAGCTCGTCCATGAACTGGCTGTATGTTGGAACTTTGCGTCTTGGTCTTCTGTAATAGGCGAGTTTGCCTTGCTCCATTATTTGCCGCAGTCCCGCTTTGATTCGCTCGTCTGTTTCATACTCTCTCGGTTTCACGACGGAATTGAAGTACTGCTCCAAAGATTCTATTTTGTTCTCCATGACAACCTTCGCAGGAAAAGCTGGGTCGGCAAGCAAATCCAACAACAAAAACACGTATTCGCAGCTTATGTCAAAAACTAAAACTTTCGTGTCGCTGGTGTGAAGCAAAATCCTTCTGAGAATATTCGACATGAGATTGCTTTTTCCGCCGCCTGTGAAAGCAAAAACGCCAAAGTGATAACGCACAAGCTTCTCAAAATCAACATAGATGGGAATCACGGTTTCGCTGGCTTGGAACATTTTTATCAATCCAAGCCTTGGGTCGGCTCTCGCGGCTTGCACAGTTTTAGACGGGTCTATGCCGAACGCTTGGGCTATTTTTTGATTGTACATGCGGTTTATCATTCCACTGTTTAATAGGTAGACTCGGCTTCCCACCACTGGATAAGAGAAGCCTTTAACAAATTGAAAATCGCATTTTTCGTTCAAAATCAAATCGTAATTTATTGGTATCGCGTCTATCTGAATCATCATCGTAGACTTGTCGTCAGTCTGCCAATCCTCCTCCGACTGCTCAATAATCTCAAACTGCATAGGATAATAGCCATGGTCAGACAAACCACGCAAACCAAAATGCTCAGGCCACACACGGCTAATCTCCATAAACGTGAAGCGCTCTTCGCCTTGACTAGCTTGCTTAAAATTCTTAACAGCCAAAAGCATACCTTCCTCAAGTAAACCCATCAAATCCTTCTGATACTCAACTTTAACACGGCACTGATAACGTGCACTTGTGCCAGCAAGCTTTGACTCTTCTGCAGCACCAAAATATCTGGGGATGACAGCGGCTAGTCTCGCATGGAACTTGCCGTCAAAATCTGTGAAGCAAAATGCGTTTAGCGTGTTTTCTTTTTGTGCATTCAAGGGGTTGTTCACCTCTGGAATTATGATTGTGTATAGGTTGCTTTTTCAATTTAAGTTATTTTCGTCCAATCCTTAAGAGCGCCAGTGTTCAGTTATAAAAGTCATGCACTACTCTACACAAAAATTTATTCGTTCTATCAATAATTGTTACTCTTGGTATTTGCATGACTGAGGGTAATGATAAAAAAGAAGAGATTTTGGTATTCATAGATTCCCTGCCAGATCTTGTAAGAATTGGTCAGATAAATGTGGTTAAGGATTTTCTCAGAAAAAGATTTGAGCAAACGTTGTCCGATAGGATCGCACGATATGGAATGCTCCCGTCCCTGCTTGTTAGACTTGAACCATTTAATTCTTTGGTTCAAGAGATGATAGACCTGTACGTCAACGACTACCATAGGAGCGCGATTGCATTGTGTGGTATGAGCGTCGAAGCTCTCTGTATCACTATCGCTGAAGAAAGAGTCACTAATGAAAAGTTAAAACAGGAACTTATCGATCCCAGCGGAGAAATCCGTAAAAAAATAGAATCTCTAAGAGAATACTTTAGAATACAGAAAACAGCATCATTGCTCCATCGTGTCTTGGACATACGCAAAGAGTATATTCACCTTCACAGAACCAAGATTCTTCTTCAGGAAGTCTCGGAATGCATCAAGAAAACCCATTTGGCAATTGTTTTTGAGTATGGCCTCCTTCCAACTGAAGCAGGAAAAGCTCGATTTGTAACTCAAGAAGACGTAGAGAATTTGGAAAAGTTAATTGGATTAACTTAATTGTATTATGAACCAGTCGTATCCTTGACTTTCGCTATTTAAAAGCGAAACTCGTAAAAAAGAAAAATGAAGGGAAGAAAGATTGTTTTGCTCTATAACGCAAACTAAGAACCGCACAAAAAACAAGACTACGCTTAGGTTCTAACCAGAAATTCAAGGTATTTATAAGGGGGGTATTAACTTGCAGCAGCAACAGAATACGCACATACTAACCATGCTCTCTTCTTGCAGCTTCTATTGACGCTCTTCTCTCCCTAAACGTGCTCATGTAAAATATGAACTTTCTCAATTTATGGTTATTGAGTATCCAGTCCGCCGTAGTATCCACTACGCATTTGAATTGACTATAATTCCATTTAGCAATTTTATCTGCTATAAACAATGGCTTATTGTGACCGAAGACCTCGGGAATGCTCGCTGGTGTCATAGCCACCAAAACAGTCAAAACCAAGTTCTGCAACCTATTAAGCACTGTCTTATCCTTAAACAAAATCACTTCGAACGGTTCTTTTGTGCCATCGCTAAGTTCGTTCCAAAACTTCACAACATTCTCTAGTTTGTAATCATACACTGGATAAACTAAACGGTCAACGAGAAGCACGTTGCTCCGCAACATGGGGTCTGTTTTGGCTTGGCTCAACTGTACATAAGTCTTAAGAAAAGTCTTTTCAAGACCAATTTTATTCTTTATCGCGCCAGAAACGAAGCCTTTACGGTTTTGCCTGTCTGAAACCATTGTTCTAAAAGCGGAATCATACTCGATTAGGCTCCACGGCGGTTTAATTTTCTCTGGATTAAAGATGCTTGCTGATTGAAGTATCATGCGGTCCGTGTTAGGCAGTTTTTCAAACACTTCCCGCGAGATGCTTGTTTTCAGTAAGCCTTCATTTTGCATTATTGGAATTAACTGCCGCTTGAAATCTCTTGCAGCCGTGTCCTTCGTGATACCAACAAGCAGAATATGCCTTTTCCAGCATTCCTCCATAAGCATGTGCAAAGTAAAAAGCGTCAAAAACGCAATGTCAAGAGTCGTTAACCAATGCTCCTTTCCATCCTTCACAATCTTCATCAAACTAGCAGTTTCCGTCTCCGATGTTTTAGCTAAAAAGAAGCGGTCACCAAGGCTTGTTACAAGCTTTCTGACACGTTCCCATGTAGTCGCATATTTTGGATTCAAAACATAATTATCACGTTTCTCACTTAGAATGCCTCTTTTAACCAAATGCCTAAGGCATCTTTCCACTCTTTTGGCTCTTTTCTCATCAGTTATCCCAAACTCCGAGAGAATCTGCTCTTCGGTTAAGGTTCCTTTTCGCTTAACTAAATCGATTACTGCATATCGCATGTAATCGGCTCTTGGAGGCGGCAAACCCAAAGCTTGATTGCAAACCCACTGTCTTGCGATGGTCAAGTCGTTAATGTCGACGGGTTCGCCGTCAACCTTGTATCCAATTATGCTACTTTTTGTTTTCCACAAATCACTCTTCGAAGTGTCATAAAGCAGACTTGCCCGCTCAATCGATAAGCTTCTATCCAAAAAAATAATGCGCATTTTCTGGTTTGAATCTGTGGCGAATTTGTACGCAAGATAATACTCGGCGAAAGTCATTATCCAATTGGCAATCGTGGCATTGTTTATTATCGATTCGTCCGTCAGCAGTCTATTCAGGTTTATTTCGTCTGGTTGCCTTGCCTCAAAAAATGTTTGGTCTATCTCCGGAACTTCATTGACGTAAACTGGCACAACGCTTGAAATGCCAGCGCCCTGCTGAAGCGTCCGCTCATCATACTCTACGATGGGCTTGTCCTTTTCTGAGAAAGTTATTGCGCCAGTAGAAGCATAAGCACCACCGAAGAAAATCACCAAATCAAACAGCGGACGCGAGTACATGGTTCCGTCTATGCCAGCAAAACGAATTTTCGAAGTGTCGAAAAATTCTTTAGCTGTTTTGCACGCCTCTGCTGCGCTTAAGTCAGCCATCATAAGGTTTGAAAGCAAACTGTCATAAAGATTCTTGAGAGAAGAAAAGCGTTGCTCATAATCAAGAACTTGCTTGGAAGCACCTAGCTTAAGCATATTGCTGGTTCGTGTAATCGAGTCGCTCAACGAAGCCAAATTGCTTTTCACCAGTTTCACAATAGCTTAAAGAAGGTAAAAACCTTGCCAATAACCCATAGGGCTTTTATGACTTTTATTGCCATCTTCTAAACTTCAGAAAATGTAAATAAAGAACAAACACGATAAGAAAACACGGCAGAATCAAGAAAAACCAAGCGGGGTTGCCCTATTTTCGGAGAAAATGGCGAAATCTCCCGCAACTCCCTTCTTTTTTCTCTTTTGTAAGGGGTCAATGTGTTAATCTTCACTTCTAAAAGACGCAGCCTTATGGCTTTTGCAGGACATTGTGCTACAACACTGTAAGCAAAGCTTAAGATTTGGAGAATTCGTTGTTATGTAGAAAGTAATGGGCACATATTTGCATCGTTGTTATACTTCTGAAAAAGCTCTGTTCTGATGTTGTTGACAGTTAATGCTTTTCGAAAGTTATAAAAAGTTGGTGTGAAGAATTGAGTAGCGATACCCTATGAAAGTTTACGCAGTCTTTGGAATACTATTTTTATGCTTCTTGGTTGTTGCTGGAATGAATGTAATACTCCGTGCATACGCACCTGCTTCTGGTTTTGAGCCTATGTCGTTTGATTGGACAGATGCGGACCTTAGATCAGTGTTTATGCTTAACGCCACTGATGGATGGGCAGTCGGTCAAGGCGGAACCATACTTCATTGGGATGGTGCAGTTTGGGAAACTGTTGAAAGCTCTATATTGAGCTGGCTTGCATCTGTCCACATGGTTGATGCTAATGATGGATGGGCAGTGGGCGAAGGCGGAATCATAATTCATTGGAATGGAACTGCTTGGAGCGAAGTTGCAAGCCCGACTTTAGATACCCTTTATGGAGTGTACATGGTTAACGCTACAGACGGCTGGGCAGTTGGTGGAACGCCGGGTGGAAGTCCATCAGCGGTGATAATTCGCTGGAATGGCACTGCGTGGAACGCAGTCGCAAGCCCGACGTCCAACTGGCTGAGGTCAGTTTTTATGGTTAATGCTACTGAAGGGTGGGCTGTAAGCGGAGCATATGGCACAATAATTCGCTGGAATGGTACAGCTTGGAAACCAGTTACAAGTCCAACTTCAAGCGGTTTCAATTCAGTCTTTATGGTCAACGCTTCTGATGGTTGGGCAACATGTTTCAATGGGCAGATAGTTCGTTGGGATGGCACTGCTTGGAGTAACTTTTCAAAGCCAACTTCAAATTCCTTGAGGTCTATATTTATGCTTAACGCTACTGATGGTTGGATAGTTGGCGACTCTGACATATTCCATTGGGATGGAGCAGATTGGAATAGTGTTACAAAACCTGCAGGTGACTGGTTGTTTTCAGTGTTTATGGTTGATGCTCTTGATGGTTGGGCTGTTGGCGATTTTGGGCTTATATTACATTGGAATGGCGCAGAATGGGTTGTCAGCAAGAGCCCAGTGTATCTTGGAGATTTGTATCTCAGTGATAGTGATGTTTATGTGATTGAAGGAATTTTCAACATCAATGGAAGCATAATTGTAGAAGAAAATGCCACGCTGATTTTGAGAAATGCTATTCTAAACTTTACTTGTCCCGGTGCAATTTTTCTCCAAAATGCAGTAAATGGCAATCCACGTCTCTACGCTGAGAACACCACAACACTGAACGCTGACTATAGTCGTTTTTATGAAAATAGTTCAGTGGTAATGTCAAACTGTACAATGCTCGGGGGAGGCATGTATTATTACGACGAAACTGAAGGAACAATTCTTAATTCCAAATTCAACTACATAGATGCAAGGGATTCTGCCACACTCCACATATCCAACTCCACTGTCGAACAACTTAATTTAGTAACGTTCTCTGCAAACTCTTCAATTTCGAATATAAACTCAGGATTTTTTGATTTCTGGAACTTTCTACAGAACTGCTCAGTAACCGTGAACTCGCTTGGCTCTGCTCCAAATGTTACATTAACGAAAGTAACAGTGCAAAACTGGCTTTTTAGCTTTCAAGGGGACTCTAACGCAGAAATAGGAAAGTCTGAGATCAGACATCTGCATGCAAACAGCTTTGCTCACGTTTTGGTGCACGACTCTATAGTGCAATATTTGGAATTTTATGGCTCTACCGTGGCTAAGTTAACAAACTCGACTTACTCACAACTTAGACTTTTTAATACGGCAATGATTTATGCCGACTGGTATCTTGACGTTCATGTAACAGATTCCATCGGTCAAAATGTCCCTTCCGCAAATGTGACAGTTACATATCCAAATGCAACTGTAGTCGAATCAAAATTGACTGATACAGGCGGCTGGGCAAGGTTGACGCTGATGGAAAAAATGATAAACGTAACAGACAGCTATCCCGTTGGGAACTACACTGTGACCGCTTTCTATGAAGTTCACACGGGATATCAATCGGTGAATATGACTGGAAATCAAGAAATCACCATAACGTTACCCTTCATAATACCAGAATTTCCATCATTCCTTCTTATGCCGCTGTTCATGGTAGCAACTCTGGCGGTTGTATTGGTCTTCAGAAGGAAGCACGCTCCTGTTTGATGGGGCTCCACAGCGACTGTTTCTTTTTGCCCAGTCTATGAGTATAGGCTTGGTGCCTACCCCTCTATGGGGTTTATTATTCTGTTGTTGTGATTATGCTTGTTGCGGAGGTTTGCGCAGAGGTATAAGCTGATTAGGTTGTTGCTTGATCGTAATCCTGAGTGTAAGTTGTTCTGTGTTGGTGATGATTGGCAGAGTATTATGGGTTTTGCGGGTTCTAACGTTCACTTTTTCATTAATTTTGATAAGTATTTTGAGAATCCTGCTGTGACCAAGATTTCCACGAATTATCGCAGTATTAAGTCTATTGTTGATGCAGGAGCAAGCATAATAAAGAATAATGGAGCTGCGCAGATTTCGAAACCTACGGTTTCGTACAAGGACGACGTTAGGGAGATTAAGGTTCTGAGGTCGACTCATAAGAAGGATTTTGAGTCGCGGTATCATGAGCAGACTGCGGAAGATTGTCTGAATCGCATTAAGAGTTATTTGGGTAATGGTTATGCTGCTAATGATGTTCTTGTGCTTAGCAGGTACAAGTTTCCTCGGGTTGTTGAGTTGCTTGTTGAGAAGGCTAAAAAGATGGGGCTAAGCGTAGCTTTTGACAAGGAACACGCGAAAGAGAATCAGATTAGAGTGATGACGGTTCATAAGAGCAAGGGATTGCAGGCGAAGGTTGTTTTCTTGTTGGATGTGGTTTGTGGGGCTTATGGGTTTCCATGCGAGATTGAAGATCCTTCTATTCTTGCGCCGGCAAGGGAGAATTATCCTCCGTTTGACCATAAACAAGAAGAAAGAAGATTGTTTTATGTAGCGGTGACCAGGACAAAGGAAGACTTGTTCATTTACACTTGGGAGCCAGCCAAAAGCGAGTTCTTAGAAGAAATAAGTGAATATGCCAACGAAGAACCACTCTATTATTAGCCCCTAATCTTAAGCGCAGGTTGTCAAAACTTGGCTTGTGCCAATAGTTTCTTAAGGCTGGAAAAAAGAAATTGCGCGGGGGAGCACGATGAATATAACGTTACAGCCACAAACAACAAGGAAGAAATCAAACAGCTGCTTTGAATAGGCTTCGAATACGTCTGCCAAAAAGACGACCTGCTCTTCTTCAGAAAACGAAAATAGGGACAACTGCATAAAAAACTAAGCGGAGTCGGTAAAAAACTGGGCGGGGTTGCCCTAGCCTGGTAGGGGGCAGGCCTGCTAAGCCTGTG
>CAYWII010000028.1:0-18014 GCA_964457175.1 uncultured Candidatus Bathyarchaeia archaeon
TTAGTCGTTCTTTTACAGCTTTTCTGTAGATGACAGAAGCTGTTTCCAAAATGTTCTTTGGAAGATTCAGGTTATTTGCGATTTTTGTGATTTCTGACAATGCAAAGGCAAGGTTGCGTTCTGTTGCATCAGAAACTCTTATGCGCCGTTGCCATTTTCTGAGGCGGTAAACTTGTGCTTTTTGCCCTGGTGATAGGCTTTTTCCATATATGTCTCGGTCATGCCAATCAATCATTGTTGATAAGCCTTTATCATGAATTGTGTAAGTTAAGGGAGCTCCAACTCTTGTTCGTTTAGTTCTTTGCTCATCGTCGAAAGCTCTCCATTCGGGTCCTCTATCGGCTATTTTTGCGGCTACTACGAAACCGCAGTCCATGCAAACTATTTCTGCGCATTCGTAATCGCGCATGAGTCTTGTGCTGCCGCATTCTGGACAGCATTGAACCTTTACAGGTTCAGCTTGTGGTGCAGGCAACTGAGGATCGGAAGTCTCGCGCCCTTCTTCGTTATCGTCCATTCATATTTTCTCCTTTCTCCTTTTTGAGGGGGTCACGTAAAGTGTTTTGTCCGTCAACTTTTCGGGTTCCCAGATTGTTGATTTTATTGCTGCGTAGGGCGAGGATACTGGTCCGATTATGTCAAAAACTTTTCCGATGGGCTTCAAATTTTCATCAACAACTGTTTCGCCAATTTTTGGAAGGTTTTCAATTTGGATTATTATGCTTCGGCTTGGACTTATATGGAGGACTCGACCCAGTCTCTGCAAAATATTAATTTCCCCTCACGAAAAGCGAATGGTTCAAAAACGAAGCATTTTATTTAAACCTTTCTACTTTAATTTGTAACTGAAACTTCTTTTGCGTACAATTTTAGTCGAACTCTTCATACAAATTAGTCCATAAGACCGGAGATATCTCTCGCAAAATCTCTTTTTCAGAACACAGAAAACAAGCCTGAACTGAAACTCAAAATAGTAGCCAAAACATGATTCAAACACTTATCCATAGAGAAGAAACATACACATCAGCGTATTTGGCTTTAACTAAAGAAACTGAAAATCGCTAAACGCGCACAAACACCTAACTGCCCAAGAGAAATTCAGACTCTCATCACAAGAGTCGAAACCTTCATAAATAAGAAAAGTTGATTAGACTGTGCATTTAAAGGGTGAGGCTTATGTCCAAACCATTCTATGTAAAAATTGAGACTCCAAAGGAAATCGCAGATGCGGCCTATGAAGCCCTGCAAATAGCCTCCAAAACAGGCAATGTTAGAAAAGGTACGAATGAAACAACAAAGGCCATCGAAAGAGCTCAAGCAAAGCTTGTAGTCATAGCTGAAGATGTAGAACCACCAGAAGTCGTAGCTCATCTGCCGCTTCTATGTGAGGAAAGAAAAATTCCATATGTATTCGTGCCGACCAAAGAGAAGATAGGCACCGCTATAGGAATCGACGTGCCCGCCGCTTCTGCATGCATAGTCAAGGAAGGAGACGCCACCGGACTGATTAAGGAAATAGTTTCAAGAATTGAGCAGATAAAAAGAGGAGCAAAGTGATGAGCAAGGAAGAGAAAGCAACTGCGGCAGCAGAGGAAGAACTAACCCCCGCAGAAGTGATTCAGATTATTGGACGTACGGGTGTGACTGGCGAGATTGCACAAGTAAGAGTACGCATTTTAGAAGGAAAAGACAAAGGACGCATAATAACACGCAACGTTAAAGGACCAATTCGAGTTCAAGACATTCTAATGTTGAGAGAGACTGAAAGAGAAGCCAAAAAAATCACTAGATGACTTAAAATCAAAACAATCTGGAGGAACCGCCTTTGCCTAAACCCAAAAAATGTTCATTTTGCGGCAACGAATTCCCAGCAGGCACAGGTATGATGTACGTGAGAAACGATGGGTCTATTTTATGGTTTTGTTCAAGTAAATGTAGAAAAAGCTCTTTATATTTCAGAAGAGATGCACGTAGGCTCAAGTGGACAGCATATTTTGGTAAGGAAGAAAAAGGAAGAGCTTAACTAGTCCAAAAGGCATGCTTAACTTTCTATTTTTCCAATATGAAGTGTTGCAAGAGAATATGTCGCTTTTCGGTATATTCTCATGCTGAAAGAACTGATTTATTAAGATATGCGAAAATACATTAAAGGGATCAAAATGGTTTCCAAAAACAAAAAGAAGCTCAACATTCTAGAGTTGTCTGACCAGGAGAGATTTAAGCTAATCAAAGAGGTTAGGGAGAAACTTCAGCAGAGAATAATGGAAGAAAAGCTTTGGCAAACATTAGCCGACACTGACAACGTTGTTGTTAATGGAAACAGTGTCTATCGCATTGGTGAGCAGCTCTACGGGTTTTCCATAAATAAATAACGCTTTTCCTTCCCTTTTTCAATTTTTTAGTTCCGATTGGAGAACTTGTTACAATAACATTATTCTACTCGGTAAAGGGTTGTGGTAGCGGGGAGTAGATTTGAACTACTGATCTCTGGGTCACTCCGAGCAACATAGGCTGCTCTTATGAGCCCAGCGGGTTAATCCTGGCTACCCCACCCCGCTACTTTTATGCTGAATGAAAGCTTTGGCTTTAAATCTTTTGGGAATCCTAACTTATCATATATGGGCTTTTTTTAGTAAAACATTTTAGTATCCGAGCTAATTATCGACTTTGGCTGTTGCTAAATGGACAAACCTTACTTCCATCAGATATCCAATCCTGTTCTCGAAAACCCAATTTTTGTACAAGGTCTTCCCGGATTCGGAAACATTGGGAAAATTGCCGCCCATCTTTTGATAAAGTTTTGTGGAGCAAAGCCTTTCGCAGAATTATATTCACCCACTTTTCCTGATTACGTTTCTGTCAATTCAGATGGGATTTGCCGCTTGCCGAAATATGAGTTCTATGGAGCGCCTATGGAGAAAAACGATTTTATTATAATGACTGGTGACACGCAACCATCGTTTGATGATGTGCTTGCACACTATGAGATCTGTGGCGAGATACTGAATTTTATTGAAAAGCAAGGTTGCAGTTTTCTGGTAACAATTGGCGGAGTACCACTAACAAAGGAGAAAACGCAGGTGTATGTTGCTGCGACTTCGCCTAGACTTGCATTAGAATTTATGGAAAAAGGCGCGGTAATATATAGTAAAGGAAGAATTGTTGGAGCTACCGGTCTATTGCTTGGATTAGCGAAGGAACGCAATCTAGAGGGTATATGTCTTCTAGGTGCAACAACTGGCTTTAAGGCGGATCGTGGAGCTGGCTTTTCCGTTTTCAAGTTTCTGATGAAGGCGTTGGGCAATGAGGTAAAGGAAGGGTTATAAGGGTAAAATCCAGATTTGAATTGTTACCGGAACGTGGATATATGGCTGAAGAAGAACAAAGAGGTAGAAGCAAGCAGTCTTCTAAGTTGAATTTGAATTCGAGGTTTTGGAAAGCATTTTTGTTAGTGGTGGCGGTTTTCTTGATTTTCGCTGGTCCAACTTACGTGGTCTACGTACTTATGAGCGTGCTTGATATAAGCTATGCTTTTTCGATGGCTTCTGGGTTCGTGCTTTTTGTTGTTGGTTTGGTGCTTTTATTATATCTGATTAAAAATAGGGCTATTTCTTAAGCAAAACGTGGTTTTTTGCCTCAGATACCCTAGGGTGCATCATCTTTTCAGACCCTATTCTCGTCATCGGCGATAAGCTAAATGCGAGTGCAATGTTAAAAATCGTTCGGTTGATGGGTAAGCAGTAAAACATAAACTTTCTACACTAGCAAAATGAATAGTTGGGTGCGGAAGAATGAAAAAGAGCAAGATGCATGCCGAAAAGGAAAAGGCTATCCAAGCCTTAAGATTGGCTGACCTGGTAGATTACCAGCAAGGCTCTGTGGTTAGTCGAACAATCATCGACAAGAAGGGAGGTACCGTAACTCTGTTTGCTTTTGATGAAGAGGAAGGCTTGAGTGAGTATACTGCTCCATATGATGCTTTAGTTTTCATTTTTGATGGGGAGGCGGAAGTTACTATTTCTGGCAAAGAGGTCCTGCTCAGAGAAGGCGAAGTAGTTGTGATGCCAGCTAACGAACCGCATTCTTTGAGGGCGACAAAGCGGTTTAAGATGATGTTGATAATGATTCGCTCATAACCTGTATTTTTCTGTGTTGTGCACAACGACACAAAGCATATAAGATATGCTGAAAGATATATGGATTATGCAAGAAGACAAAGAGAAAAAACTTGCAGAAATGATAAAAAAAGATGATGAATCAACAAAAAGAACAACAATAATTCTGGAAAAAGAAGAACGAGAATTCATTGACTCGCTAATTCGTGAAGGAAAAGAACCGGGCATAAAACCCCTTATTTCTAAGATGCTTGATGTTTACAGAAGCATGACGATTTACGATTGGCGTTTCCCCGGTGAATATTATTGCGGAATAAGCCGCATAGCCTTCGTGAACGTGGAACTAATAAACATCCTAACACAGCACATTCCTAAAGAAAAATGGCGCGAAATTGGGAGAAAGATGGGTGAAGCCGCAAAGGTCTCTATGGAAACAAGTCTCGGCATTCAAACGACTGAAAGAGAAAAGTGGCAGGAAGTTTTTAAGCGTTTGAGAGTGCAAGGATTCGGCGATTTCTACCTAAAAGACAAATATCTTCTCGTGAAGACACCTTTCATAAACGAAACCGATATTTGGGCTGGCTTTCTGGAAGGCTTACTCGGCATCGAATTAGATGTGAAAACTTCTGCTCCGCCTCTTGTTTTCGAAATAAAAGAAAAACTAGATTCAGCGGCAGACAAGTAATTAGTGTCAAATAGGCAAAAGATTTACACGAAAGATTAGGATTTAAGAGATTAAAGGGAAAGTTAAATGTCATTACATGAAGCCATGCTTTATGAAAAACTAACAGACAAGAAGGTTCACTGCAATTTATGCGCGAGAAGATGCCTCATAAATGACGGTGGAACCGGCTTTTGTTTAGTGAGAAAAAATGAAGGCGGAACACTTTTCTCGCTTGTTTACGCTAAAGCTATATCAGCATGTATAGATCCAATAGAGAAAAAACCGCTCTCCCATTTCAATCCAAGTTCCCTAGTGATGTCTATCGCTACTGTCGGCTGTAATTTTCGCTGCCAATTCTGTGATAATTGGATGATAAGCCAAGAGAAAAAAATAGCGGGTAATCATTTTCCTCCGGAAGAAGTTGTTAAAGCCACAAGAGACAACAATTGTCAAGGAATAAGCTACACGTACACGGAACCAACAATATTTTTCGAATACGCTTATGACACGGCTAAGCTCGCCCGCCAAGTGGGGTTATTTAACACTTTCGTTACTAATGGTTACATGACACCGGAAGCGGTGAAAACTATAGCGACATATCTAGACGCAGCAACGGTGGACTTCAAAGGCGGTGGAGACCCAGACTTCTATAAGAGTTTTTCAGCGGTTCCATCGGTAGAGCCCATCTACGCATCCTTGAAAGAAATGAAGAGGAATGATATTCACATAGAAATCACAAATTTGATTGTGCCTAAAATAGGAGACTCGATTGAAAAAATGAAAGAACTTGCAACGTGGATAAAGGATAATCTGGGCAAAGACACGCCCCTTCATCTGCTACGTTTTCATCCAGATTATCAACTGACAACTATTCCATCCACCCCAATTGAAGCCTTAGAAAAAGCGTATATGACTTCAAAAGAAGCGGGGTTAAATTACGTTTACATAGGCAATGTGCCAGGGCATCCTTGCGGAAACACTTACTGTCCAAACTGTAATGAGTTGCTTGTTAAGCGTTTTAATTTTGAAATTGTTAAGTGGAATTTAACGAAGGATATGCGTTGTCCTGTGTGTGGGCAAGAGATTCCAATAAAGGGTAAATTGCATGCAAGCGGGTACTCTTATCCATATGCGTTGTTTTAGTTTTGGATTTTATGCGTGAAATTGCTTATAGCCCCCCTATTTATAGGTTGAAACTTGGGTTAGATTGGTTAGTGGTTTATGGTTTGAGGGAGACCACGCTTTCTGTTATTGGTGTGGTTCTGGTTGCTTTGGGTTCCATAGAAACATCAAAATTAGTGTTTGCACTCTAATTATTATTGAAATAGAATGTGGAGAATTCTTCGCTCAGATGCGGTTGCTGTGCTGAACGATAGATTGGCAAAGAAAAGTTTGAGCAGGTATTTTGCCGTTATGAAAAATGAGAAGCCAGCTAAATTTCTCATAGCCAAAAAACTTCCTGTAGGATTCAGCGAAAAAGATTCGGTAGAAGAACTTTGGCAAAAACACGCAACATTAACACAGGAATTTTACAGAATTGAAAAAGAAATTGATAGTGTTAAAAGGAATTTCAAGGAAATGCGTGCTCCACGAGAATCTTATCTAGATTTGAAAATTGAGATTGCAAATCGCATTCTTTCAAATTGTCATTTTTGTACTCGCAGATGTGGAGCGAACAGATTTGTAGGTGAACTGGGCTTTTGTAAATGCGGCACCGAAATAACGGTTTCAAGCATTTTTGAACATGTCGGCGAAGAACCGGAACTTGTGCCCTCTGGGACAGTTTTTACTATGGGCTGTACCATGCGCTGTAAGCATTGCCAAAACTGGACAATTTCACAGTGGGTTGAGAGGGGCGAAGCTTATCAAACCGAAGATTTAGCTAAGGAAGTTGAAAATTTACGTGCAAGCGGCTGCAGAAACGCTAACTTAGTTGGTGGAGAACCAACGCCGTGGTTGGAGCAGTGGCTTAAGACTTTCAAAAATGTCGGCGTGAATGTTCCTGTTGTTTGGAACTCTAACACTTATTACAGTCCAGAAACAGCTCAATTACTTGCTGGTTTTGTTGATGTTTACCTGTTGGATTTTAAGTATGGATCAAGTGAATGTGCCGCGAAGATTTCGGATGCTCCCGATTACTGGAAAGTGTGTACGCGTAACCATTTGGAAGCCAAAAGATATGGAGAGCTCATAATTCGTGTGCTTGTTTTGCCGAGTCATCTTGAATGTTGCACAAAACCGATAGTAAGTTGGATTGCAGAAAATTTAGGCACAGGAACAAGAGTAAACATAATGTTCCAGTACCGACCAGAATGGCGAGCCTACGAAATTCCAGAACTACGCAGAAGACTGACTAAAGACGAGATAGAAAGGGCTATACAACTGGCTAAAGAGGTAAGACTGGCAAACTTTATAACATAGATGCTAAAGTTGCTAGATGCTAATCGAAAGCTATTTCTTAATCTCTAATTACTTCTAGAGATAACAAGTGATTAAGATGCCATATTGTCCGGAATGCGGTGGCGAAATGCATTACATGATTGCAACTAAGCATTACGTTTGCAAAAGCTGCGGTTTGTCCGTAACACAGCAAGAACTCATGGAACTCAGAGAAAAATTGAGGCCCCACATAGAATCCAAAAAAGAAGAACAGGAGCAACGAAAAAAAGAATACCTAAAGTGGTGGCTTAGCAAGAAGAAATAATCTAACCATTCAGCTTTTGGAACGGCAAGTTAGCAAATAGCATAAAAGTAAAATTGCCTTATTTTTAAAGCATCTCCGTTTGGAACGTGGTACAAATGAATAGAGAGATAGAAATAATCTGCGTTGGCAACGAATTGTTGATTGGTAAAACTTTGAACACAAACGCGCAGTGGATGGCTAAACGTGCCACTTCATTGGGGGCTATTGTAAAGCGAATAACAGTCGCGAGTGATGACGTTGATGAAATCGCAAGCGTCATCCATGAAGCCTTGCAGCGAAAACCACGATTCATAATAACAACAGGTGGACTAGGTCCAACTTTCGATGACAAAACTTTAGAAGGCATCGCCAAAGCCTTAAACCGCAAATTGGAAGTCAACGAGAAAGCTTTGAAAATGGTTAAGGAAAAGTATGAAGCCTATGCAAAAACGGGAAGAATAGAACAGGTTGAATTAACACCGCATAGAGTCAAAATGGCAAAACTCCCTGAAAACACGGAACCACTACCAAATCCAGTCGGCACAGCTCCTGGTGTAATAATCAAAATTAAAGAAACTTTTCTAGTAGCATTGCCAGGTGTTCCTTCCGAAATGGAAGCCATTTTTGATGAATCTGTCGCGTCTCTGCTCAAGAAAGAAGCAGGAGGAGTCGTGTTTTTTGAAACCAGCATATACGGAGACAATATAATGGAATCGACATTGGCCCCATTAATCGACCAGACAATGCATGACAATCCATACATTTACATAAAATCTCACCCGAAAGGCGAAGAGAAAAAGCCTCACATAGAGATTCACTTTTCCACGACTGCAAAGGAATCTAAAACTGCCAAAGACCGCTTGGGCAAGGCGATTATTCAACTGTCGGAGCTTGTTGAAAAGAAAGGTGGAAAAATTAAGCTGAAAAAAGCATCGTAATTTGCACAAAATTTTAATTTATTCAATAACGTTAGTGAGAAACTAGAATTGCTCATTGATATTGATTTGCATTTCATAAATGCCATAAATCAAATTTACAACAAAGCTTTCTATGAAAAAGGCAAAAATACTGCTCGTCTTAACGATTCTATTTACCTTTTTGTATATGTTGCCCAATTGCTTATCGCAAAATTACAGCCAATCCTACCAACTTCTAAACAATCCCGGCGGTTCCATATACTATAGGTTGAATGTCACAATTCCGCAATCGCTTTATGATTATTATACGGAAAAAAGCCACAGCTTAAGCGCAAACAGCGATTTTGTCAAATTTGTTACGCCTTACGCTTTGAAACCTATCGCAGATAGCCTTTGGCAAATCTATACGGATGGTGAGGACTTCGCTAATGGAGTGTTAATGATTGTGCACCAAATACCATACGAAGCGACTACTCCCGCAAAATATCCCGTCGAAACTATGGTCGAGAATAAAGGAGACTGCGATCTTTTCTCGTTTATTGCAGCTTCAGTTATTGAAGCAGGTGGACTTGACGCTGTGCTTCTTTACTACAAAGATGAAGCGCACATGAACATTGGCGTCAGTCTTTCGCATAGTCCTTATGACGCAAGAGGGCAAGTTTACAGCGTAACATACGGTGGCATAGAATATTATGTAGCTGAATGCACGGGTGGCGACTGGCAAATTGGATGGAGAGTAGGCGAGTGTCCAGACGAATTGAGGCAAGCTTTAACAAATGCACAGATAATCACTCTTGAAAATAGCGAGCAGTGGGCGCCGGGGCAAGTTTCTGCGAGTTACGCAAATTTAGCGTCTTCCTCTGTATCGCTGAATGTTTCATCTACATTCCTTATCCAAGGAAACATGGTTACGCTCTCTGGTCAACTTTCGCCAGCCTTGTCAAACAAAACTGTAACCATTTACCTTAAAGACAATAATTCTTTTTGGAAAGTTTTAGGCATGGTTACAACGGATTCTAGTGGGCGTTTCACGTATTCTTGGATTGTCGAGACTGCTGGTGTGTGCTATGTTCGTGCAAGCTGGTCTGGGGACGATGTTTATGCTGGAGCAGATAGTCCAACATTAACCGTAACAGTCCTCTCCATGTTCTTCATAATGTTACTAGTCATCACTGTGATCTTGATTTGTGTTGGCGTGGTTGTCTTTGCAATTTCTAGAAGCACTCAGCCGGAGATTCCAGAGCCACAACAACCGCAAGTTCTGACTTGAAAAGAAAAGCTTTTACTATTCAATGAACGCTTTTCTACACAACATAATTCCCCAGTCAAAATAGGATGATGAAGAAGGAATGCTTATAGTCTTTATCATAGGAACTGCAGGGTCGGGCAAATCTCTATTAACCGCCGCATTTAGTGAATGGCTAAAAATGTCCCAACAAAATGTTGCAATAGTGAACATGGACCCGGGAGTGTTAAAACTTCCATACACACCAGACGTGGATGTTCGTGACTACGTGGATGTTGGAGGCTTAATGGAAAAGTATGGTCTGGGTCCTAACGGCGCATTGGTACTGGCTGCGGATTTGATTGCAGATGAAGTTGAAAATGTCTCGAGAGAAATTGGAGATTCAGACTCTGACATTGTTTTAGTTGATACACCAGGTCAGATGGAATTGTTTGCTTTTAGGGCAAGCGGACCCTACATTGCCAATGAGCTTACAAAAGAGCCTAAAGCAATAGTCTATTTATTTGATGCTGTGTTTTCAGCTAATCCGTTGAATTATGTTTCGAACCTTTTCCTTTCAACTGCAGTATACAACAGGTTCTTCCTTCCTCAAGTGCATCTGCTGTCAAAATTTGATTTGCTCCCTCAGGAAGAAGTTGACAGAATTGTTGATTGGTCAGCCAATCCAATGGCTTTAGAGACGTCAATTGAGCAGAAGCTTGAAGGAACGAAGCGTTTGCTTAGCAGAAATATGATGCAGGCGGTTTATCAGCTTGGTTTAAGGTTTTTGCTGATTCCGGTTTCAGCGAAAACTAACAGTGGAATGATAAACTTCAACACCGCGTTAGAGCGCATTCTTGCAGAAGGAGAGAAGTACACGTACTAACGCCAATTAATGCATGCATGTGCATTTCAGTAGTTATCAAGAAGTGTCCATGCTGCTGCCAATGTGCCATACTCAGCATCAGTTAAACTGTCAGCACTTCCGATTATTACCACATCATTTTCTTCAAGTTTCAGGAGCCTAAATATCTGGTTTGCTGCTTCCGGAAAATCCTTAGCCAAGTTATTGCTGGCTGATGGTATCGTCAAGTGTCCTCCTTTGAATAGCATTGTGATCGCTCCTTTTGCGCCGGTTCTCACGGCAGCATCACGTTGCTCCATGCCTGATTTGATTTTATGCCCATGATTTTTTATCAGAATGGCATAATTGTGGTTTGCAAGTGTCAACTCGTTTTTTCCAATCGCAACTTTTTTGACAATAGATTCGTATTCTTTCCATAGCTTTAAGCCCTTATTCGTGAGGGTGCATCCAGCCTTAGGTGTTGTAATCAACCCTGACTTTCTTAATCGCTCTATTATAGTACGTGCGGCGCCTTCTCCCACGTTTAGGTTCTCAGCTAGTTTACTGCGACCGATTGGCTTTTCAGAAATGAGCTCTATTACGCGTATGAGATGATATGTGGAGAAGGTTGGTGATGGACCTGGGGCTTTTTTGCTTGCGATTTTTTCCAGAATCTGTTTGAACGTGTAAGGCATAAGGTTCCCAAATGTAGATTATGCTGTCGATTATTAAATTGTTGCAGTAAAAACGTGTAGAGATTTTAGAGGTTAGTTTTTAGAAATGGCTTTTTCTCGAGTAGTACTCTCTGACTACACCAGCCGTGAGTGCAATTAGACCCACTGCCAACAAGTAAATTAATGGATAAATGAATATTGAAAGCAAAGTTTCGTATGTGACTGCGGTTGGCATCAATGGGGTGAAGAAGATTGCAATCCATACTATTACGAAAGTTGCGATACACCCTATTCCAAGTCCGACAGCAAGCCCGTGTATAAAACTGCTTCTGTCTTCTACTTGATTATTCAATCTTGGCTGTTTTAGCTCTAGCCTTTGCTCTGTCATGTCTTCCACAACTGCGTATTCCTCATGCTCGGTTTCTTGTTGTGGTTGAAGGTTCTCTTCGGTTGCCTCTTCCTCGTGCTGGTTATTCTCTTGCGTCTCTGGTTCGACTGCCATAGCATTCGCCTTCTTATTTTTGTTGTGGGTGTTGATTAATAAAATTATTCAATTCTAGATTATTATTTAGAATGTGAATTCAAAATAAGGAGTTGGCAATTGTGACTATTTTGAAACAAGTTTTGGCGTGAGTTGTTCAATGGCGTTCTTGAGTTTGTTCCATTCATCCAGATTGCGCACGTTAAACTTGTGTTTTCTTTTCCATATATCTTGATTCTTCTCTTTATCTAGCCTTTTTTGCCAAAGGTATAAGCCAATTGCTCGTTTTCCGAAGGATTCAAATACAACTATTGCTTCCCACCATTTCTCACTCTTAAAGATTGTAACATAATCCACTACCTTGTAGAATTCGGATATTGGCAGTTTTTCGCTTGTCTCAACCATTTTTAAACACCTTCTCTATAACTTCCATCTTTAGTCATTTAAATGTTTTAATCCACTGCGTTCTGCATTTTTTGAATTTTTTGCTTTGAAAGGAACATAGCTTTAGAGTAAAATGTCTTTTTTTCGTTTCGGGGATGTGTGATGCGCAAAGAGGTTATAGGCTTTATTGTATGTCCACTTTGTAGGATTCTGTTAATAAGTTTGGATTTTTCCTTGGGCTAGTTCGTTGCAGAATTTGTCTATGTTTTCCAGCTCGCAGTCTAGTACATCATTAATTTCGTGTCTGACTTTATCCAGGTTGTTGTTGCCTTTCATTATGACTTGGGCTGCTGCCACTGCTGGATGGTCTATTGGGCTTCCGATTTTGCTCAAAAGCCAAATGTAAACTTCTTCAACTTCCGGTACTTCTTCATAAACATGTTGTGCAATTTTGTATGTGAGGACATTGTAAATTTTGCCCACGTGGCTTACCGGGTTTTTGCCTGCTGCAGCTTCGGAGCAGAATGGTCTGTTTAGGGATATTAAGCCATTTACGCGGTTTCCTCTGCCCACTTGTCCAGAATCGCCGCTGTCTGCGCTTGTGCCTAGGACTGTTAGGTATAAGCCACTTAATCCTCTTCCTTGTACGTCTAGAGTGTTAAGTTGGATGTCCACGTTTTCAAAGTCTGTATTTGCTGTTACGAATTTGTGGGTTTCTTCGAGGATTTTTGCTTTCTTTTCGAAGTAGTCTTCTTCGCTGCTTATGAAGCGGTCGACGAAAGCCATGGCGATTGTTAGTTTTAGGTCGTTGTTGCTTCTAAATCCCATTACTTTTATGTCTTCGCCAGATTCTGGAAAACGTTGCTTAAATTCTTTTGAGTTTAGAAACTGCTCAGTTTTCTTGACGATTTTTTCTGTTTTTGTCATGGGCGCGTAGCCTACTGCTGCGGATGTATCGTTTGCGCCTAGGACTTTGCCTTTGCGTTTGAAGATGTCTGTTAAACCTATTGAACCTGGTTTTAGTTCTACCTGGTATTTTACGTGTTTTTCTGGATCTACGAAGCGCATGTTTTTTTTGAACCATTCCTTTGCGGTTTCTATGGCTATTTGTTTGATGTCTATTTTGACTTCTCCAAATTCTGATGTTGCTCTGTCGCCGAATACGAAGAGCATTGGTTGTTTTATTGTGCCTCCTCCGAATTTTGGTTCGGATTCTCCAGCGACTAGGAGTGATTTGTCGACGTTGTGGTGTAGTATTGTTCCGGCTTTTTCTAGGTATTCTTTGCTTAGGCTTATTGAGATACTGTCCATTACCGCGTCGCATATGTAGTCCGGATGTCCTAAGCCTTTTCTTTCGACTATTTCTATGCGTTGTTTTTCGAGGGGTGTTTGTTTTAGGTCATCGATGATTATGTTTCGCATTTTGTGTTTCTCCTTTGTGAAGTTTAGAGTGTATACATACCAGCAAATATATATTTTACTGTATTAATTTATAAGTGAAAATAACTGGTGGTTATTTTTGGCTGTAACAGGAAGCACTCTTAAAAGATTAAGAACCGAGGCTGGTTTAACGCAGAAAAAATTGGCAGAACTTGTTGGTGTTTCCCAGGCGCACATTGCGAAGATTGAGCAGGGGAAGGTTGACCCTAGGCTTTCGACAATTAATAGGGTTCTGCAGGTTTTGACTGAAAAGACTCAGAATCAATCTAAGGACATAATGACTAAGGGTGTGCTTTTTGCAAAACCGAATGATACTATTTTGCAGGTGAGTGAAGTTATGATGCGTCATGCTATTTCGCAGATGCCTGTGTTGAGCGGAAACAAGGTTGTTGGAACAGTGACTGAAGAGATTATTATTCGGAATTTGCGTTCGAATTTGGCGGCTGAGAAGGTTAAGAATGTTATGGGAGGTCCTTTGCCAACGGTTCAGGAAGAAACGAGCGTTGATGCAATTCGCCGAATATTGGAGAAGCATCAAGGCGTTTTAGTGGCGAGGGGAAAAGAAATTGTTGGCATTGTGACGCGTTCTGATTTACTTAAGACTATAAATTGAAAACTGGCGACTCTTGGGTTTTTATACCCCCCTTATATATACTTTGAAGTTGTGATTCTAATAGAAAGTTCTATTATTATGTTATAGAAGTATACTGCAGAACGCATAAAGAGGACTTCTTCTTTTTTGTATCTTTTGGAGGAAGGAGACTAGTGAATAGAAAGTTTACGTTATATTCTCTTATAGCAGCTACTCTAGCTACTGCTTTGGTGGTTGCATTTTTCAGTTCGACTAGTCAATCATTAGCTTGTCTGGCGTGTGACAGTGAAGGAGACGTGGTTGATAAGGCACCATGCAAGGCTTTCATGGTTAAGATTGCATTCAAAAACACCGGCACGGCTGAAGGCACATGGGTCATTAACATAGCCTTTGAGGGAACTGCGTGGGCTTGGAGCGGAACACAGCAAACGTTAACGCTTAAGCCTTCCAAAACCAAGACTTTATCGTGGAATGGTAGCGTTCCATGCAATGCTCCAGTAGATTCTGTCGCGCGGCTTATAGTATACTACAACGATTCGTATACGGCGCTGAACTGGTGGATACATGTGGTCTCTGGCGCGGAACTGAGCATAACGTCAAGCACTGTAGAATAGCCAATCAAAATAGCTACTTCTGGCATTAGGTTAACTCCTATATAAACCAAGGAATATGACTTCTCTAACTCGCCCGTTAACATAATAGCAACACGGTCTTTATACTCTGGAGGCAGGCTATTTTACTGTTTTAGCATGTTGCATCCTTCGATTATGAAGATGTAACCTTGTATTTTGTTGGGTGGCCATGGTGCGAAGAAGGTGAGTTCTGTTGTTTCTAGTAGGAGTATTTGGGTTTTCCAGTTGTCGCTGAATAGTAGTTTCAGCCACACGTTTCCTTCTCTGCTGTGGATTGCGTTTGTTAATGGACATAAGTAACGGTTTCCGTAAACGTCAGCTGCATACAACTTTATATTATCTATGAATGATTCTGAAAAGTTTAAGCCAGACCAACCCTCTAAGAGCATGAACCTAGCCGTGTAGTTCGCTGTGTCAACAAGCTCCTTTTGTATACTAACTTCTAGTGTCACATCTTCACCTGAGGAATCGTGAATCGGCAGAACACAGAGGCTTATGTATGTGGTTATGTTCCACACCAGCAGGACTGGGCAACTGTCGCCTCCACCTGAGTTGCTGGCGAAATAGGCAGTTAATGCATGGTTAGAGTTCATAGTCACGTTCATAGGGTTAACAAAGTAGCTTGTTCCGTCTAAAGTCCAATGGGTGAAAACAAAACCAGCAGAAGCCGTTGCGGTTACTGCTATATTGCTTCTCTCAACATATTCGTATGTTCCAGGCGCTGGAGATGTTGTGCCGCCACCTTCAGGTAGCGAGACCGCACTTATTGAGAGGTTGTAATATGCCTTATAAAGTGCTGTGCAGTTCCAGTCTCCGTTGAGTTCTATAGTTCTCGGGTTTGTGAAGATGCTGTCTGACCAAACTTCAAACGTGTATTTTATGGAGTTTCTGTATATGGGAGTTTCAACTTGAATGGTATGGGTTCCATCGGCGAGGATGAGGGAAAGAATTGGCGAAGAATATTCGTTGCCATCTATCCAAACCTTCACACCTGTTGTTTCTGCACCACCGTAAAGGCACGTTTGCAGGTCTAAGTAGTGATAACCAGTGTACATGTTTAAAGTTACTGAAGTGGTAACGGTGTTTCCTTGGCCTGTAGCAAAGTTGTAGTAACTTGCTTCTGCTGTTACAGTTAAAGTGTGAGGCGCATTGTTCGGGTCGGTGAATGACCATTCAAAAGTGCTGGCTAATGAGGCATCAAAGGGTTCTCCCTGTATCTCTGCCCCACCCCCAAGTTCTTCTGCTTTGCATGTCGCGAAGACGAAGGCCTCACCATCATTTGGTCCTGCGTGGCTGTAGTGCTGAACACCTTCTGAATATTGTTCAGATGCAATGTTGGCTCCGATGTCGAGGAGGACAAACAAACTTCCAATGGCTATTCCCGCACCTGTGGTGAGAAGCCCCGCCTGCATAGCCTTGTCAATCAATAGGTCCGCTGCGAATCCTATGACTGGCGCCCACACATCGCCGTACGGATTGGAAGTATCATTAAGTTCAACGTTGTATCCGCTAATGTAGTTAAGTATCGGGTCTAGAAGTGCTTGGCTGTCTGATTTTGTCAGCCTGATTTTCAGTGTGAGAAGACGACTTCCTTCATAGCTAGGGAATATTCCAAAACATCCGTCGTTTTTAACCCAGCTATCGTTGAGGTCGACCGAGTACCCTTGGAAACCGAGCTGTTTCTCCACGCCTATTGATGTCGGCAAATCCTTCGTTATGCTTTTGTATTGGAAGAAAACTCTGTTATGGAAAACATCGCTACCATATCCTTGTCTCTGCTCTATGAGTAGCTGGAAAGTTTGCGGGTTGCCGTTTGCGTCTGGAACGTTGTTCCAGCTTACCACGAAATAATAATTACCATTATCGCCGTTGAAGATTTCCTTGCCATACGTGATTGAGCCGCCAAGGTTGGGCTTAAGGTTCCTCCAGAAAGGCGCAATTACCGCGTTTGGAGTGCTGTTGCTGGGGATAGGATTGGGGTTAGCCTCAGCGGATTCGGATGTCAAACTTACGAAGCCGTTGCTGCAAACCCAAATACGCCTGTACTCCACGCCATAAAACAGAAACGCAAAGCCCAAGTCAAGCCATACGCCAACATTATCACCCGTTATGCCTGTCGGGTTAGAAACCTCAAGCCACTGAAAACCATGAGCAGGAAACTGAAACGCATAGTCAACCCCCACCCTAGTATTAGCAGAAATGCTTACACGAAATCGAAGATAATCGTTATCTGTTAATGATGTATTTTCGTGATAATCATAGATTTCGACACCTAGACCTACAGCGCATTCTCCATCGGTGGTAGCGCTTCCCAAGCCATCTGAGAAGGCTCGACAATTTGATGGCCTTGGTTTTGACCAATCATAGCTTACTGCATGCACTGGTAAAAAAATGAATAAGCCTTGTAACATCAATATGATGAGGGTGACACTTATTGAATGTTTTCTTTTCATGGTTTTCCCTTTTATAACTCTTTGTAGCATGCTAGAAAATGCATATCTTCTTGAACGTCAAGAGCTAGATCCGGAGTTTCGGAAACCTCAGCTCCATCGTTGATTATTATCAAGTTAAATTGGTATACTGTGGAATTCGCTTTAAAAGACTGAGGGAAGGTGATCCGATGGAGCCCTTCAGACACAAAAATTCTGAAGGGAGTTTGGTAAGTGATATCGTCAACTGAAACATCAATATTAATCGGGACTGGGAGATTAGAACTTACAGCCGCGTCAAAGTTGAGAATATGGCGGCTGGTGTCCAACTCAAGTTGGAAAGGTTGAACGATTTTCTTGTAGGTAGCTCCCTCATAGTATATTAGTGTGCATAGAATTTCTAGGTTATGGTCTTTAGCATCTGGTAAGACATCTTGAAGAAACCATTCACCAGTTGATTTGAATCCAACTTCTTGCGGGCTATTCGTTCCTATAAGAGTTATTTGGAACTTCTCAAAGGCTTCTGCACTACTTGCCCACCTAAATGAGGTTAAAGTTAGATTTTCCAGAGTGATGGATGTTTCACGAATCCAGACTTTTGATGGCTGAGTATCATTACAAAAGACTATTTCGATGCTTTGGACGTAACCAACTGATGTAGATACATTAATAAATAAAGCAAATTCTAAGGAATCACCTGGTGGAACCCATGTCATTAAGCCATGATGAAAGTTTAGTATTTCTAAAGTTATTAGAGAAGAGATTTGAGAATCTACATACCATGCATTCATTACCTGAGATATATCAACGCATTCAGAGGTCGGTCTTGGGAATGTCCATTCTTTCGATAGTAATGCCATCGTTTCGACGATTGTTATTGGTTCTTTTATTATTCCGGTTAGTTTGAACGTTGCCAGCAGGCTTACTGGAACTA
>CAYWII010000029.1:0-16907 GCA_964457175.1 uncultured Candidatus Bathyarchaeia archaeon
CGAAGACTCTGTAAAAATTATCTTTAGTCACATTCATGACTATCCAATTTCGCCGGGCAAGTTGAACTCGAAGGTTCCACGGGCTTTGGCAGGGTGTATCATGAAGCTTCTAGAGAAGGAGCCAACGAAGAGATATCAGAATGCAGCGGATTTGCTCAATGTGCTAAGAGAAATAGCTGAAGGCTTCTTAAGAGAAGTTTATGTTCCTTCTCATAAGGCAAGCGTTGTGATTCCGCCTCAGCGTCCTTCTGTTATGAAAGAGATTCGGCTTATCGATAGAGTTGAAGAGATGAATCTTCTCAGAGAGGTTGTTGACAGGGCAGTGCGCCGTGAAGGTGGTCTTGTTTTTCTTTATGGAGAGGCAGGGATCGGTAAGACAAGGTTAACCAGAGAACTAGGCGCTTATGCACGTCTGCGTGGAATGCTATATATGGAAATGGAAGACTACGATGAAGCTGAGAAATACCTCAATGAAAGCAACAGCATCTTTGAGAAAGCAGGAGATATAGACAGTCAGATGACTACGCCACTACCAGCTCTTTCAAGACTATATCTGGAAAAAGGCGAAATCGGCAAAGCCACAGCACTGATTGAGAAAATCTACGAATATGCAACAAAAGCAAAAAACAGATTGGCTGTCTGTGACGCTGAGTTGTTGAAAGCAATGCTTTTTAGGGAACAGAAAAACTGGGAACAATCTATACAGCATTTTGAGAAAAGCCTTCAAAAAGCCAAAGCCCTCGACGCACAAAAATGGCACGTCTTCCAATACGCAGAAATTCTATACGAATACGGCCTAATGTATCTGGAAAGAAATGAAGAGGGCGATAAAGAAAAAGCCTACTCTCTTCTCGATCAAGCTCTGATGATATACCAGAAAGCTGATGCGAAAAAGAGGATAGAAAAGGTAATAGCGAAAAAGAAACTGCTAACAGCTTAGGCTCTAACATTTCTCCACTCTAATTTTCGTTCCACTTTTCACATTACTGAACAATTCAAGATTCTTTGTCACTTGACCAAGAATGTTTACGGGGCTGTATGGTTGCGATTCACCATAGAATATGCATATGGCGCTTCCCATGGGCCAAAACGCTATGGTTCCCTTTTCAACTGTGCTTTTTGCTTTTTCTTCTCCCATTTTGATGGCTGTTTCGAAATAGACTTCTTCTTTCCACAAGGCTGCTCTGCCCTCTATTGGAAGTTTCCTAACTATCATATCTATTGTTCTTGGCGCCAGAAACCGCACGAGTTCTCCTTCTGCCTCTCCTAGTTCTTCGATTACAAATTTTATCTTTACTCGCGAAATTTCTGCCTCTTCGGCGGTCATTACTTTTCAACTCTTTGAAGAAATTCCGTTAAAATCTGCTCTAGCGAAATTGGTCCTAGAACTTTGAGTTCGTATTTCACTCTTACGGTTGGCTTGTTGATAGTCATTACTCTTCTCAAATCAATTGGCGTACCGATTACGACCACATCGCATGGTATTTTGTCAATTGTTTCCTTGAGTTCTGCTATTTGTTTTTCCCCATAACCTAACGCTGGTAGAATTGCCCCCAAGTGCGTATATTTCTTGTAGGTCTCTTTTATGGAGCCCACTGCGTATGGTTTCGGGTCAACTATTTCTGTTGCGCCCAATTTCTGTGCTAAAATTGCAGCTGCCCCATATGGCATATTACCATGTGTTACTGTAGGCCCATCTTCTACTGCCAAGGCTCTTTTTCCTTTGATTAGTTCGGGTTTGTCGGCTGTTATTGGCGAAGCAGCATCTAAGATTATAGCTTGCGAGTTGACCATTTTTATATTGTCTTTAACTTTTCTGACGCTTTCCGGATTTGCAGTATCCACCTTGTTTATTATTACGATGTTTGCCATTCGTAGGTTAGTCTCTCCTGGGTGATAAGTAAGTTCGTGTCCAACTCTGTGCGGGTCAGCCACCACGATGTGGAGGTCTGGTTTATAGAAGGGTAGGTCATTGTTGCCGCCGTCCCAAACTATAACGTCTGCTTCCTTTTCTGCTTCTCTCAGTATTTTTTCGTAGTCAACTCCTGCGTAAACAATTATGCCATTGTCGATGTGTGGCTCGTATTCTTCTCTTTCTTCAATTGTGCATTCATACTTGTCCAAGTCTTCGTATGAAGCGAAACGTTGACAAACTTGCTTTCTTAAATCGCCATATGGCATGGGGTGTCTGATTGCAACAACTTTTAGACCCTTATTTTTCAAAATCTTTGCAACTTGTCGCGAAGTTTGGCTTTTCCCAGAACCTGTTCTTACAGCGCCCACGGAAACCACGGGAACCTTTGACTCTACCATTGTAGTTTTTGGTCCCATCAATCGGAAATCTGCGCCGCTTGCCAGCGCAATCGACGCTTTGTGCATGACGTACTCGTGTGATACATCGCTGTAAGCAAAAACAACTTGGTCAATGTCATGTTTTTTGACCAGTTCGGGCAGTTTTTCTTCGGGATAAATTGGTATGCCCTTAGGATAGTCTGGTCCCGCAAGCTCTGCAGGATATGTTCTACCTTCTATGCCAGGAATCTGCGTTGCTGTGAAAGCTACGATTTCGTAGGCGTTGTTGTTTCTGAAGTAGACGTTGAAGTTGTGGAAGTCTCTGCCAGCCGCGCCCATTATAATAACTTTAGTTTTCTGCATATGCGGTTCCTCGCAAAACCCCCGAATGGAGGAGATTCACTACTATCTTATCATTCCATATAAACCTTAACTTAGCAAACCTAGCCTAAGAGATGTAAAACCGTGTCAGCTATGGCGCCTATTTGTTCTTTTGTGACGCCCGGATGGACTGGCAATGAGAAAACCTGGTTTGCGGCTTTTTCTGTTTCTGGAAGTCGATATTTTCCAAGTCTGCGATAGTAAGGCATTAGGTGTATCGGGTTCACATAGCAAATTACCGTACCTATTCCTTTATGCTTTAGTTCTTCAACAACTTTGTCTCTCTGACTCCGTTTCGCGTTTTTCATTCTTACGGTGTAAAGATACCAACTATGTTTGTAACCGTCAGGTTCAAGTGGTAACTGCAACCTCTTCGATTTTTTAAGTTTTTCCGTTAATCGCTTTGCGTTTTCTCTTCTTTTAGCTACAAATTTCGGCAGTCTTTTAAGCTGCACGCAACCTATGGCAGCTTCCATTTCTGGCATGTGATAGTTGTGCCCAAGCATAAGCGATTGATACTTCTCCTTTTCTCCATGGCTTCTCATGAGCCGCAGCGTTTCCGCAATTTCGTCATCGTTGGTAGTTACCATGCCACCTTCGCCGGTCGTCATGTTTTTGCTTGCATAGAAACTCCAACATGCAGCATCAGCGAAAGCACCTGGTGGTTTTCGCTTGTAGCTTGCACCGTGAGCTTGTGCTGCATCTTCAATAATCTTCAATTCATGCTTGTCTGCGATTTCTCTTATCGCTTGCATGTCGGCTGGCAAGCCGTAAAGGTCTACTGGCATTATCGCCTTTGTCTTTTTTGTTATGGTTTTTTCAATTTTCTTTGGAGAAATGTTGTATGTTTCTGGGTCAATGTCGACAAAAACTGGTTTTGCTCCGGCGATTACTATGGCTTCGGCTGTAGCGACAAAAGTGAAGCTTGGCAAAATAACCTCGTCCCCCCGCTTTATTCCTATCGCAGCAAGCGTTGAGTGCAAAGCGCCAGTGCCTGTGTTCATGGCTATTGCATGTTTCGACTTCATGGACTTTGCAAAAGCCTTTTCAAAGTGTGTGACCATCGGTCCTGCGCCAAGCCCATGTGTTAGTATGCCACTTTTTAGAACTTTTACAACAGCTTTTATTTCTTCTTCTCCGATTTGTGGGGCATTGATTGGAATCATGAGGTTCGCCTTCTAAGTAGTAGGCTTTCTACGCTAATAACTTCTATGTTTCATTCAGATATTGAGCAGAAAAAAATAAGATATTTTAAAAAGTTTGGGAGTTATTGTTAAGGTTTTTGATTCTGCTTAGGAATTCAGCCATTTCTTTCTCTACTTCTTCCTTTCGTTTTGTCAGAAACTCTAGTTCTTCAGATATTTCTTTTAGCCACTCTCTGATGGTTAGGCTGCATTCCTCTCTTGTCATCCCTTCGAGGTATTCTGAAACATCCTGCGGAACATTCTTTCGTAGAAGGTTTAGTGGATGATTGATTTGTTGAAATTTTGAGAATGGAAAGAAATGTCTAGTTGACCGTGGTTTCATTAGACGTCCACTGAGTCCTGTTGAAATGACCTTTTCAATGGGAATTTCACCCTCTGAGTTGCATATGTAGCGGTGAATGCGTCTTTTTCCAACACGGATTTCTGGATTGTTGCAAGCGTCAACGAGTAGTACTGGTATGAACGCGTAGCCTAGGCTTTTCAGTGCAAGCCATCGATGCATTCCATCCAAGATGACGTGTGTTTTTTCGTCAGCTATTATTGGATACTTCAGCACGCCATCCCTTAAAATTTCTTGTTTAAGCAACTCTAAATATATTGGTGAACCTTTCTCGTGAGGTTTTAACTCGTCAATGGGAAGCAGAGCTATTTTTAGGTTTGATTTTTCTGTTAAAACGGTGTATGTCACTTGATTTTCCGTCCTTGCGATAGCTGAAGTTGTGGAATTTCAATTTTTTCTGGTTCATAGTCTACGAGTTTTCCCGCTAGGAATTGCTCGTATGCTGAAAGGTCCAGCAAGCCGTGTCCGCTGTAGTTCATTGCGATGATTTTCTTTTCACCGGTTCTTTTGCATTCTAAGGCTTCGTCCACTACGTATTTTAGGCTGTGGGCAGTTTCTGGGGCTATGATTAAGCCTTCGGTCTGAGCTAGTATTTTGGCGGCTTGGAAAATTTCGGTTTGGTTGTAGGCATACGAGTGCATATATCCTTTATGGATTAAGTATGAAATTGATGGCGCCATTCCATGGTATCTTAAACCGCCAGCATGTATGGGCGGGCAGGCGTATCCATGTCCTATCGTTAGCATTTTCAAGAGTGGTGTCATTTCTGCGGTGTCACCAAAATCGTAGGTATATGTGCCTTTGGTTGTGTGTGGAACAGCTTTTGATTCGCAAGCGACGAATTCTGTATTTGTTTTGCCTTTAAGTTTGTCCATCATGAAGGGAAAGCAGAACCCTGCAAAGTTGGAGCCGCCACCTATGCAACCACAAACCACATCTGGATATACGCCTATTTGCTCGAATTGTTTTTTTGCTTCTAATCCTATTATGGTTTGGTGCATGAGTACATGATTTAACACCGAGCCCAGCGAATAACGCGTGTCCTCGTGGGTGACCGTGTCTTCTATTGCTTCACTGATTGCTATGCCAAGCGTTCCGGGATGGTTTGGGTTTTCTTTGAGAAGTTTTCTGCCGAAGTTTGTTTGGTCGCTTGGTGATGGAAACATTTCGGCTCCGTAGAGTTGAGCGATTATTCGTCTTCCCGGTTTTTGTTGATAGCTTGCTCGGACCATGTATATCTTGCATGTTAGGTTGAAAAGCATGCATGAAAGGGCTAATGCGGTGCCCCATTGTCCAGCACCAGTTTCAGTGACTAATCGTCTGACTCCTTGTTTTTTGTTGTAATAGGCTTGTGCGAGGGCGGTGTTGGTTTTGTGGCTGCCGGTTGGACTGAAATTTTCGCATTTAAAGTATATTTGTGCGGGGGTTTTCAAATATTTTTCAAGTCTTTTGGCTCTGTAGAGTGGTGTTGGGCGTGGGAGTCTAAGGTAGGCGTCGAGTATTTCTTCTGGGATTTTTATGTGGCGTTCAGTTGAGACTTCTTGTAGTATTAGTTCTCTGGCGAATATTCGTTCGAGTAGTTGTGGGCTTATGGGTTTTAGTGTTGTTGGGTCAAGTGGGGGTGACAAGGGTTCTGGGAGGTCGGCTTGTATGTTGTACCATGAGGTTGGGATTTCGTCGGGGCTTAATTGTATAAAATGTTCGTCTTTTTGTGTCATTTGTTTTTCACCTGTGTACATTTTAGTACGTTTAAGTATATTAGTAAACATATTAGAACACGAACATATTTATACTTTATTCCGCAAAAATGTACATGAAGGAACAGCAACATGTGGAACAACATTAAAAAATACCTAGAAAACTATCCAGAAAGGCTCAAAGTAGCACGCGTTCTCGTAGAAAACGGATTGAGCGTAAAAAACGGAAAAATCTATCTAAACGAAATTGAGATTCCGCCTGTGCGTGTGGGGCGCGTTGCTGGGGTAGACAGGCGAACGGTAACAGAAACACTGAGTGCGATTAACGCGAACCGTGAGCTCCGACTGATATTTGAGGGTTTAAGGTCTGCTGGGCATTCGTTGAAAGAAATTGCCAAACATTTGAACCTTGGAGTTGTCGAAATAACACCAGTTGATGCGAGAATACCCGGCATACTTGCGAATTCAGCAATGATTTTGACAAAAAGTGGATTAAGCATTAGACAAGCAATTGTGGACGACCCGGAACTGTCACCGGAGCCCAAACTAACATTAATTGTTGAGAAGAAGATCCCGGGAGAGTTGATTCCAGAGTTCCTGAAGATAAATGGAGTCGCTAAAGTATCAGTGTATTAAACAATTGGTTTTACCGTGGCGATTTAACAACTTTTATATTTATTGTAGTTGGTAGTTAGGCTTCATAGGTGAATGTCTATGGTGGATTTCGCTTTCACTGAGGAACAAGAGCTTTTCCGTAAATGTGTTCGTGAATGGTGTGAAAAAGAGCTACCTTTGGAAAAGGTTAGGGAAATGGATAATAAGGGTGAGATTCCACGTGAACTTGTTAGGGGTTTGGGTGATTTGGGTCTTCTTTTGATGACTATTCCTGAAGAGCATGGCGGGGCTGGGTCTGACTGGGTCACAGCATGTATTGCGGCTGAGGAGCTTGGTTATGCTGATATTAGTATCGCCTTGCCAGTGTTGTGGCTTGTTGGTTCTTCTTGGGGTTATGTTGTTGACAAGTACTGTAGCGAGCAAGTGCGGGAAGCTGTAATCCGTAAAGCGGTTAAAGGCGACGCTTTTATTGGCATAGCTTCCACTGAGGCTGGTGGCGGCTCAGACGTTGCGGCTTTTAGATCTTCGGCGCGGAGAGAAGGCGACGAATGGGTTCTTAATGGCGAGAAACTCTATATCAGCGGCACAGAAGAAGCGAAAAAGTGGGGTGGCGGCTACTTTGTTGTTACTAGAACTTCTCCTGCACCACCAGAAGCTTCGCATCGTGGAATGACCGCCTTCTATCTGCCAATTAATGCGCCGGGTGTTGAGGTTCACAAACGGCTTGAAGACATGGGAAGGATGGCAATTTCGACTGGCGGCTTCTCAATGGATAATGTTAGATTATCAGATGCTCATCGCATCGGTGAAGCTGACAAGGGCTTTTACTTGACCATGGAAGGTTTTGACAACGCGCGGATTTTGATTGCCGCTGTTTGTGTAGGTGCGGCTCAGCGGGCTCTGGAAATCGGCATGGATTACATTAAAGAGCGAAGAGCGTTTGGCAGACCAATCGGCAAGTTTGAAGGAATACAGTTTGAGCTGGCTGATGATTGGGCGCAGCTTGAAGCTTTGCGTTCGCTTGTCTATCGAACTGCTTGGATGAATGATAAGCGGTATAAGGAGAAGAAGTTTTCAGTGTTCGAAGTCAGCCGCATGATTGCGGCTTGCAAGCTTATTGCACCACATTTCACGTTTGACGTGTTCAAGCACGTGATGCTTTGGCATGGCGCTTATGGTTATTCGAAGGAGTGCCCGCTGGAAATGGGGTTGCGGGGAATAATGAGCTACTGCGCGGGCGCTGAAGGCGCAAGCAACATCCAGAGGATAGTAATAGCGAGAGAACTGCTAGGCAAAGAATACATATCATACAAATAGGCAAATCTATCATCTTGTCATAGGATTGTGGTGTACACGTACGTGCAAGAAGCATAGATCCTTCTATTTTGGCTTCAATAGTTGATTGCAAGAGGTGTTGTAAATATTAAAAATCCTATCACGCACTGCAGCTTTTAAAGTTAAATACGCATCGTTTTCTCAATAAAATAAAGAGAGTTGCATACATGGAATTCGAAATAAAATGCCTCACATGCAATCAACCGTCTTCCAACTTACTCAACTACAGATGCCCACATTGCAGCCAACCCCTAAACATTCAACTCAACCTAAACTTCGAACCCAAAAAAATCCACAAAAAAGACAACAGCCAATGGCGATATACAGAATTTTTCCCTTACATAAAAAGAAAAAACATAATAACTTTAGGCGAAGGATGGACACCATTAACCAAATTTTCCGAAAATCTTCACTTCAAAATGGAAAGTCTGAACCCAACAGGTTCCTTTAAAGACAGAGGCTCAACCACACTAATCTCGGCAATACAAAAACAAATGAGAAAAGTCAATGGCTACATCTCCGAAGATTCTTCAGGCAACGCAGGCGCCTCCATAGCTGCTTACGCTGCGCGCGCAAGCTTAAAAGCAAAAATTTATGTTCCAGAAAATGTTTCCGGACCAAAATTCAACCAAATTCAATTCTATGGTGCAGAAGTCGTCAAAATCAGAGGAAGCCGAAATAAAGTTGCAGAAGAAGCCCAAAAACCCAATAGGGGAAAGTTCTATGTTGGACACATTCTTCATCCCTTGTTTAGGGACGGAATAAGAAGCCTCGCATACGAAATAGCTGAACAGCTCAATTGGCACGCTCCAGACCCTATTTACTTACCCGTTTCCGCTGGAACATTGCTATTAGGAGTAATAAGCGGATTCCAACACTTAACTGAATCCAACACGATAGAAGAAATGCCAAAAATAATCGCATGCCAAACGCAACAGGTCTCCCCACTTTATCACCGCTTCAAACACCTACGCTACACTCCACCAGAACGAATAACCTCAATCGCAGACGCCCTAGTTAGCATAAACCCTCCACTACTAAACCTTATGGTGAAAAACTTAAGAGATGTAAATGGCGACATCGTCATGGTTGAAGAAAACGAAATATTCACCGCTTTCACCGAACTTGCACAAAAAGGCTTTTACGTCGAACCAAGCTCAGCCGTTGCTTACGCCGCATACAAAAAGCAAATCGCAAAAAAGGAAATATCCAAAAGCGACAAGACCGTGATAGTCTTAACTGGAGCAGGCTTAAAAACTGCACTCCAACCGAAACAATAAATTTCTTCAATTTTCGCGTTTTAAAATCAAAATACCAATCCATCGCTTAGAAAAACTTATATTGCAATGCTGTTTTTCTTTGTGACGCATTAGAGGAGGTTGGAATAGGTTTGTCATCATCCGCTCAAGCAGGCGGCGTACCCGTTTTAGTATTAAGAGAAGGCTCAAGTAGAAGTAGAGGAAAAGAAGCACAACACACAAACATAATGGCCGCAAAAATAGTAGCTGAAACCGTGAAAAGCGCCCTAGGACCGAAAGGCATGGACAAAATGCTCGTGGACAGCATGGGCGACGTAACAATCACAAGCGATGGACGCACAATCCTTGATGAAATGGACATTCAGCATCCAGCAGCTAAAATGATGGTTGAAGTTGCCAAAACACAAGATAACGAAGCAGGAGACGGAACAACAACCGCCGTAATCCTTGCAGGCGAGCTACTAGGCAAAGCTGAAGAACTCATCAGTAAAAACATTCACCCAACAATAATAATCGATGGCTACAAGAAAGCCTCAGAAAAAGCGTTAGAAGTATTGGAGAAAATCGCGATATCAACAGAATCAAACACTCAAGAATACTTGAAAAAGGCTGCAATGACTTCCATGGCAAGTAAGCTTGTAGCCGAACACAGAGAATATCTTGCGGATTTAGCTGTCAAAGCAATACTTGCAGTCGCTGAGAAAGAAGACGGCAAATACAAAGCTGACGTAGACGATGTCAAAGTCGAAAAGAAACCGGGCGAATCATTAAACGACACCAAACTCATTCAAGGCATAGTCCTAGACAAGGAAGTCACTCATTCTGGAATGCCTAAACGAGTAGAAAAAGCCAAAATCGCATTGCTCGACACACCATTAGAGATTGAAAAGACAGAGTTTGACGCTAAAATCAACATTGAAAGCCCAGAACAAATGGAGGCTTTTCTAAAACAGGAAGAAGAGCTGTTACGGGATATGGTTGAAAAAATAGCTACGACTGGTGCAAATGTTGTTCTTTGCGAAAAGGGCATAGACGATATGGCCCAGCATTTCCTAGCTAGAAAAGGAATACTAACGGTCAGAAGAATCAAGAAGTCAGACATGGAGAAACTTGCTAAAGCTACTGGCGGGAAAGTAATAACGAGCATGGACGATATGAGTGGGACAGATTTAGGCTACGCAAGTCTCGTTGAGGAACGCAAGATTGGCGACGACAAAATGACTTTCGTGGAAGGATGCAAACACCCACGCGCCGTTACAATATTGATAAGAGGCGGAACAGAACGCATAGTCGCCGAAGCAGAACGCTCACTGCACGATGCCTTATGTGTGGTCAGAGACATAGTTGAAGAACCCAAAATCATTGCCGGAGGAGGCGCACCTGAGCTTGAGGTTTCTCGAATGCTTAAGAAATACGCTGAAACCCTTCCAGGAAGAGAACAACTTGCAATTAGAAGCTTCGCAGAAGCCTTAGAAGCTGTTCCAGTAACGCTGACTGAAAACGCTGGTTTAGACCCAATCGACATACTGTCCGAATTAAGAGCAAGACATGAAAAAGGCGAGAAATGGAACGGAATTGAAGTTCATTCAGGAAAAGTTCAAGACATGGCTGAAGCGGGAGTTTTCGAGCCATTATCCGTCAAGAAACAAATAATCAAATCAGCCACAGAAGCAGCCTCAATGATACTAAAAATCGACGACGTAATCGCCGCCGGCAAAATGAAAGCCCCTCCAACACCACCTGGAGGTATGCCTCCAGGCGCTGGATATCCTGGTGCTGGAGAGTATTAGAAAACGTCAAGAAAAGAGAAGAAACTTTTGATAGGCCCGCCCAAGCTTACGCGCTTCGAGAAAGCAAGGATCGTGGGAGCGAGGGCTCTTCAAATATCCATGGGGGCTCCGATACTCATTGAAGTGTCGGAAGGCTTCTCAAGCCTGATAAACATAGCATTAAATGAGCTTGAAGCAGGAATTCTGCCGATGACTATTAGGCGAACATTACCTGATGGAACCTACCAAGATATTCCGCTAAAGTGGCTTCTTGAAGGAGAATAAATCTTTAGTCGTCACTTTTTTCTTCTTTCAAAACTTTTCCAAATTTTCTTTTGCTGAATCAAGCGTCTTTCTGATTCTTTTCCAGTGTGCTCCTTGCCAATAGATTTTTCCACATTTTGGGCATTCCCAAAACTCGGTGTAATTTGAAAATGTGCTCTTCTCAACTTTGTCAGCTATCTTCTCTTTGAATATTGGTTTTACTCGCGTATTGCATTTTGGGCATCTGGATGTTTCCATGTTTATGTCTAACTCTATTTTGAATCTTCGTGCAAGATGTGCGAGTCTTTCTGCTTCTGTTTTTTCATCTAAATACAATGCGTCAACTCCTTTCGCTGTGGCTTGTTGGTAGAGTTCTAAGTCTCGAGTGAGCAGAATTCTGCGTTCTTTTTTTGCTATTTCGATAAGTTGTGCGTCGTCTAGTTTGTTCGAATATTTAGTATTATGTCCAAGCATGCGAAGCCAACGTGTTAGTTTACCCAGCATTCCGTCAACAATGAATTTCAAACTTCATTTTCTCCGAATGATTTCTCCGTATCCTGGTATTGCCACTATTTCATCGTTATCCATAACTAGTTGTCCATTAACGAAAGTTTTGACGGGTTTTCCTTCAACTTTCCATTGATCGAAGGGGGAGTACTTTGCCTTTGAATGAAACTTTGATGCGTCAATTCTGTATTTTTTATTCAAATCCACAACGGTGAAATCTGCGTTGTTTCCTTCTTTCAAGTAGCCTCTGTCTTTTAGTCTGAAGATTTTCGCGGGTTTTTCAGCCATCAAACTAACGATGTCAGCTATTGATAATCTTCCACGGTTTACTTCCGTAAGCAGTAATGGCAGTGTCGTTTCTAAGCCTGGTATGCCAACCTTAACGTTCCAAACAGTTTTTGCTTTTTTCTCTTCTAATGTGTGCGGTGCGTGGTCTGAAGCTACAACATCAATCCAGCCATTTTTGATTCCATTCCAAAGAGCGGTGAGCTGTTTTTTTTCTCGAACTGGTGGCATTGTTAGCGCCAATGTTCCAATCCGCCTTAATTCGTCAGCAGAAAGAAATAAGTGATGTGGTGTTGTTTCACAAGTTATTGGCATCCCACATTTCTTTCCATCAATAATAGCCTTTAAACCATTTTCTGTACTCACATGGCAGAAATGCAAATGCAAGTCAGCTTGTTTGGCGATTTTTAACAGTCGTTTTATCGCTTTCACCTCAGCATTTTCCGAATGTACCTCAAGAAATGCCCCGATATCATTGCAGTTAGCGCGTTTTAACTCATGTTCGGCCTCTTTCAAAGTTGACTTATCCTCTGCATGTACAGCAACAGAAACTTTCAATTTACTGACCATTTTAAAAGTTTTAAAAAGAGCATCGTCATCGTCAATGTCCAGTCCACCAACTTGTTCAGCCATGAAAAGTTTGAAAGCCACCGCTCCTTCATCAGCAATCTTCGTTATCTCATTACTATTTTTTGGAAATTCTGAGTAGAAACCAACGTTAATTAAAATGTTCTCTTCAGCTTTTTTCATTCGATTTCTTAAAGTTTCAGCAGTCATTGTAACTGGGTCGTTGTTGGGCATGTCTAGAACTGTCGTTATTCCGCCTGCCGCAGCCGCAGCTGTTCCGCTACAGAAATTCTCTTTGTAGGCTTTTCCTTCATCTCGAAGGTGCACATGGACGTCTATTAAACCCGGCAAAACCAAGAGATTTTTCAAATCAATCCTTGATTCCGTTTTAGGCATGTTTGTTTCTTTGCCTATTTTGAAAATTTTGCCTTGGTCTATTGCCAAGCTACAGTCCACTATATCTTTGTTTATGTAAGCTTTCGCGTTGTTGAGGACTAAGTCGACGCCCAAATCGGCTACTCCCTTCTTTGAATAGGGAGGAATCACGTGTTAAAAGTTTACTCTATTATTTTGAAGAAGTCTCTTTCTGTTATTATGCCAACAATTTTTTCGTTTACAACAACCGGTACGGCACCTATGTTTTTGTCTCGCATTATTTTTGCTGCTTGACCGATATCCGCATTAGGGTTGATGGTTGCAACATTTTTTGTTGCTATTTTAAGTGCGGGTGTACTTAAAACCTGCACTATTGTTCCAGAGCGTAAATATGTGAAGACTTCTCCTGAGCCGAAAAATCGTAAGATGTCCATGGTCGTTATTATGCCTATGACTTTGCCCTCTGAGATTATCGGCAGTCTTCTAAAACCCTGCGTTGCCATTATTTTTTCGGCTTCAAATATTGTTGTTGTGGACAATGCAGTTACTACTTTTTCTGACATGAGTTGAGAAACTCTTACACTACTTATTCTGTCGGCAAACATGTTTGCGATGTCTCTCTCTGTGATTATCGCTCTTACATGGTTTTCTTCGTCAACAACCGGCAATCCGCCCAGGTTTTTCTCCGTCATTAACGCTATGGCTTCACTAACTTTTGCAGAAGTTCTAACTGAAACAACGTTTTTTGTCATTATGAGCCTTATTGGCTCGTTTATGGCTTTGAAAATGTTTCCGCCATATTTCTGTTGGATAATTTCAAATTTTTTTCCGCCGCCCAAATAGTCTATTATGTCTGTGGCAGTTGTGATTCCTTCGAGGGCTTTTGTTCCGGGATTAGCAATTGGGATTCGGCGAAATCCTTCTTTAGCCATTATCTGGATTGCATCGTAAATTGGCGTTGTTGGAGCCATTGTGACAACTGGGCTTTTTGCAACATGTAGTATTTCGCCTTCGTGTTTCTTGGAAGGGTGAGTTTTCAAAGAAACTGGACCTTTTCCTCTTAATGTTCTTCTGAAACTTTCTCTACTCAAACAATTCCCTCTTATTTTACAATTAATCTTGCAACATCTTCCCTGTCAACTATGCCAATCAGCTTGCCGGCTTCATCTATTACTGGTACCCTTCCAATGTCTTTTGAAACCATTATCTTAGCAATTCTGATCACTTTTATTGATGGTCCGACCGCTACTACTTGTGTCTTCATCATTGAAGAGATCTTTGTAGAAGAAAGGAAACGTCCCTTTGTAGACTCAAACGTCGGTAGTAATGCGCCACTTTCGAGAAGATCCTTTTGTGTGACAATGCCCACAAGCTTGTCTTTTTTCACAACTGGGAGTCCGGCAAGGGATTTTGTTTGCATAAGGCGCCAGATGTTGTCCACCTGGTCATCTGGAGAGCAAGTAATGGTGTCTTTGGACATTATTTCTGAAACTGGTTTAGAAAGTTTTTCCGGGCTTGTTTTGATAATGGCGTCAATGAAGTTTTCTAAGCCTAGAACTCCTTTGTAGGTTTTGTCTTGGTGTGAACTTACGACTGGTATGTTCCATTCGTCTTGTCTGATCATTTCCTTGACTGCTAAAAAAACGTCTTCTTCCATTGTGGTCGAGTACTTTGGGTTTGCCATTATGCCTTTAACTCTTATCGGCGACACAGAAGAGGAAATGGCCATGACATCATGGCGTGAAACTATTCCCAAAAGTTTTTTGTGCTCATCTGTTACAGGTAGAATTCTTAAGGCGAAATCACGTATTATTGCACGGGCTTTGGTGGCAAGTTCGTCATCATAAATTGATGGATGTTTCTCGTTTGTGATTTCTTTAACACGCAAGCAATCGCCTCTCATTCCTCGCTTTCTACTTCAACTCTGCAGTCTTCACAGAGAAATTCGCCATTAACTTCTTGTAAGTTGTCTGACCAACTTCTGCATCGGTCACAGTATCCACTGAGAGTTGTGCTTTCTTCTTCTGCTTCTTGGGCTCTGTTTTCGCCTTCTATGATTGCTCTTTCTTGGATTGTTTCTAGGAGTTCAGGCATGACTGCTAGGACGTCTTTGCTTGAAACTAGTCCAATTAGTTGTCCTTTGTAGATTACTCCTAATCTTCTGATGTTCAGCCGATTCATTCTTTTTGCTGCTTCGCTTATTGTTTCGTCTGGCTCTATCGTTATTAGTGGCGTCGTCATTGCGTCTTTGGCTTTGATGGATTCCGGTTTGACATTTTTGGCTACGACCCTCGTGACTAGGTCTCTTTCCGTGATGATTCCAAGGGGTTTTCCCTTCTTGCCTGTTACTATTATACAGCCTAAACCGTGACGTTCAATGAGTTCTGCGACTTTGTTTGCAGGTGCATTTTCTTCGATTGTTACCACTGGGCTGCTCATGACGTCTTTGACTAGCATTTTGGAAGACCTTAATCCCATGTCTGACATCGTTTCATCCACACCGGTGATATTTGTCTTATTGGGCTTAACTTCAATCAAGTCAAGATAGGAATCCAGAATTTAAGATTTGTCATGTTCAAAGTTGCTACAATGGCGGTGTCTGTTTGTATAGTTGTGCATACGAACTGTGTGGCGTCTGATTATGAACCGGGAGTTACGACGTTTTTCACGTCTTCTTCTGTAAAAATTATTCCGAAGATTGATGTTAAGGCAAACATTGCTTCGCTTCTGAAGTTGAGGACAGATATATAAAGTAGAGTTAACATCTTTCATGTTGAGAAAAGCATAAGGAGTTGTAAAAGAGTTGCCGTTTAAACGGAAAAGTCGTGGAAGGTCTAAAGGCAGTAAGGGTAGTAGCGGTACTGTTCAATGTGCGATGTGTGGGCAGCAAGTGCCTCGGGATAAGGCTAAGAAGGTTACTCGTAGAAGTTCGCTTGTTGATGCTCAGTTGGCTCGGGAGCTTCGTCAGAAGGGTACTTATATGGGTTCTTGGATTGACACTAAGTATTATTGTGTTTCGTGCGCTGTGCATCGTGGTATTGTGAAGGTTAGGGCTCGGGACGAGAGGCGTACGCGTCCGAGAAGGCGTTTTTAGCTTTTAGTCTTTTTCTTTTTTCTTTAGTTTTTTGTATGTGTAGATGGTTCTTTGAATTACGGTTAGGTTTGTGAGTATTGCGAGTAGGATTATGCTTGCATTCATGACTGTTGTTGGTTGCCCGAAATAGGCTGTTGGGCTTGCGATGGCTAGTATGATTATGCGTTCTGCTCTTTCCGCCAAGCCGATTGTTTCCATTTTTATTCCTGCTGCTTCTGCTCTTGCGCGGCTATAGCTTACAAGTAAAGAACCTGTTAAGGCTATTAATCCCCATGAGGCATCGCATAAGCCGCCTATGATAATGCCAATGTAAATGGCAGCGTCAGCATATCTGTCGAGTAGAGAGTCTAGGAATCCGCCGAAGGGTGTTGTTTGTTGGTATAATCTTGCGACTACTCCATCTAGTGCGTCGCAGAAGCCGGAAAGCAGGAGTAGTGTGGTTGCGAGTAGGAGGTATGCGGGATGGTTTTGCCATGTTGCGTATGCTAGTGCTGAGAGGATGGCGAGTGTTATACCGATTGCGCTTATCGTGTTGGGTGTTAGTCCTATTTTGTGGGCTGCTTTTGCTTCGGCGGTGAGTGTTTGTTGGATTTTTTGTTTTAGTTTTGTTAGCATTTGATGTGTTTTCCTTGAGCGATTTTTATTTATAGTTGGTATTGCTATTGTTGGGTTTAAAGGTGTTTATGCATGATTAGCGTTGCAACTGTCAAGGTTGATGGGAAGACATGTTTGGGTTTACGTGTCGATTTGTCTGACTCGCCACCTTTGCTTTTGATGATTGCAGAGAAAGGGTTTGTTATGTGTGGGTTTCTGAACGTGGAAGCGGCTGAAAGGCTTGGTGTGGCTGCTGCGGTTGTTAGTGGAGTGAAGACGTTTGAGGATGTGCTTAATGCGCAAGTTAAAGCGGTAACGTCTAAGGCAA
>CAYWII010000030.1:0-15169 GCA_964457175.1 uncultured Candidatus Bathyarchaeia archaeon
CGAAACTTCATAGACGCATTCATAAACAAAACACTAAAATCTGAAACAATAGGCGAGTTTGACCTCGGCGTTCAAGCGTTCTTGCGGTTATATGTTTACCAAACGCGAATAGCTAAAAACTGGTCTAAAATCGACATCGAAGAAGCCGAGAACATAGCTAAACTGGCTCGGTCGATTCTCGGCTGGAAAACTCTCCGAAAAATTGAGCATGTTCTTGGCGAGTTGTTAACGCAAAAGCCAAAAGCAATCCTTGAAGATGTAAGCGACGAAGAAAGAACCGGGCTTTTGACGTTTCATCCAACATGGTTTGTGAAATATTGCTTTCGAACATTTGGGAGACAAGAAGCCATCACCCTTTTAGAGGCGAATGTGCGGTCGCCGCCAACATACATAAGGTTGAACACGCTTAAGGCTAAAGAAAAGGAGATTTTAGAAAAACTTGCTGAAGAAGATATTAGAGTTGAGAAGGTTGAACAATTAAGATATACATACAAAGTATTAGGCGCAAAACATCCATTAACCAGAACCACAAGCTTTCGAGAAGGCTTATTCTACATTCAAGACAAGGCAAGCTGCTTCGCAGCAGAAGCGACCAATCCGAAGCCGGAGATGACGGTTTTAGATGTTTGTGCCGCTCCAGGAGCCAAAACTACGTATCTGGCTCAGCTTATGCAGAACTGCGGTGCAATATTTTCTGTGGATTATTCAAGACGCAGAATGAATGTGTGGAAAAGCGAAGTTGCACGCATGGGCGTTGAAAACGCTGTGCCAATCATCGCTGATGCATGCAATCTATTGCCTTTTAATCTAGAAGCAGACATGGCAGTTTTGGACCCACCTTGCACCAGCACAGGCGCCTTTGGGAAACTGCCATCTGCAAAGTGGAGACTTACACGACGCTCTATTGATAGAATGGCTGAGATTCAATGGCAGATGATAAACAATTGCGCAGCGCATGTAAAGTCCGGAGGCACTCTGGTTTACTCCACATGCAGCATAACATCAGAAGAAAACGAGATGATTATCGAACGGTTCCTAAAGTGGCATCCAGAATTCTCATTGGCTGAAATAACGCCGAAAATAGGCTTATCTGGCTTGAGAGGATTAGACAAATGCCAAAGACTTTATCCGCATATTCACAAATGCAACGGATTTTTCATCGCCAAACTCTCTAAAGAATAGAATTCCAGTGAATCTATCTTTCAACACAAAATTGAATCTATTTATAAGAGGGGTATAGTCACAAAAAACGCAGTTTTTCACTTCTCATTCTAACATAATTTAACTTCTTCTATATCCTCCACCCTTCCGAGACTTTTCCAAGCAACAAAGAACTTCAAAAATAACTCTTGCAGCTTGAATCGCCGAAACTCCTTGGTCATAGTTTGGCGATACTTCTAAAACGTCAAAGCCTACAACCCGTTTATCGCATAGACTGCATAGAATGTCAAGCAAAACGTATGGTTCTAGCCCTTCTGGTTCTGGATTTTGCACTGCTGGCGCGTATGCTGGGTCAAGCACGTCCATGTCAACGGATAAGTAAATGTTCTCGTATCTTGTAAGTTTTTCATGCAATTGTCTTATAATGCGTTGAATTCCTTCTTTCCTAATTTGTTGCGCTGTGAAAAATTCTATTCCAGCCTTTTTTGCATAAGCTAGTTCTTCTTTGCAAACTGCTCTCGTACCAACTTCAATAATCTCCGCCGGCTTGACTTCCTCGTTTATTCTACGCATGAAAGTCGTGTGAGAAAGTTTTAATCCCATAAACTCGTTACGCAAGTCCAAATGCGCATCAAAACTCACTATCGCCGTTTTAGAAGCCTTTTTTCCCAACCCTTTCGCAACACCTAACGTGATAGTGTGTTCTCCACCAATTGTTACTGGCATTTTTCCCTCTTTCAAAACGTCTGTAACTACCAACTTAATTCTTTCCAAAGTCTTTTCTGTGTCCGTGAGCACATGCAAATCGCCCAAATCATGCAACTGCAAATCTTCAACATCTACGCCCGTGCGGAAACTGTAAGTTTCTATGTTAAGCGACGCCTGCCGAACCGCGTTTGGACCAAATCTTGCTCCAGTGCGATACGTGCTTGTAACGTCAAAGGGAACGCCAAAAATTACATACTTCGCTTTCTCGAAAGGCTTCTGGAAACCGCTGAAAACATTTGATTGAGAAACAAAAAGTTCATGGTAGTTCATGCATGTTCCTCTTTTCTCTTTTCTATTCTACACTGGTGTTCTAAACTTTTTCGTTAATTATCAACTAAAAATACTTTGATTCTGAGATAGTTTGACGAGAAAACATTAAATTTATTAACGTTGATGTTAATGCATGTTTAAAAAGGGCTGTGGTTGAATGTCTATCAAATCGAAATTTATCATGGAAAACTTGGGAATGTACTCAGCTTTCGCGTTCTATGTAATTGTTGGAATAGTGTTCCTCGTAATGTTGCCGATTGCTGATTTTCCTCCTCACATCGGCATAATTGGCATACTAAGCCTTGCAACCGCCTACGGATTGCTTAGAAAACGGGTTTGGACAATATGGTTTGTCGTTATATTATTCTTTACTGCAACAACCTACTCCACATACACAATCTATTTGTTCTATTCCTCGTTAGGACAGAACTTAATTCGTGACATAAGCACGATTGCTTACTTAATTTTAACATGGGTTTTCACAATTTACATCACAGCCAAAAGAAAAATTCTAGAAAGCTAAAACCAGCTTTCTTGAACGTTTTTAAAAAAGGTAAACCGTAACCTCGTCATTAGCGTCGATGAACTGCTGGTTTTCAGCTATCTCGACGAAACCATCAGCCTTTGCGAGAGTTGTTATAGCTCCAGAAAGTCCCGAGGAAACTGGTTCAGCAAACAGTCGCTGCGACTTGTCACGTTTCAACTTAACCATGACAAACGTTCGTCTGCCTTTCGCTGGAAACATTCTCATTGCAGCTAAAGCCTTAATGGTCAACGCTTCCTCCGCCTTTCGCCCAGCTACCTGCTGAATAATCGGGCGAGCAAGCAGATGAAAAATTAGCAACGCTGAAGTTGGATGCCCTGGAAGCGAAAAAACCAGTTTTCCATCAATCAAAGCAACCGTCGTAGGTTTTCCCGGTTTAGTCGCGATTCCGCAGACAATTACGCCTGGTTTTCCAAGAAAATTCAATGTTTGGGGCATAATGTCTTTTGGACCTACTGAAACTCCGCCAGAAGTTATGATCATGTCTGCTGACGCCAGGGCTTGTCTTAACACTTTTTGTATCTCATCTTTATCGTCTGGAAAAACGCCCAAGTAAACTGGTTTTCCACCACTTTCAGACACTGCCGTGCTTAAACTGTAAGCGTTTATGTCATAGATTTTGCCGGAAGGCAATACGCTGTCTGGTTCAGTAATCTCGACACCTGTTGAGAGAACCGCTACTCGTGGAACTTTGTAAACTTTAGCTTTTGCTTTTCCAAGAGCTGCTAAAACACCTATTTCTCTCGAGCCAAGCAACTGTCCATTCTTTAAGACAGTTTCGCCTTTCCTAATGTCCGCACCAGTTTTCATTATATTTTCATCTTTCGCAACAGCGTTGTAGATGTAGACTTCATTGTTCTTCCGCTCTGTGTGCTCAACCATTACGACAGCATTTGCGCCCTTAGGTATTGGTGCTCCAGTTACAATTTCAGCCGCTTCACCCAAATTGACAGCTATTTTTGGTTTTTCTCCAACATTGACCATGCCACAGAGTTTAAGCTTTATAGGCTTGTTTTCTTCTGCGCCAAAAGTGTCTTCAGCTCTCACAGCATAACCATCAACGGTTGACCTGTCAAAAGGCGGAATATGCAAGTCGGCGGTCACGTCTCCTGCGAGAACACGATTGTTGGCTTCTAACAACTGAATTTCTTCAACGCCTAAAGGCTTTGGTTTAAAATGTTTCTGGATAGTTTGTCTTGCTTCTTCCAGAGAGAAGAGTTTTTTAAACATTTCACTCATTCATCTCCACATGATCAAATAAATAAACCGAGACGGTTTCTCCTTCTGTCACCCCTTCTCTATTTTCTGGAACAATCACATAACCGTTCGCTTTCGTTACTGTTGAAATCATGCCAGACCCTTTTGCACTCACTGGTTCAGCAAAAAACTCTCCGTTCTTCTGGAAAACGCGGACGCGGACGAATGTTTTCCTTCCAAGTGTTGCAGTTACTCTTTTTGTCAATTTAGCGTTCAAGACAGGTCTAGACTCTTTGTGCTTTATTCCAAGCATTCTGCATATTAGCGGTCTGGCGAAAACTTCGAATCCTATCATCGCCGCGACAGGGTTGCCAGACAAAATGACTATAGGCTTTCCGTCTACGACTGCAAGGGCTGTTGGCATGGCTGGACGCATGGCAACACCATGAACGATTACGCCTGGTTTTCCAAGTTTGTTTACCGCTTCAGGAATTAGATCTGCAAGTCCAACACTTGTCCCGCCAGTGGTTATTATCATGTCAGCCGTGAATCCAGCCTTCAATTTCGCTACAATCTCAGTAACATTGTCTTTTGCTATTCCTAAATCAACCGGTTCTGCGCCCAATTCGCGGCACATGGCTGAGAGAACAAGCCTATTGACTTCGAAAACTTGTCCTTCTTTTGGCTCTTCATCTGCACTTACAAGTTCGTTTCCAGTGGCTAATATGGCAACTTTAGGCGGTTCAGAAACCTTAACTTTAGGGAATCCCAAGGCGGCTGCTAATCCCAAATGTTGAGGTTTTAATCGAGTTTCGGCTTTTACTGCCGTTTCTCCTTTCACAATATCTTCACCCTTTCTCGAAACGTTTTCTGCAGGCGTAAGTGGCGTCCAAACTTCTATTTTGCGGTTAATGCGTTTGGTGTTTTCCAACATAATGACTGCATCTGCACCTTTTGGTATTGGATTTCCAGTCCACACTTGTTTAGCCTTTGCGTCATCGACCTTTTTTTCTTCAGTGACCTGAAGAATCTTAGGTTTGAACTGCGATGCTCCAAAAGTATTTTTGGCTCTAACGGCGTAGCCATCAACAGCTGATCTATCAAATCTTGGCAAGTCTTCTTTTGCAATGATGTCTTCTGCTAAGACACGGTTCAAAGCTTGATCTAAAGGAACAATGATTGTCTTTGATTTTCTGATCTGAATCGTATTGAAGAAAGTTTGTAACGCTTCATCTACTGATGTTAGTTTTTGAAATCCCTTCAATCGTACCAAAATGCGTACCCCTAAACAGCATTGTAAACAATAATAAAAAACGTATCGCAATGAAAGGGTATTTTAGCTTTTTCTGCTCTTTCTGTACCGGTAACTTTTCCGTATGAATTGTCCATAAACTAGAGCTGTTAAGGCGGATATCCAAGCCGCAACATTCTGAAAGACCAAATATTTTCCAACACTGTCTAAGCGAATTAACGGCTCAATTACTCCGCCAAAAGTCAAGACGAAATTTCTAAAACTTGGCGCCACAGACAATAAAACGTTAGTCATTCCTGAGAAAAACTCGCTGACAGGCGCTAATGCTTGTGATGCGCCCTTCACAAAATTCAAGAGGGCGGGATTGGCTTTGTAGGCATTCACTATAGTTTGGTAAATCAATTGCGGATATGCTAAAACCGAGACTAGCAGTATTAATGCGGAAAAAACCAAGATTACAATTAAAGCACTTTTTATTGTGGCTCGTGCGAAGTGTATTTTTTGCCAAACATACGTGACACCCTTAACCTTCAACAGTCCAGACTTTATTTTCCCAAAGAATTTCTTCATTCCCTTTAGTCTCTGCTTTTTATCACGCTTAAAGTCACCTTTTCCTTTTTGTGCTTCGGGAGGCTTTATGGCTGCATGTCTTGTTAAATATATCCAGCTTGACATGAGTGCGATTATGACTGCTACGGGAACTAAATGGAAGAGGGGACTAATCAAATCGAACACCTTGTTTTCTGGTTTTTCTTCAACGCCCAAGCTCATGGCATAAAGGACAACGAAGTATTCGATTAAGACTGCTATAATTAGGAATAGAATTATCGCCGTTAATCCTTTTAGTGTTGTCCAACGAATCATTAGACGTTTTGGAGGTTTCTGACTTGACACTTGATTCACCGTTAACTTTTCTTGAGATGCTTACGTATGCTCTTGAAATATGCAAGTTCTTATTAAAAAACGTGACTATGTACGTTACCTAATGATTTCAACTCTGGATTATTACACCTTAAATTCTTTATTTCTGAAGAGAGAGCTTAATTTTTGATTGCGGATGGCTGTAAAGTCATGGAAAATTCTGTCAGACAAGGAATCATTCGGCGCAGAGCATGTTTACTTTTGTCCTTATTCCAATGGAAATTCATGTCCACATTTAGGGCACTTAGCCATTCCGCACTGCACGGAAGACGGACAGCCACCACACGCAAATGCTCGGCCATACATTATATCAAAAGCGAAACCACATTTTGGACATTTCACTACATGCTTCGATTGCGAACTCATTTTAAATCGCTTACCCTAAATCAACCTTCGGGAAAAATTTTAAAAACCTTTCTAAATAATTCCAAACATTTTTATGCAAAGATTTTAACAATCTTAAAAACAATTAAATATTATAATTCATTCCATATGAAGAATTGTTAGGAACAAGCTCATTAGTCTGGGAAGAGAATGCAAAAGACGGAAAAAGCAGAAAGGTTAGAACTTTACAAGGATCGTAATACGCAAGTTTTTCTAAGTAAATTTCTGAGTGGTGAAATAAGCGAGCTTGAACCCGTTTATGATCCTAAGCTGGGTTACCGTTATCCAATGGTTGAAGCAATTGTTGGTGATGTTTCGAGTGTGGAAGCTTTTTTGAATAGGCTTTATGAGGCTGGGGTTCTGGAAAGAAAACTTTACGATAAAATAATTCATTGCCCAAAATGTGGCTCAGCAAACATTTCTATCCACTATTGCTGTCCATACTGCAAATCATTTGGCATACAGAGAAACGCTCTGATTGAGCATGTTAAATGCGGTTATATGGATATTGAGGAGAATTTCCATACGGAAAACAAGCTTGTCTGTCCGAAATGCCATGAAGAACTGAAAAAACCCGACGTTGATTACCGGAAGGCTGGAGTATGGTGCAACTGTAAAGATTGCAACAAAAGCTTTGACATCCCAGTGACTGGGCATTTCTGCCGAGACTGCCACACAAACTTCACATTTGAAGACGCTGTGATCAAAGACGTTTATACCTATAGCTTACAAGAAGAAGCAAAGGAAGAAGCTGCAAGAGGCTGGGTTATAATTGCCCCGATAAGAGATTTTCTCTTAGAAAACGGGTTTGAGGTTGAAAGTCCAGCTTTCTTAAAGGGTAAATCTGGCGCGAACCACATGTTCGACGTAGTAGCTTACGAAGAAACTGCTAAAAGAAAAGTGACAGTGATTGATGTAGCGACAAGTGCTGAAAATTCTGTTTCTGAGCAGCCAGTAATCGCTTTGTTCGCTAAGATTTTCGATGTGTCTCCAGAAAATGCCTATCTAATTGCTATTCCGAAAATAAACGAAAATGGAAAGAAGATGGCGGAATTATATAATATCCAAATTATTGAGGCGAAAAATCAAAAAGAGGCAATAAAGGCGTTAAAAGAAAAAATGGAAGGATAGACGGTTAATTAACTGAAAAAACGGCGATGTTGCCTCTCTCCGTGACGGCTTTAACTATTAAATTTCCTTCTGGCAAGGTTATGTCTGCACGAACGTATGTTTTTTCTTCTCCAGAGTTTATGAATAAGTTGGCGTTGTAACGTTGATGTTTTGATGAGTTTGTTATCCATATGGCTATGACATGCGTTGTTAGTGGACCGGAGTTTTTCAAGTCTAAACGTGTGCCGTTGATTATCGTTCTTACGCCAAAAAAGTCTATTTCCGCAATGGCTTGTGTTGCGTTTAACCCTTCATCTCGGAACTCTATAAACAATGTGCCGTCATCTTTAACGTAGCTTCTCCAGTTGTCTGTCACATTGATTGCATATTCATTCCACTCGTTTAACGTGGGTTGACTTCCTGCACTGTTGTTGAAGTTATTGTCGCTGAAAGTTGATGCGCTCCAGTTGTATGCTTTCAGAAACCATTTTTCCGCGTCTTGTGTAACGTTGTATCTAACAAATATCTCAATGCCTTGAATATGGCTTAGTGGGTAGGTTAGCAAGTCTATTGTGAAATTGTTGCTGATGCAAAGTCTGTAACTGTCTGATGTAGTTACCTTGTATTCAATCCAGTCAACTTTAAGTTCAAACTGCGTAACAGTAGCTTTAACTCCTCGCATTTTTATTTTCCAGTTTCCATTCGTGTCTCTGAAGTCTGTGGGATTGGCTGTTATTGTCTGGTTTTCTGTTACATCTGTCGTTCCTATTGTATCCGTCATGTATCCATCTCCGCCTGCTGGATACTCGCCTGTTTGGTAGTTGTACAGTTGGAACGTTGCTGTTACGTAGTCGGTTGTGAAAGTGGAATCTGTGATCCATTCGAGTTGTGTCCAGCTTTGAGTGTTTGAGTTTCCAGTGAATTCGACCTCAACCGTCTGCGTTAAAGTCGGCAATTTACATGAAATTAATCGTGCATTTTTTACTCTTGCATTTGTGTTTTCGCCCATCCATCTTATTTTGTCGGTTTTGCCCCCCGCAGTTAACGTTTGTTTAGTCATGAAGAAAGTTGATTCGTAGGTTGTTGAGGCACGATGCTCAATTAGAGGCAGCTGTCTGGATGTGGATTCTGTTTGAAAGTCTAATCCGACTGAATTAGATGTGGAGCCTGACTTGTACGCAATTGAGCCTAATATTATATAATCACCATTATCTGCTGCGTAAGCGTTCGTAACTTTGTCATACCATGTGTTGCCAGCGGCTGGAACAGACTCATTCTCATCTTCAACATAAAAACTACCGTCAAACTGATTTAGTCTTATTGCTATGATGTGGGCGTAAATTATGCCAGCGATTCCCGGTACACCTGAAGAGCAGTATTGAATTTTGAAATTATGAATTGCTGAATCAAGAGTGATTGCTCTCATAACTCCGAAATTGTAGTAATTTGCTATTGTGCCTGAACCTGAGCGCCCGACAGTGTCTATATGAACGATTGTGTCATCTTGTATCAAACGAATTTTGGTGTCGCGGGTTGTTGTTGAGCACCTGTAGTTCGCCGTTGCAATTATCAAGTATTCTCCATCGCTCGGTGGAGTGAAAGCCAATGTGACTTTATCTTGCCATTCAGTACTATCTGTGGTTGAAAGTTCCTCGCTTTCTGCATACTCAGATTGTAAGCTAAAAATAATCAGCTTAGCGTTTCTTATGGAAGCTGTTCCTAAAGAGTTACTCGTACAATATTGGATTTTTATAACGTAGTTTGTGCCTTTGTTCAGTGCTAAGAGTTTCAGCCCGCAGAGTGGATACCAGTCTGTTGGGTCTTTAACTCGGTACAGCAACTCCTGATAAGGTATTGAATCAACTGTTAACCGTGCTTTTGCTTGGTAGTTAGTGCTCGAGCCTTGAACTTCTGCCGTCGCAATTATAACGAAGTTTGCTGTTATTTGTGGTGTGAAATTTATTTCCACTTTGTCTTGGTAAGTTGTGCTTAGTGTTGATGAAGTTGTTAGGCTTTCTTGATATCTGATTTCATAATTTGGATAGCTACGGAAATTCATGTATGCGTTATCGTTTGAATTCAGATCCGGTATGTTACCAGAACCATATTCAGTGAAGCCGTTGAGAACATAGTTGGAAGGATTGAACATTTGTGTTTTCTCTTCTCTGAATGTCTCGTAAAGCCCGCCTAATACTTGCGTGTCCGTGTAAGTGCCGCTTAATCTGCTGCCTGCACTAACTGAAAATTCGTCTTGAGCAGTAAACCATGAAGAACGCGTGACACGCGTAACGTTCACAATGTTTACGGTTTCTTGTATTCTTTCTAGGTCTAGCTGGTTCATTTGGTAACTCCAGAGCACTACATTGCCAACTACTATTACTATTAAAACTAGACTTAGCATGACAACTATTACGTTGCTTACGCCGCGCTTGTCGCGTTTAAGGCGCTGTATAATAGCCTCCAACATGAGTCCCCCTGTTAGTGATGATGTCTACGTAGTATAAGTTGCCCGAAACCCAACTGTATGAGATGTCAAGCCAACTATGTTTTCCCATTTCTAAATTGAAAGGATTAGTGAACGACTGGGAAGTGTGATTAACGTAGACCGCGGAAACGTGAATAGCAACTTTTCCAATATTACGGAGATATACGCTTATGTTGCCTGTTGAGTTGTTAAACCATAAATCCTCAACAACAATGCGTTCGCTCATGTTTTCTCGCAAATTAGTAGTTATCACGTATGTTGCTGTTGTGGCAATCGCCATGACGCCTACGGCTACCACCATGAGCAAAATGTTGCTTAAGACTGGTGTTATAGCCCGCCTATCACGCAAAAATCTCCTAAACACATATCTCATTTTTCTCTCCTCATAAAAACAGTTTTAGAGCTACATAGCCACAAATCATCATTATTAAACTGTGTTTCAGCCCGGCATTTACTGTTCCTTCTCCCATTTTTCCAGCGACCAATCCTCCGAAGAAAGCTTGGATTATTGTCATGTGGAAAAATATGCGTTGCATTTCTTGTGGCGACATAACTCCTGTTCCAAGCACAGGCAAGCCTTCAATGCTGACGAAGAATGACCTGAAAAGCAATATGATTGTGAAAAGGAACACGAAAAAGGCTACATAAATAATGGCGATGTAAGGTTTTGTTTGATTTCGCCTCTCCTTATCCAGCAGAAGCGTTGTCTGTATAAACTTGCCCATCGGGTCAAAAACCTTTTCCACATGCCCTCCGGAATGGCTTGCTTCGATAATTAGCGGCACTGTTCTTTGCACAAGCACGGTGTTTACACGTCTTCCTAATGCTAAAAGTGCTTCTTCAAATGTCATAGCCCAAGATATCTGCGCGTTCATCTTCTTCAATTCAGCTGTCAGCGGACCATAACTTCTCTTCGATGCTTCTTCCAACGCCTGAGGAAGAGTCATGCCCGTCTCTTGAGCTTGAACTATGCTTCTGAAAAGGTTTGGCAAGTGTTCATCTATAGCTTTTCTCCACCTGTAGTCGATGTAGTTTAGCACCGTTGGAGGAGAAATTGCTATTATGACTGCGAAGAACACGAATTCGTCAAATGTTGTGGTTCCCCAAAACATGGTATAAGCAAATAAAATTAGGGCAATAGCTGGCAAAGACGATGCAATCCAAACGATCTTTCTCATTTTGCTCGGTATTTTTGGCGTTTTCATCACCACTTAGGCGAAACCGCGTCTAAGATGATCAGAAACATTATGGAGCCAAGCGGAATCCCAATATAGGTGAGTATCTGAAGCATGAGGTTTGGACTTAATATTCCTAAGTTACCCCCTCCAAGCATTGCCATTACCGCGAGCATAATGACAAGAAGCAGAGGGCCCGTCACAAGCAAAGCCACATAAAACTCAGCCAAAGTAGACAGTGTGTCTGAAAACTTGCGTAAATTCATCTTCTTTAACTTCATATACTGTCCAGTTTTCTCGCGGAGATAAGCCGCTAAATTACTGCCGGAGTGTATTGTTGAAATGAATCCTTCTAACATTTCATGAAATCTTCTAGAAGGTGTGCGTTTTGATGCTTCTTGCAAGGCTGAGATTATGTCTGAACCGAAGAGATTCACGTTTCTGACAATGTCTTTGGCTTCTGTGGAAACAGTCAATGGAACGCTGAGATTTGATAGTGAGTAAAAGGTTCTTTCTGGGGAAACTCCGGCGCTTGCGAGAATTGCCATATAGCCTGTAGTGAAAGGCAACTCGTCTTCTAATTCTCTTTTGAGTTTGTCTGCACGGTAGATAGGGTAAAAATAGAATCCGATAACTGAGAAGGCACCCGCAAATAAGCTGCTTCCGATGCCGAAGAGGAACGCTGGCAAAAATGGTATGTTGAACAGTAGAATAAATAGGCATGGAATGAAAATCAACGTAGCAATGGACATCAGAATTGCGGCTAAGACTATTAGACTAACATAAGCCTTAAAGGTAATTTTCAACCCTGCACTTTGCAAACTTGAATCTAAATCTCTGAAGAGCGGCAAAACACGCTCTGTTTTTCCGCCAATGAGCTGGTAAGCTATGAAATGTGGCTCTCTTAGCGCAACTTTTTCTTTCTTTGGAATCTCTGTCTTATGTGCTGAAGTTGCACTTGGTAGTTTGCACATTACTTTGAAGCGGTTCCAGAGTCTTTTGACTTTCTCGTAAGCTTTGTTGCTCATTTCCGTCCTACCCTCGCTTTTTGGAAGACACGTTTCGGGTTGGCGTAGTATTCTCGAATCACATTTGCAACATCGGTGTGACGGCGAATTCCCGCTTTAACCATCCATTCCAAAACAATTCTTCTACGATACAATTCGCGTTTAATATCTTCCTCAGTTATGTCTAATTTCTTCATGTGTTTTTCTAAAATAATGCTATTGCCAGAAAAGGAAAACTTATCTTCCTTTTGGTTCCAATGGAACACCTCTTGGGTCAGTATGTTTTTTGTTTGTTGATCAAATTCTACCACTTCTGCTGTTGTGCTTGCTCTTCTTGCTGGTTTTTCTTGAATTTCCGTTCTCGTCATGACCATTATAACGTCGGTCATCTTGATGAGTGACTTTGGAATGTTCATCGGCTCAGATTCCAAACGGTTTATTACGGCTTCAACCGATTCAGCGTGTATTGTGCTCATTCCTAGGTGGCCTGTCGCCATGGCTTGGAACAAAGTGTAGGCTTCTTCTCCTCGTACTTCGCCTACGATTATGTAGTCTGGTCTTTGTCTGACGGCAGCCTTCAACAAGTCAAATAAGGTTATCGTGCCGCTCTTTTTGTCTTCATGTCCAAAACCCAATCTTACAACAGAAGGTATCCAGTTTTCATGCGGAAGGTTAAGTTCCTGCGTATCTTCTACACTTACTACTTTCATTTCGGGCTTTATGAACATTGATAGGCAGTTTAGCATAGTTGTTTTTCCCGATGCTACACCACCTGCGACTATGACTGAAGCTCTGTTTTCTATAACATACCATAAATAAGCAGCCATTTCTGAGGAAATAGTCTTGAAGGCAATCAAGTCTGAGATTGTAAGTGGGTCAACTCTGAAACGTCTGATGGTGAACGTTGACCCTCTTCGTGTTACTTCATTTCCATAAGTTAATTGTATGCGGCTTCCATCAGGAAGCGAAGCGTCCAAAATTGGAGCTGCAATTGAGATGTTTTTTCCTGATAAATATGCTAGGCGGATTATGAATGAGTTTAGTTCTGCTTCGTCCTTGAATATTATGTTTGTTGGCAATGATTCGTAAAGCCTGTGCCAGACGTAGATTGGTATGTTTACGCCGTCGGCTGAAATGTCTTCGATTAGGTGGTCTTTCATTAAGGGGTCTATTTTTCCGTAGCCTATGAAGTCCCGTATCATGTAATATGTGAGTTTGTCAATGGCTTCGGGTGGTATTTTCATTCGGTATTTTTTGATTATTTCTTTTGTTTTTTCTTTTAGGTAGTTTTCCGCTTTTTCTTTTGTTTCTATTTCTTTTAGGTTTACGTTTATTTCTTCCATTAAGAAAGTTTTTAGCTCTTTTAGGTGCTTTTCTTCTTCTTTTTGGAGTGTAGGTTCTATGACTTCGTAGAGTGTTTTTTGGGTTTCTGGGTTTTTTACTATGGCGGCGTAGATGTAGGGTTCTTGTATTGGATAGGCTTCTCGGAAAACTGCGGGTTTTTTCTCTTCCTCTTTTAGTATTATTGCTGCTTCTGTTTCTTCTAGCACTTTTGGAGTCTCTGGTGTCTTTTGTTTCAATGTTGATTTTGTCTCCTTTGCTTAGAGTGTAGTGTGTTTTTCAATGAATATAGTGTGTAGTGAGTCTTAATAAGTTATATGCATGTTCAATCTTTAGCATGCTTAACACTAACCAATATTAGAGACATACGCAAACAAGATATATTGCAGGAGCGTCTCGAGCACGACCAACACTAATATTGAGCACGGTCAAAAACCTAAAAAGCGAAAGGTAAAATTCTGCCCAAAATGTGGGTCTGCAAATGTTTTTTGGGCTTCTGGTCTGCCGCAATTATGGTCCATTTGGGAATGCAGAAACTGCGGGTATCGTGGAGCATTGATTCTCGAAGACAGTAAATTGGCGGAAAAACTCAGAGCAGATTATGAAAGAAAAAAAGTTAAAGATTAAACTACTTGTATCTTGCCCGTCTTTTCTGTCGTTTCTTCTTCTGTTTACGCATTCTCTTCTTTTTCCATTTGGCGCGGATGTTCTGCACGCTCCAGATAGTTATTCTAAAGTGGCGTGTCTTCGCTTTAAATCCTCTTCAGTCCGCCCTAGACGATACATCAATTCTACGACTAGGCTGTCGAGGAAAACCATGCAGTTGTTCTCGAAAACACTTCCAAGAGGGGTTAACGGTTCACGTTCACCGATAATCTGTCTAGCTAAGTAATCTTCTTCTTTCGGCCAACCAGTCTTTGTTCTTCCCTTTATTGTTATGACGTGGTCTGCGGTTTGTCCTAGTGGGGAGTGCGGAAAGGATGTGATTGCAATAACTGTTGCGCCGATTTCTTTGGCTGCTGAAGCCGCGGTTAAGACCATTTTTGTGGTGCCTGTTCCTGAAAGTGCGATTAGTATATCTCCTTTTTCTGCGGCTGGCGTGATCGTTTCGCCTAAGAAATAGACGTTGAAACTGAGGTTCATTAAGCGTAATGCGAAAGCTCTGGCGACGAATCCGCTTCTTCCCATGCCTACGATGAAAATTTTCTTGTCTTTTGCTTCAAGCAGAAGCTCAATTAAGCGCTCTACTTCTTTCACGTTGAGCTCTTCAATAGAGCGTCTTATGCCGTCGATGATCTCTTCTGCCGCAGCCTTCAGCAACTTCAACTCTTTCTAACTCCGAAAATCCTTTACTCTAACGCCTATATTAAAAATCTTGCGGTTTAGAATTAACTTACGTTTTGACGTTGTCAAGTGGTTTGTGTTGAGTGTTGATTTGCAGAAGTCTTAGTAGTGTTGTTCGCTAGCGGAAAAGATTTGGTTGTCAGACAAATGGGCATGTGTGCTTTTGCGCTGTGATTTTGAGTTATAGCCCCCTTATATATACCTTGAAAC
>CAYWII010000031.1:0-15036 GCA_964457175.1 uncultured Candidatus Bathyarchaeia archaeon
AAACGCCCAAGAACAGCCACCTCAAAAAACCAAATTCAAAAAACCAAACCCAAAACCACCTTTTCAACGCAAAAATAACTTAAATCCAACTTAATTCCCGTTTCTGTTTGAGGATTGAGCCGCTTGGCAAACGTGACAACAGAAGACATCCGCGACGTAATAAACATCACAACAGCAGAAATCCCAGACGAAAAAATCCAAAAAATGATAAAACGCGCAGAAACCACGCTTGAACTTGAACTAAACAAACAAATCGATTACACAGACTGCACAGACGCAGAAAAAGAATTCATCACACTCCTAGCCGCAATATACGCCATCTGCTACCTAACAGGCGGCTCAGCAATAGGCCTAAACTTCACCATAGGCGACCAAAACACCAGCCTAGCAAACAACGCTCCACCCCTAGAAATCCTGCAAGCCGAACTAGACCGCATACTAACTCGCCTAAAACCACCCCACGTGAGGCAAGCCTAATGCAAGTGCCCGAGGCTTACTACCAATTCATAATGGACTACGCACCATACGTTTATGTTATTCCACCCGACACTCCAGACCCGGAATGGGGACGCGCAGCTTTCGCAGCAGCCTTCGCCATCGACTTCCTCTCTGAAGCCTACTCTGCCAAGCAGTTTGAAGACAGAAAAACAGCTATTTATGACAAGATTGTTTCTCTTGCAGACTGGCTCCTAACCCAGCAGTGCACAAACCCAGCCAAAAAAGCCTATGGCGGATTCAAAAGCAACGAAAACAGCACATACTACTACGCTATCGACGCTTGCCGCGTCATACCAGCACTTTTGCGTGCCTACGAACTAACAAACAACACAGAATATCTGAACGCTGCAAAACTCGCAGCAGCCACATTCCTAAAAACAATGCAAGACAAACAAAATTACGGAGGCTTTGCACGATCCGTTACAATCGATGATGCATGGCTCCTTCAAATGGACATTGAATGCCTCTACGGACTCATCGGTCTTAAAATGCTCGCCGAAAAATATGATGTTGCAAATGCAAGCCAATATGAAACCATGATGTCCAAGGCAACTGACTTCCTACGCTACGGCCTTGAAAACCTCTGGCTCCACTATGACCAATCAGACTCAAACTGGCACCGGACAGGTATAAAGGAAAACGAGATTTACGACGACTCATTCGCCTACGCATTAACCGGCTTATACGATTATGAAGGCTGGAGCCTCACATGCCAAAAAACTTACAACTTCATAAATAGCATTAGGGCTTCACCTCAATACGCAGCTTACAACCCAGCCATTTGTTGGGCAGGCTACATCGATGTTGTAACGCACTCTCCGGCATGCGACTACTATGACGCAGTCACGAGCGGAATTCTGTGGAAAATCCGCAAAAGCCACGACAAACCAAGCTTCAAATTCAGCATGCAAATCATAGACAAACACCAAAACGAGTTCATGTTCTGGGGAGTAAAACACGCTGACTACGGCTGTGTTGAAAACAAACAAGCCGTGGCAACGGTCAGCTGGCTTGGACTATTATACTTAAACTATGCGGAACCAGTAACCAGATTTACACAAATTTTGCGTTCAAAAGGCGAAAACTTAACGCTTAATCCCATAAGAGAGGCAGTAGACTCCCTTTCATACGGCGAACCTACAAACTTTTTGGCAATTGTCTCGCCTACACGCACGGAAGAAATTCAGATAGAACCCGGCTATGTGATTAATGACTACATAACAGTTTACACTTTCACGCCTCTGAGGCATCATGACAAAATCACTCGAAAAGGCGAAGACTACGAGGTTTTAGGCTTGCAAGCCTTCGACTTTCAAGACGAAACAGCCTATTTCAAAGCAAATTGCAGGAGACTGATTGGGTAATGAGCAAATCTGAAAATTCTGTGGACACTGTTGTTAGGCTTCTACAGAAAAACATGTGGATTGCCAAGGACGACGGCACATTGGCTAATATTGTCGTTAGCGCCGAGTGGTATGACCGTGAACTTTTCAGAAACTGTGACGGACAAATAACAGTTGGCTTGGTGGAGAGCAGAGACACAAAAATTGAAATGTCAGGAAGACTGCGCAGACTTTTAGGCACTCTGCGTGTAAACGTTTGGAGCCAAAATAAGCTCATGCGCAATGAGATAGTTGAAGAAGTTAACCGCATCATAAGGCAGAACCGCAACAAACCAAACGAAACAGCCTACGATTTTCGTGGCACAAGCCAAGCTACGCCCACACATAAGGCTTATTCTAAGGGCTCAGCAAGCGAACCAACTCCTGAGGAATCAGGCTGGACCGAATTGGCCGATGCGGATTATGAAAAACTCTGGTATAGCGATGATATCCGCTGTTCAAAGTCTCACAATGTAAACGGCGAATATGCTATCATGCTTTTTCGTTTCAAAATTGATTCTCGAGAGAAAACGGTTAAGAGAATTATTTTAGCCTTTGAAGGTTATGGCTTAGCGCCTGCTGGAAGTGGTGTAATCGTTAAGGTTTGGAATCATGTTGCGAGTGCGTGGCAGAACGCTCAAACGGGAACTGGCGAAGCAGACGAAACTGTCACCATCACTTTAGCTTCAAACTTGACAGATTACATTGACGATTGCGGGTATGTTTGGCTCCTTGCAAGAACGACAAACCCAAGCGACGGAGCAACAGTAGCCAACATATACTGCGATTACGTGAACTGCGTGGTCACGGTTAACGGTATAACATATCTTGACGTTGTCAGTTTTCGGGATGCAGACCGTGTTGATGTCAAGCCTTTCATTTACAGAACCGAGTTCACGCTCAAGTTGTGGTGTTTCGAGGATGTGGGAGGCGTATTTTAGAAATCAATAAACATGCAGAGCATGCGGATGCTGGACTCTTCTGTTCGTTGGAGAATTTTTGAAGAAACCTTCTGAAGGTATAAAAAGTTTATTCACAAAACTTATTTGTTGGTTAACCTAAAATGATTTGGGAAAGGAAAAAATGTTGAAGAATAGAATCTCCAAAATACTGTTGACATTGATGTTAACTGGCATGCTTACTTTATATTCTTTTACATTTTTCTTCACTGTGGAAGCTTCGGAATTCGGTAATGTGGTGGAGTTCCGGAGTGTTGTAGTTTCAGATGAGAAGTGGGGGGAAATCGTAGCTTACGGTAGCTACTACTGTGAGGTTACAATTCTGGATGTTGTTTATGATCCAAACGGCACATTGTTTGTCAATGATAATGTGATTGTTGCTTACCAAGAGTCGCTGTCTCTACATGCCGGGGAAAAGATAGAATGTTACGGCATAAACTGCATAAATTGCCCAACTTCTCCCAAACAGTGCTACGGATACATTGTGTGCAAACCATCATCACTAGACCCTACGGCATATTATGTTAAGAGATATCCACCCAAGCTTTCGTTAGAAACCGACAAAACTGTCTACAAACTAGGAGAAAACGTCACGATAACGCTTACAAACATCAGTAACGAAACCATACAAATTGGAGGATACCCTGCTTGGCAGATTTTCACCTATCCTGAAGAGGACCCTGTTTACCCGAAAATTTTTGCATTCTTGGCGTGGAGTCTAGACCAGGGAGAAAGTGACACTTTCATCTGGAACCAATACGACGAATTCATGGGGAGTTTTTGCACTATAGGAACTTACGTTATAAAAGACAATCAGGGATGGGGCTTGTCTGCAATTTTCAAAATAAGCATTCTGGGAGATGTTGACGGAGACTTCAAAGTTGACATGAGAGACATAGGCGCATGCTGCAACGCCTTCGGCTCAACACCCGGACACCCAAGATGGAGTTGCTCTGCAGACGTAAACAACGACTTAATAGTGAACATGCGAGACATAGGCATAGCATGCAGCAACTTCGAAAACAAAGTTCCATAACTTTCCATTTCTTATAATGGAAAAACATTCAAAAGGAACGACACGATAAAAATAACACTCGCAATATCGAGAAGCCGAAGGTTTATGCAGTTTTTTGACAACTAAAATAAAGCCCTATTTTCTGTTTTTGTTTCTGAAATGACCAAATTTTGCCGTTCTTGGGAATTTTACTTTCTCAAAATACCTTTTCAACAAAATAATTTTAAAATTAGCCTTTTAGTTGTGAAAATTGTTTATTTTCAGCCTCTTTTCTTTTTTTAATTTGGAGGACACGAATCAAATGCCAGAAACATATGGAGCTCATGAATGCCGCGTATACTTCGTTGAGGAAACAACCTACGGAGAAACTCCAGCAAACCCTTCCATGCTTGGCATAAACGCTGAAAACATAGAACCCACATTAGAACCCAATTTAATAAAGGTTAGAGGTGTGGGTTCCAGAGACCTTCAAGCTTTAAGAAAGGGCTTCAGAAGTGCCACATTGAAAATACAGCATTACCTTAGCAGCGACGCGCCGATAAACTTCATTCAACACGTGCAAACGCTGAACAGCCTAAGCATCCAAACTCTATACTATAAAGGCTTGTTCGCTTCTGCAACAGACATCATAAGCCTATTCTACAAAGGCTGCAGAATCCACAAACTAACGGTTGAATGCAGCATAGAAGAATTTGTTAAGGCGACAGTCGAACTTGTCGGCAAAGACCTTGTAACTGGAACAAGCAAGCTTAGTGGTGCAACATATGCTGATTATGGAGGAGCCATTCCATACAACGAAAGTTACGTGCAAACAGGTGCAGGAGATGGCTCAGGCTTAACAGCTTTAGAAAGAGTGACAGACTGGAAGTTCACAATAGAGAATAACCTAAAGCCAATACCGATAATCCGTTCAACCGACGGGCACTTGCTCAAATATTTGCCAGCGAGACACCGCAACTTGACAGGCGAACTAACCTTCGAGTTTGAAAGCAAACAAGAATACGACGAAATAGTAAACGACAATGAATTCAGCCTAAAACTTGGCTTAGGCGGAACAAACAGCGCACTTTTCAAGTATTGCAAATGGGAAAAAGTAGCGTCTTCGACACGCATTGAAGAATTGGTTGCGTTGAAGGCGTCTTTCGTGGCGAGAGACGTAATCATAAGTTAGGAGGCAATGGCAAATGCGGTCGGAAGTTTTGGAGGTTGACAAACGCTTCGGCAAGGAATATGCTGGACGTTACGTTTTTGCTGAGATTTCGTGGGCTAAACGCAGCCGCATAATTCAGAAATACACGAAATATTCGCCAGTCACAGGACAAGTTGTCAACAGTGATTACATAGCTATACAAGCCGAAACAATAATGGCTTCGCTTAAAGAGCAACCATCCAATAAGCCTATAACCCTTGACAAGCTGCTCAGTGAAGAAGATGGCGTGCCAATAGGTTTAGGCGAGCTGTTCAGTCAAACCGTGAACCGATTAAATGCCTTAAGCGTTGAAGAAACCGCTTTTTTATCCGCGCAATCCGAAGACAAAAACCAAACGCTGCCATCACGGAGTTTCGCCTCTGCAAAGAATTCGGGTGGACGCCAAACCAGCTCAAGCGGCAACCAGCAAAAACAATCCAACAGTTCATCGTCATCCTCAACGATCTAGACCGCCAAACAGAAGAAGAACGCAGAAAAGCTGAAGGAGAAACGAAACGACATGTCCGTTGAAATTGCATGTGATGTCAAGGGTATTGAAGAGTTTAAAGCGGCAGTGGAAAGGTTTGACTCTGACATGCAGGCGCATGTGCATTTACAGCTGGAAAGATGGGCTGAAGACGTTAAGGCTTTGGCGAAACAGCTTGTTCCTGTAGGAACGGGTTATCTGCAAAGGTCCATCTACTCGAAAATAGGCGAGTGGGATGCTGAAATCGGCGCAGAAGCCGCATACGCCTTGTTTGTTGAGTTTGGCACACGTTACATGCAAGCAAGACCATACCTTTATCCAGCTATTCAAGAGCATCTGCCAAGACTTGAGGAGATAATTTGCGAGGCAATTGACGCAGCTAAAGCGGAGGTAGGCTTGGAATGAGTTTCAGAGAAATTGCAGTGACGATAAGGGCTGTTAACCGTGCAAGCCACGAGTTTACCAGAATCCAGAGCGACGCTGAAGCCTTGAGTGTTCGCATTAAAAGTTTAGGTGCAGCTATTGCTGGTTTAGGCGCTACTGGAACCGCTATTGGGCATATTGCTCATCAGTTTGGCTTACTGAATGACCAGCAGGCGAGGGTCTTCAACTCTGCTATGATGGTTGTCACGATGATGGGCATGTTCATGAGGACTAGCGTCGGGGTGGCTATTGCTCAGAAGGTTTATGCTGCAGCTTGTTGGGTCGCGACTGCCGCTCAGAACGCTTTGAATATTTCTTACGCCACATGGCTCGCCCTAACTGGTGTTGGAATCGCCGTCATTATTGGGGCTGCTGCAGCCATGTGGTATTTCGCAAGTCAGATGAATGCAGCAACGGCTTCTGTGCAAAGTTTCAACGAGGCTGTGGCTGAAATGCCAGAAAGAGGTCGCAGTGTCCGCCGTGCTGGAGAAGAGGAACTGTACAGACGTGGTGTGGAATAGCTTTGAGTGTTGAAATTCCCAAAGTCACTGTTGCCATTGGTCCTTACGGTATTCCGCAGAGCGATGTCATTGATTTAAAGGTGCATTTAGGCTGCACAAACGAGGTCAGCAGCTTTGAGGTTTTGCTACAAAATTGGGATAAAAAGTATAGTCCAAGCGGGTCTTATCCGATTAATGTTGGCATGGATGGAAACATAAGCATAGGCAGAGGCACAAATGTTCCGCAGATTATTACTTGCCGCGTTGAATCTGTCAAATGTGGGTCAACGCCTAATGAGAATTATCTTCGGGTAAGCGGTCGATGTTGGGGCGAGAGGCTTTTCCGTCGTGTTGTAACCAAAACCTACGAGAACAAGAAGGGCGAGGAAATTGTCAAAGACTTAATTGACTATTATGTTGGCTTAAGCCACGTCAGAGATTCCACAGAACTTATAGAAAACACGGATACAACCTACACACGCCTTGAATATCAGGACACGCCAGTTTTTGACATACTCAAATACATAGCAGACTCAGCAGACAAACAAGGCATCATAGGCTATGACTTTCGCGTAGCTCCAGATGCTAAGTTTGAGTTTTTTCCACGAAACAGTAAAACAAGCGCTTTGAGTCTTAGCGAAAAAATTGAGACATGCGAGTATTCTAAGGATATTCATCGTGTTCGCAATAAGATTACTGTTTATGGCGTTGCTGACAAGAGCGTTCCGTCTGACAAGGATGCTTGGACTGAGAGCTTGGACCCTGCGGATGGCGTTTGGAGTGGTATTGCTGGAACATTAAGCTTTGATACAGGAACCAAGATTAAGGGTTCGGGTAGCATTAAATGCTATGCGGAAAACCTTTACTATGCTGCTTCACTTTTTGAGCTGGATGCTGGCAAGGAAGTTAACGCTAACCTCTACCCAACTCTGAATTTCTACATTAGACGCGAAAGCACCTTCAACGGGAATGTAAACGTAATCCTTTATGATACTCTGGACCGTCAAGCAAGCCAAATGGTTACGGTTGGGGCTGGTGAATGGTTCCGGAAGGAGTTAGGTGTTGGAGCGAAAAATGCTGACTTCTGGCAGGTTGAAAGCGGTTTTGATTGGACGTTGGTGGCTTCTGTTCGTTTTGACTGCTGGTTTACGGGTTCTGGCACTGGCAGTTTCTGGATTGACGGCTTATTCTTTGGCGGTAGACGATACAGTGCTGTTCAAGAAGACACTGCAAGCCAGAACGCGTATGGTTTGAGAGAGCTTGTGGAGGTTGATGAGGAGCTTTACAGCGACAACGAATGCACGTTGCGAGCTAAGGCGTTATTGGCTTATCTGAAAGACCCAGCGGAATATTTGACAATTCGAAGCACAGTCATAGACTATGGCAACACGCCTCTTTTGCCCGGAGACAAAATACATGTGGCTTTGCCAAACGAGAATGTTGATGCTGACTTTCGCATTTTGAGCGTTGAATATCATGTGGACGCAAGAACACAGACGCTTGAAATAGCCATGGAGCTTGGGCGTGAACAGCCGCTTTTGGCAGATTACCTCTTTGCTTTGCGCAGTAAGACTGACCATTTGAGCCGCTACAAAATTGCGAGGCTGCTTTAAACGTGGATAAAGCTTTTAGGCGGACGGTTGTGGAAGTCCGCGAAGACTTGCACCGCGAAATTCGAAAGTTGGCATTGTTGAACGACCTACGAATTTACGAGTTAACAAACGCCATAATTGAAGAAACATTAAAAGACCAAGAAAAAATCAAAACCATAATAAAAAAACTAAAAATTGGCTAAACACAAATGAACAGTGTTTTTGTTTCCAGAATCAATTTTTAAATATTGAGTTGAGATTCATAACTGATTTTAAAGAGTTGAAGCGTAGCAATTCATGGGCGATTGCATGCGCCAAATTCCTACAGGCATTGATGGCTTAGACAAAATGTTAAATGGCGGTTTACCTGCTGGACGTTCCATTCTTCTTATTGGTAATCCAGGCTCTGGAAAAACCATCTTCAGTTTTCAGTTCTTATGTTACGGCGCTATCCACGATGAACCCAGCTTGTACGTTTCGCTTGACGAAGACATAAAGCTTCTAAAGGAAGAGTTGGCTGGTTTCAACTGGAACATTAATAAATTGGAAGAAACCCGCAAACTGGCGCTAATTGACGCTTCCCCTGTTCGGCATATTCCTGGAGAAGTCAAAATTGGCGATTACCGAATTGGCAAGAGAGACTTCAGCCTTTTCAGCCTAATAGAAATCATCAGAAACCACGCCGAAAAAATAAACGCTAAACGCATAGTTATTGACCCACTTGCCAGTTTAATTATCCAATACGAAGATGCCGCGGAAAGGCGAAATGCAACACTTGACCTGCTTGAAGCCCTTGCAAAACTGGGAACAACCAACATAATTACTACGGAGCTTAAGGCGCTAACTTTGCAGAGAGAAGTGCTCGTGGAAGAGTTTTTGTCGCATGGAGTAATAGTGCTTCATTCATGGAGAAGCCAGTTTCTTGCTCACGGCGGCATACAAATAGAGAAAATGCGTGGAATCGCTCACGACAATCAAATTCGCCCGTATAAAATAACTAACAAGGGTATTGAAGTTTTCGCGGAAGAAGAGCCTCTGGTTGATGTGGACAAAACAGCTGTTGTTCCGCAACGTTCTCCCTAAACGAGAAACAATATTCCACGTTTTTGGTCTACTTCAAAGTTAACCCATATGTCAGAAGGCTTCCTTCCACGCATCTTTTTAACATGCAACTTGCGAACCGTCTTTCCCTTCACGGTGCCTACATCTAACTCAATTACGCAGTCAACAAACTCTTCAAGCCGATTAACTAAACTTGGCTCAATCGTCTCTTTGCCCACAGTGAAAACAAAAGTGCCATTCACTCCTTTAATGCGTGCACTACGGTCTTGCAGAAACTCAACAACCTTAGAAGGGTCAACATGCGTCAAAAGCGGAACAACCGAATCGAAGAAAACTTTTGGTGACTCTCCAGCTTCTCCTGTCACTTGCGACATCACTATTCCCAAATCTGTCAACGAGAAAGGTTGAGCCAGCGAGTACTTTTCTTTGCTGCTAACCTTCGCCATTGATGAGAAACAGTCGATGAACAGAAACTTCTTTTTATCTTCGTAGTCAGATACGTCTGGATGAAACTTCTTCATGTCTTCTCGAACTTCATTCGGAAAACAGTCATAGTTAACGTAGATGCAAGTTTTTCCTTCTTTCAGAAAAGAATAAGCTAACTCTTGACATAGGGTGCTTTTTCCAGAGCCCGGCATACCAGTGACCAAAACAGAGAAGGAATCAGGTATACCACCATCAGTTATCTCCTTAAAATAGTCAAAGCCTCTCACGTTTTTGCCAGAGTTCCGTTTTTTCCACAAAACTCCTCCAAAAACCAGTATTAAAGGCGGGATAATGAACAAAAACCAACTCCAATTTGCGCTTGGTGGAGCTGAAGCGTCGCCGCCTTCACTTATTGTTATTGTTTGAACTACTTCTTTGTGTCCCCCATTGTTGTCGATTAATGTTAGGGTCACATTAAAAGTTCCGGAAGTAGCGTAAACATGTGTTATCATAGGGTTGGTGGTTTCTGTTACGTTGCCGTCTCCAAAATTCCAAATATAATTCACTATTGTGCCGTCTGGGTCATAACAGCCTGAAGCATCAAAAACCACTATTTCATCCTTTTCTGGTTGTGCGGGCATTATTGTTATGGAGGCTAAAGGAAGACGGTTAAGCACAGTCACGAACTGGGTGGTAACATTCGAAGCTCTGTCATTGTCTATGACGTTAAGCTTTACAGAGTAAATTCCAGTGTGAGTGTAAGAGTGATTCACGGTCGCGCCGACAGCGTTCGTTTCATCATCAAAATCCCAATAATAGCTAACTATTGCGCCGTCTGGGTCGAAACTGGCGGTTGCGTTGAAAAGTATGGTTTCACCAGTGTAGACGATTTGGGCGGATTTCGTGAACTGCGCGATTGGCGGTCTATTTTGGATTGTGATTGCGCTTTGAAGTGTGCCTTTTAGTCCTTCGTTGTCTGTTGCTGTTAGCGTGATTGTATAGGTTCCGTTTTCAGCGTAGGCGTGGTTTGCAATTATGCCCGTAGCGTTTGCGCCATCGCCAAAGTCCCAGAAGTAATCTGTTATTGTTCCGTCAGGGTCATAGCTGTCTGTGGCATTGAATGTTACGCTTTCTTGCGTTAATGGTGTGGCTGGCGTGGTTGTGAAGTTTGCGGTTGGCGGAGTCTTAACCACTGCGTAGATGTACTGGTTTTCTGTTGTTGTTCTTTCTGCTAAACTCGTTATGGTTGCGGTTATGGTGAAGTTGTGCACGCCGGGTGTGTATGGGGCTGTGATGTTGAATTCTATGTAGTTCTGCGTCATGGAAGTGTTAAGTGCGTATTTTAGGATGTCTTTTGCGAAGTCCCATTTGAGTTTGTCCACGCCATTTTCGTTGTAGTGGGTTACCGCATCGCCGTAGGGGATATACGCGGAGCCCGGTGTGTATGTCCAGCCGGGTGGCAATGTCACGTTTACAGTGGCATAGTCTATGCCCTCCGAGTTTCTTGACATTGTTATGGGTATAAGCCTAATGCGTGTTGATAAGCCGGCGATTGATGTTCTGTCTTCGTTGAAGAGCCACTCAGGATTTGGGTGCGTCTGATTTTCACTATTTGGGTCTGTTGTTAGGTTGAAGTCTGCGCGGAACAGGGTTGTGGCGGCGCTGTCGTGTCCACTGTGTGATGTGTAAAGCGGCGAGCTTAACCATTGTGTGCCATCGTAGGCTTGGACATTGTAGGTTGTTGCTATTTCATCGTTGTTTACGGAGTACACGGGAACTTCAATCCACGTTATGATGAGGCTTTTGGCTGGAACGTTTATTGTTACGCTTCCAGGCGCATATTCCCAGTAGATTGTTTTGTCGTCTGGGTTGTAGGTTGTCGGCGGCAAGGCGAAGTAGCGTGTGTCGTAACACTGTGCGTTTCTGGCTGCGTCGATTATTTTTGCTGTGGCGTTGTAGTGCCATCTTAGGCCTGTCACTGTGATTGGGTTGTTTGTTGGGTTGTATAGTGCGGCTTGGTAGAACCATCCGGAGGGGTCTATGTCGTCTAGTCTTGCGAAGCTGGCGGCTTCAGCGTAGATCTGCAGCGTAGTAGCGTCAGCGTTTACGGCGGTTGGCATGTTGGGTTTGAGAAGTTGTAGAAAGGCAAAAAGTAGGAGTAGACATAGCGTTGTCTTAATTGACGCGTTGTTTTTTGTGGGTTTGCTGTTTTTCATTTTTTGTTTTTCCTCTATTTTGCGGGTGTCGAAGTTTAGATTAGGGGTTGGTCTGTGGAATAGTGCTGTGGCTTCAGATTCGGAACTCGCGAGTTCAGCGATTTCATTGTTTCTTGTTCAATAAAATGTTATGAATGTGCAGTCTTGATTTTGAATCTTGACGTGTAAATATGTAAAGTGAGAGAGAAATGTCTATGGTGGTGGGGGTGGCGTTTGCGTCGTTTGGTTTTTGGTTTCTAAGTGTTCGATTAGGAGGAGTATGCCGAAGATTATGAAGAGTGTGCCTACTATGAAGCGTAGGAGTGGTTCCCATGCTATTGCGAGGACGCCGAAGACTATGCAGAGAACTGCGAGAACTGGTTTGCTGATGCTTACGCCTATTTTTCTTAGGCTGTTGTCTACGATTTCTGTCATTTCGTGTTTTCGCTCCAAATTTGATTGGGCGGACGGCGAATATTTAAGGGTGCGTGTGTAGGCGGTTTAGACGTGTTTCGGGTTTAGTCTGTTACGGGTTTTTCTGTTGTGCTGTTGGCTGGTGGAATTGGTTTTTAAGGTGTTGCGTGTATAATTATTACTGTTTTGGGGTGTGTTGGTTGTGAGGAGGTTGAAGCGTGAGGATAGGGTGAATTTGGCTGTTGGTATGAGTGATGTTTGTCTGCGGATTTGTGCGGAAGGTATCAAAGCGCAGTATTCGGGTATAACAGAGAAAGAGCTGATGGAAAAACTGAGAGAAAGGATAGAATGGAGCAAACGATGGTGAAAGCGTGAGAGATGATGCGTTTTGGAAGCCGATTATGATTTAGTTAAGCGGGATTAACGTGTTTTTTATCAGACGTTTGAAGAGTTGATTTTGGCGAAGTTGAGGATGATTAAGGCAACTAAGCCACGAGAAAGAGCATTGAAGGATGAGGAAGATGTGAAAGCGATTTTGAGGTTCACCAGAGTAATGTTGAGGATGTGAAGAAGCAAGCAGAAAAGGATAACACTCTGTCGATTCTTGAAACCATGATGAGATGATTTAGGGTAATTGAAAGGATAGTTTGGGTTTGAATAGTAGTTATTCTGTTTAAGGAAGGGTTGTTGAGAGATGGATGCTGTTAACGCAATTCGACGGACAACAATGACAAGTCTTTATAAAATGTCACGCCGATTAAACTGTTGATAATTGGGTGAAATCAGTGAGTTGAAGTTATTTGCTCAATCTAATCGGTTTTGACAGACTACATAAGACACTAAAGCATATTGTTGATGCATCAAATTTAAATAGTACATTTTCGGTTTCTTATAATCACGTTTAAATACGAGTTCAAAATTGCCATTCGTTGATTGTGTGGTAATGAGTATGCAGTCACTCAGTAGCGATAAGATTTCTGACAGACTAGACGTTGCAAGAAGCTGTGTGACTCCAGAACTTTATGATTTCATTGGAAAAGACATCGAAAAAGATTTTCGAGACTTTAAAGCTGCAATTGCAGAAACTGTAGAGCATAATTTGCAGTTGATAGATGAATTACCACCTCTGAAAAATCTGAGTTCAAACGAGCTTAAGGAGCACTTCAGAAGGCTTCTTGAGGATGATTTGAAAAAAGATAGCCTCTTTGAAGCGTCACTAGAAATAAAGAAGTACGTTAGTGACATTTCGAAATATGTAGTTGACTATTTCAGAAAGGTTTTTGATCACAACAAAGACTGCAAAGAAAGACTCGACTCCGATATCTTTAACTTGTGTAGGATGTTCTTTAATTCAGATTTACCGCTATCATGTCTTACAACAATTGAAAATGCTATACTGGCTGAAAAAGACTTTTTGGATATCTATGATAAGCTATTGCGTAAAGAGCGTTCGGAACTGCTATTTAGCAAGAATAACCGTAAGAAATTCGAAAGACTATGCTCAAATCATAATAAGTGGGTTGAACAGTACGAAAATAAGATAGATGGCATTGAACAGTTAAGAATAAAGATATTCTGGTATATCGATTTCAGCAATTCTAACGTTGTTGAGGATATTTTTAAGGTAAAGACCATCAAATGTAGTTCTCTAGATAAGAAGGTGCTCCAAGATCTCACTAACAGTCTCCAAAAGTTGACTGACGAAGTAGAACTGCTTATTGAACCCAATATCGAATTCACTCCTATTACTTCTTACGAAGACAACTATGGGACCAGAGCCATCCGAAAGATTATTGAACTGCTCAGTATCACAGAAGGGTGAGCGTTGTCATTTGGAAAGGTTGACGGTTTTTTCCTAGATACTTGCATTCTGCTACCTCATCCTTTAGAAGCTATGATGAAAGCATGTTCCGATTTCATTAAAGAGACGGCAAGCCGATGTATTATATCCTCTTCAGTCAAGAAAGAAGCTTTTGATCTGATAAGTCGGGCGCATAATGCAATTCTCCTCAATTTCCATTCAAAACTAAAACCATTTCTGGTCGCCAAAGGCATAAAGGAGATCACTAATAGAGAAGGACAGGTTTTCGCTGATTTTTTTGCTGAACAAAAAGCCCAGTTCAGAAAACTGCCTTACAAGAAGTCGAATATTCAATACGAAATATTAGAAGCAATGGAAAGCTACATAGCTTCGCAAGTGCATTCACTTGAGTCTGGACACAAACTCCCCGTCGATTTCTTTTTTGCTGCAGTGGCTTCGGAATTAGCCGTCAAAAAGCATGATTTAGAGGCTCCATTCAAGGGAGTAAGATGTGAGGAGATTCAACCCAGAGATTCTCTTTCCTCTGCCATAGTCATTGGTTCATTGCTGAAAAACCCAGATGATGCGGTACATTTAGCTTCAGCTTTAGAATATCAATTTAGCAATAATAAATGGGTAATTTTTGTGACTACAGATCAACACGAAATATTGGATAGAGCTTTAAAGTTCAAAGAGATGTTTTTACAGTGCTCAAGACCAGAATGGGCTTTGGATTACCATCGTGAGCTGACAAAAAAAGAAGCTCCATTGGATCACGTGAAAAATATTGGCACGTCTACAATTTGCCAGCAAAGGGTTCTGGACGCGTTAAGTCTTAAAGTTCATATGGAATAATGATGGACTAATAACTCGTTGAGTCATTCTTATCTGTAAATTTGTGAATTGGTGAATTTCGCTCTTCTTTATATTGGCTTATGCTTCCTCGTTTTCTTTTGATGATGTAGCATGAAGGAGGTTGTTAAACAAGTTAAAGGCTTAACCCTAGGCGACCTAGTCAAAGTTGACTGGTTTGACGCTAGTATAGGCAAAAGCCTCAGAGGCGGTTTAAGTGGCATAGATGTTCCTGTTCAAA
>CAYWII010000032.1:0-14493 GCA_964457175.1 uncultured Candidatus Bathyarchaeia archaeon
ACATCCGCTTGACGTGCGGAAGGTCACCGGTTCAAATCCGGTCCGGCCCACCAAAGTTTTCTTCAATAGTGTTGTTAAACATAATTTTTCAAAAGGATTTCTATTTCTTTTTTCTCTTCTTTTTCTAGTGGTAAAGCTGGCATGCGCGGGTAGCCCACTGGCAGTCCTAAAATGTTTAGTGCTTCTTTGATGGATGATAGTTGGTTGTGTTTTTTCACGAGCATTTCGTTTATGTGTGATATTTGCCGTTGCAGATTGCTTGCCTTTTCGTAATTTCCCATTTTAAAGCTTTCATACAGTTCAGCGCACATTTTTGGGAACACGTTTGCAACGGCTATTACTGCACCATTTCCTCCAGCGGTCAGTGTGGGAAGAGTTACTTCAGCAGTTCCGGCTAGAACCGGGATTTCGCCGCCTACCAACCTTATTGTTTCAGTTATCATGCCAAAGTTTCCGCTACTGTCTTTAACTCCAATAATATTTTCATGCTTTGATGCAAGTTGCTCTATTAAGCATGGCTCTAAGGAGTAACCTGTAAATTTTGGAACGCTGTAGAGAACTATTGGCAAGTCAACAGCCTTCAGCAAAGTCGAGTAATGCTTCAATATTTCTCTGCTTGAAAGTTTGAAATAGAACGGCGTGACCACAAGTGCTGCATCAACTCCGAGTTCTTTTGCATCTTTTGTGAACATAATTGTCTCTTTTGTGCTCATGCTGCCTGTTCCAGCGATAACAATTGTTTTTCCTTTAACCTCATCCATTACTGTTTTGATGACTTTTCTTCTTTAGAAAGGTACGGTGCTTCTCCGTTGCTTCCGCAAGACACTAGTCCAGAAACGCCGCCTTCCAGCCAAAACCGTATGCATGTTCTTAATGCTTTTTCGTCGAGGTTGCCTTTACGTGTAAAAGGCGTTACGTGAGGAACAAATATTCCCTCAAGCTTTCTTTTTGCCATTTTTCCCTTTTCCTTTGTGTTCTCTTTGTTTGAAATTGGAGATATCGTTTGCTCTCAGCCTTGGAAAGTTAGGTCTAACCAAAACAAATAAAAATGTGGCGTCACTCAAGAAGTGTCTAACGTGGGATAATCAATGCCCTCTGAAATCTTTGACGAGGAAAAATTCATCAGCATAAGCGAACGTGCAGACTACTGTACAGTTAAAAGGTTAAAGGACGTTGTAAAATTGAAGCTTCGCACGCCAAAGAAGCTTTACACTTTGAAAGCTGAACCCGCAAAGGCTGAAGAAATCATAAAAAAACTTCAATGCGAAATTCGTGAAATATAATTAGTTTCACTTTGTTTCCATGACAATTTTTGCCAAGCGGATAGAATCCTCAAGTGTCTTCATCACTGTATCAGCAACAGTTACCTTCATACCTAATTCTTCTATCCGCCTCTTATGCTGTTCATCCATTTTATCAATTATGAAATGGTCAAGCAAATCTTCGTAAAACTTGGCTACACCATATGCTGAAACTTCCAGTCCCATGCTAGCCATGATTCTGTCAGCAGGTCCTTTAAGCGCTTTTCCGCCCACAATTGGACTAATGCCAATAATGTATGCATTAGTTTTCTGTAATTCTTTTCTAATTGGCGAAATTGAAAGCATAGGCGACATGCTCAAAACAGGATTACTTGGACACATGACAATGCGGTCAGCGTTTCTTATTGCTGTGATTACACCCGGTGCGGGCTTAGCTTCTTCTGCTCCCTCAAACAATACGCCAGTTACTATATCTTTGGTTTGTCTTTTAACAAAGTATTCTTGAAATTCGAGGCGAAGTGTGCCCGACAAAACTTTAGTTCTCACTGGGTTATCGCTCATTGGCACGAGTTTAGCTTTAACTCCTAGCATTTTGCAGAGTTCAGCTGTGGCTTTGGAAAGTGTCATGCCTTCCTTCAGCATTTTTGTTCTCAGAATATGGATTGCTAAGTCTCGGTCGCCAAGCTTAAACCATGTTTCAAGTCCAAGCGTGCCCAACATGTAGAGGCAGTTGAATGTGTCGCCAGAAACACCCCACCCTTTTGTTTCATCAACAATTCCCGCTAATGTGTACATTATTATGTCTAGGTCTGGGCTTATATGAAGCCCATAAAGTTCTATATCGTCGCCGGTGTTGCCGACAATCACCAAATCTTGCGGTGGAATTATCTGAACAAGACCGCGTAGTAGTTTGGCTGCGCCAACTCCGCCGGCAAGAGCTACCACGAGTCCCATAAGCCATCACAAAGGTAAAGCTTTCATTTAACTTCATAAAGCTGACCCTAAACCGCGGTTTTAAAAACTTAAGATTCAAATAAAGAGCATAAAAGAGGAATGAGTTTGGATATTACTGAGTTGGTAAAGTCAAGAAGAAGTATTAGAAGATTCAAGTCCACTAAAGTTTCACGTGAGCTTATGAATGCCATTTTGGATTTAGCACGGTGGTCTCCTTCAGCTCACAACGCTCAACCATGGCGCATAATAGTAATAGACGATGACGAAGTAAAGAAAAGGCTAGCCGCTAAAATGGGTGAAGCATGGCTTTTTGACATGCTTAAGGATGGCGTTCCAAAAGAAGAAGCTGAAAAAATCGTGAAAGTTGAGAGTTTGGACAGAATTACAAAAAGCCCAATCGTTATAATCGCTTGTCTAACACTGGTAGACATGCATAAGTATCCAGACCCAAAAAGACGAAAAGCAGAATATCTAATGGCTGTTCAAAGCGTTGCGGCATACATCCAAACTCTGCTGCTACTAGCCCATCACCATGGACTTGGCGCATGTTGGATTTGCGCGCCACTTTTCTGTCAAAAAGCCGTCAAAGAAGTTCTAAGACTACCAGTAGAATTTGAACCGCAGTCAATGATTATACTTGGATATTCGGATGAAAAACCTCAACCTCCGCCCAGAAAATCGTTAAGTGAAATCTGCGCTTTTAACAGTTGGGCGGGGGCTTAGGCGGAGCCGATTGTTCGCTTGGTGTCTTGCGTTTTTTTGTTGAAAGTTTAACGAGCAAGTTAAGAGTAAACTCGCCTTTCTCTACTGGTCTTGTTTCTAAGATTCCGGCTTTTTCTGCTGCTTCAAAAATTTCTTCTCCTTCTTTTGTGCGAATTATCACAAAAGTCCAGCCGTCCAATCCGAGACCGCCGACGGAGATGTCTGCTAATTCTGAGCTGAAGTCGTCACAGTATCCGCAGCTTTTTCTAACGTATTGTTTCACATCAGCTAAAGGAATGGCTTTAACCTCTGATTCCGTCGTGACAAGCATTTTTCCTTTAATATTCATTTTCTTTATTGTACCTAAGTTTACGCCTAATGTTTCTTGGATGTGTTTTTCCATGAGTCCTTCATAAGTGAAGCTTTCAGAGCACATAAGTCCTATCAGAAATTTTAGAGGCAATGTGTATTTTTTTAATCCTGCCATCTGCATTTTTCTTATTGCATGAATTTGGCATGGCGTTCCGACAAACGCTACGCCTGTCTTTTTTTGTTTTATTACTTCGGCAAGGGCAAGAATGTTTGGGGAATAGGAGTATTTTGTTCCGGCGCATTCCAGAATCTCCTTTTGTGTTGTGGCTAACTTTGGAATTGGGTAAAATGGTTTTTCATTACTGATTCCGGAGACAACGGCGCCATTGATAATCCCTTTTTCAAGAGCATAAAGCAACAGGGCTGTGGCGACGCCTCCGTCCTGACAAACTTTCAGTATTTTGCTATCTTTCGCCTTAGCTATTACGAGTCTGCGGTAGACGCCAAATTCTTCTTCAGTTTTTCTTTCTCTGCCAAACACAAAATTTTCTGCTTTGAACCGTGCCCATTCATATGTTGGACATGTTTGTGCGCAGATGCCGCAGATTTTGCACTCTTTAACTATTTGAGGCTCACCTTTCACGTATTCTAAGCAACTAAAAGGGCAAACGACAACGCATGTGCCACAACCAACACATTTCCCTGCAGCAACAACATTTTTTTCTAGCGATTCTTCAAAGCTTATTTTTGCAAAGCTCATGTGTTAACCCACTTTTATAGAGAATAACCTATAAGTTTAAGTTTAAATGTTTTGGAATGATTCCAAACGTACGCGGTGAACCCTTTGAAAGAGATGGTTATAACAATTTCTGACAACCTTTACAAATACTTGACTTTTCTTGAGAAGACGCGGTTTATAAAAAACAAGGGGGAAGCCTTAAACACCGCATTGGAGTTTTACAAGAAACTCGCCATGCATGATTGGCTTCCACACGTGTATCGTATGGGAGGCGGGCGTGTTCTCCTAATCGATGCTACCATGCTTTCTGACCTGTTTCATGGCCTTTCCAACACAGAAATTTTTAATGCAGGAAAAGCAAGCGCTTTCAAAAGAAAACTTACAAATCCGTTTTTCCGAGACACTGATTTCTCAGATCCAGAGAACTGGTCGATTGTGTTAAGCGAACTTGAAGTTATGGGATGGGGGAAATTTTCCAAGTTTAGGAATGAGATAAAAGCAGAGTCTTGTCCTCTTCCAATACCGTATTTGGAGGGTTATTTTGAAGGAATGTTCGGCATTTCTTTTGAAAGGCATCCGTCAAAATTCCCAAATATAAACATATTTGTGGCGAAAACGAAAAGCAAAAAGAAAGGGAAAATTTAAAGCCCTGTCCAAGGACACCTCTTGTATGGGCCGATTACTATCGTAACGATGGTTCCCAGAATTCCTTCTAGTTTTAGCTCTTCTTCGAGGAAGGTGCTCAGGTCTTCCATTTTTTCGAAGATTACTTCAGCAAAAATGTCGGTGTCTCCACTTGTTCTGTAGAGTACTTGAATGTCTGGGTGTTTTGAAAGGTGTTCGACTATTTCTTTTAGTTTGGCTGGTTGGACTCGCAATCCAATGAATGCTTTTATGATGCGCCCAAGTTTATGATAATCCAAAACAACTGTGAACCTTTCGATGATTCCCTCTTTCAAAAGCTTATCTATCCTTCTTCTCACCGTGGCTTCGTTGGCACCAACCTCTCTGGCTAACTTAATTACGGGTTTTCTAGCATCTGACTGTAAGGCCTTAATTATTTTCATATCAAGCATATCGATAAACGCCAATTTCCTCACCATTGTGCAGAAAACTAATTATTTGTACGCTTTACTTATACGTTTTTCGAGTTTTTTATGAGTAACGATGCGCAAATGCATATAACAGGATAGTCGATAAATAGCAACAATATAGAACTTTCCGTGCATTTAACGTAACTTTGCGACGTTTTGTGACGAAACCTGTCATAGTCGCGACGAATTTGATTAGAGTAAGTCTTATTTTCCGATAAGGCAATATTATAAATTAGGCGCAACATTAGGGTGTTATGAATATGGCTATGGAAAAAATTGCACGGAAAATTCCCGCGTCATTGTGGAATGAGGCATCAGAAAAACTAGTGGACATGGTTCTAAACTCTTCCAATGCTAGCAAAATGCCTAGTGACCTTGCAAAAACAATCCTGTACTATTGGCAAAGAGATCAACTTGCCACTGAAGTTGGATTGCAAAGACTTCTTGAGGCATCTATGCTGTTGGAACCTGAAAAAACACTCAGCTTAATGGAAGAGTTAGGGCTGCTAGAAATCGTGGCGATGCTGAAGGAAACGCCAAGACAATGAATTAAAACATACAATCTCCTTTTTTTTCTAAAAATTTTAAAGCTAAAACATCCTATTTTGAAGGCGGGGAAGTATTCTGCATGGTTGAGTTTGGCATAGAATTTGTTCCAAGAGACCTCTATTGGAAAACCACATTTTACTCGATTCAAGCAGAAAAAATAGGGTTTGATTATCTCTGGATTACAGACCATTTCAACAACAGAAACGTGTATGTTTCGCTGGCGATAATTTCGGCGTATACTGAAAGAATAAAGTTTGGTCCAGGAGTCACAAACCCATATCTGGTGCATCCAGTGGTTACTGCTCAAGCGGTAGCAACACTTAATGAAATAGCGCCGGGCAGGGTTGTCTGCGGATTAGGTGTCGGTGACAAGATTACTCTGCAAATGGTTGATATTGAGCAAACGAAACCGTTAGCCACAATAAAAGAGTCTGTGCAAATCATTCGAGAGATCAGTTCTGGGAAAACATTGGAGATGCAAGGTGAAATTTTTAAGATCACAGGAGCAAAACTAAACTTCAGAGTGGCTAACACCGTCCCTATATATGTCGGTGCTCAAGGTCCAAAAATGTTGGCATTAGCGGCGGAAATAGGTGACGGTGTTTTGATTAATGCTTCTCACTCAAAGGATGTTGAGACAGCCATGAAATTTATCTGCGAGGGCGCGGAAAAGGCTAACAAAGAACTTGATTACTTACGCATAAGCGCTTACACTTCTTTCTCCATAGCGTCTGACCATGAAAAGGCGTTCAAGGCTGTGGTTCCGGTTGTGGCTTACATTGTTTCAGGTTCTCCTGAAATGATACTGGAGCGACACGGAATTTCTGTTGAACTTGCACGTAAAATTGGAGAGGCATTAGTGCACGGTCAATGGAAAGAAGCGTTCTCTCATGTAAACAATGATATGGTAGAAGCCTTTTCAATATGCGGCACACCCGAAACATGTGTGGAGAAAATTGCTAAGCTTGTAAAAATAGGGGTCAATCAGATAGTTGCTGGGTCGCCAATAGGTCCAAATATGCGAAAATCAATTAACATGATAGCTACAGAAGTATTTCCACATTTCAAGAAATAAATGAGGAGAAAAAGATGATTGGTGCCTATGTTTTAATGAGAATTAAGCCGGGCATGGATAGCAAAGTGCTAAATAATGTACATAAGCTACCGCAAGTGAAAATTGCTGAAACTCTCTATGGCGAGTATGACATGCTTCTAAAAGTAGAAGTGGAGACATTAGATGAACTAGATTCCTTCATTTTCGATACTGTACGAACTATAAAGGGAGTCGAAAGTTCCACCACACTCATAGTTATAAAAGTTCCAGGCGATCGCCATGCTGGAAGATAAAGAGCCTCCTTCAATCGTTAAGAATGTTATGGCTAAACCAGTAATAACTACCGGAAAAGACAGTTCTGTTCTTAGGGCAGCCAAAATTATGAAAGAAAAAAGCATCGGCTCCATTGTGGTAGTTGAAGAGGGAAAACCAGTAGGCATAGCCACAGAAAGAGATATTCTTCAAAAAGTGGTATCTAAGGGACTAAGCGCTTCCCAAGTGAAAATGGAAGACATCATGACCAAGAATCTGATAACCATCAGCGGAAAAACGCCAATAATAAACGCAATCAGAATTATGGAAAAGAAAAAGGTAAGACATCTACTTGTAATAGAAAGAGGAAAACTCGTGGGGATAGTCACTCAGCGGGATTTGCTGCGCGCCTTAGCCCTTCACGTGATAATCTCTTTTAGACCGCTGTTTTTGCCGTAGTAATTGGAGGAAATGACATGGTGGTCTCAGCATACACGCTCATTCGGACAAAACGCCCAAAACTTGAGGTCTTGATTGCTAAGATAAAGAAACTACGATTCGTAAAGGAAGTCACTCCGGTGTATGGGGAATACGATATTGTAGTTAATACAGAGACTAACTCTATCGAAGAACTGAACCACTTCATCTATAACGAATTGCGGAAAATCATAGGGTTAACAAAAACAACTACAATGATTACTTTGCAAAAACCAAGTAAATGAAGATACTCTTTACTGGCTCGTTAAGCTATCCCGCTTCTTTCAATATTCTTGGCACAATCCATTCAAAACCCACAGCCATCATGTGAATTCCTGCGGCGTCTGTTGTTTTGCGAATTTCGCGAATCATCTCGCCAAAAATTTCCACGTTCTCTTCTTGGAATGCTTCCTTGCTTTTTTCTTTTGCTTTGCGTAACCGCTGCTCTACTTCAGGGGGAACTTTTATTCCAGGCACGAATTTGATCATCCACTCCATCATGGCTAGGGATTTAAAGGGCGCGACGCCGATAAGTACGGGTGTTTTGAGATATGACGCCGCGTCCAAGAATCGTTTTGCTTGTACAACACTGTAAACGCACTGAGTTTGGATAAAATCAACGCCGAGTTTGACTTTTCTTTCGATTTTCAGTATTTCGGGCTCTAGTGGGTCAGCGTTTGGTGCGGCAGCGATGCCTATGCTGAATTTGGGCGGATTTTCTATTTTGTTGCCATTTAGGTCTACGCCTTCGTCTATGATTTTTCTTAGCATGTAGGTGAAGGTTGCAGAGTCTAAGTCAAAGACTGGTTTGGATTGTGGTGTGTCGCCTACGACTGTATGGTCGCCTGTAAGGACTAGAATGTTCTTTATGCCTAATGCGCCTGCAGCTAGCACGTCAGAAATTAGAGCAAGACGGTTTTTGTCTCTTGTGGTCATTTGGTAAACTGCTTCAACTCCGGCTTCTTTCTGAATCATATAGGACGGAACGAGAGCGTTCATGTAACCGAATGCTGTTGGGTTGTCTGTGATATTGATTGCTACGACATGTCCCTTCAAGAGTTTTGCGCCCTCAATAACTTCGTGAAGGGTTGTTGTTTTGACTGGTTCAAGCTCACCAGTAAAGACGAACTTGCCTTCCATTATCTGTTTTGTTAGCTCGCTATAAGCTTCCCTTTTGCCAATTTTTACTAACTGCTCTTTATCTTTCAGCATTTCCGTTTTCTTTGCGATAAGTGCCTCACCGCCTATTTCTCTTGGATGCTCGGAAATCCTGTAGTCACGAGGAATTCTGAACTTTGTGAATTGGTCAAGTCTGTTTCTTTCTTTTAATCTGTTATAAATGAGAACCCAAGCACAGTCTTTTTTCCAGCCGCCTACTTCACATTTTCCCTTTGCTTGTCCTCCACAAGGTCCATTGAGGAGGCTTTTGGCGCATCTGGTTATTGGACATATCCCGCCAGTTTCATACAGAATGCAGTCTCCGCATGCGCGGCACATTTCGTAGAATTTGCCCTCTTTTGTGTCATGCATTCCTAAGAATTTTGTGTCGTTTGCTGGGATGACAAGTTTTTCTGGATACAAACTTGCTAGTGTCTGAACCCCAACTCCGCACGCCAAGCTGATTAATGCATCATAATCCTCAACTAGCGGACGAAGCGAGGATGCAGCTATCTGCCTGTCACATTGGCGCAGAATCGAGATAGCCTTAATTCGTGATTCATTAGCTCCTTTGATTTTTCGGTGCATTTCCAACAACGTCTTTAGAATTTCCGCTTGTTTCTCTCCGCCAACTTGGATTATGGCGGCGCATCCGTCGCAACCAACAACTAAAAGGTTTTGCAGTTTTTCGGTGTTCTCAAAAATTTCTTCAAACGGCTTTTGCTGGACTATTATCATAATGGATAGTCTCCTTAAAGAAGGTTCATATAAACATGTGCCAATGATATAAAAATTGCTCTATTGAATGTTCCATCTTCACGACGTAAGTTTAATATTTCTCATTACGCATTCCTTAAACTTCTTCACATCAAAATTGAAGGAAAAATGAGGCAAAAAACCCATGTCTACAGAAGCAAATACCAAAGAATGTTTTCCTCCTTGTCGAACCGCTTGCCCCGCTGGAATCAACATCCAAGCTTACATTGCCCTCGCAAGCAAAGGAAGATTCAAAGAGGCGCTCGAGATCATAAGGAAGTACATACCTTTTCCCGCAGTTTGCGGAAGAGTCTGTTTTAGTCCTTGCGAAGATGCTTGCACAAGAAAGGACATAGATGAATCGTTGAGTATTCGAGCCTTGAAGAGACTTGTTGCAGACTATGAGCAAAAAATGGGAAAAAACGAAAAGCCCGCTCCTATTCCGCAAAAATATGAGGAAAAAATAGCTATAATAGGCTCTGGTCCGGCAGGGCTTTCCGCAGCCTACGAGCTTGTAAAAGCTGGTTATCCTGCAACTGTTTTCGAGAAAGCCTCAAAACCGGGCGGTATGCTAAGAGATTGTATACCAAGTTATCGCCTTCCAAAGGAAGTGCTTGACCTCGAAATTCAGTATCTAGTCGATTTAGGCGTAGAAATAAGAACAAAGGTAGCTCTTGGCAAAGATTTCACAATAGAAGATTTATTCAAGGACGGTTACAAGGCAGTCTTCATAGCCGTCGGCGCACAAAAGTCTCTAAGCCTAAATTGTGAAGGCGAAACGTTAAGCGGAGTTGTTCATGCGCTTGAATTTTTGAGGGAGGCGAATTCGGGAAAAAGAATTGAGCTTGAAGATAAGGTGGCTGTGGTGGGTGGGGGGGACGTCGCCATAGACGCGGCTAGAACTGCCAAGCGATTAGGACCAAGCTCTGTAACTGTGATATACAGACGTTCAGAAGAGGAGATGCCAGCCCACCACAAAGAAGTGGAAGAAGCAAAAAATGAAGGCGTAAATTTTCTTTTTCTAACTTCTCCGAAAAGATTTATTGGTGAAAATGGAAAACTCACCTCAATCGAATGTATCAAAATGAGTTTAGGGCAGCCAGACGAAAGTGGCAGAAGACGCCCAATGCCGGTAGAAGGCTCAGAATTCACGGTTCCCGTTGACTCTGTTATATTAGCCATAGGCGAAGCACCGGATACTTCATTCTTACCAAAAAATGTTGAAGTGGCAAAAGGAAACGTCATTGTAGTTGACCCTATAACGCTCGAAACGAAAATGCCTGGAGTGTTTGCTGGAGGAGACGCAGTCACAGGTCCAGCTTCAGTAATAGAAGCCATAGCCGCAGGCAAAAAAGCCGCCATATCCATAGACCGTTACGTTCGAGGACTTGACTTAAAGGCTGGAAGAGAGGGAAAATCCCTTGAACTTAAATGGGTTACAGACGAAACCATGGTGGAGAAAAAACATAGAAAACCCGTTCCGGAACTTGACCCACCTCAGCGTCTCGGAAACTTCAAAGAAGTCGAGCTTGGATTTGACGCAGAAACCGGCATAAGCGAGGCTCATAGATGTTTATTCTGTGGACCATGTGAACAGTGCCTTGAACTCGAAGACTTGTGCGAATCAGACGATGCCATAGTTGACGAAGATAAGTGTATTGGATGTGCTAATTGTGAGAAAGTTTGCGAATACGACGCCATAAAGGTCGAGAAAGCCATCGCAAAAGTCAATTATGCCCTTTGTAAAGGATGCGGAACCTGCGCAGTGGAATGTCCAGCAATGGCGATTTCCATGACTAATTTCACAAACGAGAAAATATTAAACTCAATAAAAAAGGCTAAAGCATCGTGGAGAAGCAGTGAACCGCGCATTTTAGCCTTCATTTGTAATTGGAGCCACGGTGGAGATGCGGAGCAAATCAAGGAATATGCAAATGTTCACGTTATTCCAGTCAAGTGTGTAGGCAGAGTGGATCAACTTCATGTTCTTCAAGCGTTCTGGCACGGAGCAGAGGGCGTATTAGTTATTGGCTGCGAAAACCGAGACTGCCATTACATTTTCGGTGCTTCAATTACAGCAAAGAGGATTGAAGAGGCTAAAAGATGGCTTAGAGTTGTGGGAATAGAACCTAAACAATTGCGGATGGAAAGAGCTTCCGCATCTAATGAAAATGCTCTCCGTGAAATCATTGCCAACTTCACGCTCGAGCTAAAAGAGACCGTTGCTAAGCTGCTTATATAGCAATAGTTGCTTTTAGTAAAAAATAAAAGCTGATTCGGATGGATTAGTGAAAGAGGAAGCGTTCATTTTGGATATTGTTCAGATAATCGAAATTGAAGGCTTGCCTATCATTAAAAGGGGGGACAATCTAGCAGAACTTATCTGCAACGCAGCTGAAGAACAAGGCACTCCCATACAAGAGGGAGATATACTTGTAGTCACGCACGTTATTGTATCGCGCGCTGAAGGCAAAATTGTGAACCTCGATGATGTTGTCCCATCAGAATTTGCGAAAAGCATAGCCACGCAATACGAGAAGGACCCTGCCATGGTTGAAGTTGTTCTTCGAGAATCTAAAAGTATCAAGCGCATGGGCGATGGAAAACTCATCACGGAAACCAAGCATGGGTTTGTTTGCGCGAACTCTGGCGTTGACAAGTCTAATGTGCCGGGTGAAAAGATTGTTGCTTTGTTGCCAGATGACCCTGATGTCTCTGCAGAAAGGATTAGACAAGAGGTTAAGCGATTAACTGGCTGCGATGTTGCAGTGATTATCTCTGACACGCATGGACGCCCGTTAAGAGAGGGTGAAATTAACGTAGCTATTGGAGTGGCTGGGATAAAGCCGATAAGAGATAGGCGGGGTGAAAAAGACTTGTTTGGTTACGTTTTGAAGGTGAAGCAAACGGCCGTCGCTGATGAGCTTTGTTCCGCAGCTGAGTTGGTGATAGGACAAGCAGACGAGGGGGTTCCAGTAGCGATAATCCGCGGTTACAAATATCAAAAATTCGAAAATGCGAAGGCGACAGAACTAATAAGGTCGGCTGAAAAGGACTTATTTCTATGATAAAGTTGGTGGGTGTGAATGGCAATATTTGAGGTGGATTCGTGGGTTATTTGTAAAGGAAAAGAGAAGGAACAAGAAGCGATAATGAGAGAAGTCTTCGATTATGGAAAGAAGCATCCGAAAATATCTAAATATGTAAAATCTTTAAGATTCTTTAGGCAAGGCATAGGCGGCACTCCAGTAGGTAGATATGTCCTGATAACCGAATTTGAAAGTCTTGCTGAGATGGAGAAATTTTACAGCGTTCTTGAAAAAGATGAGGAGTGGTTAAAGATAAAGAAGAAATGGAATTCTATCATTGATCTAAAAACCATGAATGTAGCCTTATGGAGCGACAAGGTGCGAGAGCTTTGGGTAGAAAAGTGTAAATAAGTTTATGAAAGTTAATCAAGAAAAGAGGCATTTCAGGTGAAGATTGCAGTTTCTGGGAAAGGCGGAGTTGGCAAAACACTGATTGCAGGTGCTTTAGTATACTTTTTTGCAAAGAAGGGACTAAAAACAATAGCTATCGATGCTGATCCTTCGCCGAATCTTGCTTTAACTTTAGGCTTGTCGCCGGCTGAAGCCCGCAAAATAGTGCCTATATCAGAAAATAAAGAGTTGGTTGAATCTAAGACTGACACGGGCTATTCGGGCGTTTTTCGCTTATCCTTCACAGTGGATGATATTGTCCGCGAGTATTCCGTTGAAACTCCTTCTGGTGTGAACTTAATCGTTATGGGAACTGTGCGGTCGATGGGTTCTGGTTGCACTTGTCCGGCGAATGCGGTTGTTCGCGCTTTGCTTCGTCATTTAGTTGTAGAACGGGATGAGGCTGTTGTTCTGGATATGGAGGCTGGAGTTGAGCATATTGGGCGTGGAACAGCGCAGCATGTTGATATGATGTTAGTAGTTGTGAATGCGAGTGTGAAGTCTCTTGAAACCGCCAAAAACATTCATGAGCTGGCTACGAAGGCGGGAATGAAACAGGTTTTTCTTGTAGGAAACAAAATAGAGAATGATACTCAAGAAGTGGTTATCAGAAATTTTGCGGTAAAATATGGTTTGGCAGTTCTCGGTTTTGTGCCTTTTGACAAAACGGTTGTAGAAGCGGAAATGCAGGGAGAAACTCCGCTTCAACGCGGAAAATCTGAAGCATTACGTGCCATAGAGCAGTTGTGTGAGACGTTGACGGCGAAGGACACCTAAATAAGTTGGAAACAGCACCTTGTAAGTAAAGGAGAAAAGAAACGTGAAAATGCTTGTCACAATAGGGCGCGGAGGCACGGGGAAAACAAGTTTCGTTGCTTTGATGGCAAAATACTTTATAGAAATCGGAGAATCGCCTTTATTGTTGGTTGATGCTGACCCAGACCAAAACTTGGGCGAAATGATGGGTGTAGACCTAAAGGAAGTGGGCAAAAAGACAATTTCAGAGTTGCTGGTTGAAACTTTTTTGGAGCAGGGCGGAACCACCATTGGTGTTGCGCCTACTGAAAGGATTGAAAACAGAATTTGGTCGTATGGCATGTTCGAGGGTGACTATTTCGATTTCATAGCTCTTGGAACGAAGTGGGTTGAAGGGTGTTACTGTCTGCCCAATGCAGCTCTAAAGGGAGCATTAGAATCGCTAACTAAAAATTACAAGCATGTTCTGATTGACTCGCCAGCAGGCTTGGAGCACCTAAACAGAAGAATCACATCAAAAGTGGATGACATCTTCGACGTTCTGGACCCTTCTAAGAAATCCTTTGACCATGTTGAACGTGCACATCGAATAGCCAAAGAGGTCAAAATAGACTTCAGAAACTTTTACGTTGTTGGTGGGTTTCGATTTTCAGAAGGCTTAGAGAATCGTGCAGAAATCTCGTTGAAACATAAATTTCTAGGCAAAATAGCTTTTGATGAAGCTGTTGAAGAGCATGTTCTCGCTGGGAAATCTCTGTTAGAGTTGCCTTCTGATTCTCCAGCGTACATTTCCGTCAAAAAAATAATGGAAAACGCCGGCTATTGAAACGTTAACATGTGATTAAATCATCAACAAAATTTCTGGAGATTAACCTATCTTTGCTTCATGTATAATGGAAAAAGGTTCTAGAAAAACTTAAAATAACGCAGCGATAAGGATACATCTTCT
>CAYWII010000033.1:0-14345 GCA_964457175.1 uncultured Candidatus Bathyarchaeia archaeon
CGGTTTAACTTCTGAGTTCGGAATGGGATCAGGTGGGTCCCGCGCCCTATGGCCGGCAAACCCTAGAATACACGCTAAGATTAGACTCATTAACTTTTCGCTTTAGGAAGACTCAGTCTTTTCTTTTCGTATGGCTTCCCATATTCCGAATCCGCCCACAGTTTCTGGGCGTTCAACGGGGTTATACCATGTTCTCTTTGTTCCTACTTTTGCCCGCATCTTCCATCCGAAAGATTTCGGTTCCTTGTCTATTGTTTCCAAAATAACATCAATTTTCTTGGTTATCTCTTGTCGATCTTTTTCTTCGATTTTTTGGGGGTCAATGTCTGCGTCTGGTCCAAGTTTGTCTATTTCTGTTACGAATCTCTTGATATTTTTTAAGTTGGTTGATGCTGTGTACCAGAATCCCCAATCTTGCGATAGAGCTTTAGCAATATATGAAGCATCTATACTTTCCTTTTCACTTTTCTCTTTGACATCACAAGCCTTTAGCAGGAGTAAGCAGTCTTTTAGGTCTTTAGTGCTGAAAGCTTCCCACATCTGTATTTTTTCGAGCAGCATGTCTGTTGCGGTGATTGTTGGATATTCGAGTTCGAGTCTTCCTCTGAAGTCTATCGGGTGGTTTGCCACTAATAGCCTGTCGAAGAAGACGTCAACGTAAAACCATCCCTTGGGGTGATAGTATATCTGCCTGTCAGAGGCTGCGGAAGAAAGGGTTGCTCTCCTTTTTGCGTAGCCTATTTCTCCAAAAAATTCTTTCACTTTTTCTCTATGTTTGCCGTAAGACATTAAGTCTATGTCGCTGTACTCTTGACCTTGGACAACGCCTGTTCCGACTCTTCCCAATTTAATTGCAAAATCTCTAAAGCCTCGGCAACGCATTGCTATTCCTAAGCCGCCAATAATCCTTAATGTTGCGCCTTTTTGGTTTGCTTCTGCGACTATTTTTTCTGCTTCTTGCATGAAAACTTCGGTTGGAACTGCGTCTTTCCATTCTGCTGGTAGTTCTCTTTGAATTTCTTTGTCCAGTAACCAAGCCATCAGACGCTGCCTCTAGCCTTCTATTCTCTGGAGTCTGCTGAGTTTGTCGCCTTTAAATTCTATAAAGAACGCTCTGATTATTCCTTCAGCGTACTCGCTCCCGGGGTTAACGCAGTGTGTTCTGCCTATTTTTATGCAGCCTGCTGATTCGTGTATATGACCGTGCAACCCCAAGAAAGGTTGGTATTTTTCTATCATCTTTCTAACGGCTTTTGAGCCTACTGGAACCATTACGACGCTTCCGCTTTGGATTATTGGGTTTAGGTCCTTGTCCAGAAGTGGTGCGTCATCTAGTTTGGATTCAAAGGGTGGAGCATGAAGGTTGAATATGGCATTTTTTACATCTGTCAGTCGAGAAATGTATCTCTCAAGCCTTTCCTCAAGCTTGTCTTCTTCCTCTTCACGAGTTGTCTTCCAAGGGCTAGGGTTAACCCATCCACAGCTTATCATCTCGTGAGACTCGTCTATCTTTATGACTCTGTCTTCCCCGTTGATTATGCTTTTGTGGTTTTCTATTAGTTCATCCACGGGGAATCTGTCATCGTTTCCCGGGCAAACAACTACTCTTGTTTCGCTGGGGACTTTTTCTGGGATGAGGTCTAGCCATCGTTTCAGTGTTGATATCATAACATTGTGGAAGACTTCATCCACTTTTTTTGGGTTTCTGGACATTTCTTCATATTCGCGCTCATTAGTTAAGTGCGGGTAGTATCCTATACCTCTAATGTCTTTGAACGCCTTTCCCAAGTCTTCTGAGCCAATTGTGTGCGTTCCACCCATAAGGTAGTAAGTGTACTTTCCATCCTTCTGTTCAACAATAGGGACAATCATTTTCCCCGTCAGATCTCCACCACAAATAGCCACGTGCACTTTAAGCATGACTGAAGCGTTTAGAAACTTTCTCCACGACCCTTCTGATCCGTGCATGTCTGTAGCAAAAAGTATCCTAGTCGTTTCTTCTTTCTTTTTTCTTTGTAGAAAACTCAATTTTTGGTCTTCTCCGGCAAATTCTATGTATTTTTAGTGTTGCAGAGTTATTTAAAATATGCGTCATCATGGAAAGTTTTAAATGCTCTAGGCGGTAAAACATTGGAGATTGGGTGCTATATAAAAAATGGCCTCAAGCAAGCCTGGACTTTTTGCTAGGGAAGCAACTGGACTCGTGAGGGAAATCGGCTTTACGTTGGGTGTAATCATAATACTCAGCCACGTCGTCGGCTTAGGCTGGCAGAAACGAGCATTCCAATTCTCTGGTCCAATGCCAATGCCAACTGACATGATGCCACTTGGACTTCCTGCGATGTTTTGGGCGTTCCTAGTTTGCGGCTTTATTGTGCTTATCACTGGTTACGCGGCAGGCTATGTTGCATCTTCTATGCCAAGATCAGGCGGCGGCTACGTTACAATATCAAGAGTTCTCCACCCATCAATAGGTTACATATCTGGATGGCTAATGTTCCTCGCTGAAGCCTTTTCTTACGGACTTATTGGTGTCGCGGTCTTCGAAGGCATTTCAATATTCTTCAGTATCGCATTAGCGCCAACGCCTGTCTCATTTGGTGCGATGGAGCTTTTCTTAGGCGGTCTAGTGATAGTTTGGATTTTCGCAATCATTGCTCTCTTAGGAACTAGGCTGTATGGACGGTTGATGGAAGTAATATTCTACATACCTGCAGTAATCACCATCATCTTCTTTGCAATGTGGATTGGCGGTGCAATGAATCCGGCGGTTGTCGAGCAAGGAGTGAGCAGTGCAATGTCAACCGATGCATTAACAGTTACACCAACGCATCTAGTGGACTTAGCTGTTCACAGCGGCATGACTACAAACATAGCCGGCTTCTTCGATGCATTTAGCTTCGCGCTTGGTGGCGCGTTTTGGGCTTACATGGGCTGGTATGCAACAACATTCTTAGCTGGTGAAGTTAAAGAAGCAAACAAAAAACTTCCAAAAGTTCTTCTAGTCGCAGGACTCATAATAATGATAGTTTATCTGCTGGCGTCTTCACTCTCGGCGTTATCCACCATGAATGTGGCTCAATACACAGACTCAGAAGGACACCAATGGAGCTTCTATCAAGCTTACTCTTGGCTAAGCTACGGCAACGTTAACTGGACAGCCTTATATGAACGCGCAGGGGTGAATCCAGACGTTTCCACGTACGGTGAAGGAAACTGGACGCACGTGAACATCAACTTCCAAAATGCTTGGAGCACTGGTATCGCTGCAATAATTTCTAGAGGTATGGACCTAGGATTTCTTTCGTGGATAATCGCGTTAGGTGGTGTGCTTTGGGTCGCAAACGATATTCCGCCGTTCCTACTTGTGGCTTCCAGAACGTTCTTCGCCATGTCTTTCGACAGAATGATGCCTGAAAAATTCTCCTACGTCAGTGAGCGATGGCATGCACCGGTGTGGGCAATAATAATTACTGCGATCTTCGCTATTCCTGCGTGTATGGCAGAGGCGAACTTCCCAGCGGGAGCAGCTAACTACCTAGCTTTTGCGGGAGTTGTTGGAACCGACATATTCGACGCATTCTTCCTGACAATGTTCTGCATATCCTGCATGCTGCTTCCATTAGAGAGAAAAGAAATCTACGACAGAGCTGCCGTCAAACATTCTATAGGCTCAGTTGTTGGACTTGGATTCATTGCAACATTAGGAGCGTCATTCTGCCTATACATCTTCATACAACAATCGCCATGGATTTGGTCATTCTTTACCACTGGTGCAGACATAAATGCTATAATAAGCGCGATTGGCTTCTTCGGCTGCATTGTAGCAGGAATATTGCTTTACCTATTCCACATGTACCGCAATACCACCAGAGGCGTTGACATGCGAACCCTCTACCTAAGCATCCCGCCTGAATAGTCTTAAATATCCTCCCCCTTTTTATTTTTACAATATCGTTGGTGTTTAGAAGTGTCTGAGTTAGACTTTATCACTGAAATGGTGGAAGAGCAGTTAATCAAAGGAAATCTGAGATGGCTAGCTGACTTCAACGAAATCCACAGAGACTATACCGTAGGAAACGTAGTCTTTCCAATATACGCTTTCGGAAGCCTCCAAGAAAAAGGCTTCTTCCTATCAAGAATATATTCGGCTCTGGTGACACCAAAATACAAGATTAACTTCTTCTTCTACAAATCCAAAGAAATTGACCCGAAACTTCTGAGAGAAATGATTCTTTCATTAAAAAGCAAATTTGGCAGCGGTGATAACTGGATCTTTTTGGGCTTGGTTCAAAGCCAGCCATTAGAAAAGGCTGTGAAAAGTGCGGTTGAGGATTTGTCCGATAGAAATGTTGGCGTAGCCATTTTTACTCTTGCCTCAAAAGAAGCAGTTTCCTCGAACAATGTTCTCGGAAAGGGCCTTATTAAACAGCTTAAGTTGACAGAGGCAAAGTTTGAAATTTTCGACCTGCCTAATTATCTGAAAAGTTTCACAATGGTATTTTGCCTTGGAATCTTAATAGTGTTATTCATCGCCCTTTCAGGATTGCGACAAGCTGTTCAACCTTCAACTCTTCCGTTAACTCTTCTATTAGTAGCTGCTTTTTCTTTGATTGGAGGCTATCGCCTCTACAAAACTAGCTATCATACGACTCTATCGCTTAATGACAAGGGGTTTGTGCTTGAAGAAGGGAGGAAAACGAAAGAAGGCAAATGGTCTGAGTATATAGATGCAGTAATCCATGTCACATCAAAACGTGAAGCATGTATAAGATTGCGTTCAAAAAAAGAGACCTTTGACCTGCCCATCTCAAGGGCGGGCATATCCAGAAAGGAAGCCTATCACACAATAAGACAACTGATAAAGGAAAAATGAAGTCTATTAATCAATCATTGGTGTTTCTACAGCCGTATTCCACCATGGTTTGTCCCATTTTTTGTCGATTTTAGGCAAATATTCTAGTAGTTCGCCTATTCTGCTTGAGATGGTTGTAATGTCACTTTTCTTCAGCCATTCTTGCATTAGCTTAGTTCTCTCCATTAAGTTTTGAAGGTTCAGCGTGACAGTCAATGCGAATTTCTTGTCTTTCTCTAAAACCTTCTTCATCTTGCTTGGGCTGATTTCATCTTTTCCTTCGCCTATCTGGTGGTCTAAGAAGATTGAACAGATGTCTTTTGCGTCTTTCTCTTCCATTCCAAGAACAATCTTGTCTGGCAAGTAGTTTTCGTATGGTAATACTCTGAATTCTTGTCCGTGCTCTTGGAGTATTTGCGTTTCCGATCTGGGATAGTCCGTGATAAACTGAGATTTAGAAAGTATCAAGTTTTCCAAGCCGATTGTGAACAAGTTTTCTCTAAAGTTTTTAAAGGAATCTTTAACTTCTATTCTGTGGCGTAAGTCTATGTAATCACAGAAAATATCCAATACGGTGACTGTGGGAAGCCCTTCTTCGGTTACGCCGTTTATTGTCCTAATTCTATATCGTTGACCTTGCCTCATCGCATTAAAAAGCAGGTCGCCTTTCGTTCTGAAATATTTGAACTGTGTTCCAAAAGCCTTGTCCATTCTTAAAAGCAATTTGCAGAAGTTCATTCCTTGCTTTTTTGGAACTATGAAGTCCGTATCCTTTATGTGTCGCGCCAAGGAACCGCCAGCATTGGCGCTTTTGCATAAAATCTTGACTGCTGCTCCGCCAAAGAAGAGGGCTTGAATTGGGCTGTCGCTAATTTTTTTCTCAAAAGCTTCCGGATACAACTTATGAAGTTCAGAAGCGTTTGCATTCGCCCAAAGAGTAACCATAGCACTTTTCAGGGGAAAATAGTTCAAGTCTATGTAAGAGGGCAAACCAAGATTTTCTCTTAATTCGTGTGGATCAACATTTGATGTCAACGGCAAATCAACTTCGTAGGAAGTTCCATCTACTTCTTGATACAGAACACACTTCTTTTGCATATCTCTAGTAGGCTCGTTTCTCGTTACAAGCGCCCTCCATGAGCACAGACGTTACTAGTATCAATCATAAATACTTTAAGATACCGATTATACACTTGCTCGGCGTTAAATTCTCCTATTTTTTGAATTAGGTAGGAATAACGCATATATCTTATCCTCTACAGTAAATTTAATGCCATGAACATTGAGGGGGCTGTAGTCTAGGAAGGTATGACGACGGGCTCCAGAATGCAACAAACGGGTTTGCGGACCGCAAAGCGGAATGAAGAAGTTCTGGAGCGGTCATAGAGAAACCCGTAGGAGCAGCCAAGCGCTGTCTCCGGGGAAAGGTCGTCGGTTCAAATCCGGCCAGCCCCACCAAGAACTTCTTGTGGTAAGTAGAGAACTTTTCTTAGGTTGCCTTTTCTCAAACTCGTCAAGTATTCTTTAGTTAGGTTTTCTTTACCAGAAGTCTTTTGTTGTGGCTTTTTGCATCTTTTAATGAGGATCAAAAATGGTTGAGTTTGAAGAAGAGACGTACTCACTAGTTTTCACTGCTCTAAAGCACCCAATCCGCCGCAAAATATTGAGGGTTCTTGCCGGAGGACCCCGCAGCTTCACTGATATGCAAAAACTCTTTAACGTTGGTAGCCCCTTTTTGACGTACCATCTTGACTCTCTGAAAGAGCTTGTGTTAAAGACAGAGAGTGGTATGTACAGGCTTTCTAATATGGGTGAGGGCGCGGTCGCTCTGATGGAAAAGGTGGAGGAGACACCAAAGACCACTCCGAGAGACACTGTGTTGTCTAGACGTAAACGAAACTCAAGTATGGTTCAGCTTGGTCTAACAGTCATAGCTATTGGATTAGTTCTCACTGGCGGGTATTTGATGTCGATCACAACGGCTGAAAACCGTTACCCTCTACCGACCGAGACAATAAGCTATGACACCGCAGAAATGGTTGACGGAAGCACTTTCACAACTTATATTAGTGCTCGGGTGCTGCCTCCCGAAGCCTTGACGATTAACAAGGTTGCCGTGCTCTATGTCCGGTTCCCATCTATTGACAACACTACTGGAGGGATATACAACATCACTGTCAGATATTTGGGGTTCTCCATAATTGAAGGCACGTATATTCTTGGACAAAAGAATTACACGGGACAGTTCACATCTACCGGAATAGAAGGTGACTATCTCTTCTCAGGGTTTGTTTCGGTGCCGTCCTCCGTCGGGCTTTCCATAAGTGAGCAACCTATACCGAAAGATATCGTGATCACAGTCCTGACCAATAAGACTGCTCCCATAGCACCTTCGCCCTTCATTGTTGATCAGTAATGTATGGAAACAGGTTCATAGAAGAACAGCCTTATCGAGCACAAGCATTGGCGTGCATTTCAGCAGGAACATTTGTTCTTGGAGTAGCACTTATAACCTCAATCTCAATCCAGATGTACGAGCGCAAAAAGCAAAGCTGAGACGCATGCCTAATGATTTCAAAACCGTAAAAGTTCGCTAAATTGGGCAAGTATTAAATCTTTCACGTGTAGAAGTAATTTGGCATAAGCGATGTAATAATCAGCAATTGTAAAATTTAAACATGAGTTAGGCAACTTTTTTAAAGCTCAAAAATTGCTTAATTCTTGGTGTTCAAAGGTTGAGTTTGGCTGTTGAAGCAGTAGATATTGTCAAGGTTTTTAGCGACATCCGCGCAGTGGATAGGTTAACTGTTAGTGTTAAATGTGGAGAAATCTTTGGACTTATTGGTCCAAATGGAGCTGGAAAAACAACCGCCTTACGCATAGCCGCTACTTTGCTTTTGCCAACATCAGGCGTTATGAAAATTTTCGGGTTAGAAGTTATTCAAGAAGCGGCTGAAGTGCGCAAAATCATAACCTATCTTCCAGAGGAGGCAGGCGCTTACCGAAACCTTTCTGGATGGGAATATCTGGAATTTATGGCTAGATTTAACACTAAAGGCAAGGACGAAACACGAGAGATGGTTAACGAAGCGGCTGAAATAACTGGTTTAGGCGAACGCTTAAAGGATAAAACCAAAACCTACAGCAAAGGAATGAAAAGAAGACTTCTAGTCGCACGAGCGCTGATGAACAAGCCTAAACTCGCCATTCTAGATGAGCCTACAAGCGGGCTGGACGTTCTGCACGCGTTTCATGTTAGAGAGATAATTAAACGATACGTGAAAGAACACAATGTAACAGTATTGCTCTCAAGTCACAACATGCTCGAAGTTGAACACGTGTGCGACAGAGTCACGCTAATAAACAAAGGTAAAGTCGTTGCTGAGGGAAAGCCCAGCGAACTGAAGGAAAAGTTTGGAAGCGCAAATTTGGAGGAGGTTTTTGCGAAGGTGATTGGGCTTGCTTAAAGGGTTTGGAACCTTTTTACTGAAAGAACTTAAGGAGCTTGTTCGAGACCCAAAGATACTGTTGGGAATGATAATTGTACCTTTGCTAATGTTTCCGGTCTTAGGCGGCATAATGAGCTATTCTATACAATCCGCTCAAGAAAAAGCTGAACAAGCAACCTTGCTAGTTGTGAACAATGACGGGGGAAATTGGTCAACCTCTCTAATAGCGTCTCTCAATTCTTCAGCAAGAGTTTCCGTTGAAAACAACAAAGTTCTTGACAATAACACGATTCTGGAACTACTGGCGAACTACAATATCACATATCTTATCGAAATTCCAGAAGATTTCAGCGCAAAAATGGACCAACACCAGAGTGATCTAAACATAACTGCTTATGTAAGATTCTATGGAGCCTTTTCGGGAACCAGCCTCTTTGAAAATATCGGTTCTTCAGTGATTGACAATTTGATCTACAAATTTAATCGTAGTTGGGCTCCGGATTATGTTGCCATTAACAAGTCAACCATAATTAAAGGAAATATTGTGGAAGGCGTCGACCCCAACATCCTCACCACTTTAATGTATTCACAAGCAATTGCAATGCCAATTACCATTATGATTCTGCTAACCTACTCCATGCAAATAGCTGCAACTTCAGTGGCAATGGAGAAAGAAGAGAAAACACTGGAGACGCTACTAACTTTACCCATGGACCGCTTTGCGATTCTCATGGGAAAATTGTCAGGCACAATTCTTGTAGCAGGCATAGGTGCCTTGGCCTACATGCTTGGCTTCAACTATTACATGAGCTCGTTCACAGCCACATTTCCAGCTGGAATATCGCTTGATTTAGCTTCTTTGGGACTTGCCCCCTCAGTTTTTGGTTATTTGCTCTTGGGAATTTCGCTTTTTGTCACTTTGCTCTCCGCGTTGGCGTTAGCGGTAATTGTATCTGCGTTTGTTGAAGATGTGCGAAGTGCTCAATCAATCGTTGGCTACATTTACCCTTTAATATTCATTCCAGCACTTGCCCTAATGTATCTTGACATTAACACGTTGCCTCTTGCGTTGAAAATTCTTCTTTACGCAATCCCTTATAGTCACCCAATCATCGCATCAAAAGCCATCATAATAGGCGACTATTTAACTGCCATAATTGGCATAGTCTATGTTACCGCTTTCACGCTAGTCGTAAAGTATTTGGCTTCACGATTGTTCGCAACCGAAAAAATCCTAACAGCAAAATTAAAGTTTAAGGGACTGAGAAAACGAGAGAAAACGCCCAGAGGAGAGTTTCAGTAAAGCTTTTCCAAAGAAACGTAAACTTGTAAGCGGTGACGACATTTGGGAATCAAGCAAATCGAAGTTTACACGGTCATCCTAAAATATAAAGAACCGTTTAGGATAGCTCCCGGCGCAAGCACGGGAAGCCACAACGTAATCGTGAAAATACTTACAGATTACAATGTGATTGGTTGGGGAGAATCCTCGCCATCTAAACGAGTAACCGGTGAAACCCCAGAAACAGTTATTGAAGTTCTTGACAAAATTGCTCCAAAACTTATTGGCATGTGTCCCCTAAGAATCGAACAAGACATAGAAATGATGGATTCACTTGTAAAAGGCAATCCTGCCGCAAAAGCAGCCATCGACATAGCACTGCACGATATTCTAGGAAAAACTTGCCGCAAATCTCTCTATAGAATAATGGGCGGATATCGCACCGAAGTTTTAACCGACTTGACACTAAGCATAAAATCGCCTAAAGAAATGGCTGAAGACGCTGTTAAAGCTGTCAGAAAAGGCTTTAAGGCTTTGAAAGTAAAGGTGGGAGTAAACCCTAACGAAGATTTTGAACGTATAAAACTGATTCGTGAAACAGTAGGCAGTCAAATACAGATAAGAATTGACGCCAACCAAGGCTGGACACCAAAACAAGCAATAGAAACTCTCAAAAAAATGGAAAGGTTCGACATTCAATTTGCTGAGCAACCAGTTCCAGCTGAAGACACCAGAGGCTTAAGAGAAGTCAAGAAAAACTCGCCAATACCCATAATGGCTGACGAAAGCGTCCACTCACCTGAAGATGCCTTACGTCTAATACAAGCCGAAGCTGTAGACCTCATAAACATCAAATTAATGAAAAGCGGCGGAATACTGAAAGGCAGAAAAATAGCAGAAATCGCCGAAGCCGCAAGCATACCATGCATGATTGGATGCATGGGCGAATCAGAAATAGGCATAGCAGCCGGAACCCACCTGGCTGCCGCAGTAAAAAACATACAGTACGCAGACCTTGACTCTGACATTCTAATGAAAGACAAACTTGTCAAAAAAGGTGGAACAAAAGTGAAAAACTCAATGCGAATTTTCCCGAAAGAAAACGGGCTTGGCATAAAAGAGTTAAATGAGCAAATGCTTGGAAAGCCTAAAATGATTTACAAGTAACCAAGTCATTACCATATAGGAGTGTATAGTGGATGGTCTCTCTTAGGGCATTAGCACCTTCGTTGACCAGAATTACCATCGCTGCAGCTGTTGGAGCCGCACTGCATATAGGTCAAGGCAACCCTGATTTGATAGACGCGAACGCCGTAAAATTTTCCAGAGCTGTGTTAACGCAGACGGATGTGGAAGCAGAGGTTATTTCTTGCGAAGGACCCAAAGACAACGCGCCAGCGTTTCTACGAAGAGAAAAAGTCGGAACAGGAAAAGGTCCAAAGGTCGAGTTTGTCGTAGACCCCGTTGACGGTACCACTGCTGCTTCCAAAGGCAGAAAAGACGCCATTTCCGCTCTTGCCTGTGCGCCTGCCGGCTGTTTCCAGGTGCTCCCAGACGACGGATACTATTTCAAAGTGGCAACTGACTACCACTCCGCTGGAAAACTTTCCCTGGACATGTCTGTCGAAGAAATTGTGCGAACCGTGGCTCGGGAAAAGGGTTTGCCTCTTGAAAACTTCACCGTCATAATGCTGGAACGCGAAAGACACATGGAAATTCTTAACACTCTTAGAAAATTAGGAGTGCGAATAATCCTTATTCCAGACGGTGACATCGCCGCAGCAGTTGTCACGTGCATTCCAAGCTCAGGCGTTGACCTCCTCATAGGCGCGGGCGCTGGACCCGAAGCAACTATTGCAGCAACCGCCGTCAAATGTTTAGGCGGCACGATGCTCGTGAAAGTGTGGAAAGACAAAAAGGACGACTCAAAAAGATTGGATAGATTAGAAGCAGAAGGTGTTGATGCGGAAAAAACATATGCTGAAGACGAACTAGCCAAAGGCGATGAACTGGTTTTTGCGGCTTCCGGCGTTACAAAAGGCGAGCTCCTAGACGGAGTAAGGTTTGTTAGAAACGGAGCGATTGTCAGTTCACTCTGTATAAGGCTCCCAAGCGGAACAATGGAAAAATCAGAAACAAATCTAAGATTCAAAGGACACCCGGTCTACAAGCACTTTTTAACCTAAACTTTACCGAAATAATATGGCTGACCATCCCCGTTGCCCAAATGGGTTCAAACCCGCCAATCTACTTTAGAGTTAATCAATTAGAAAAACTCAAAACGTCAGTGGAGATAAATCATCCACTTATTCAATCTGCCAAGGATGCTATAAACGGGTTTTATCACAGCTCAATTGGAGGATAAAAGTTTTGAAAAGCCTGTTGATTTTGCCAACACCACAGCTAATTTAAAGATAACAAGGGTTAGAGTTAGAGACTTATCAGATCGGAAAGCTGTTGAGAGATTTTTGATAGAGCGTAAAGAATTAAGGTCGAGTACACGCACCTACCGTGGGATTATGCGAAAAATCTATGAGTTAAAACAACAAAAGCTTGAATAGAAGTGATGGATTTGACTAGAAAAATTCTGGTGCCGCTTGATTGCTCTGAACATGCTCACATTACTAAACCTCAATTTGATGCTGAGTTTCAAGTTATAGAGAGGTGTGCACCATCCTAAAGCTCATTTACGTGGTTATTGATGGAATGGGCGACCTGCCAATTAAAGAATTAGGCAACAAGACCCCCCTCGAAGCTGCAGACACACCTAACCTAGATTTTCTTGCCAGAAACGGAAAAACAGGACTGATGTATAGCGTTAAGAAAGGCATTGCTCCAGAAAGCGATGTAGCAGTTATCTCAATTTTGGGATATGACCCATTCAAGTATGGTACTGGCAGAGGAATTCTTGAAGCTGTAGGTGCTGGTGTAGAGGTAAAAGATGGCGATCTTGCTTTAAGATGTAACTTTGCAACTCTGGGCGAAAGAAGAAAGATTATAGACAGACGTGTTGGAAGACGCTTAACTACGGAAGAGGCTGCAGAACTGGGCAAAGCTGTAAATGAAAATATGAACTTGGAATCTTATCCTGTGGATTTTGAATTCAAAAATACTATAGGACATAGAGGAGTTTTAGTTATAAAAAGTAGAGAGAAACCTCTTTCGAGCAGAATAACAAATACTGATCCGGGCTACGCTAGGATAAAAGAACTTGGAATAGCGAAAGCCGAAATCAAAATGTCGCTTAAAAAATGTAAGGCAATGGATAGTAGCGAAGAGGCAAAAATTTCAGCAGACCTTGTGAACGAATTTGTCGAAAAAAGTTATGCGGTTCTGGATGGACATAAAATTAATAAAAGACGCGAAGCTGAAAACAAACTCAAGGCAAACGTTATACTCACAAGAGATGCTGGGCATCAACTGCCAAAATTCTTTAACATTAATAAACGATACGGAGTTCGTTTCGTTTCACTAACCGACATGCCTGTTGAAAGAGGAATATCCAAACTTGCTGGCATGCACACGATTGGTCTTCCTCCTCCTTCAAACGACCTAAAAAAAGACTGCTTGCTCAGGATAAAAAGGCTACTTAAACTCTTACCATCTTATGACTGCTTTTACATACATGTTAAAGGTCCAGACGAACCCGGTCATGACGGAAAATTCGAACTTAAGAAGCAGCATATCTCTATAATTGACACATACTTCTTCGGGAAACTGCTGCAGAAAATTAAGCCAGAAAACTTCGTCCTCTGTGTTACGGCAGATCACTCGACGCCTTGCAAACTAAAAGCCCACAGCGATGACCCTGTTCCACTGTTAATATTTGGAGATAAAATTAAAGGCGACAACATTTCAAAATTTTCTGAAAAAAATTGCAGAAACGGAAGCTTAGGCATACTAGAAAAAGGCACTGAACTATTACCGAAACTCGTTAGTTTCCTCAACAACACAAATTTACATTAATTGATCAAGAAAAACTCAATCGACCTAATAGTTCATAAAATATCGACTCCACTTTGTCAAATAACAATTGGATGCCACCAGTACTTTTATGCTTTCGTTATTTTCAGCGTTAATCGTTCTCCTTTGTAATTGTAGACTGCGACGTTCATGTTATCCCTGAAGGGAAAACCTGCAATCATTAGTATGATACCCCAAAAGTGGTTTAAGTCTGCTGGTGAAGGCATCAAGTTTCCTGAAGGATGGGAATGCACTGTTCCGACAATGGAGAAATCTATGGGTAGCATATGGGTTGGAATGTTGGCGAAACCTTGCCCATGTATAGCAAGCGGAGGCACAATAAGCTCAGAAATATTGATGAGGTCCTCGTGTTTTTTACCGCGGAGCAGGAAGATCATCTCCATGGGATAAAGAATTTTCGCATTTTCTAAAATTGTCTCTAACAACGCTTGACTGATTGAAACGATTGCGTGGGCTTTCATTCAAATCTCACTGGTGAAGCACTTACTTTTGCTTTATTCCTTCTGTAAAGTTTGTAAGCGTGTTTTAATAGGCTAATTGGCTACTTTCAGAGGCATGGGCTTCTATAGTTTTGAACCCGAATTGAGTTAGGTTTTGCTATGGGGCTGCCCGTCCCCATACCCAAATGGGTTCAAGTACTGAAATTTCAATATGCTTGCTTACGTTCGTCCGAGATCAGAATCGATAAAGGTTTCCTACGCTATTCCATACAAAAGCTTGGGGCAGTGCTCTGGCGATTGCAAAAGTGCCCCTCCATCCTGTGCAATGTGAAGGC
>CAYWII010000034.1:0-13309 GCA_964457175.1 uncultured Candidatus Bathyarchaeia archaeon
CGCCAACAAGCGCCTTCATGTCTTGGCAAATGATAGATGAGCCCAGCGCTGTCCAACGGATTCAAAATGCTCCCGGTGATTATGTTAGGCGCTGAGTCATGCGAGCCATCAACCGTCAAAACTGGAATTTCAGCCTCACGCAAACGACTGAAGTTTTTGATGGCGTTTTCCAACGTAACATTCGATGGACGTGCTTGATGGAACAGGTCTCCAGCAATAATCATGAAATCGGGCTTTAACTCGATGGTTCTGTCAACTAACTCCTGAAAAGCCTTGTCAAAATCCTCTCGTCTCGCTTCTAAGCCATACTGCGCATAACCTAAATGTAAATCAGCAGCGTGAATAAAACTGAAAGCTCGCAAACTTCTCTTTTCTCCCTTTTAGCGCTACTAACAGGTAGATTTAGTTAATTCGTCCATTATTAAATATTTAACAACTAACAACAAAAACAACCTTAAACTCTAACTACCGTTTCAACCTATTTATAAGGGGGCTATACCTTTTCACAGCCCAACAATCTACCAAACAATCCTAAAACTCTAAGAACTTACCATCCTTATAGAACAGCTTCCCATCAGCATAAATCTCTCCACCCTTATGCATATCCTTCAAAATATCCCAATGCAAAGCAGACTTATTCAAACCACCAGTAGCAGGAACAGGATTAAACCCCAACGCCATATGCAACGTCCCACCCATTTTCTCATCAAACAACATGTTCTTCGTAAACCGCCCAATTCCATAATTCGTCCCAATCGCAAATTCCCCAATTCGCTCCGCACCATCAATCTTCAACAACTGCTGCAGCAACTCATCACCCTTACCCGCAGAAGCCTCCACAACCCTGCCCTCCTTAAAACGAAGCCTAATATCCTCAATCTCCCGCCCCATAAAAATCCCCGGAAACGTAAACCGTATCGAACCATTCGCCGAATCCTCAACAGGTGCCGTAAAAACCTCCCCATCCGGCATATTCTTCTCACCACAACAATTAATCCACTTCCGCCCCTTCACACTAAACCGCAAATCAGTATCCTCACCAACAACCCGAATCTCACTCTTCCCATTCAAAAACCTACAAATCTTCTCCTGCTCCACCCTAACCCTCTTCCACTCCGCAATCGGGTCATCCCTATCCACCAAACAAGCACCATAAACAAAATCCTCATACTCCTCCAAAGCCATCTCCGCCTCCTGCGCCTGCGCATTAACAGGAAACGGTAAACCAGTCCACCTATACTTCCCCTCCGCTTCACGCTTATACAAAATCTCCGAAATCTCCCTCCTAGCCGCACTCCGCAATCTAATCTTAGCAGGATCAACACCCGTCAACCTCTTCGGATTCGGCTCACAAAAAATCCCAATCATCACATCAAAATTCTCAGCAACAAACCGCTCAAAAGGCGAAACAAAAGTCAACTGATGCTCCTTCGCATACTTAAAAAACGTGTGAGCAGTATCCAAACTCGCCATAATCTGCGGATAAGCATCACTCAACAAGCATTCCCGATAAATCTCATGCATCAAAGGAAACGCCAAATCACTCCCATTAATCAAAACCGTCTCTTTCGGCTTCACATCAACACTATAATGAACACACAACTTTGCCAACTTCACAACTCTTTCATCAACCAACCAAACCACACCATCCCAAAGAAATCAAAGGAAATGCAAAACCCCCTTAAAGGCTTGCCGATACTAAACAATATACTTATCCGCCTTCTCAAAATCCCGGACAATCTCCATAACCCGCCGTCGAACATTGACTCCCTCCAATGGAATACCCCTAAGCAAAACCCACGGACTCTTCCTCGCAACAAAAGTCGCAACATAATCCTCACCAAAACACTCCTTAGCAACCTTGTAAACCAGCCGTCTAACCTCAACCTCCGAAAACTCACCCAACGCATGCAAATACTCATGCAAAAGCAAATTAAAAACCAAAGCATTCACAACCCGCCTCGACTTAACTGCCGCCTCAACAATCTCCACCAAAGCCCTATTCAAAACAATGTTATTCGTCCCAATCGGATGATAAGCCCCCAACTGAATAGACAAATCATCAAGAAAAAGCATCATTCCACCCCTGCGCTTGTGCAGAGAAAACTCCACACAATCCCTCACGACATCCCAAACTTCCCCGTAACTTTTAGCATTCTCCAAACGACTGCGAAAACTGTCAACAGCCGAAGATTCACTCTCGCTCATCTCAACATCTCCCCAACAAATTCCACAGTCCCTCACAGTCTTATATGCGTATAGAGATTTCCGCCTTCATTCAACAAAAACTGCACCAAAACAAATAAAACCCCGAACCCAAAACAATTAGTTGCTAAAAGAGGAAAAACAAAATGGCAAGCATAATCCTCGTCAGAGACATCATGTCAAAAGACGTACGCGTCGTCCGCCCAGACACTACCGTCAAAGAAGTAGTCGCCACAATGAACAAATTAAACATAGGCTCCATACTAGTCGTACAAGCTGACAGACCAGTAGGCATCATAACAGAACGCGACGTCCTCAGAAGAATCGTCGAAGAATGCCTAGCACCAGAAACACTAACTGCAAGACACGTCATGACCAGCCCAGTCATAACCATAAGCGAAACAGCCAGCATAGAAGAAGCAGCCAAACTAATGGCAAAGAAAAAAGTGAAAAAATTACCAGTCACAAGCAACAACGAAGTAGTCGGCATAATAACCTACACAGACATCGTAACCAAAGTACCAACCCTGCTTTCCATGCTAGAAGAACTAGTCCGACCTCACCATCGCTCATACTAAGCCAAATAATTATCCTTCTTTCTACCCTCCGAAAAGTTCTCGAGTAAACTTTCCTTTTTCCACAACCAAACTCCCATCAACAGTCACGGTTGGACACTCAACCAAAAAATCCCAATGAATACTACTTTCGTTCTTACCGCCTAACCAAGTGTTCTGACCAATCGCAACGTGACACGTGCCAAAAGCCTTCTCTGTAGCAAGAAGCATATCACCACACGGATTCGTGCCAAAAGCAAACTCCGCAATACAATATGGGTTTCCAGTTGCCTTTTCAAGCCGCGACCTCAAAAACTCAAAACCCTTCTCAGCAGAAACAATCGCCTTTTCTTCACCTCTAAAATTTATACAGATGCCCGTGGCTACACTTCCTGGCAAGTCTTTAGGACACAGAACACCATACGCGCTTTCTTCTACTGGCGCCACAAAAACTTCCCCAACTGGCAGGTTATGAATGTACTGGCCGGTAGGGGCTAACGATGGAGAAGGCTTTCCGTCATCATTAATCCAATATCGATTTTCAGCATGGAACCTTAAATCTGTACCTCTCGGACAAGTTAAGTGAACTTCGCCTCCTTTTTTCATGAAATTAATCAGCCGTTGCCCTAAATCAGCTAGAGCGTTATAATCTATGTCTAGAGAGGCTAGGAACATCTTGCGTGTTTCTTCATAGGTTTTTCCCAGAGCTTGCGCTTGTTGCATGTTTGGGTCCAAAAACGCCACAAGATGTGTCTTCTTTTTCAAGCACAGTTGGAGGAGATTATCAAAGGACCATTTTGAAACTTTCTGAATTTCCAATAACCGTTTCTGTGTTTCTGGCTTTTGATAAATTGAAGCGTCAAATCTACTTCCCCTCATCCAAATAAGCCAATCTGCAGCATCAACAATTGCTTCAGGAATTTTAGGCATTTTGGCAAAAGTCTCTATTGGGGCTTCTAGAAGCTTAGTATTTGATATGTAATCGCCTTCACTTTGAACTAGAGTTTCGCTTCCTCGGGCTTCGCATTCTGCAGCGAACGCGTAAGCGAGGTCTAAATTTTCGACGCCAGCATGAAAGACTACAGTTTCATTCTGTTTTATTGGAAGTGCATTGTCTATGACTTTTCTAGCAACTTTTCGCAGACGTTTTGAAACATGAAACATGTTGTTCCTCCTCCTTTTACGTTTAGAACTCTGGTTTGGCTTTTTCAAGCTTTTTGCACAAACACGCTTTTATGAAGCCGTAATATTCTGGTTCTGGTTTCACTGGGCGGCTTTTAAATTCTCCGTGGAATTGTGACGCAAAAAAGAAGAAGTGATTTGGCAGTTCCAGAATTTCCATTCTTCTTCCGTCAGTGCTTTTTCCGGAAAACACTAATCCGTTCTTTTCAAGCTTATCCAAGTAGTCTAGGTTAACCTCGAATCTGTGTCGGTGGCGCTCGTAGATTTCATCATTTTTGTAAAGCCTATGCGCTAGCGTGTTTGGTTTTATGATTATTTTGTGGGCGCCTAATCGCATTGTAGCCCCTTTAATTTCTATTCCGCGTTGTTCTGGCATGAGGTCAATTACTGGTTTAGGCGTTTCTGGGTTTATTTCTGTGCTGTTTGCATCTTTCAAGTTGCATACATTGCGTGCAAATTCTATTACAGCCAACTGGAAACCATAACATATTCCAAGAAAGGGTATGTCATTTTCTCTTGCATGTTTGATTGCCATTATTTTTCCTTCGGTTCCTCTTGGACCGAAGCCGTAAGGTACGAATATTCCATCAAAGTTCTTCAAGATTTCTAATCCTTTTGGGTTTTGTTCAAACTTTTCAGCTTCTAAGTAATTAATGCAGACTTTTGTCTTGCATGTTGCGCCTCCGTGTCTTAGCGCTTCGCTCATGCTTACGTAACTGTCTGTTAAGCCGGCGTACTTGCCGACTAAGGCAATTTTGACTTCGTGTTCAGGGTTCAATACGGCTTCCACAAATTTCTTCCATTCTTTAAAATCCTGTAATCGTCCCGGAAAACATAGTCGCTTACATATGAACTTGCCCATTCCTTGCTCGTCTAAGATTAGTGGAACTTTGTAGACTGATTCGACGTTGTAGGAGCAGAAAACCGCGTTTTCTGGGATTGTTCCAAATAGGGCTATTTTCCTTAGTGATTCGGGGTCTATCATTTCTGGACTTCTTGCAACTATGGTGTCAGGTTGAATACCGATGCGTCGTAGCTCGTTGACGCTGTGTTGTAAGGGTTTTGTTTTCATCTCTTTAGTGACATCTAAAACTGGAACCAATGCTACATGCACGTACAAAGTGTTTTCGTAACCTTCTTCTAAGCGCATCTGGCGGATGGCTTCCAGAAACGGTAAGCCCTCAATGTCACCTACAGTGCCGCCAACTTCGGTCAGAACCACATCAACCTCTGAATCCTTTGCAACCGCTCGTATGCGGTGCTTAATTTCGTTCGTCACGTGGGGCACTATCTGGACGCATCTGCCCAAGAAGTCACCGCGACGCTCCTTATCAATAACTGCTCTATACACCAAACCAGTAGTGAGATTGTTTTCCTTTCTCAAGTCTAAATCAAGAAAACGCTCGTACCAGCCCAAATCTAAGTCTGTTTCGCCGCCGTCATCAGTCACGTAAACTTCGCCGTGCATGTACGGATTCATTGTTCCAGCGTCAACATTCACGTAAGGGTCAATCTTTATGACCGTGACTTTCAACCCTCTCGCCTGAAGCATTTTTCCAATCGAAGAAGTTACAATACCTTTGCCAACCGAACTTAACACTCCGCCTGTGACAAAAATGTACTTAACCATGATTTTGCCTCTGTAATAACAAAAGCATACGTTAAAATCAGAATTTAAACTTATTCTAGACCTTCTTTTTTGGGGCAAAACGGGAAAACATGTTTTGTGGACCTGTAGATTTGTTGGGCTGCGAAATTCTGTTGTTAAACAACAAACGATGCACGTCTGCTTTCATTGCTCTTTTCAAAGAGTCCTATTAAGACAATTGGATTACCTAGAAAGTTAGTGTGAGATATCGAGTATGGTTCATGTTTCTGGTGGGCTTTGCCCTTCATTGGTTTTCTGCTTGGTTTATAATTGAGGTTATTTGTTCTTTTTTGAGGGGCAGACCGTGAAAGTATCTTCCTCGAAGTTTCAAACCTTTGAGAAATGTTTCCTTTATCGACAGCGGAGTTTCAAATTCTTTAACATAAGTGAATTCTATCGCCTTTTTCCAACCGTATTTTTCGCACTCGAGTCTTTCTTCTTCGGAAAGCTCATCAATAGAATATAGGTTTCCTATTTCGCCATAGCCTACAATAGCATCGCCTTTGCCGGTTTTGTGCATGAAGAGTATAGTTTGTCCAGTTTTCCATTTTCTACGAGCACTGGTATAGTAAATTGCCATGTTGAAGACTTGTTCAACCCATTGTTTAGTGGCGATTCTTAAAATGTAACCGTCAGCTTCAATCATTAAGGACTCCATTGTTACTCTTTTACGGATTTATGGCTATTTTAATTTCGGTCTTCGACGTGGACAATATCTCAAACGCTTCCTTGATGTCCTCGAGCTTCATTTTCTTCGTTATTAACGGTCTAACGTCAATGGTTCTGGACGCAATCAGATTGAGAGCTTTTCTGAAATGTAACGGTGTCGTATGAAAAGCACCTGTAACCGTCACTTCACCATAATGCAGCATTTCCGCGTTAACTCTCACTTCCGTTCCAGGCGGGCAGCCACCAAACTCCAAAACTGTTCCACCTTTCCTGACAAGCTTAAGAGCTTGTTCCCATGTGGCTGGCAATCCTATGGCTTCGATTACCACATCCGCCCCATAACCACGAGTAAGTTTGCGAACGGTCTCAACAACATCCATTTTTCCAGCGTTGACTGTTTCGTCAGCCCCGAGTTTTTCTGCGAACTTCAGCCTTTCTTCCACAAGATCAATCATTATTGCCTTTTCTGTGCCCATCTTCTTAGCAGTCAATAGATGCAGCAGTCCAATTGGTCCAGCCCCAATTATTGCTACAGTATCGCCCAACTTAACATCTGCCTCTTCCACACCATGTAAAACGCATGCCAAAGGCTCAGTGATGGCTGCTTCTTCAAAAGAAACATGCTCTGGAATTTCTTGCATGTTCACCAAAACCATACGCGCCGAAACCTTAATGTACTCTGCATAAGCACCCCAAAGCCAAATCATATTCTCACAAAGATTATACTTGCCCTTCTGACACATCATGCAATGCAAACAAGGCGCACTGTTACCAGCACGAACACGCATTCCCTTCGTTGGCCACTCTAAGTCTTCACTTACTTCAACGACTTCGCCAGCCCACTCATGACCAAAAATTGTAGGAAGTTTTATGACTTTTTCAACATAACCCCTTTGGAATATTTTCAAGTCCGTGCCGCATGTTGTTGCTGCTTTCACTTTTACGAGAACTTCGCCAACCTCAACCCTTGGCTTTTCGACTTCCTCAACCCTTAGGTCCTTTATTCCGTATAGCATGGCTGCTTTCATTTTCATCACTCATTCAATACGATGACCTTTAAACTTTCTTTATTCTTTAAGGCTGTTTCAAAGGCTTTTGCCGTGTTTTCAAGCGGAAAACGATGAGTTATCAATTCTTTCACCTTTATCTTTCCAGATTCTATGATTTTCAAAGCTTCTTTTGTTTCCAGATGGGAGGTTGAATAAGATGGGACTATTTGGATTTCTGAAAAAAACAATTCTTTCGGGCTTATTTGTAGGTATCTTCCTGGGTCGGTGGGAGCAAAAACGCAGAGTTTTCCACCTTTTCGAATGACGCTTAAACCAGTCTTGTAGGCTTCCAAGGTTGGCGCGGTAACAACCGCCACATCCACACCTCTTCCTTTAGTTTCAGTCTTGACGATTTCGGTTAAATTTTCCTTTTCAGAGTTAACCACGACATCCGCCAAAAATTTTTCCGCTACTTTCAGGCGATAATCAATTAGGTCGCTTGCGATTGTTTTTGCAGCGCCAAAAATCTTCGCCAAAGCTGTGTGAATTATTCCAGTTGCCCCAGAGCCAATTACCGCCACAGAATCGCCCTTTTGGATGTTGCATTTTTTAAGGGCTCTTATGCAGCAGCCGACTGGTTCGATGAAGGTTGCTTCTTCAAACGATATGCTATCTGGAATTTTCAACGTGTCTAATTGCAAGTTGGGCGCGGGAACTTTGAAGTATTCTGCTAATCCGCCGGGTTTAATGTTTGTGTTGTGGAATTGTTCGCATAACGTGTAATCGCCGTGTTTGCAGTAGTGACAGGCTAAGCAAGCCACGTGATGATGCACGAAAACTCTGTCGCCGACATCAAAATCCTTGACTTTTTTTCCTTTTTTTGCAATTATGCCAGCGGGTTCATGTCCAAGAACAAGTGGAGCGCGGCTTTTCAGATACCATCCCATTAGGTCTGAGCCGCATATTCCGCAAGCCTTCATTTTCACGAGAACTTCATCTTCGCCTATTTCTGGTGCGGGCATCTTTTCTATCCGTATATCGCCCTGACTGTGGTACATGGCAACCTTCATTGTAGCTCATTCGTTTTTCTATTGCTGAACACTTAAGACTTTCTCAAATACGTTTTAGCACTTAAAAGTATCAATTCAAAAAGATTGATAACTCATAATTTCAATTTTTATGCAAAAAACAGACGTTTACTGAGTAAAAGCTTTTTATAAAAGGAAGAGAAATGGTTTTGCATGAAAGCCGAAAAAATTGAGAAGATTTCCGGATATTCCTTTCTGATAATCGGGTTAATCTTTATAATTCTTCCAGCAGTGCTGGCGCTTGCAATGTTTTTGGCTGGTTGGCAAATTCCACAGTTTGTTCCTATTCGGGCAGGAGAAACGGATAGTTACGTTAGGGCATTTGCAACTTTTAGCAATGCTTGTTTAGTGTTCTTCATTTTTGTTGTGATGGTTTGGGCAGGTTCTATACTTTCAAGTCGCGGTGTAACGCTGATAAAAGATGTAAAGTTGAAGCTTGTCAAGAAAGGCCTGCGTGAAGTTGAGGAAACTGCAGAAAAAGTGGAAAATGAAGAGCCTTAATCTTACCGCTCTGAAGCCTTTTCAATTTTCTCTTTAATTTTACGCAGAAATTCAGATGCTGGTGCACCGTCCACGATTCTGTGGTCATATGAGAGACTTAACATAATTCTTGGCTTGACTTCAATTTTCCTATCAACTACAACTGGCTTTTCTGTTATCTTTCCCACACCGAGTATGGCTGCTTCTGGTGGATTGATTATTGGCATGAAAAATTCAACGTCATACATGCCCAGGTTGGTGATTGTAAATGTGCCGCCGCTTAGTTCTTCTTTGGCTAGTTTTCCTTGTTTGGCTTTTTCCGTTAACGCTTTTATGGTTGCGTCTATCTCCTTTAGAGATTTTTTGTTTGTATTATGGATGATTGGGACGACTAAGCCGTGTTCTGTCGCTGCGGCAACGCCCACGTTTATGTCTTCGAAAATTTTTATTTGGTTTCCATCTAATGTTGAGTTGAGCAGTGGATGTTCGGCTAGAGCGTTTGCAACGGCTTTCGTGATAATTGCTGTGTAGGAAACTTGAAGTTTGTTGTGCAATTCTTTAGCTTCGGAAACATCAACTTCCATTATCACCGTGCTGTGCGGAGCCGTTTTGAAGCTTGCAGTAACCCTTTCTGCGGAGGTCTTTTTGAAGCCGCTTAACAGAATGACTTGTTTGACTTTTGGCAGGGTTCCGCGGCTTTCTTTCAAGAATCTTTCAACATCTTCTTCAACTATTCTTCCTTCTGGTCCGCTGCCCTTAACAAGCGATAAATCTACTTCATGCTCTCTTGCTAAGCGTTTTGCAGCTGGCGAAGCCAAAACCTTTTTTTCTCCCTCTGCAACGGCTTTAGGCACTTCTGCGCGGATTTGTTCTTCTGAAAAGGCTTCGTCCGGAACTGTTATGACAGCCAAAATAGCATCAACTGGAGCGTCGACGCCTTCTTCTATCAAAATTTTCCGTAGCACTCCAGAGTCTGGCGATTCCAAGTCATACGTGGCTTTTTCTGAGATTATCTCTACTATTGGCTCGCCTTTCTCCACCGCTTCTCCTTCCTTCTTGTACCATCTGCCCACTGTGCCTTCTTTCATTGTTAGGCTGAGTTTTGGCATGACAACTTTTGTAACCATTTTTAAACGACCTCTTTAACCGCTTTAATTATCGCCTTTTCATCAGGAATTGCATACTGTTCTAAAGGTGGACTGAATGGAATTGGAGTATCTGGTTCGGCTATTCGTTTTATTGGCGCATCCAAGTAATCTAATGCTTCTTCGGCTATTACTGAGGCGATTTCAGCAGTGACGCCTGCGGTTTTGCAATCTTCGCTTACTATGACTACTCTTCCAGTTTTCTTGACGGACCTTATTATTGTCTGTTTATCCAGCGGTGTTAGTGTTCTTGGGTCAACAACTTCAACGCTTGTGCCTTTTGCTTCCAACTCTTTTGCTGCATTTAGGGCTTTGTGGACCATGTACATGGTGGCTACTATTGTTGCGTCTGCGCCTTCTCTTTTCACTTCCGCCAATCCAAAAGGAATAGTGTATTCTTGTTCCGGAACTTCTCCTTGAATTGGATACAGAAGTTTGTGTTCGCAGAAGAAAACCGGGTTGTTGCCGCGTATGGCTGATTTTAGGAGTCCTTTTGCATCGTATGGCGTTGAGGGTACAGCGACGTGCAAGCCTGGAACATGCATGAACCATGCTTCTAAACTTTGCGAATGGTGCGATGCTATGTTCACTCCTGCTCCAAATGGTGTTCTAATGACGAGTGGGCAGTTTGCTTGTCCGCCGAACATGTAGCGTATTTTCGCGGCTTGATTTGCGATTTGGTCCATTGCTAAAGCGGTTAAATCTCCGAACATTATTTCTGCGATTGGGCGCATGCCTGTTATTGCTGCACCTACTGCTGTGCCTATTATGGCGCTTTCTGATATGGGTGTGTCGCGGACTCTTTCGTCGCCGAATTCTTCTGCTAAACCTTCGGTTACTTTGAAGGCGCCTCCCCAATACTTACCAATGTCTTCGCCTAATAGAAAGACTGTTGGGTCTCGACGCATTTCCTCTCTTAACGCTTCTCTTAATGCTTCTTTGTAGGTTATTTTTCGCACCGGCATCTCCCTCTAAAACTTAAGCGTAAACGTCCTCCAGCGCTTCTTCCCGTGTGGGAAACGGGCTTTCCACGGCGAACTTGACTGCTTCCTCAATCTTAGCCGAAACTTCCCTTTCAATATGGTGAATTTCAGCTTCAGTCAACGCCTTTGCATGTATGAGTTTTTCTTTGAAACGCCTGATCGGGTCTTTTGCTAGCCATTCCACAACTTCTTCCTTAGGTTTGTACCTTGCCGGGTCAACACGTGAATGCCCCTTATGCCTGTAAGTTTTACATTCGATTAGTGTTGGTCCTCCGCCTTTTCTGGCTCGTTCCACTGCTGTTTGCGTGGCTTCGTAGACTGCTAAAACATCGTTACCGTCCACGACAACGCCTGGAATTCCATAAGCTACTGCTCTGTCGGCTATGTTTTCTATGTTCATGACTATTGATTGGCGTGTTCCCATAGCATAGAGGTTGTTTTCGCAGACGAAAATTACAGGTAGTTTCCATATGGACGCCATGTTAATGCCTTCGTGAAATGTTCCTTGGTTTGAAGCGCCCTCTCCGAAGAAGCATGCCACAACCTGGTCTGTTCGCTTAAGTTTTGCAGATAAGCCAGCGCCGACAGCTATTGGTATTCCAGCCCCAACGACTGCTGTTGCGCCTAACATGCCTATGCTGAAGTCTGCTATGTGCATTGAACCGCCTTTGCCTTTGCAGTAGCCGGTTTTTTTGCCTAAAATTTCAGCCATTGTCTGCTTTAAGTCGGTGCCTTTTGCTATGCAGTGTCCATGTCCTCTATGCGTGCTCGTAATATAGTCATCTTTTCGGAGGTTGCTGCAAACGCCAACTGCCACCGCTTCTTCTCCAGCATAAAGATGAATTGTGCCTGGAACAAGATTTTGAGCGTAAAGCTCGAAAACCTTCTCTTCAAAAAAACGAATTTCAAGCATTTTTCTAAGCATTTCAACATGTTTTTCTTTTGGCAAATTTAACATGAATCTTTTTCCCTCAATGTGTTTGATGACTTATACTTTTTCATGCTTTTATATCATTTGATGGGAGCACAAACCATATAGAATTAGTTCTTATAGTATTCTGTAAAGGAATCCCAATGCAGAAGTCCTACTCAAGAGTGTTAGGCATAGTTGGAAAACCAAACACTGGCAAGTCCACTTTCTTTTGTGCTGCAACCTTGGCACCAGCTGAAATCGCAAACTACCCGTTTACGACGATAAAGCCGAACAGAGGCGTTGGCTATGTGCGAACTCCATGCGTTCATGAAGAGTTTAATGTTAAGGACAATCCTGTTAACTCTCTATGCCTAGATGGAGTAAGGCTTATCCCCGTAGAATTCATCGACTGCGCAGGACTTGTGCCAGGCGCATGGCAAGGAAGAGGTCTAGGCAATCAGTTTCTTGACGAAATTAGAAAAGCAGACGCTCTAATCCACATTATTGATGCTTCCGGCGGAACAGACTGCGAAGGAAGACTATGCAAAGCTGGCGAACATGACCCACTAGAAGATGTGAAGTTCTTAGAGCACGAAATAACCATGTGGATGGCAAGCATACTCAAACGTGACTGGCCTAAAATCGCCAGAACAGCAGAGTCCGAGACAAAAGACCTCTTTTTGATGTTGGAAGAACGACTAAGTGGACTTGCAATAAGAAGAACTCACATGTTTGAAGCAGTCAGAAAGACAGGGTTAAACGCGGAAAAACCTACATCTTGGAGTGAAGACGACTTCCTAAAATTTGTAGACATGTTAAGGCAGATTGCCAAACCAATGCTGATAGCGGCAAACAAGATAGACTTGCCAACCGCTGAAGAAAACTTGGAACGACTAAAAAAACTGAATTACATAGTTGTTGCTTGCTGCGCAGAAGCCGAACTTGCCTTGCGAAGAGCAGCAGAAAAACAATTAATTGATTACAGACCCGGAGACTGCAACTTCAACATAACTAAGCCAGAAAAACTAAATGAAAGCCAAACTAAAGCACTAGAGACCATTAGAGAGAAAATTCTGCTCAAACACGGTTCGACGGGAGTCCAAGAAGCAGTGAACACAGCCTTTTCTAGACTTCTCAACATGATTACTGTTTATCCAGTAGAGGATTTGGAGCGCTTAGCAGACCATAACGGACGAGTTCTACCAGATGCTTACCTCGTGCCTTATGGAACTTCTGCGCGTCAACTCGCTTACATAATCCACACAGAACTAGGCGAAGGCTTCATCTACGCGGTTGAAGCACGAGAAAAAAAACGAATCGGAGAAGACTACACACTCAAAGACAGAGACGTCATATCAATAGTAAGCGCAAAGAAAAGAGCCTAATCTTTCCTCTCAAGCGCCAAAACGTCTCTTACGTTTCTGAAAAGTTCTAACCGCCCGCAAAAGGTCTA
>CAYWII010000035.1:0-13197 GCA_964457175.1 uncultured Candidatus Bathyarchaeia archaeon
ATTAAAGCTGTTAGCTTAACCTAATATCTTCGCCTTTGGCCTCTTCTTTTCGACCAGCACTCTCGGCAGTAAACGGGCCTACTTGGATCAGGCTTGAAGGGAACTTCGCATTCCTGTCCACAATCAGCACAAACTGCCTTGTGCGTCTCTTTCTCGGACATTCTACTATTTCAACTCCTTACACGTTTATCGTGCAAAAATTGCTTCTTGCACAATGCAACCATCCACTGCATGGATGCTTATAAAACTTGTTATCGAAAACCGATGGTTCAGTCGGATTTTCCTCTAAAATTAACCAAGTTCTATTAAGATTCTTATTTAGGAAAGTTATTAAAAGTGCTATAGAGAGGCGCTTTGAATGGCTACTCAGCAACCCCAAATTCTTTCTCGACTACGCGAATATTCTCCAGCAAAAACTGTTGGCTTGATTTCTGACACACACATTCCAGCAAGAGCTAGAGAACTTCCGAAAAAAGTCTTCGAAGTTTTCGACAAAGTGGACTTTGTAGTGCACGCTGGCGATTTGGTGCAATTATCTGTCATCGATGAGCTGGAACAGCTTGCGCCTGTCTTGGCTGTTTATGGAAACATGGATGGACCGGAAATCCGCGGAAAACTGCCGAAACTCAACTCTGTCAAGGTTTTTGGCTGGAAAATAGGAGTTATTCATAATCCTGGAGCGCTTTTCGGATTTGGAAAAATGCGAGAAATTGCTGAGCAGAACATGTTTAATGTGCTGGTTTATGGACACACGCACAGTTCCAACATCAAATGGGAAGGAAACACTCTTTTCATAAACCCTGGAAGCCCAACGAACCCAATTCCACCCTTTATCAACAAGCCTACTGTTGCTTTGTTGAAGTTAACAAAGGATAAAATAATACCTGAAATAATCCAAATTTAGAACGAATTATCACGCAAGGGTGCCGATTTACTTTTCTCCATCAGAATGCAGACGGCGATGCTCTTGCATCATGCATTTATCCATAACGACAGTTAAGCCTGCTTTTCTTGCCTTTTCTGCCGCCTGTTCATTGATTATTCCAAGCTGCATCCACACTACATACGGGACACCCTGCAATTTCTTTAGCTGAATCGCTTGTTTTACTATTGGCAAAACGTCCTCAGAAGGTCTGAAAATGTCAACAATCTCGACAGCTTTCTGAATATTCACGGGTATGTTTGATAAGCTCTTGTAGCTTTTTTCTCCCAAGATTTCGTCAGCGAAAGGATTGATGGGTATGATGTGGAAGTCGTGGTTTTTTAGGTATTCAGCTACTCTATGGCTGTCTTTTGAAGGGTCTTTAGACAATCCAACAACAGCGACGGTTTTATACTTCGTCAGAATCTCTTTTGTGCTGTTATTGCTCACTTTTTCAGCTCCTAAACCAGTTATGATTCGATGACTTTAAGGGTCATCACGAGCCTTTGGTTTCACCTTGTGAAGAGCAACCAGAGCAAGCGATGTTGCAAAAGCTAATGTTAACAACATTGCTGATGATGAAAATTCTGGAACTTGAACTGTTTTGTTTACCGTGCTCCATCCGTTAACTGTGCAGTGGGCTTCCACTAAAGCTGTTGGTGTTCCTGAAATTGGTCCGAGGTCATAAGTTATGATGAAAGTGTCTTGTGGTGACAAAGGGTGAGGGTCTATAGCCAAATCTGTGATGTTGCTTCCCATAGTCACTCGGATAGTGTTAACAAAATGTGACGCATCTTCTGGGGTGTGATAAATCGTGACGTTTAGAAAGGTGCTGATCCCGTCGTTATAAACCACTACATTTTGTATTTGTGGAACTATCGCTGATGCTGATTTTGTAAGACAACTGCTCAACAATATTGAGAAGACCAAAATCAGTATTCTCGAAAACTTATTCAACGCTACCACTCTAAATCGCTTTTTCTTCAACTATGCATATATGAGTTACGCAAGAACCAAATTGGGCTAAACATTCCACTTCAATATCCTCTCCAAAGGTATGCATATGTTACAATGCCCAGAACCAGAGCTGTCAGCCATAGCATGAGGGTCACGCGCATAATCCTCTTCTTTCTTATGCAAGATTGAATGTTCGAGCGCAGGCGCCATGAGAAAATTAACCACAAAACAAGAATGTCTGTTATGCCTCCCAAAACAGCATGCGCTACAGTCACTATTGATAGTCGGTTAGAAGGATAGTTTATGATAAACTCTTGCAAGCTAAGAAATGAGGGAAACATCACCATAAAAAAAGAAATGAGGTACAGCAAAAAGGCAACTAACATCGTAGCCCCGTGCAAAACGAACTTCTTCTTAACCTTAAAAACGAGGCTTACGATAAGCATCGCCAAAACAACAATTTGAAAGACGAGGTTAATCTGAGCCAGAAATAGGTCCATAAACTTCACCTTAGTCACTAGTAAGCATTGTTAAGCGTATAAAATTTTCACTTTAACTCATCTCTCTCCACAATGTTGTAATGTTGTTTCACAGAGTATTTTAAATGCAGAAAATGCGAAGCATTTTAACTACGGTCTGTGAGTGGAGATGTACATGTATGGAACACTGTAAAAATCCATGGAATAAGGAATGCAAGAACCCCAACATTGAAGTTTACATTCTCTTCAAAGGCGAGAGAACGCCAATTTGCAGGCGATGCTGGGGCAGATTGGCAGACAGAGATTTGGAGTGGTAAAAAATGGAACGGTTCAGCCTAAACACCGCAAGATCCTTTCTTGGAAAAAACGTAAACTTACATTTAAAGGACGGTTCAGTCATAATAAACGTGTTCTTAGAGGAAATCCAAAAAGATGACCTCAGGAAACAAAACTTCGCCAAATGTGTTCCCTATGGAAGAAGGAACGCGCTTAGGGTGCCTCTTAGAAACATTGCTTGGGCTGAGTTATTGAATTTGAACATTATTATACAGTGAAAAAGCAATTGTCAAGATTGTCATATGGCAATTCGTTTTCTCAGTCTAGTTAATTTGTCTATTTTGTATTCGAAATGCCTTGTTGATAACGTTCCAAACACTACTATAGCATTTCCAACAATGAATAATGTGACGCTTGCTATCACAAAGCCACCGCCAATCAGCACAACCCCAAAACCAGACGCCCACCACCCAATTCTTTTGCGTTTTTTGTTTTCGGCTATTTTTTCATCAAGGCGACGTATAACATCCATTTGTGCCTTATCATCCGGAGCTAGACTCTCTAGATAGTCATACTCGCACTTTTTTGAACAAATAGGAATGTCTAACACCTTATCTTTAAACAAAAGCCTAGCGGTTATTCTCTCGCAAACACTGCACGGCCTTGCTTTCTTCACATGTATGCTTCCATTTATTTTGTTCTTGTTTTATGTAACAAGTAATGCATATGCGAAAATTGCCTCTGCGCATTAACTATTGCGTTGGAGATTTCTGAAGTTGACTTTTTGCTATGTTCAAACATGCCTATGGAAACTTCATGGTGTATGCCATTAGTTATCGAAGCTATCATTTCAGTTGTGATGGAGCCAGAAGTTCTCGGTGCACCCGTTGTTGAGATTGACAGCGTGTTTATGACAACAGTGTACACGGCTTCCTTCTTCATCATCTCAGCAACCGAAATTACATCCCTAACCGCTTCCTTTTCATGCTTGAAAAAAGCCACGTCAAGCGGGTCAAATTCGCGGATTTCACCTGTTTGCAAGTCTTTCCGTAGTGGAACGTTAGCGTCTCCGTCGCTTATGATGACCATTACTGGTATAGTGGAGATGTCTCTACGTTTGGCTTCTTTCAAAACTTCCAAGGCTTTCAGCATTCCAGCAGCCAAGGGGTGAAACCGCTCATTCTCAATCTTAACAGTTTGTTGGCGACGAGCTTCAGATTTGCAGTTGGGTGTTGAACAACAACGGCGCCCATTTCCTTAAACGCCACCAAACCAACCTTATCTCTGTAACGGTAAGCATCACTATGCAATTTCAGCATGGTTTCCTTAACATCGTCAATGCTGTGAAGCATGGATTCACTCAGGTCAAGAACAAACATTATCGTCATAGGAGCCTTGTAAATTCTCAGCTTTTCCCTAATATCCTCTAGATGGATTGCGAGCACAGTGTCAGAAGGCTTGTCTCGAAACCTCTGCATCCTTGCTGCATTTCTTATGGTTGCTGGAAAATGAATGTCAGACGGTTTTCCTTCGGGAATTTTCCATCCTCTTGCTCGTCCGCGATGGATTGCAGCAACAGTCTCAGCTCTTTTTCCCACATTGCTCGTTGTATGTTTGGAAGTTTCTTTAATTTTAAACAGAATTTTGAAGGATAAAAGTTTGCTTTCTCTTATTCTGTCAATAAATGCGGAGCCTTTCGTGATTTTTGGAGAGGGCCATTCACGGTTTTCTGGGAAAGAGGCGGTTTTGCCTCCCTTTTCTGGTTTTGAATCTAATAAAAAATGTCCTTTCTCCGTGTCGCTGTCTCTCATTGAAATAGCGTCAGATACGTCTCCTTCAGTTTTTTTAGCGCTTCCCATGTCTTTCTCTTTTTTAGTCAATTTTCTAAGCCCGAAAGGGATGAAAAGCCTTTTTTTCTCTTCACCAGAGGGTTCTCGTTTTTCTTTTTTCCCCTTGATCTGATCTACGTTTATGTTGCCTTTTGAAAAACCTGTTTCTTTGAGTTTAGTGGCTAATGTTTCTCTGATTTCTCGTGGTTGAGCTGGTTCTACGAATCCGCCTTCTCTTGTCCTGTGGCTTAGAGTGAGCTCTGCTGCTTTCTGGATGTGTTCTGGAGTGACTTCTGTTTGATTTTCAAAGGCAGCCAAAGTTTTGGCGGTTTTGGTTATTACAATGTCTGGGCGTATTCCGTCAACCTTTAACTCGAGGCAAACCGCAGATACGACTTCAATGAGTTTGTCAGAAACCTTTACTTCCGGAAAGATTTCTCCAGCTTGAACTATTCTATCTCTCAACTCTTCCTGTGATGAACCGTATTTTTTAACGAAGGCTTCTGGGTCAGTCTCAAATTCGATGTTTCTCTTCACAATCTCGACTCTATCATCAACATCCGAGATTCTTTCAGCCTCAACTGATAGCGGAAAACGGTCCAAGAGCTGTGGTCTGAGCTGTCCTTCTTCAGGATTCATTGTCCCCACGAATATGAATCGAGAAGGATGCCTCACGGATATTCCTTCACGTTCAACAACGTTCCAACCTGTTGCAGCTGCATCTAGCAAGTCGTCAGCAATATGGTCAGGCAGCAGGTTAACTTCATCAATGTACAGGAGGTTTTGGTTTGCTTGTGCCAAAATCCCAGGTTCAAGCGCTTCAACCCCCATTTGTATCGCCTTTTCCACATCCAAGCTTCCAACAACACGGTCTTCAGTCGCTCCAAGCGGCAACTCGATAACTCTCATTTTCCTCTCCTCAAATTCAAGGCTGCCGTTTTTTGTGTAAATGCTTCTGCATTTTTCGCACATTTTTGAGGGGTCTTCTGGGTTATCATTGAATGGGCAGTTTTTGGCGATCTTTATGTCCGGCAAAAGGTCTGCTAGTGCCCTGACGGCTGTTGTTTTTCCTGAGCCTTTTGGTCCTCTGATTAGGAGACCGCCAATTTTGGGGTTAACAGCGTTTAGAATTAGGGCTAATTTCAAGTCGTCTAGAGCGACAATGGCTGAGAAAGGGTAGGTTATGGCTTCTTGCATTCTTAGTCCAAAAATATTATTGCGAGTTGCAGTTAAAGAGTTTGTCGAAGTCTTCAAAACGAACTTATGTGCGTCTGTTTGTCCATCCTGATGTGAACATATTTTTAACATGAAACTTGCAAATAACCTTAAATAACTTTCAACAAATTTATTCAACGGTGATAAAATGCCATGCACAGTCATAACTGGAGCCTTCTGGGGAGACGAAGGAAAAGGAAAAATAATCTCTTACCTAGCCCTAAAGGACAAACTAGATGTCTGCGTCAGAACGGGTTCAGTTAACGCTGCACACACAGTTTGGTATAAGGGCAATCGTTACGCTTTACACATGGTTCCCGCAGCCTTTGTCTACGAAAAATGCCGCTTGCTAATTGGCGCAGGCTCAAACATAGAAGTTAAACAGTTGCTCGAAGAAATAGAACAAACAAACACTAAAAACCGCATAGGCGTAGACAAGCAAGCCTCAATAATCGAAGAAAAACACTCAATACAAGACAAGGCAAACGCCCACCTCAAACAGGTAGTAGGCACAACCGGCAGGGGCGTTGGACCAGCCATCGAAGAGCGTGTCCGCAGAACCGCAAAACTTGCAAGAGATATTCCAGAACTAAAATCTTACCTCACTGACGTGTCAGAAGAGGTTAACGAGGCAATAGGCAAAGGCAAAAACGTCATGCTCGAGGGAACACAGGGTCTGATGCTTTCGCTTTATCATGGCACATACCCCTACGTAACTGGAAGGGATACTGGTGCAGCGGCGATATGCTCCGAAGCGGGAGTCGGTCCGACAAAGATTGACGAAGTCTTGATAGTGTTCAAATCTTTCATCACACGTGTCGGTGCGGGACCACTGCCCGGAGAAATAACAAAAGAAGAAGCCTTGCGACGTGGATGGTTTGAAACAGCTGCTGGAACAGGCCGTGATAGACGCTCCGCCCCATTCAATTTTGAACTTGCCAAGAAAGCTGTGGCACTCAATGGCGCAACGCAGGCTGCAGTCACAAAATTCGACATTCTGTTTCCAGCATGCAAAGGCGCAAAAACATACGACGACCTCCCAAAAGACGCAAAACAGTTCATAAGCGAAATCGAAAAACAAACAGAAATCCCAGTCGTCCTAATCGGAACTGGACCGGAAGCTCTGGACATCATTGACAGAAGAAAATAATTCACGCAAAAACCCCGCAACAGAACAAGTCAATAACGCTCGAGGAAGAGCTTTTCTGAACAGAAAAGCATAAAATATCAATGATTCACTAAAGTAAAATTCTAGCAGCGACGGAAGTTCGATTATTGAATAGAATCAGCATCCAGAGAATTTTAAGGTCAGGTTTTCCGTTTGAAGTGCTAAACAAAGATTTGAGGCTGATTTTTGCCTCTAACCTTTTGGGTTCTTTTGGCGACGGTCTTTACGCGTATCTCTTGCCAGTTTACTTGACTGAAAGCCTCGGAGCCAACGATGTGGAAGTGGGTATACTCTATGCCATAGTAAGTTTAGTTGCAGCCTTAACTCTACTTGTGGCTGGAAAACTCGCAGACAAATATGACCGAAAAAAAATCATGATAGCGGGGTGGATAGCTTGGGTGCCGGCACCGTTGATTTTCTCCTTTGCGAATAATTGGCTTCAAACGTTGCCAGGCATCATTTTGTGGGGCTTCTGGCTCGGCGGACCAACAGGCACAGCATATATTGTAACAGCCGCTGACAAAACTAGGCTGACTCTGACTTTCACAGTTATTTCTTCTGCATGGTCTTTTGGCTACATTTTTTCTCCAGCAATCGGGGGTTATCTGGCTGCAACTGTTGGAATGCGGGTTGTTTTTTTTCTAGCTTTTGTTTTCTATGCTTTAGCAGGATTTGTCTTAGCTTTTATGCGTAGTCAACACGCAATTCGAGTTGCGCAAGATTCTTCAGAAAAGAAGTACTCCTTCTTCAGACTTCTAAAAACAAAGCAGCTGCTTAAACTGTCGATTTTGTTTGCGTCCTTAATTTTTGTTACTCTCATGTTTAGACCGTTCCTTCCCAAGTTTCTCGCAGACGTGTATCATTATGGCAAATTTGAGATTGGCATTCTCGGCTCTGTTTCCTTTTTCAGTTCAGCAGTCTTGGGCATTCTCTTGGGAAAGCTTGGAGACAAATGGAGAAAATCTTTTGCGCTTGCCGTTTCTATGATTCTATGCAGCTTGTCGTTAATTCTTCTCCTATTATTCAACGAATTCTATATCTTGGTAATCGCATTTTTCCTAATTGGAGGTTCTTACATACTATGGTCCTTAATGAGCGCCATTATTGGACCTCTCGCTCCAGAACACATAAGAGCACGCTGGATTTCCATACCGCAGACAGTGAGTATTTTCAGCTCGTTTATCGCACCTTACGTCGGCGGAATCCTTTACAGTGTTTCACAAGCATATCTGTTTATTGTAGCCATGGTAGCGACGCTTTTCCTTTCATTACTAGTATTTACAAAGGTTTTTGAAACATAAAAAGTTAGAAGCGATTCTTGCGGAACTTTTATTTTTGAGCAAAACATTCGTTTCTAGTTCAAAAGAGGTGGAACATTTGACTATGTCTGGTGAACGATATACCAAGTTCTCTTCAGCCTTTCTACTGATGATATTTTTTGCAGGATTGATTATCGGGGGAATAGCCACTTATTTCATAGCCTACCAGCAAATCAGTAGCCTAAATGATGATGTTGTGAATCTTAGAAATCAAATCTCACAGCTGTGGGGTTTCCAAAACGTAACTTACCAGAACATTACAATTCACCAAAATGCCACAGTCCTAACAGAAATCTATGAAAAAGTACAAGACTCAGTTGTTCTAGTCCGCGGGGTAGCAGGTCAAGAAGCCGTTCAAGGCTCAGGGTTTGTTTATAACTTTTCAGGCTTGCCTGTTGTGGTAACAAACTACCACGTTGTCCATGGAACAATAACCCTAAGCGTTACATTCTCGAACGGAAATGGATACGCCGCAGAAGTCAATGGAACCGACCCATACGCAGATTTAGCTGTCCTCTTGGTTGACGCTCCCGAAGAGGAATTCAAGCCGATTGAAATTGTCGGGTCATCTACGCTAAGAGTTGGTGACCTTGTTATAGCCATAGGAAATCCCTACGGCTTAGTAGGGTCAATGACTACGGGCGTCGTAAGCGCTCTTGGAAGAACGATAACAGAAGAGTACACGGGTGGTTTTGGAATAGCCAACATTATACAAACAAGCGCACCCATAAATCCTGGAAACTCAGGCGGTCCACTATTGAATTATGACGGCAAAGTCATCGGAATAACAACCGCAATAGTCGCAGACTCTCAAGGACTAGGCTTCGCAATCCCCTCAAACACTATACTCAGAGAAATCCACTCGTTGATAACACACGGAACTTATGATGGACACTCATACTTTGGCGTGAGAGGAACAGACATGGATTACGAAACCAGCCAAGAAATGGGCGTAAACGTCACTTACGGGTGGAGAATAGTTGAGGTAATAGCCGGAGGGCCCTCAGCGGGAATACTCCAAACTGACGACATAATCATCGCCATGAACGGAACCCGCATCCAAAGCGGCGATGACCTAGCAAGTTATCTTGAAGAGAATACACTGCCGAATGAAAATTTAGTCCTAACTGTTGTCAGAGGAAGCCTGACAGAATATCTACCAGTGACATTGGGAAGACGACCTCAACCATCCATATAAAAATCTTTGGCATAGTTGCCAACACCTGCAACAGAAAGGTTTAGTACAGTTTTTTTCTCTTGAGCAGAATCCTGTTTGGAACTGCGTTTTTATGCAGAGTTTTTCAGCTTTATTAGGATTTATTGATTCCAAGTTTCTTAATAAGTTCCATATTAGGTCTATCTGAATGTTTTATCAACTTCTCCAGTTGCTCTTTGCTCAGGATTCCTCTCTCAAGAATAAGCTGTCTTATCGGAACATTCTTCGCCAAAGCCTCCTTTGCTAGCTCTGCAGCCTTCTCGTAACCAATCAAAGGACCTATAATGGTGGCAAGAGCATTGGAATATTCGAGATAATATTTAGCTACTTTCACGTTCACCGATATGTCCTTAACACATTTCTCGTTCAACATTTTGACGGCATTTGACAGCCATCTTATCGAATTGAAAAGGTTAAAGGCTATCAGAGGAACATAAACGTTGAGATTGAAGTTTCCAAATGTTGAAGCCTTTTCAACAGCCATCCTGTTTCCCAGAATTTGAAAACAAACCATGTTGCAGCATTCGATGATGCTGGGGTTGACCTTTCCAGGCATCATGCTAGAGCCAGGTTCCACAGACGGCAACATCAACTCGTTCAAACCCGTTCTAGGGCCCGAGCTTAACAACATCAAATCGTTGCAGATTTTAATGAGGTCAACAGAAACTTCTCCAAGCGCATTCATAAACTCTAGGAAATCGGATACAAATTGGGTTCTTTCCACAAAATCTTCAGCTAGAACCATGTCTAGCTCAGTGATTTCTCGCAGATGTTTCAGCACTAGCCGTGGATACTCTGGGTGCGTGTTTATGCCTGTTCCAAGCGCTGTTCCGCCCAAGGTGATATTTTTGATGTTCTTTCTGCTTATTTCAAGTCTTTTCCTTGCCGTTTGAAGTGCCGAAGCAAAGGCATCAAACTCTTGACCAAAAGTTATGGGAACAGCATCTCTCGTGTGGGTTCTTCCAGCTTTCATCACGTTCTTAAATTCCTTTGCCTTCACCTTGAAAGTTTCCTCAAGAAGGTTGAGCTCTTCGAGGAGTGTTGAGCAAAGTTTCAAAACTGTGAGCCTAGTTGCAGTGGGGACAACATCGTTGCTTGACTGTGACATGTTGACATGATCATTCGGATGTATCCTATCATAACGTCCCAATTTTGATCCTAGGATTTCATCTGCTCGATTTGCTATTACTTCGTTCACGTTCATGTTCCATGGTGTTCCAGCACCTGCTTGAAACACATCTAAAGGAAACGCGTCGTCAAATTTTCCTTTAAGAACCTCTTTTGCTGCTCTTATGATGGCTTCTGTTCTTTCCTTATCAAGTAATCCCAGTTCGTGATTCGCTTTGGCTGCGGCGATTTTCACCTGAACCAAAGAAGAAATAAAATCCTTACCGATGGTCAGCCCTGAAATTTGGAAGTTGTTGAGAGCTCTGGCTGTAAAGGCTCCATAATAAACTTCTGCGGGAACATCTACAGCTCCGATAATATCCTTTTCTTTTCTCTTGTGTGACATAGTAAACCACGGACTGTTATCTACCGTAAAAATATTAAGCTTATGCGACTGTGTCAATACTGCAACAGAGCCCCAACTCGCGCTTTTTACTCAGATTTATTGGCGCTAGCATCTTTAAGCAAATAGAAATACTCTATTAATGCGGCCAAACATCAGATTATTACAGGACGAAAATAAGATACCAGTTCCGAACCTAAAGTATGGTGGGTTGCCCTTTCTCCTAACCAAACGAGCTCATGTTCACCGCGTTAGGTGCATGTACTATAGCCTTCTTCTGCCTCAGTTGCTTTTCAATTCCTTACGCAGGATCTTTCTGACAATTTCCACCTGAAAGCCCAGATTTCGCAGGAGGGTAATCGAGGAGATATTCTCTTCCGAAGTTCCCAATCTAACTGAATTCATTCCTTTTTCGAATAGAAAATTCATAGCTTTGGCTGTGAGGGCTGATGCGAGATGTTTATTTCGAAATTCGGGAAGAGTAGCCGCTGGACCAAGATGTCCTCTCTTGGCATGCAGATGCTTCATGTAGTCCGTGTCAGGTTTTGCTACTACAGCCGACACGATTCGTTCGCCAATCTCTGCGATTTGAACCCAATCTTCACTGAACGGCGGATCCTCAGACTTCCAAGTTTCAAGAATCCCTGGTTTGAGTCTTTGCCATCCAAATCCAGCGTTGATTGTTGTAACGAGTTTTTGCTCTTCATTAGGTCTCAAGTTTCGAAGTTTGATGTCTTCAGCAAGTTTTGGAATTGGTTTCAAACTGTCGAGTTTTGCGGACATTTGCTGATAGCCTGGGTGCAACACGTAACCTCGATTAATCCATTCTTTGATTCTCGGGTTTCCTTCTTCAATCATCGTTAAAAGAATGCCGCCTTTGGCGCTTCTCTCGACTTCGCTCACCAACAAGTCTTCAATGGCTCTTTGATTGCGCCCTTTGTGAGCGGCAAGCCATGAGATATGTTCTTCTATGCGCTCCTCATCATGAGTGTGAGTGCCAATAACGCCTAGCACTTTATGGTTTTCTCTTGCTACAAGAACTTTGAGACTTCTTTTTCGGGTTTCGGATAGAATTCTTTCCTCGTTAAACGGAATGAATTCATATGACCCTTTGTACTCCTCATTCAGCAATCGCGCAACAACTGACAAGTGCTTGTTAGCTAATTCTGAGATTTGAATAGTCATTTCGCAGAGGACAGAAGTTGTGGGCTGCTATAAACTTTTGGCCAGCGTATGATGATGCGGCGACTTGGTTCTCATTCTTGTTTAAAACTATCAAGTTCCTATCGACACGTTTTTATCCACTCTAAGGGCGAGGACACATCTTAAAATGGGCTGCCCGTCCCCATACCCAATCGGGTTCAAGTCCCTCTCTAGTTAGAAGACGTTGATTGCTTCAGAAAGGAAAAACAATAGTGGTAACACCGAAGTGTTTGTTCTTTGCGCGTCTGAGCTTGTCAGCAATGTGGTGCATCAAATTTAGATTCAACATAAATGGAACACGCGCGTTAAGAACTGTGATTATGTTAGACTTTTCAGAGAGACAAAATCAAAGTAAATTGGTTTCGGAGTTCATTAAGCGCCTTTCGGATGCTTACTCATCCAATCCATAGCAAATGCTTCTGCTTTTGATGCGGACGCATACTCTGGTGAAATCTTCCTGCCTTCTTCATCATCATTTCTTGTTATAGGAAACAGCATTACTAAGTATTGCTCTCCAAACTCTGTCTTTGTAACAATGAGGTTCTGTCCCGTTGTGGCATTCATGTATCCTCTCTGATTGTCTATTCTTCTCCAGCCTTTTACTATTTTCATGATTATTCCTCACGCTAATTCAAACTACCATACATATCCACTATCGCACGCGTATTGGGTGTGCACTAGAACTGTTGGAAAGCGCCACTGGGCTTTCCCTCCTTTCTTCCTTGCCAATTGTCTCCTCGTCGTGCCCATGCTTGCTTCGGGTCAAAACTGAAGTTCATACTGGCATTTTCTGGCTGCTTAAACATATGTTTCGAGAAGCACGTTCTGCAGTAAACTGGCTTGTCTACTATAGGCTTGAAAGGTACCGAGGCAGCTTTGCCGCAGTCAGTACATTTAATTTCAAACATTCTTTTCTGAGACATGTAAAATCACCTCTGGTGGCTTTGAACCATAATTGAAAAATTTTAATCTTCAATTATCACTGATTATAAAGCCCACGACCGTCTTAAAGGTTTCCATAAACGTGAGCTTATCGCACCATGCAAACAGATCTAATAATGGGGCTGCCCGGATTTGAACCGGGGTCTAGAGAGCCCGAGTCT
>CAYWII010000036.1:0-12847 GCA_964457175.1 uncultured Candidatus Bathyarchaeia archaeon
CCATGTCCCGTACGATTGCGGCGAACCTGTCGCCTTCGCTGGCTGAAACCCACTCCAACCGCAAGCGTTCGGGTTCGATGCCGAAACCTTGAAGAGCTTTCTTTAAAAGAGTTATCCTTCTTTGTGCTTTGAAGTTTCCACTGATGTAGTGGCAGTCGGACGGTAAGTGACAGCCTGCAATGAGAACGCCGTCTGCGCCGTTTTTGAAGGCTTCGAGAACGAAGGCGGGGTCTATTCTGCCGCTACACATGACTCGTATGATTCTTATGTTAGGTGGATACTGGATTCTGCTTACTCCAGCTAAGTCTGCACCAGCATACGAGCACCAGTTGCAGAGAAAACCAATTATTTTCGGTTCAAAACCATTTTTTTCTGTCATGCTTGCACCTCCAAAAGTGCGGCTTTGACTTGGGCAAGTATCTCTTCTGTAGTGAAGTGCCTCATTATAATTGCTTTGGTTGGACATGCTGTGCCGCATGCTCCGCAGCCTTTGCATAGGGCTTCAATTATGTGTGCTGTAAGTTTGCCGTCTTTGTCCTTCATTTCTATGGCACCGTACGGACATAGATATTCACAAATCCTACAACCGCTACATAAATCTTCGTTCACGTTTGCCACAATTCCTTCCATCTCAAGTGTGGGTTTTGACAGTATGGTTGTGGCTCGTGCTGCGGCTGCACAAGCTTGCGATATGCTTTCGTCAATGTACTTTGGCGAGTGAGCCATTCCACAGAGAAAAACGCCTTCAGCAGCAAAGTCAACAGGCCTGAGTTTCATGTGAGCCTCTAGGAAGAATCCATCCTTTGTGAGTGGCACTTTTAGCATCTCAGCAATGTGCTTGTTGTCTGGGTTTGGGATTGTTGCCGCGCTCAGAACTACGAGGTCTGGCTCGATTTCCACTTCTTCCTTCAGAACGGGCTCCAAGAAGGATACTTTTAATCTTCCACTTGCATTCATGACTTTAGGCTTTCTTTCGTCTTCATAATTTATGAATAGAACTCCTTTCTGCGCGGCTTCCCGGTAATAATCTTCTTTAAAACCATAAGAACGAATGTCCTTGAATAGGACGTAAATTTCTGTTTCCGAACTTAACTCCTTGATTTTGAGGGCGTTCTTTATTGCCTGTCCACAGCATATTCTTGCACAGTTTGGGTTTTCATCATTTCGAGCTCCGACACACTGAATCATAACCACATTTTTGGCTTTGAATTGTTCATTGGCAAGTTTTTCTTCCAACTCATGTTGTGTCACAATTCGTTTGTCTTTGCCGTAGAGATATTCTGATGGCTTGTATTCAGTTGCGCCAGTCGCAACTATCACTATGCCATGCTCAACTTCATTTTCTTTGCCAGTTCGATGTTTTATCTTTGATTTGAAGTTGCCAACGAAACCGTTGACTTCTGCCACTTCCGAGTCCAAGTGAACGTGTATCTTGTCGTTTCTCTCCACTGCTCTGATTAGGTTTTGGAGACGTTCTTTCGGGTCGTCTTCCTTCTCCAGCAGATAGTGAATTGTACGCAAGTGTCCGCCAAGCTCTTTTTCTCTTTCAACCAAATGCACCTTGAATCCTTGTTCTGCAAGTTCCAAAGCTGCGGTCATGCCGGAAACTCCGCCGCCAATAATCAAGCCTACTGGTGTTACACTAATTTCGGGCTTTTTGAGCGGCTTTAGAAGTTTAGCTTTGGCAACTATCGAGCGGACGAGGTCTTTTGCTTTTTCTGTAGCTTCCTTTGGCTCATGCATGTGCACCCAGCTACATTGGTCGCGTATGTTGGTCATCTCGAACAGGTAGGGGTTCAAGCCAGCCTCCTGAACAGTTTCTTTGAATAGGGGTTCATGGGTTCGAGGAGTACAAGAAGCCACGATAACACGGTTAAGGTTGTGTTGTTGAATCTTCTCTCGGATGAGTTTCTGCGTATCCTGCGAACAGGTGTAAAGGTTAGCTTCGGCATAAACAACATATGGCAAAGTTTTAGCATAGTCCACCACTTCGGGAACGTTAACAACTCCACCTATGTTTATTCCGCAGTGACAGACGAAAACGCCTATGTGTGGCTTTTCTTGACTCACATCTCTTTCAGGTGGATACTCCTTAAGTGTTACAAGTTTTCCTCTTTCAGTGGCTACAACGTTCATGGCTTTGGCTGCTGCACCGCTTGCCTGTGCTACACTTTCGGGAATGTCTTTTGGAGCGCTGAAGGCTCCGCAAACGAATATGCCGGGCTTGGATGTTTCAAGTGGCGTGAAGTGTCCAGTTTCGCAGTAGTTGTACTTGTTCAATTTGACTCCTAAAGCCTCGGTGAGTTTTTCACCGCTTTTGGGTGGTTGCATTCCAATAGATAAGACAACCATGTCAAACTCTTCAGTCTTAGGAGTCTCTTCTTCAACATAGTGAACGAAAAGGTTTCCAGTCAACGGGTCCTCAGTCACCCCAGCAACCCTTGACCTTACGAATTTTATGCCCCATTCCCCTTTCGCGCGGTTGCAGTAGGCGTCAAATTCTTTTCCATAAGCGCGCAGGTCCATGTAGAAAATTGTAGGTTCCAGCTTTGTTGGCGTGTGCTCTTTGGCTATCACTGCTTCTTTCATGCCATACATGCAACATGCTGCGGAACAATAATTATTGCCGAGTTGATAATCTCTTGAACCAACACATTGAATAAATGCGATTTTTTTTGGAATTTCGCCGTCTGAAGGTCGCACGACGAGTCCGCCGTAGGGTCCAGATGCGCTTAAGATGCGTTCGAACTCTATGCTTGTCACCACGTTTGGATAACGTCCATAACCATATTCGGTTTTCAATCTTGCGTCGAAAGGCTCGAAGCCAGGCGCAAGGATTATTGAGCCGACTTTGAGTGTGGCTTCGCTGTCTTGCTGGTCATAGGCTACTGCTTTCGCTTTGCAGATTTCGTAGCATGTTCCGCATCCTATGCATTTTTCACGGTCTATTTTGTATTTGAGCGGAACTGCTTGTGGATAGTCAACGTAAATTGCGCCTCTTTCGCTTAACCCTTCATCATACATGTCAACAGCTTCAATTGGGCATTTTTGTGCGCATAAGCCGCAGCCGTTGCATTTGTCTTCGATTATGTAACGACTGTGTTTTCGAAGTTTCACTTCGAAGTTTCCAGCTTCGCCATCTAAGCCTAATATTTCTGTGTTTGTCAGAATTGTGATGTTTGGGTGTCTTCCAGTCGCCACAAGTTTAGGCGAGAGAATGCACATTGAACAGTCGTTTGTTGGAAATGTTTTGTCAAGTTGAGCCATAACGCCGCCAATACTTGCGCTTTCATCAATCAAATACACTTTAAATCCAGAATCAGCAAGGTCTAGGGATGCTTGTATTCCAGCAACTCCTCCGCCAACCACAAGAACGGCTCCAACTTTGTCTTTTGCCATCTTATTTAACCTCCAATGCCTTGTAGAGCGGAGTTTGTCCCTCCACATGGTCTAGAGCTATCATGTTTTTACGGCGCATGTCAACAATCTGTCTCAGCACTGCAGCAGGCTTCATTTCTACTGCTTCTGCTAAATCTTTCACAGAGAGCGGCTTGGTTTTCGTTAAGACATGAATTTTGTGGCGAACAAACTCTTCCTGAACAATTTCGTCCAATAACTCGTCGAATTCCTCTTGCGAAAGCTTCTCGCTGTAAACGTTCACGCCTTCAGTCAACTCTTTTTCTCTGCCAAGCAAAACTCTCAATCGAAAGTCAGAGGCAGCATTCTTAGCTGCTAAAACATTAACCTTAATCTTCGAATCCTCGCTTCTCAATGGAGACGGCCCAAGCTTTCCAATTTCTTCCGAAAATTCCTTTGCGTAGTATTCGAAGTTCTTCTCTTCTGTTGGTGAAAACCAAGATAATTTTATGCGTTCAGGCTCTAAGCCGGTTAGTGACACAAGTTTCTTCAACATTTTCGTAGCCCGTTCAGCTTGAAGGTTTCCTTCTTGATAATGGCAGTCTGGCGGTTTGCAGCCAACCAGCATGACGCCATCCATTCCTTTTTCGAGAGCATCTAGGACTATGACGGGATCTATTCTTCCGAGACACATTATGCGAACAATGTTTATGTTCGATGGAGTAGAAGTTTCCTCTTGGCAAAACACCCAATTGCACATGAAACAGAGAATTTTAGGCTCCATTTCTCATCGCTTCTCCACAGTTGTTAAAGCAAGGTTCATAATCTGCTCGTTTGGAAACTTTTTCATCGTTATTGCTTGTTCTGGACACCGCGCGGCACATATTCCACAGCCTTTACAAAGGTCTTCATTCACTCGAGCAATTTCCTTCTCGTCCTTTTTAACAGCGCCGAATGGACAGACGACAGCGCACACATTGCAGCCTACACATAAGTTTTCGTCAACGACCGCTTTGTCGCCTTCGCACAGTTCCAAAGTTGCAAGGCATTCAGCACATGGTCCGCATCCTAAACAGCGGAAAGCTTCGAACATTGCTTTCTGCTTGGTTTTCTCTAAGTATTCTGCTGCTTCCTCAAAGCTTACGTGCGGTTTCTCTGGTGGTGGCTCGTATCTTCGCGCTTTCTTCTCAATAGAACCCCAGTTTTTAACCCACGTTGTTTCTTCGATGTTTTCGTCTCTTCCCTTTCGCAAGTCTTGTCCAGTCAAATAAAGATTAATGGAAATCGCCGCTTTCTTACCGGCTCCAACGGCTTCGATTATGCTTGCTGGTCCTGTGGCTATGTCGCCTCCAGCAAACACGCCAGGCACGTTTGTTTCTAATGTTAATGGGTCAACCTTCAAGGATGGTGCTCTCGCTTGCTTATCTAAAAGTTCCTTTGGTATACACGCTGGCTCTGCAACTTGCCCAAGTGCAGGAATTACAGTATCCACTTCATATTGATGTTCAGAGAAGCTTATCGGAACTGGACGTCTTCTGCCACTCTCATCTGGTTCGCCTAACCGCATCCGCAAACACTCGATGGCCTTGACCTTGCCGCTTTCGCCAATAATCTGTTTGGGGGTGACCAGAAAACAGAATTTGACGCCATCCCTTTCAGCCTCTGCTATCTCACTTGGTAGCGCGGGCATCTCTTCACGAGAACGTCTATACAAAATCATAACTTCTTTTGCGTCTAGTTTTATTGATATTCTAGCTGCGTCGATTGCGCTGTTTCCACCGCCAACAACAGCAACTTTTTCGCCAACATCAATATGCTCTCCAAGTGCCAAAGTCCTTAGAAAGTCAACAGCATTTATGACGCCCTTTAAATCTTCTCCGGGCACATTCAATTTCATACTTAATTGCGTTCCGATGGCTAGAAAAATGGCGCCATACCCATCCTTGCGTAAACTTTCAATAGTTATGTCCTTCCCAAATTCGACGCCCGTCTTTATTTCTACGCCTAAATCTTTTATGTAGGCAATTTCGTTTAATACCACGAATTTTTCTAAGCGAAAATCAGGTATGCAATACCGCATCATGCCGCCTGGTTCAGACATGCGCTCAAAAACAGTCACAGGATAGCCTATTTTTGCAAGTTCATAGGCTGCCGTTATGCCAGCTGGACCTGCACCAATTATGGCGATTTTTTCCTTGTGCCGTTTTGGCATAGACTTCGGTTTTACTCGTCCATATTCGCGTTCAATGTCGGCAACAATTCTCTTCAAGGCACGTATGGCTACTGCTTGATCAACGTTTGTTCTTGCGCATGCGTCTTCGCACGGGCTGAAGCAGACTCTTCCACAAATCGCGGGAAAAGGCATGTCCTGCCTTATCAGTTCTACTGCTTCCTTGAATTTGCCTCTTTGGAGCAGAGCGACGTATCCTTGGACGTTGACGCGTGCTGGACAGGCTGAGCGGCATGGCGGCAGTTGTCTCTTTACATTTGTGTCGTTACTACTTGTCATTGTTAAACCAGCTTGATGTAGAATATTATCCTTATCCGCCAATTATATTAAGCCACCTAAGTCAAACTTGACTTAAGTGTGACGCAGAATTAATCAATAAAAAGGGGAGAATTGGAGTTATTCGCGCAGTCTTCCTTCTAACTTGTTAACCCACTTGTTGTATTCTCTTGAACCTAGTAGACTCTTGAGTTCCTGTTCCAAGACCAACGAGTTCTTTGGCTTTATCTCCGCAATCCAGCCTCTACCATACGGGTCCTCGTTTATGGCATTTGGTTCATTCTTCAGTTTGTCGTTGACTTTGACTATTTTGCCACTGACTGGTGCGTAGAGGTCGAACATGAACATCCATGTTTCCGCAACGCCAAAAGGCTCCATTTTGGTGATTTCTTTTCCAACAGCCTCAGTCATGACATGAGCTATTCCTTTTAGGTGGCGCTGTGCATAGTCAGATACGCCGACGCGGATGTTTCCTTCAGGGGTCACTTGAGCCCATGTGTGCTTCGGCGTGTATAGCAACAGTTCTGGTGTCAACAAGAGTTCTTTGCGTTTTTCTGCGGGAACTCCTTGAGTGCGCATGAGTTCTTCCAAGCGAAGACGGATGGCTTCGGACACGAATTCTGATATGCTTCTGTAGCGTCCAGTTCTGATCGCCTCTTCGATTTCTTTTATTAGTTCTGTTCTTAGGCTCACGGTCTTCCATTCTGAGATTTTTTCTTTTTCATTCATTTTACATCAACCTCCTTTACATCTGATTGATATATAGCACAAACGAGAAATATATACTTAATGCATATATTCTATTTATAGTAAATACCATAGCGACATAAAGAACGATTCATTACAAACCAAACACTCCATCAGCCTTTGATGCGTCGCTAATTCTGTTTTCTTGCTCTACCAAAATTTGATAAGTTCCATGCACGTTCATGTACGTAGTAAACGACAGTTTTCACTACAAGTTCCGTAACACCAACGATAGTGCCTAAAGTGAGGTCCTTGCTAAAGATGAACACCAAAAGTATTGTTGTTAAAGTTGCAACAATTCTCCAAGAAACTGCTTTCATCAAACTTCTAACAGGCTTTTCCATCTGTACACTTCCTTCCAGAAACGCTTTCTAATAAGCAGTGAACAAACATAATTAACTTTTCCACCATTACGTTCCTATCTACCAATATTTCGCCGATAAATATTAATGACGTAAAAATACAGTAATGCATATAAAAAACAAATAATAGTAAATACCATTAAGAACGGTGGATTTTTTGGAAAGCAGAAAAGTGCAAAGAGTAGGATACTCAACAATGACTGTTTCGCTACCAAGCGAATGGGCAAAACAAAACAACATAAACCCAGGCGACCTCGTCTTTCTAATGCCGGAAAAAGACGGCACATTAAAAATCGTGCCAAGCCAGATAGCCCAAAAAGAGGAAGCGGAAGAATACATAATAAACGCTGATGTTTGCGACGAACATGGTTTACTTGAAAGAATAATTGTTGGAAGCTACATGCTTGGACGTGACGTCATAAGAGTAACATCTTCAACTAGAATAGGAAAAGACCATGTTGACGAAATTAGAAGAATTATCCGCAAACTAATTGGCCTAGGCATTCTCGAAGAAACACCCAAAAACATCCTTCTACAATGTTCTGTTGACCCGGCTAAATTCAAACTTGACATGTTAATCAGGCGACTATCCCTAATTGCTTCGACAATATTGTCTGAAGCGATGCAAGCCTTTCTTGAAGGCAACGAATCTCTAGCAATTGAGGCGGTAAATCGTGAAGACGAAGCAGACACAATCCACTATTTAGCTGTGCGCTTGCTTCTCTCTGCACAACTGAAACCGGATATTGCGGAAAAAATAGGCGCAACAGACCTCGTTTTCATCCCAGCCACTCGTTTGATACTGCAGTATTTAGAATTAATTGCAGACTACTCAGAAGACATGGCTCGAAAGATAATTGATCTCGAAATCTATCGCCGTAAACTATCCAAAGACATCATAGAAAGAATTTACCATTTCAGCGAACTAACACAGACCATATTTCAAAAGGCTTTAGACTGCGTTTTCACACGGGACCTCAAAGTAGCAAACAGTGTTCTAGAAATGAAAAGTGTGCTTCAAATCGAGTCTGAAAAACTTATGCGGGAACTCCCTGAAATGCCATATCTCAGGGCAATTATTTCATGTTTGAACAAAATTGCAGACAAAGGTGCAACAATAGCAGACATTGCAATAAACAGGGCGTTGGAACAGCCAAGTAAAGATGTGGAAAATATCATTCGGTCAGTAAAGCATGTGCGGACTGTGCCCTTGGCAGCTAAGAAGAAAAATTAACATCAATTACGCCAAGTTTAGTTTAAACTTAACTTGACAAGGTTAATATAAGCAGAAGTAAATATTATATATAGAAGGTGGATCACCCACATTGAGCGACTTTGAAGAGGCGCTACAAAATATCGATGTTTTCTGCAAAGTTCTAGTCAATAAACTTGTCGGAAGTGAAGAAAACAACGAGATTATCGTTGAGCCAATGGAACATCTCATCTACAAGAAGTATATAATAAGCGAACAAATGGAATCAAATCCCATAAATAGAAACTTGATTCCTCTTCCACAGCTAGATGAACCCTTAATCGACATTTTCGACGATGACAATTATGTTAAGATTCTGATGCAATGCCATTGCAGAGATCAAAAAGTAACACTTCACACAGGTACCGATGGTTTGGAAATATGCAAAAGAGAATGTCACAAAGATGAAGAAGGCACAGAAACATGTGTTGATAAATGTAAAAAGTTGGATGTACCAGTTGAGAAACTGGAAATTGAATACATGACGGCGAAATGCAGCAACAACAAAGTTTTTGAAGTCACTATACCGAAAACAAAGAACCCGTAGGTTACTGTTTACTGAACGGCTATTGTGAAGAAGCACCTTTCCGTCCTATTCTAACTCTGCAAGCTTCTTCTCCGGAGCATTTTGAACAAGTGTAGATAATGTCAAATTCGCTCTTCTCGGGGTCTGATGGGTTCACGATAAAGGCGAAGCATTCTTCATGTTTACCTATTACTGATCCACAACAATAGCATCTGTGTTCTTTTAAAGCAATAATTTTCATTTTGTCTCCCAATTCATGTGTAGTTTGATGTTATTAACAGTTTTCCAGTCAATATTAACAGAAAAATATGTGAAAAGAAAAATAAGCTGTGAATAAAAAGTGTTTAAACTACTACGCGATTTTGCTCAGCAGCTTGTCTAACCGTATTTTGTGGAAATCGAGGGCAAGTTCCTTCGGGTCTATTCCCAACGCTAAACTCAGAAGTTCAGTGTAATGGACAACTGGTATGTTGTATTCTTCCTTAAATGTAGATTTTATCAACATCTGCCCCAGGTCTAATGTTAAAAAGCAGAATGGACAGAGGGTAACGATACAGTCAGCACCTGCCTTTGTTGTGTTCACAATTTTGTCGCGGGCAATCGACAATGCGACATCGTCAGCATATCCTCTCAAAAGTCCTCCGCAACATTTCAACTTGTTTCGGTACCAGATGCTTTTTGCACCCAATGCTTCAATCAAGTCGTCGAAAATGTGTGGACGCTCAGGGTCATCAAACTTTAAAAGTGCGCTTGGTCTGAGCAGGTGACAGCCCGAAAATGACGCCGCTTTTATGGCGCTCAAATCTTTGGTTACGCTTTTTTTCAGGTGGTCTAAGCCAACGTCTTCCATCAGAACTTTCAGGTAATGTTTCACTTCTTTAGTGCCTTTGAATTCTTTGCCTGTGTTGGAGAGGAGTTTGTTAACCTTTGTTTTCAGTTTAGCGTTTTCTTTTAACATTGCATTTGCCATTGCGAGAGATTCGAAACAGCCCGTGCATAAGGTTATCATGTTGAGGTCAGCTTCTTCGGCTAAGCAGATGTTGTACGCCGCAATTGCCAGGCTTGTTTCCAAGTCTATGGATTGCAATGGTGGCGGGGCGCAACATGTCATGGTATCCAAGTCGATGAGGTCGATTCCAAGTTTGGTTAAAGATTTCCTAGCCGATGCTTCATAGTGAGGCTGGCGAGCAGGTATAGTGCAGCCTAGAAACAGAGCGTAACTTGTCATGCTGTCCCTTCCTTCTTCCATTTAATCTTGTCGAATCCAGTGTTGGAAAGAATCTTCCTTATTGCATCCACACCTGCTGATTTGATGGGTGGTAAGCCGTATTCGGGTCTTTTCTTTTCCACGAACTTGGACATGGGCACTATGCGGCCTTCGTTCATTAGTCCAGTGGCAAACTCTGAGTAAATGTTTGGAATGTGTCCTTCTTGGATTGCCATGTTTCTCAAGGCATAAATCACGTCTGCTATTTCAACTTTTTGCGGGCATCTTTCTTGGCAGTTGTAACATGAACTGCACAGCCATATAGCGCCGTTAGAGAGAACTTCCTGTTTTTCTCCCAAAAGCGACAATCTAATTACATCTCTTGGATTGAACTTTTCAGTAGTTTTGGCTACTGGACAACTGCTGGCGCATGTTCCACACTGATAACATAGGGTTATTGTTTCACCGCCATGTCGGCGGGTAATCTCGTCAGAGAACGATGCATTGGATGTTTTTCTTTCCTTTCCATGTTCCATTTCTGCTTGTCTCCCTCTTGGAAACTCACATTAGCTGCAGAGGACCCAACTTTTCTAATTGCTCAGTCATTGTTCGCGCAGCTTCTGCAAACTTGTCTCCTTCAATGTATACCAAGTGGAACATTTCCAAACGTTCCGGTTCAATGCCGTACTCTTTCAGCAGCACTTTTGCGAGGTCTACTTTCTTTTGAGCCTTTTGACTGCCAACCTCGTAGTGGCAACCGTCGGTTTTACATCCTATAACCATGACTCCTTGAGCACCAGCTCTGAAAGCTTGCAGGAACTGATGGACTTGCAGAATGCCTGTGCAAGGAACTTTCATGACTCGCACGTTTGCTGGGTACTGCATCATCGCCATACCTGAGGAGTCTACGGCTGTGTGACCACATTCTGAACAGGTTATGGCGAGAATCAATGGTTTTGATGTTCCATTCAGAGATATGAGCGCTTTCATTTGGGCTTCCATTTGGTTTGGTCGTGAATGTCTAAGCTCGATGGCGTTAACTGGGCACGTGCCAACGCAGATGCCGCACCCTTCACACTTGAGGTCGGACACTTGCGCGACAAAGTGGTCTTCACCTTTAGGCACCAGACTTATTGCGTTGAATGGACAGATTACAGGACAGAATTCGCAGTCACCACAATAGTCTTCGTTTACAAAAGCGGTTCGCTGGTCTTTAACAATCTTGCCAGTAGTCAAATACTTTGCTGCCTTCACCGCAGCCGAATGCGCGTGAAGAGAACTTGTAGGTGCGTCTTTTGGAAAGGTGGCGCCTCCGCAGAGAAATATTCCCCTAAGTTTGGTTTCTGTTGGTCTCAGTTTGGCGTTGTACTCTTTGAAGAAACCATCTTGGTCTAGTTCTATGCCGAGCATTTCGGCAAGCTCTTTTGTGCCTTCCGTTGGCATCATGGCAGGAGCTAGAACCACTAAATCAGCTTCTAACTCGAGTAACCTTCGCAGAATACCGTCTTCAACATCCACAATTAAGATGTTCCCGTCTGGGTCATGTGAAACCTCGGTTGGTCTGCCTTTCACGAATTTTATTCCCATTTCTCTGGCTTTCTCGTAGTAGTATTCGTGTTCTCTTCCTGTCGTTCTAATGTCTATGTAGCATATGCTGATGTCTGCGTCTGGATGGGCAGATTTGATTAACATTGCATGCTTTAATGATATCATACAGCAGATGCTTGAACACCAAGGATTCCATCGTCTATCGCGAGACCCAACGCATTGTATGAAAACGATTCTTTTAGCTGGTTTTCGGTCTGAAGGTTTGATGATTGCGCCGCCGGTAGGTCCGAAGCCGTCAAGCATTCTCGCGAGTTCAAGATTGGTTATTACGTCTGGATATTCGCCATAGTGATACTCCTTTATCACGCTAGGGTCGTATTCTTGGAAGCCAGTGGCAACCACTATGCTGCCAACATTAAGCGTTATCTTCTCACTCTTCTGGTTCAACTTAACTGCTTTAGTGGGGCAAACTTCAACGCATTTAGCGCAGTCTTGGAACTTGCAAACGCTTTCGTCGATAACGTAGACTGGCGGATAAACTGGCGGATTGTTCACGTAAATTGCCTTTCGCTTTTTCAGTTTAGCATTATATTCGTCTGGCACTTCTACTGGACAAACAGTTGTGCAAAGGTCACATCGGACACATTTCGATTCATCAACGTATCGTGGCTTCTTCTCTATTGTGACTTTGTAGTTTCCGGGAACTCCCTCAACCTTAACGATTTTTGAGTTGGTCAATATGCTCAAGTTTGGAATTTTGGAAAATCCAGAGCGATATACGCACTTTCTTGAAGTGTGAGTAATAGCCTTCACGTCAGAAGCTGGAGACTGTATGCAAATGGCACAATCATCTGTTGGGAAGAATCTGCCAGCACGAGCCGCTAAACCACCTAGAAAAGGCGTTTTCTCGACAAGATGCACCTCGAATCCTAAGTCCGCCAAATCCTCGGCAGTCTGCATTCCAGCGATTCCTCCTCCTATCACTAAGACAGATTTGACTGTTGGAAACTCCAATTTTTCTAATGGTTCCAGAAGTTTCGCACGTTCGATAGCAGCCAGAAGCATGGCTTTGGCTTTTTCGGTGGCTTCAGACGGCGTCTTGCGATGGGGCCATGCACAGTGGTCTTTGAGGTCTATAACTTCAACTAAGTACGGGTTAAGCCCTGCTTTTTCAGCCGCTTCAGCAATGTTTACTTCACTCAGCTTTGGTAGACCTTCAGCAACGACAAGTCGGTTTATCTTTTTGGTTTTGATGGCGTCTACTATAGTTTTTAGTCCTTCGCCTCGCCAGAACTCGTTTCCTCTCACAACAAGAGCTACGCCAGAAACTTTCTTCACATGC
>CAYWII010000037.1:0-11840 GCA_964457175.1 uncultured Candidatus Bathyarchaeia archaeon
AATTCGGAGCAGTATTAGGACCAGACAACAAAATCTACATAATAGGCGGAGGAGCTGATTATTCCAACAACTGGGCACCTTTCTATGACAGCGTGGAAGTTTACGACCCAAAAACTGACACATGGAGCACGCCAACATGGCAAGAATCCTATTTACCAACGCCTAGAAAAGAGTTGGGCGCGGCTGTCGGCAAAAACGGAAAAATCTACGCAATAGGCGGATGCAACGGCGCTTATCTTCAAGCGAATGAAGAAGCAACCATTGTAGCACCGGAGAACATACGACCCACAGCTTACATTGACTCGATAACGCCAAATCCAATAGTTGAAGGAGAAAACATCACGTTCACGGGATACGGCACAGACATCGACGGCTCAATTGTCGCCTACCAGTGGAGGTCATCCATTGACGGAGTGATAGGCAACACTGCAACATTCAAAACTTCAACCTTGTCAAACGGAACCCACACCATATACTTCAGCGTGAAAGACAATTCTGGAACATGGTCAAACGAGGCCACAGCGGTGGTAACGGTTAACATTCCGATAGCGGAAGACCCGCTCTATCAAAGCCTAAATGGTTTAATAAGCCAGTTGCAACAACAATTGCAGCAACAGAACTCAGACCTTACGGACAAGATAAACAGTTTGACACAGAAACTTGATATGATGACCTATGCACTTCTTGGAGCAATAATAGTGGCCATAGTTCTAGGCATAGCCACAATAGCGCTAATGGTTAGAAAGAAAACCTCGCCACATCCACCTGCACCTTCTACTTGATTAAACCTGAAACATCAACTTATTCTCTTTTTCTTTCATTTTTCAGTCAAAGCAATCAAAAGCATTCAACAGTTGATGGGTTCAAATTATTGTTAAACATGCAAAATCTGCTTGAAAACACGTCTTGAACATGTTATGGATATGGATGGAAAAGAGCTATTTAGAAAACGAAAATGGAAACAATATCCGCAAGTGTGAAGTCATGAAAAAAGACCATGCTTGGACTTCAAAAGTGTACACTTTATTTTTAATAAATACAGATAGGTTTGTATATAGATATGTTTTGAGGATTCGCTACGTTTATTTATGAAGGATGGGCATTATAAGTTGAAGAAAAGGGAGAAAAAGCAATGTCTAAAAGAGCTCCATCGAAAGACGAAGCCTTAGAAGCACTGGACTTCATCGTAAGTGTTTTGAAGGAGCATGAGAAGGACCTGGATCGCTTGATAGGCGAATTGGGAAACATTACTGAAAGGTTAGGCGATACTGGCGAGTTTAGTGGGAAGATAGAGAAGGTTGAAGAAAGGCTGAGCACGCTGCAGGGTGAAATAGCTAACCTCATTACATATTTGTCAGGTTCTCACGAGGTACCTTCATTACCTGTGCAACCCTCGCAAGAACAAAGAACTGGAGCAATTCAAGCAAGAGAAACGCGTGGTCCGCCGGTGATTTTGCGTTGTAAGCAGTGGGAAGATTTTCAGACGCTTGCTTATCAAGCTGAGACCTTGTCTTTCCTCTACAGGGAAGCTGAGAAGACTTTTCAGGCGGATGCTTTGAAGAATGGGCAAATCATAACTTACAGTGGTGAGCTTCCTAAGCATACGTTGCTTTTGAAGACTTGGCTTGCTAGGCAGTTGGATGTTTCTGAGAAGAAGATTTTGGAAGGTATTTTGGCTATAGGTTAAATTTTGCGTTTATGTTTGTATGTTCTTTTTATTCAGTAATCCTTTTATAGGCGGCTTGTGTCTTAAGTCTTACGATGCAGTTGGAGGGCTAAGGTTGAAGGCTAAGCCGCATTCAGCCGGGAATCGGTTTTTCCGTTTTTCGAAGCCTTCTCCTTTCTCCTCGATGACGGAAAGTGGCTGGGTGGGCTTGCCGATAAACGATGAAAGCCCTCCACTGAAAAAGTAACGTTAAGGCGAACAAAATAATGAGCGAGAACGAACGCGTGATAAGAAAGATTCGCGAAGAATTCGTAAAATTCGAAAGAACAATGGAAGAACTGCACTTTCTAAAGAACGTAGCACAGGACCTTAAAAGTTTCAGAAAAATGATGAAGCTAAAAAGATACGATTAAAATAAGCGCCTAATGCTTGTGTGCGTGCAATCGCCGATAGCCCGTCTATTTGAAGCCAAATAGGTTTCGTTTGGCATATTTCTAGAGAAACGCTGTTCTTGTAAGATTGCACAAGTTTTATAGTACAGACCAACCATATTTTAACCGTGTGAGGTTCACGTGGCTGTGACCGCTACGACTAAGCCTTTGGCACTGATGTTCAGCATTTCGCCTGGAGAGTTTGAGCTTGGCACGTGTTTGGCTTTGAACGCCAAAGTTATTGATGTGTCTATGGGTGATAGGTTCACTGGTTATAGGATGGATGTCACGTTTTTCGATGTCAGCTCAAACGGTTTCATCTCGTCTTTTAGCCTTAACACCACCCTCATGGAAGAAGCCATCACAAACATTATGTATCCGCCTGACCTGCAAGCGCATGCTTACATGGCTCTGATTGTTCCTGCCATCTAGAAACGGAAAGCTGTAAGGGACGTTGGTTATAAAACAAAAAATTTTCCGAAGCCAACAATAGAAAAGGCTTAAAGTAAAACGCTTAAATAGCCTTCAATGCTATTTCTTTGGGAAACCGCATTGAAAACTTCAGCCAAAAACATCTACTTCTTCAACACTTTAACGCGTAAAAAAGAGAAGTTTGTTCCCTTAGAGAAAGGCAAGGTTAAAATGTACTGCTGCGGACCCACAGTCTATCTATACGCTCACATAGGAAACATGCGCACATACATCTTCGAAGACGCCCTCCGCAGAACCCTCGAATACAACAGCTACAAAGTCACACACGTAATGAACATCACCGACGTCGGACACCTAACTTCCGACGCCGACACCGGCGAAGACAAAATGGAACTCCGCGCCCAAAGAGAAAGAAAAACAGTATGGCAAATCGCCGAATTCTACACAAAAAACTTCTTCGAAGACACCACCATGCTCAACATACTCAAACCAACAATAATCCCAAAAGCAACCGACCACATCCAAGACATGATACTGCTAATCCAAAAACTAGAAAAAAAAGGCTATACGTACACAACCGACAGAGGCGTATACTTCGACACCTCAAAAATGAAAGACTACGGCAAACTCACAGGAATGAACTTCGAAAAACTAAACGAAACCCTCAAAGCAGGAGCACGCGTCGAATTTGACCCACAAAAAAGAAACATAACCGACTTCGGACTCTGGCTGTTCTCCCCAAAAGACAAGAAAAGACAAATGGAATGGGACTCACCATGGGGCGTCGGCTTCCCAGGCTGGCACATAGAATGCAGCGCCATGAGCATGAAATACCTAGGAGAAACCTTCGACATCCACGCCAGCGCAATAGACCATATACCAGTACACCACACAAACGAAATCGCACAATCCGAAGGAGCCACAGGCAAAAAAGTCATCAATTACTGGCTACACGGCGCTTTTCTAGTGTTTGGCGAAAAAGCGAAAATGGCAAAATCCAAAGGAGAAATACTCACCATCAAAGACCTCGCCGAGAAAGGATTCGACCCGCTTGCCTTCAGATATCTATGCCAGACTGCCCATTATCGTTCAGAATTGATGTTCACTTGGGAAAGCCTCGAATCAGCCCAAAAAGCACTGTTCACACTACGCGAATATGTGCGAAAACTAAAGGAGAACCTTGAAGAAGAAAAACCTTCTAAAAAAACTGAAGAATACAGAGACAGCTTCTTGGAAGCAATAAATGACGATTTGAACATGCCAAAAGCACTCACTATCGTCTGGAAACTTGTAAGAGAAGAGAAAGAACTCAGCAACAAACAAAAATACGAACTACTCACGGAATTTGACAAAGTCCTCGCATTAGACTTAGACAAGGAAGCCGTAACTGAAGAATTGCCAAAAGAAGCCGAAGAGCTTATCCGCGAAAGAGAAGAAGCCAGAAAAGCCAAAGACTGGGAAGCAGCTGACAAAATCCGAGAACAACTCAAAGCCATAGGCGTGATTGTTGAAGATACACCTCAAGGCGTGAAATGGAAAATCGAAAAACGTTAAGACGTGCCTACCAAAGTTTACACCGTAGTTTTGCCGTGAAGGTTCCAGTCGTCAGTTGCGTACTTTTCCTTGCATAGTTTTTCTGCAAGCTCACGCTCGTAGAATGTTAATTCTCCACTAATAAGTTGAATGTTCAAGGCTTTTTGGAAGCCGTCTCTTAAGGCTTGATAGACCTCAGTTTCTGAAACATCCCTTCCCAATTCTTTTTTTATTGAGGTGATTCTGTTCCTTGCAACAGCGGCAACTTCCATGCACGTTTTTGCCCAAGGAACACGCAGGAAAGTGAACATTCTCTCCAAATTAACATCCAAGAGCAACGTGCCATGCTGCAATACAACTCCGCTCTTGTGCGACTGTGCACTTCCAGAAATCTTCTTTCCTTCAACGGTTAGGTTTGGGCATGTTTTCTCGTCGCCTTCACTAAAATCCGTCTTTATTCCTAAAGTGTTTAGGGCTTCAGCGATACCAGCGTAGATTCTTGCGTAAACAGCGGTTATGTTTTGGGCTTTGAAATCTTCTTTTTTTGCGATTAGGCTGTAGGTGATTTCGCCCTTCGAGTCGTGATAGACTGTGCCGCCTCCCGTTATTCGCCTAACAACATCCACACCGTGTTTTCTGCAATCGTCCAAGTGAACCTCATTGTTGATATTTTGAAATTTGCCTATAGAAACTGCAGAAGGATTCCAACAGTAAAACCTTAACGTATTTGGAGCGAGGTTCTTTATTCTGGCGGTTAGTATGGCTTCGTCAATTGCCATGTTCGTAGAAGCGTTGTGGGTTTCAAGTTTTAATAGTCGCCAATTGCTCATTTTTACCAGCTTCTGCCGCTTTATCATCATAGTTGCTTGATGACTGATTTTTGTCTTTTGTTTGGATATTGTTCTTAGGCAATGCAGACTTATTTCTCTAGGCTTTTAACAGCTATGACGATTTTGCATGTTATTGTTTAAATATTAGTGTTGTGATTAGACGTAGCGAAGGGAAAAACAAAGCATGGGTTCAAAATCGCCCAGAGGCGAATTCGCCGCCAGAAAACTGGTAGAAAAGCGGAACAAATTCCGCTGGAGCAGCATGTACTATAAACGCCGAATGCTAAGACTGGACGTGAAAGCGGACCCACTTGAAGGAGCACCTATGGGCCGCGGCATTGTTCTTGAAAAAGTCGGCGTTGAAAGCAAGCAACCCAACAGTGCCATACGCAAATGCGTAAGAACCCAGTTAATAAAGAATGGGCGGTCTATCACTGCTTTTTTGCCTGGAGACGGCGCCTTGAACGTTGTTGACGAGCATGATGAAGTCTTAGTCCAAGGCATCGGCGGTTCGCGTGGAAGAAGCATGGGTGACATTCCCGGTGTGCGTTGGAAAGTGATAATGGTTAATGGCGTTTCGTTGAACGAGCTTGTTTACGGAAGAAAGCAGAAACCTGCACGGTGAGAATGTTGAGTCAAAAGCAACAGGAAGAGAAGGAAATAAAGTTTTTTGAAAGATGGAGTTACAGGAACATTGATGTTAAGGATTTAGGCTTGCAACGTTACATATCGCTAAAGCCTATTGTTGTTCCGCATAGCATGGGAAGACACGAGCACACGCGCTTCCGCAAAGCAAGCGTCAACATAGTCGAACGCCTCGTAAACAATCTCATGCGTCCCGGAAAAAACGCTGGCAAAAAAGCAAAAGCTATGAACATGGTTAAACACGCGTTCGAAATTATCAATTTGCGGACGGGTAGGAACCCTATCGAAGTGCTTGTCAAGGCTGTAGAAAATTCTGCGCCATGCGAGGACACGACGCGAATCAGCTACGGAGGCATAGTTTATCACTTGTCAATTGATGTTGCTCCACAGAGACGAGTGGATTTGGCTTTGAGGAACATTTCTGATGGAGCAAGGCAAGCGTCGATAAATAATCCGCGTTCTATTGAAGAGTGCCTTGCTGAAGAACTTATCTTGGCTGCTAATCATGACATGAAAAGCTACGCGGTTTCGAAGCGTCACGAGACAGAAAGAGTAGCCCAATCCTCAAGATAAGAGGTTTTACTGTTTGATTGGTTGCATCCTTCGATTACGAAAACGTAGCTTTGAACGTTTTGGTATGCCATCAAGAATGATAAGCCTATTGTTTCTAGGAGGAGTATTCGGGTTTTCCAGTTATCGCTGAATAGAAGCTGCAACCAAACGTTTCCCACTCTGCTGTGTGTTGCGCTTATTAATAGATAGAAGTAACGGTTTCTGTAATTGTCTACTGCGTATAGCTTGACCTAGTCTATTACTGATTCTGAAAAGTTCAAGCCTGTCCAACCTTCTCTGAGCTTAAAATCAACTAAATAACCTTCCATGTTTATTTCTTCGACTGAAATTTGGGCTTCTCTCTGCACCAACAGGTGACGGAGATTCTTATCTCGTTCTTTCTTTCTGGAACGGCAGTTGCTTTAAAGACAAATGCATTTAAACATTCACAATTCAACGGGCACTGATGTAATTGTCTTTAAGACTCCACTACACAAAAACAAGCCACATGTCTACAAGACTATTTCAAGTGAATCTCGACGATGTCTCCGTCTTCCAGAACAAACAACGCTCCGACCTTTTGGGGACTAAAAGTTAGACGTTTGGCCCAGATTTTTGCGAATGAAAAGTTTTCTTTGAAATCGCTGTGAATGTTTTTGGCTAAATCGTAAATTGTAGCGTTCCTCTTCAGAACGAAAGGCTTTCTGGAATAATCCTTCTCATTCGGCTCCTTAGTGTAAACACGCATAATATTAAGCATTCTAAAAAGAACCTCGCCAAGCTTATCTAAGCCATACCCGCTTTCGCATGAGACCGCAATAATTGGCAGTCTGTCACCAACATAAGCCCTCAAAAGCATAAGGTTCCCCTCAGCACCATCCAAGTCAATCTTATTCGCAACAACAACCGCAGGCTTATACACAGTATTCTCAAAGATCGCATCCTCCACCTCATCAAGCGTGGCCTCTCCGGAAATCTTAACCACTGCATCTCCAATCCGATAACTCTTCAAAAGCTCCTCAACATCCCTAAAGCTACAGTCAACAAGCCTACCCAAAACAATTATCCGCAAGCCAGCACCCACAAACTTACGCTCAAGCTCAACTCTAGCCTTAGGCTTACTAACCAGCACCCGAGCTTTCTCCAGTTCACCCAAAACGAGAGACAGTTGCTCAATCGGATCCTGCGATAAATCCACCACTAAAACCAGCCCATCCGCGTTCCTCGCCAAAGCCAAACTCTGAAGCCCCCACCCTTTTCCTTCAGCGGAACCCTCCATCAGAGCCGGAGCTTCCAGAAGCTGAAACTGAATATCTTCAAAATTCATTATTCCCGGAACAGGTTCTCTTGTAGTGTAAGGCGCCAGTGAAACTTCAACCTTCGAGTTTGTGACCGCTCCGAGCAAGCTGCTCCTTCCGACATTCGTCACGCCCAAAAGCACTAATTGAGCCGCGCCTTCCTTCTCTATGAAATACTTCGGTCCACCTTTGCCAGCTCTTTTTCGCTTCTTTTCTTCCATTTCCTTCCGCATTGTCGCAATTTGCTTTTTGATTCGACCGCGAAGTTTCAAAGTGCCCTTGTGCTTCGGAACCAAACTTAGGAACTCTTGCATTCGCTGAAGTCTTTCCCGTGGGTTTTTTGTAGCTTCAACCTCAGCCCATTTTTTCTTTGCATCGGGAGGCAAGTTTGTCGGCATAAACTAAACGCGTCCCAATCAGATAATTCGGAAATCCAACTTTAATATCTGTTTCCCATGTTTCATCATAAACTTAAAATAATTGATTGAACAGTTGTGTAAGCGAAATCACTAAAATTTAAAGGAGAAATTTGAAAAAATAAGGAGGAAAAAGAATGAGTAAAGCCGAAAAACCACACTTAAACCTAGTAATCATGGGACACGTTGACCATGGAAAATCAACAACAACAGGACACCTGCTATACGCAGCAGGGGCCGTAGACGACAGAACAATAAAAGCCTTCGAAGAAGAAGCCGAAAAACTAGGCAAAGGCACCTTCAAGTACGCATGGGTTCTCGACAACCTAAAAGAAGAACGAGAAAGAGGCTTAACAATCGACCTTAGATTCCTAAAGTTTGAGACAAAAAAATACTACTTCACAGTCATCGACGCGCCAGGACATAGAGACTTCGTCAAAAACATGATCACCGGCGCGAGCCAAGCTGACGGTGCAATACTTTTCGTTTCAGCCAAAAGAGGAGAATTCGAAGCTGGCATTGGAGCTGGAGGACAAACACGGGAGCATGCCTTCTTGGCTTTCACACTAGGTGTTGGCCAATTGGTCGTGGCGGTTAACAAGATGGATGATGCTACGGTTAATTGGAGTCAAGACCGATACAACGAAATCAAAAATGAAGTTTCAAGAATGCTCAAGATGGTCGGCTACAAGGTCGACAAAATCCCGTTTGTACCGACGTCCGGATGGACAGGCGACAACCTTGTCAAGAAGAGTGATAAAATGCCATGGTATACTGGGCCTCCATTGATTGAGGCTTTAGATACTTTTGAGGTTCCTCCAAAATCAACAGGCAAGCCGTTGCGTATTCCAATTCAGGATGTTTACAGCATTACTGGTGTAGGCACAGTTCCAGTTGGTAGAGTTGAGACGGGAACAGTGAAGGAAAACGATGTTGTCATCTTCATGCCATCGAATAAGCAGGGTGAAGTTAAGTCGTTGGAGATGCATCACACTAGGATTCCGACGGCTGAGCCCGGCGACAACATTGGGTTTAACATTAGAGGCATTGCAAAGACTGATATTCACCGTGGAGACGTCGCTGGACACGTTAACAATCCACCGACCGTAGCTAAAGAGTTCATTGGACAGATAATTGTCATCTATCACCCGACGGCTGTTGCAGCAGGGTACACGCCTGTTCTGCACTATCACACGGGGCAGGTTGCGTGCAGGTTTACAGAGCTTATCAAGAAGATTGACCCGCGTTCTGGACATGTTGTAGAAGAGAAGCCAGCATTCCTAAAGACTGGAGATGCTGCTTGGGTGAAGATGGAGCCTTTGCATCCGATAGCTATTGAAACTTACACAGAGTTTCCAGAGCTTGGAAGATTTGCTGTCAGAGACATGGGCACAACTGTTGCAGCGGGCGTTGTCAAAGAAATCACAAAGAAAGGACCATAAACCTCCATCTCTTTTTTTTGGGTAATTCTATCAAATCATTTTTCCATAGTTTAGTTTGTGCGCGTGCAAATAGTCTAAAACTTGTCTATTCGAGACCAGATATGTCTTAGTTAATTCTAAGCTCAAACCTTGAAGAAGGAGAAAAGTTATAGCTAAACAGACCAATCTGTTGATACTTGAGGCGAATTGAATAAAAGAGAAGCACGTTGCACCTTGCGGCACATACTGTGGAACATGCAAATTTCTTAACCGAGAGGAAAAGCCAAGCTGTTCAGATGCGGCAATCAGAATGGAGTGCTTTTCTGGGCAAGTGCAAACTGTATGCTTGTGCAAAAGGTCAGATTGAGCATTGTGGAGTGTGTGAGGACTTTCCATGCGACCTGTTCGTAAACTAGTTTGACCCTGCAGAGGGACAGAAGAGCGCCTTCACTAGAGCTGGACCGTTGGCATACCGAAGAAGAGTCGGAACTCGGAAATTTATAAAAATGTGCGAGAGCCTAGATAAGGAAGATGAGCAGAGAAAATAGCATTTTTCTTGGAGGCTATGCGCCTTCAGAATGAATGTTTGCCAGAAGACAAATGTTGTTTGGATAAAACTTTACCCCCCACACCCAAACGTCTACGCTCTTTCAACCACTCTTCCTCACTCAGAGCGCGTGCTCAAGTTTGAAAAAGCGCTATCCACAAACTAAAAGTGAAACTTCGTGGTATATCTGTACTGTGGAAGTGTTATGAGTAAGCCTAGGTTCTTTGATAGGCCTGAATGCCGGAACTGTGTTTTTAAGGGAGGCACCTACTGCTGGAGGCAATGCCCATACAATATTTGGCGGAGAGAACCATTTTAAATTATAGTGCGCGCTCACAGAAAAAAGGGAATTGTGCAGTGGGTTTCTATACACTGGCAACATAAGGCTTTTGTAAAGGGCATATAAGCATCCACTACACTATAAGAAGCGATGTTTAATGCCGAAGACTAAAGCCATAATAAACATTCAAAACGTTGTTGCTTCTGCTACTTTGAACCAGAGAGTTGACTTGAACGCTGTTGTCAAAGGCTATCCAGGCGCAGAATATCGTCCAGAACAGTTTCCAGGATTGGTGTTTAGGATTAAGAGACCGAAGACCGCTACGTTGATCTTCAACTCTGGGAAAATGGTGTGCACGGGGGCAAAGTCAGAAAAAGAAGCGCGGAGAGCAGTGTTGAAAGTTGTTAAAGAGCTGAAGAAAAGCGGAATAATTATTATCCGCAAGCCCGAGTTAAAGATTCAGAACATTGTTGCTTCCGCAAGCTTAGGTGGAAAGGTAGATTTAGAACAGGCAGTGAGCAAGCTTGGAAAAACCATGTATGAGCCGGAGCAGTTTCCAGGATTGATCTACAGGATGGACGAGCCTAAGGTGGTCATACTGATATTCGCAAGCGGGAACCTTGTTTGCACAGGAGCGAAGAAAGAACAGGACGTTTATGACGCAGTGCATAAGCTCCACGAAAGATTGGAGGAACAAAACCTCATATTCTACGAATAAAAACCTCATATGCTAATCGCCTATCGTCTTTGCACGCGCTAACCTTAGCGTTTGATGATCTGTTCATAAAGCCCCAGTGTTTTTTTAGCTATCTTGTTCCACGTGAACTCGTTCAGGACTCTGCGTCTGCCGTTTTTGCCCAACCACTTTCTTTTCTCATCGTTTTCCAAGACGCTGTTTATGCCCCATGCTATGTCTGACGGGTTGCTTGGATCTATGTGATAACCGCACTGTTCTTCGCCGCAATACACGACTATCTCCCGCATACCGCTGATGCCAGCTGCACCGATGACAACTGACCGCTCCATACTCATTGCTTCGAGAGCAACTATTCCGAAGGGTTCGTAGAAGCTTGGGAAAACTGCGACGTCGCATGCTGCGTAGTGTAGGATACGTTCCTCTTCCCGGATGAACTCGAAACGGAACTTCACAAAATCGCTCATTTTCGCGGCTTTGACCAAATTCATCAGATATTCTTGCAGGTCGCCTAGACCCACAATTACAAGCTTCGCCTTTGGATTTTTCTGCAGAATATGGGGCAACGCCATGATAAGTTTGTCAACGCCTTTAACGCCAACGAGTCTGCCAATGAAAAGAATCATGTAGTCATCATCTTTTATATCATACATCGCTCTGACTTTCCTGATCTGCTCAGGAGTCACTGTTGCGGGATCGTATTTCTTTGCGTCGACCCCGTTGTAGGCAACTTGGATCTTTTCTTTCGGACAGCCTAGGCCTATAAGCTCTTCTTTCATTGCATAAGAAACTGTCACGATAAGGTCAGCCGCTTTGACGGCGTGGAGTTCAATATTGCTAACCGTAACTGAACCGTGTCCAAGCGTTCTTCCTTTCTCTGTTGAGTGAACGTGGAACGCGAAAGGCAATCCTGTCTCTTTCTTAACGGTTATTCCTCCTATAGCTGAAAGCCAGTCATGAGCAACGATAAGGTCGAACTTGATGCCTTCTTTTCTTATCAACTCGTTAACGAGTTTTGCAGCGCTGAGATAATTGTACATGAGGATTTTTGAGAACCACTGTATCCCACTGCCCCATTTCTTTATGTCTTCTGCA
>CAYWII010000038.1:0-11062 GCA_964457175.1 uncultured Candidatus Bathyarchaeia archaeon
TACTAAACTGGTCGAAGTCAAGAAAAACTCCATAAAAAAGAGCCGGGGTAGCCTAGCTTGGTTTGGGCGCCAGACTCATAATCTGGAGAACAAGACGGGGCATAAGCGCCTAACTGTCCAGAGGTCGCGGGCTCGAATCCCGCCCCCGGCACTAACAACTCAGAGCTCCTCTTTCTCATTGTTGCTCGTTGAATTTGCAGCAATGTATATATGGGTAATGAGTTTGATAGGTGTCAATTTCTAAGGTGGTTAAGATGCCTAGAGTTGTTCACTTCGAGATTGGAGCAGAAAAGCCTGAAAGGGCTGTTAAGTTTTACGAGAAAGTTTTTGGTTGGAAAATTGAGAAGTGGAAAGGACCCGTAGAATACTGGTTGATAATGACAGGAAAAGAAAACGAGCTAGGTATAGACGGGGGATTGTCAAAGAAAACCGAGGCTGAGTCTTCAACTGTAAACACGATTGATGTTCCTTCAGTCGACGAGTACATCAAGAAAGTTGTAGAAAATGGTGGAACAATTATCAGGTCGAAGGCGGCTGTTCCGGGAGTAGGCTGGTTGGCTTACTTTAAGGATCCTGAAGGGAATGTTTGGGGCATGATGGAAAGCGACGAATCTGCTCGCTAAAGGCTTATTTATCCTCTAATTTGACAACTTTGCAGCATCTTCGTTCCAAATGTCCCATCAAGTCTACGCCAGCTCTGGCTCTTTCCTCTTCTTCTTCGAGGTATTTTTCGAATCCTACTTGCTTGACGTGGTTGTAATTGTCCATGACGAAGGGGTACACGTCTCTTTGGTACTCGGTATTCTTACACGTTGGATAATCATTGCATAGAAGGCAGTTTTGAAGGTTCTTGCTGGAAGCGCATTTTCTGTTTTCGCAAGGCGCTCCTCCACCGTTCAGGCACATGGGACATTGTGCTTGGGAGAACCATTCGAGGCCTTTTCTGAAATCGTCAAAATTGAAGGATCTGACTACTTCTTTGACCCAGTTGTATCGGGTTGTGTCGACGAGTCTTTTCAGTTCCATTGCCATCATTTTTACTCTTCCGTTGCCATTCGGGCATTGGCCGCAGTAAACGCCGCATATTCCGTATTGACGATTGCTAGTATTCATTTCAATCATCTGATGATAGTAGGCAAATCGCTCCAAATAAGAGTAACGAAATCCCAAGCGCAGTTCACATCAAACTGTGCCACAAGACATTTTATGTTCTTACGATAGTCAAGCGTGTTGTGGGATAATATTGGATGAGCTTGATGAGTTTAGGCGTTACTGTGAACGAATGAATGAACGCATGCTTTCTGTTGGTAATCTTGGGATTAAACGGTTTTTCGCATTGGACTCACGGGCATATGAGAAAGGCGCCTTGAGTGTTAAGACGAAGGAGCTTCTTGGTTTAGTCGCTTCTGCTGTATTGCGTTGTAATGATTGTATAACCTATCATGTCATTCGTTGTGTTCAAGAAGGGGTTTCGGAAGGAGAGTTTTTTGAAGCTTTGAACGTGGCGCCTGTGGTTGGAGGTTCTATCACGATTCCTCATTTGCGTCGAGCTGTAGATGTTTTCGATCAATGCTTGGAGAAGCAACGGAAAGGTCAGTCCATTAAGCTTTGATGCGTGTTCAATGTGATGCTTAATGTTTCCGCTGTTGAGTGTGTTAGCCTTTCTGTTTGTCTTTAGCCCCCTTATAAATAGGTTGAAACTTCGATACTCTTGGTGTTTCTATGGCGAATTGAATGTTTTAGGAATAATAAACGTATGGAAAGGCGGCGGGTCACTGAGGTTCGACGCCCAGAATCCGCCAGACCCCCAAACCCTACACTCGTACCCGCACCCCCTTGAGCGCTGAACGCCCAGACTTAGGTTGCTCCCTCCCGGGCCTGGCCAGGTTCGCCTGACAAACGTTGAAGACGACTTCCCTACGGAAACCGCTCAACGCCCGCCAGCCTCAAAGGACGGATAGTCTTCGCTTCGGAAATGAGGATTAAAGCGTCCTTAGACGCCTCAGCCTCAGCTTTCGGCCCATCCTATAGAGGGTTTATGGTACAGGGGACCCCTAGCCCCCCGCCTAAGACCCACCGCCAAAACATTCAAAGCCATTTCAAAACTATAAAACTTTACCCCCCAGTCATAAAGCTAACCTGCAATCTTTAGCAAGCTATTGTTGTTGAACAAAGAAAATTTGCAACAAACAAATCTACCTAAAACACTCATCATGTTGGAACAAGTAGAATGTTTAATTTGAGCTTATATTCATATTTGCCTTCAGTATTTCTGATTAATATTTTGGATTAGTTTAAAATATATCTGTCTTGAGACACTTTTACAATGTGAAGGAATATTCATTGAAGACTATTGGCGTTGTTACGAGCGGTGGAGACGCGCCTGGTATGAACGCCGCCATCCGAGCAGTCACACGCTTAGCCTACGCTGAGGACTTTCAAGTTCTGGGTTTTGAGAAGGGCTGGGAAGGTTTAATGACAAGCACGTTTAGGGCGTTGACTCCTCGCTCCGTGGGTGGCATAATGCAGTTGGGCGGCACAATCCTCTTGACATCACGATGTCAAAACTTCAGAAAACCAGAAAGCATCAAAAAAGCCGCTGAAACTCTCGCCTCCAACAAAGTAGATGGTTTAATTGTGATTGGAGGCAACGGTTCTTTCAAGGCAGCATGTGAACTGAGCGAAAAAACAAATACGCTTATCGTTGGGATTCCAGCGACAATCGACAACGACGTTTACGGCACAGACGAAACCATAGGCTTCGACACCGCTGTAAACACTGCAGTAGCCGAAATCGACAAAATCCGAGACACAGCAATTTCCCACGAAAGAATCTTCATAGTCGAAGTCATGGGAAGAACAAGAGGCTTCCTAGCATTAACCGTGGGGATTACAGTTGGCGCCGAAACAATACTAGTTCCAGAAGTCAAAACTTCTATCGAAGAAATCTTAGGGAATATTAAAGAAAACAGCGAAAAAGGAAAAAGGTCCGGCATAATAGTAGCCGCAGAAGGCGTCGGCGACACCCGCAAAATCGCAAGTGAAATCGAAACACACACAGGCGCAGAAGTGAGACTCAGCATAATAGGCTACGCGCAAAGAGGCGGTTCTCCAACAGCCAGAAGCCGACTATTAGCCAGTCTATTCGCAAACGAAGCAGTTGAGCTATTAGCCAAAGGGCAAGGAAAAAGAGTAGTTGGACTGCAAAACGGCAAAATCACAAGCATAGACCTTGAAAAGTCATGCAAAACTGAAAAGCCTTTAGACTTGAGCCTACTCAAAATGGCTAGAACGCTTGCAACATAAAAATTTCTTAACCGAAAAAAACGTTTGCTATTTCGTAAAGTTCCAAATCCACAGTTTTCCTTTTGCCAACTACATCTTTAAGCGGAACCGAAACTATCTTGTTTCCTTGAATGGTGACCATGCGCCCAAACTTTCCTTCATGAACAAGGTCTATGGCTGCTATCCCAAACCGCGTGGCTAATATTCTGTCAAAAGCCGTTGGAGAACCGCCCCGTTGAAGATGGCCCAAAACTACAACACGCGTTTCTATACCCGTGCACTTTTCAATCTCTTTTCCCAGAAAATAACCAACACCACCAAGACTTATGTGCCCAAACTCGTCTATGCTTTCACTGTAAACAATCTCTTTTCCACCCTTCGGTTTAGCGCCCTCAGCAACGACAATCAAACTGAAGTTTCTGCCACGCTTCTGTCGATGCCTAATGTATTCGCATACTTCATTTATGTCAAAAGGTTTTTCTGGAATTAAAATAACATCTGCGCCTCCAGCAAGTCCAGCTTCTAAGGCGATATGACCAGTATATCTTCCCATAACCTCAAGGATTATTACTCTATTGTGAGCTTCCGCGGTCGTGTGAAGTCTGTCAAGAGCTTCTGTGGCTATGGCAACAGCCGTGTTAAAGCCAAAAGTGTAATCGGTGCCAGCCAAATCATTATCAATCGTTTTTGGAATACCAACACATTTCAGCCCAAAATCACCCATCTTATAAGCCACGTTTAACGTGTCGTCACCACCAATAGCAATAACAGCGTTAATGCCTACCTTTTCAGCGTTTTCCAGTAGTTTCTCAGCTCCTTTTTCGCGTTTAAACGGGTTTGTTCTCGAAGTGCCTAATATGGAGCCACCACGCGGAAGAATACCCGACACAGTATTCAAGTTTAAAGGCAAAAATTCGCTCTCAAGCAGTCCACGCCAGCCATCTCTTATGCCAACAATTTCATAACCATAATTCTGAATACCCCTCCTAACAATCGCTCGAAAGACTGCATTAATTCCCGGAGCGTCACCTCCGCCGCTTAAAACTCCAACCTTCATCTTCGCAGTTCACCATTAACTATGCTTTTCCAGAACTTCCAAATAAACGCATTTTTCCCTTAACAACCTCTTTAATAGCCTCTTTCGCCGGACCCAAAATTTTCCTCGGGTCAAACTCCTTCGGAGATTTCACCAAAACCTCGCGTACAGTAGCTGTAAATGCCAATCTCAAATCTGTGTCAATGTTTATTTTAGCAATTCCCAGAGAAATCGCTTTCTTAATGTGGTCCTCTGGAATGCCCTTCGCCCCAGCTAACTCAGCTCCATACTTGACGGCTTTCTCGATGATCCATTGAGGAACACTTGAAGCACCATGCAATACAAGCGGTACATCCACTCTTTCCCTTATATGCCTCAACCTTTCAAAGTCAAGTTTGGGCTCAGCCCTAAACTTGTAAGCACCATGCGACGTGCCAATCGCCACCGCTAGCGCGTCGACGCCCGTTTTCTTCACAAAATCCTTAGCCGCATCTGGGTCTGTTAGAACAGCCTCCTTCTCCTCAACCGTCTTCTCTTCCACACCTGCAAGTCTTCCAAGTTCAGCCTCAACCGCAACACCTCTTGGATGCGCCAAATCAACCACACGATTAGTTAAAGCAACGTTTTCTTCAAGCTTCAAAAAGGAGCCATCAATCATGACTGAGGTAAATCCAGCGTCAATGCATTTTGAAGCTGTTTCAAAGTTTTCTCCGTGGTCAAGGTGAAGCGACATGGGCACGGGCGCCGATTCCGCAGCAGTTTTAACGATTTTGGACAAATAAGCCAAACCAGCATACTTGATTGCGCTTGACGTGACAGCAACTATAACAGGCGATTTCTCCTCAATTGCCGCCTCACTAACAGCCAACAAAGCTTCTAAATTGTTTATGTTAAAAGCGCCAACAGCATATCCTTTCTGTCTGGCAGGCACTAATAATTCCTTATTTGTTACAAGCATAGCTCTCATAGATTGTTATTATTGTTATCACTATAAATAATTTACATGAACTAAAACCAAACTCAGAAGATATAACTCAAAACAGCAGCCAAAATATGCACAGAACGAATGTTTTTAGAGCATTCATCTGATTATGTAGTGTGCCTCGGCAAACTTAAGAATTCGTTAACAACACTACTACTTATGAATTATAGGAAGATCACATTTTTAGCATTTATCTGCCTCACAGTCTTACTGTTAGCTATCAATCACCCTATTTATTCTGCAGTCAGCAAATACCCAAACGTAACGTCTGAAAAGTTCGAAATTCTTGGAAGCATAAACGGAACAAACACCTACAATTATGCCTTGAAACTCGAAGAAATTGCAAAGAACCACCTTGCCTACCGCTCTGGAGGATCAACAGGCGCAAACGAAACCGCAAATTGGATTAAAGGACAATTTGGAAGCTTCGGGCTAGAAACTTATTTGGAAGCCTTCAATTTTACAACATGGGATATACTAAGTCAGCCTACCCTTATGATTGACATAGACGGCAACATGAATACAACTGATGACCAAACAGCCATAGAGTCCTTTCATCCTGAACACTTCAGTTGGCCAACCGCCGAAAACGGCATATTCTCAGACCTTGTAATTCTGCCTCTCCCTGAAGCCAGAACCTACCATGATTTGGGAACGAGGCCATACGACGCCTCCGTTTGGAATTCCATTGACACAAGCGGCAAAATTCTTCTAATCGGTAGAGAAGTGCGTTGGGACACTTCTACGTGGAATGTTTACAGAAGCAAGCTGAAAACTCAGCCTCCCTTAGCAGTGATATTCACATGGTGGTATGATTGGATGAATTTCACTCCACCCACGTTAAGCTCGACAGGAGGGCGACCTGCCAGTGGCTATGGTCCATTTTATTGGGATTTGAACATCACTGTCGGTTGCATTAATTATGAGGATGGTTTGCACGTCCGAAGTATAGAAGAAAATAGGAACGTGTCTGCACGAGTAACCATGAACGCAGTGATTGGATCTGGGCCTCACTACAACGTGATTGGAAAATTGGAAGGCTACAAGAACCCTGATAAATATGTAATTATCTCCAGTCACTACGATACAGTAACGTGCTGCGGATTCTGCGATAACGGTGCTGGCACTGCAGGAGTCCTAGAACTGGCACGCGTCTTCAGCAAAGCAGCAAAAGATGGCACATACACGCCAGAACAAACACTACTTTTCATAACATTTGCTAGTGAAGAACTTGGACTAGTCGGCTCCATACACTACGTAAAACAACATGAAGCCGAAATGAAAAACATAACTGCAGTCATAAACCTTGACTCCATCGGTAGTGACGTCCTTGAGGTCTCCGAGACTCTCAAGGATGGAGAAATAGACTTAGACGAACTTGTGCTAAAGGCTGCAAGCGACCTCAACGTTGAAGCAAGATTGACAAGCCCAGGTGGCTCAGACCAAGAGTCTTTCCAATACCCAAAAGAAGCCAATAAGCTCTATAAATACACGTTTTGGGACGGTTTAGATGCAGAGATAGACAATGCAACTTCAGTAATATCAAGCACAGGGCTATTCTCAAGCCCACTTTTTCCTAATGAAAAATTGTACAGTGGCACTCCAGGTTGGATTCATACCGAATGGGACAATTCTAGCACACCAAATTGGGTTGAAATTGATGATCTTGAGGCGCATGTGCAGGTTGCAGCGCTTTCAATTTTGCGACTTTTAGTTCAGAATGATACTCTGTTGCTTCTACAGTTCACTATTGCTGCAGTTGTAATATTCAGCGCATTAGCTATAGTGGCTTACCTCCAACGAACACGAACAAGAATTTTCTTTACAGCGGTATACAGACGAATGTATAACATTGCCTCCTTTATGGATTACAGAAGTCTCGTATATATTGCCATCTTGACCGCATTGTTACTTTTTACATTCTCATTCGCTAGTATGCACTTTGAACAACTTGAAGTCGCTGACGATCATGGTTTTCCTGCAATAGTAACAGCCGCTAGTTGGGGTGCCCCCTTAAAAATGGGAGCAATAATACAACCAACAAGGGCTACACCACAAGTTGATGATCCTACACACTATGAACAATCTGACATGTTTGTTGGTGGCGGCACTTTAATTTTCTGGGAAGGAGTAATTTGGGATGTTGTCTTCTGCATAGTCTTAGCATTTTTCATCACATATATAATCTTGGAATTAAAGCATGAATGGGGTCTGCGCGTAGAAGCAAGAAAGGCAAACTCGACTTAACTTATTTTGGTACACTAAAATCTAGAAAAAATTGTAAATAGTACCGCTTAGAGATGCGTTTTTGAATGCTTATGATTAACGAGGTTTCACCATCAAGATAAAAGCTGTTGCTGCAGCCACGCAAACTGCTGCAATTATTAGAGTAAAGAAAAGAGTTTGTGGAATCCCAAAAATGTAGTGTTGAATTTCATAATTTAACGTAACAAGCACACCTTGCGTCGAGTATTCATTAGAAAAATGTAAAACATATTCGCCTGTCAAATCACAAATGAATCTGTAATCAAGAGACGCCCTTCTGCCAAACTCCTTCACAGTTCCGTTAGGAAAAGTCATGTAAAAATCAACGGTGCCTTCGGTTAATCCGCCGACCGTAAATATTACTGTAACGTGATCCTCAACTGCGAGGCTGAGAATTTCTGTGATTTCTTCGCCGCTTGGCACAGTGAAGCTTCTAGTTGCTGCTTCAACCGGATAAACAGTAACTGATAAGATAATTGCCAGGAAGAGATAAGGTAGCGCGATTCTGATTCGGAACATCACTAACTCGTACGTTCTGGAGCTCAATAACCATTACGAATCACTAATACAGACAAATAATAAGAATTTAAAAACAAATCGAGAAAGCTATAAGGCAAAAAGCTTAATCACATTTGAGGTCTCTGTTGTGACTTGCTATTTTAGGCATCTCAAAGAAATTTTCGAGAAAACAGGAATACACGTTACGAGTGAGAACAGAAAAGAAATTGATAAAATCATTCACAGCATTGTTCACGTGGATTATAAGGATTGTTCGGCTACGTGGAGAGAAGTAAAAAAGAAAATAGCCGAGGATGAGGAAGACTTCGTTTTGAAATTGAAGGAAGCATGGAGCAAACATAGATAGGAACAGTCTACTTTTTAGCTTTAGGCTTTACTTCTTTCATTGGAACGCCACAGCAGATCAAGTCGCATGAAGAACATCCACAAGCTTCATCAACAACCACGACGAGCCCACATTCTTCACATTTATACTTTGAACCTTTCTTTGCCATTCACTATCATCTCCAATTATTTTGTTACACATAATGTCACTCTATTGGTTATGCGAAAATAAAACTATTCCATGCTTAATATGACACTATCGTATTGAAAAATTTTATAAGAAAAATGGAACATAAACTGTAAAACTGGCATGTTCGCTTAATCTGGGACTGATTGATATGGTAAAACTGAACAAGGTTGATGAACTCGTCATTACAATATTAAAAAACTCAGGTAAACCTTTGACGATTGCAGAAATTGCCGAAAAGACCGGAGAGTCTGAAAAGAAAGTTTTCAAGGCTTTGCGTAAGTTGTTTGAGAATGAAATGGTTGACTGCCAAAACCGTCAATACAAACTGGCAAATTGCTAGTTAGAGAGTTTTTCTGAAGTCGCAGTCTATGTCTCAACTAATCGTATTTGATGTGAGATTCAAACGACGTATTGATTTTTGTTTGTGTTACAAAAGTGTTGATTATTGAATCGCAATATTTAAGTCATCCAATATCCACAAATAAAACTAATCAAACGCTGCGTTGTGCATGTGGTTGAGAATATTTAGAAAACAGAAATCTGGCTATGCATTGGGAATAATGCTCTGTTTGATAGGGTTAGTTCTTATTTTCATACCTATCTGGAGAAGTTGGCCTAATATTTCCGCCGAAAATCCAGTCCAAAGTTTCTGGGCAGTTATTTGGACGCAAAAGTTTGATTTTATCCCTGTTATCGAATTTAAACTAGCATACTTAATAATCCTGGGAATTGCTCTTATCTCTGTTGGCTCCGTGGTATTGATTCTAAGTCGACAGTGGCTAACCATCTACAGCGGTACTATACTTTTCCAATGTCCTTTCTGCAAAAAACATTGGAGAGCCTTAAGAGACAAAGGATTAGTACATTGTCCCCACTGCAATCAACTAGTTCATCCCAAAATGGTTGAATAATCCATGGCGCGGGGTGCGGGATTTGAACCCGCGCGGCCATCGCTGACCACAGGCTTAGCAGGCCTGCCCCCTACCAGGCTAGGGCAACCCCGCACAGTTTTTCATCAACCTCACAGGGTTTTGCAAGGTTTTTTCTCGTCGTTTTAGCTTGCTTTTCTTGACCCCCGTAGTTTTTGTATGTGTTCTTTCTTATTTGCGTTTTCACGCGTGCGCATGAGCCGGTTGTGGAGCTTAGAAGTGGCTGCGTCGCCGCTTGCAGGCAAAGTGCTGGGAGCATTCACGTTGTGAGCGTTGAAATTGTTGGTGTAAGCTTGAAAAAGTAGGTTTTATGGACTAGCCAAAAAATCAGGCGCAAAGAAGAGTCAGGTAGTGGAATTTGAATCTTTGAGGGAGTAGGCTAGGCGGGAAGTGCTGGTTAAACTGCGGAGTGTTCTTAATCGGTGTGGGCTAATGATTTCCATCATGTATGCTTTGCTTATCGGCGAGTTGTGGATTACAGCTATGAAAATCCGTCAAGCCAATATGTTTTGGAGTTAGCCATAGCAGTTAACCTATGTCTGAGAGGAGTTTAAGAAGAGTATTCGGCTGGAAAAAGGCAAACATTCATACCAACAACACTGTTCAGCCAGAAAAATGAAACAAAATCTGAAACAAAGCTTATATTGAAATCTTCTTTAAGGAAGCGTCGAGAAAAGGGATAAAAGTGAATCTTTACGCATGGGTTTCTACATAGCTGAAAAAGTCCAAGGAAAAATGAAGAAGAATAACGAGTCAAAACATTTTTAGGGTTGCAATGTTCAGCGTTTCAGCAGCTTCAACGAGTTTCTTGTCTAACGATGCCAATGTAACCTCGGCACCATTACTGTGCATATGGACTGATACGACAAGCAGTGAGATGTCTGTTCCTGAAAGCTCCGGGTAGCCCTTGAGAATGATGTGCCTAACTCTCTTAGAAAGAAGATTCAGATATTGACCCCTCTTATCTGCCATTACCTTTCTTATAGGGGTTCTCACCTCTATGTAGAAGCCATCCCTGCTCTTCTCCACTTCCTTAAGGAAATACCTGACTCTCTTCGTTTCATATTTTTGCTTCTCTGCACTAATAGCCTCATGTACGATGAAATCTGTCACGAATGCCGCATGTGATGTCTTGATCCTTCCCCACCTCCTCATCAGTTGGTCTACTTCTTGGAACCCTTCCCCGGAATGTGCAACCCCCAATAATACATTTGCGTCAAGCAGAATAGGTTTGAACCTACTCAAATTGATGGGTGACGTAAAATCCAAGATCCAGACCTCATCTTTCAAGAGCTCTCTCTCCAAGCTTTAGAAGATCCCGAGGTAACCGACGCCCAGACCGTGCGATCCAAACAAACACTCTCAATTTCAATTGTCAATCACATTTTTTATAAGTTGCTATTCCGTTCGGCTGGAAGGCATCACCGCCTAAGCTCAGCCACAGCTTCGGCATATCGCGCCCGTTAAAAGAAATGCGGGGAAAAGCCCAGACTCTTTTATAGCTATAAATGTTTTTACTGCAAGAATACTAT
>CAYWII010000039.1:0-10905 GCA_964457175.1 uncultured Candidatus Bathyarchaeia archaeon
AATTCCAATAACCTTTTCTATTTCTACACGCTCATAGAAAACCAAAATGTAAGGAAAAAGGGCTATGAACGAAATACCACGCGAAGCCGCTGAGGCACCATTTGACCAAACGCATTTTGAACAAATAACTATGCTTGTGTCTGCAGAGTTTCAAGTAGAAGAGGCATTGCTGGAACATAACGTTCCCACCTACTTTTTGAAACAGTCACAAGAAACAAAAAATGCTTTTTTAAGATTGTTAGAGAATTTGGAAAAAATGAATTTAATAGCCATTTTGCGCAGGCGCGATGATAAAATTGTCTTGAAAGTTGTTGGGAAACCAACCACAAAACCAAGCAACATTCTGGTCAATTGGCTGTTGTTTTTTGCTACCATTGGCACTACATTCGCGACTGGATACTTGATTTCTCCAGAAGTAATCAACCCGCTCGTAAGCGGAGTAACCTTCACGATAGCCATTATGGCTGTTCTTGGAATGCACGAAATGGGTCACAAATTAGCCGCGAGTAAGAGAAAAGTGGAATCTTCACCGCCATATTTTATTCCTGGCCCACCACCTATTGGACAGGTGTTCGGCATTGGAACGTTTGGTGCGGTCATAATGCAAAAATCTTTGCCGAGAAACAGGGATGCATTGTTTGATATAGGTGCAAGTGGACCGTTGATAGGATTCGCCATAACTGTAATTGTCACTTTCGTCGGTCTTGCTCTTTCTCCAGTAGTTTATAGGCTTCCAGAAGGACCATTTGGGTCATTTCCAATTCTTTTTGAACTTGTGGGAAGGGCATTAAACTTCCTTGGTGTGTATGGACGTGGTAACATAATTCTTATACACCCTGTAGCTTTTGCAGGTTTCATAGGCATGATCGTTACCATGTTGAATCTGTTGCCGGCAGGCATGCTCGACGGTGGTCATGTCGCAACGTCTATTTTGGGAGGGAAAATGAGAGGCATTTTGAACGTTGTAGCAATTATTTTTCTTGTATTTTATGGTTATTATCCCATGGCGTTTTTCGTTCTGTTTTTGTCTCTTTTTAAGCATCCAGAGCCTTTAGATGATGTGTCGTCGCTTTCCAAGATGCGGAAGTATGTAATTCCAGTGCTCTTTATAGTTTTCATTCTTAGCGGAATAACTCTTCCTCCGACGCCTGTTCACGCTATTAAAATAGACTCTAATGTGCTTGGTATCACATTTCGGATGTACTACGCGGATTCTGTTTATTATAGTAATCATACGCCTTGGGAAAGCACGTTGGCTGAAGGAATCTACATTATCCGTGTAAACTCAACTGTTACAATTGGGGGAACAGTTTATACATTTTTGCAATGGGAAGATGGAAGCACTAATCCGAATAGGACGATAACCCTTAATCAGGATATGGTAATCTATGCTAACTATACTGTGGGCACAACACTTCTGAACATGTCTGACTTGTAGTTGTGTCGAACTAGTGAACAATAACATTTATTAAACATTGCGATACCAGATTCTATTGGATAGGAAACTGTCTAAAACGAAACATAATAGGTCTTGTTAGGCGAACCATCTTGAAGGGGGCTTTGATCCTACTGGTCTTCTTCTTATTAATTACGTCAGCCTCTATAATAATACAATCACCGATGTTTCCTGGAAACATCTTTTGCACACTAATTGGAGACTCAGTAAAAAGTTTCTCCAATTATCTGAGTGCCATTTTTAACGGTATTTTCTATGGCGGAATCTTATGGCTAATGTTCGTAATTATAAGTAAAAGGTTAGAAGAACAGAAGTAGCTGCAAATTAAATTGGGTTGTTTCAGTTTTCTGGTTGCGATAGAAAACCTACAAGCTTAATTTTGCTTCCACATTTATTGCACGTCAAAGTTAGTTCCGCTAGCTCATCATTTTTGACTCTTGTTTCAACAATCTGGTAGACTTCTTCGGTCTCGTCTTCCGGCGATATCATGATTCCACATTTTGGACACGGAAAAGCCCCGTCTCCATCAATCTTTGTCAAATCGATTGTGTATATCATGTTTTTATTAACTGCGGTTTTTTTCATCATGTTTCCGCCACCATTTTGTTTTGATTTTGTGATTGTGTTTCCATGGTTAGCCAAGAATATAATTAAGAATTATGAATTCTCAATTCAGATTTCAAGTACGCCTAAATGACTAGGCATAAAGAGGTACTGGTGGCTTGCACCTAGTGTGCAGTGGCTTACTTCACAATTTATAAAGGTTTACTTGTACAACAAAGTATAGAATTGCGACACTGAGGAGAAAAATGTTTGGAGAAGTTTGATGTCATCGTAGTCGGCGCTGGAACCGCGGGATGTCTGGCAGCAAAAACAACCGCAGAAGCAGGCCTAAAAGTTTGCATAGTTGAGCGGAAAAAACGGGAGGAAATTGGCGAAAAAATTTGTGGAGACGCTCTTGGAGAGCATCACCTGAAAAATGTCGGCTTGGAAAAGCCTCAAGGCGGCGAGCTGGAAAAGAGAATTGACGGCATTAAAATTTATTCGCCGGATTTGGAGACGATTTTCACTATTCATCATGAGGATTTTGTTGGTTACATGTTAAATAGACGCCTCTTTGGACAGTGGTTGTTGAAAAGAGCCTTAGACAAAGGCGTGGTTTTCATGGATTCAACTCTTTGTTTGGAGCCAATTATTGAAAAGAATTTTGTAACTGGAGTTATGGTTAAAGATGTGAAGGCTGGCAAGAATTTTTCGTTGAAGAGTAAAGTTGTTGTAGATGGTAGTGGTTTTCCGGCAGTAATTAGGCGAAAACTTCCCGAAGATATGAAGATAGAAAACGAGGTTGCAAACGAAGATGTTGAAGCTTGTTATCGTGAAATTAGGCAACTTAAACAGGAAACCAAGGACATAGATTACTGCGAAATTTATCTAAACCAGCAGATAACGCCCGGTGGTTACACGTGGATTTTTCCGAAAGGCGGAGCAAAAGTCAATGTTGGCTTAGGAGTTTGCATGCATGGCGATTTTCCAAACCCAAAAAACCAGCTTTACAAACACATATTAACAAAGCCGATTTTTGAAGGTTCGCTACTTCTGAATGGCGGTGCTTGGTACGACCCCACACGTAGACCACTACACAATATGGTTGGAAACGGGGTCGCAATTCTAGGCGATGCTGCATGTCTGGTAAATCCAATACATGGCGGCGGAATAGGCCCTTCCATGCTAAGTGGCTATCTTGCTGGAAAAACAATAACCGAAGCTTTAGAAAAGAGAGATGTGCGCCAAAAATCTTTGTGGTCTTACAACTGCAAGTATATGGAGCTGTATGGGATTAAACAAGCGGGACTGGATGCTTTTCGCATGCTTCTCTTGACATGCCGTGACGAGGACCTAAACTACGGGATGAAATTTAGACTCTTAGCTGAAGAAGATGTTTTAAGGGCTGGTATGGGTGAGGAGTTCCGTTTGAATACAACTGAAACTGCTAAACGAGTTTTCAAAGGGTTGAAAAGAGTAAGATTTCTGAACAAACTTAGGGTTACTGTTAACCTGATGAAGCAAATAAGGGCTCACTACAAAAACTATCCAGAAATTCCTGAAAACTTTGAGAAATGGCGAGTAGAAACGGAGGCTTTATTCAAGAAAACGAGGGCAAAACTTGTGGAATGATGACGCAGTTCCTTTAAATTTGAGCTTTATTGGTTAATTAGTTAGAAGTGTAATGGTACATGCGCGTTGCAGTTTTAGCCACTGGAGGAAAGGACTCCACTTTAGCACTTTACAGAGTCTTAAACTCAGGTTATGAAGTGAAATATCTGGTAAGCATGATTCCGCTGAGAGAAGATAGCTGGATGTTTCATTACCCAAACATTCGTTTAATGGACCTGTTTGCGCGAGCCGTTGAAATTCCACTTGTAAAGGCAGAAACCTCAGCAATAAAGGAGAAGGAAGTTGAAGACCTTAAACATTTAATTGAGACGCTTGATGTGGACGCAATAGTCTCCGGCGCAATAGCATCGAACTATCAAAAAACGCGAGTGGAAAAAATCTGTAAACAGTTAAAACTGAAGTGCATCACACCAATCTGGGGAAAAAACCAGTTGGACATCATGAAGGAAATTTTGAATCTTCAATTTGAGACAATCATGACCGGAGTCTACGCATACGGTTTCAGCAAAGAATGGCTTGGAAGAAAAATTGACGCCGCCTCAGTCAAGGCTTTAATTGAGTTAAATAAGCAGTTTGGGATTTCAATTGTTGGCGAAGGAGGAGAATATGAAACCCTTGTACTTGACGCGCTTTTTTTCAAGAAGCGTATAATAATTGTTGAAGCAGAAAAAGTGTGGAAGAATCAGAGCGGTTATTTCTTCGTGACTAACGCAAAACTTGAAAGCAAATGAGCATTGTGTAGTTTATAGAGATAATTAAGAAATAGTTGAACTAATAACTTCTGTCAAAGTTGTTGCAGCAAAGACCTATATCTCTCATGTTGACCACATAGTCACCGTTTACATCGCAACATGGAAATCTTTCATTCGGCTCGTTTATTTTCCGAATGCAATGATGAGTTATGTTTCCTTGCAGTGGTTCGAAAACATCCATATTGATGATGAAGTAGCTCCAGTTACCCATTGCACTCAATTCTCCTTGGGTTGTAACCATGTTTTGCAGTAGATTTGCAAAACTTTTCCTTCTATTTTCTGGAAAAGTTTATTTTACTCATGATGCTATGAATCAACGCTATTGGCGGATTAGATGTCCGCTGGGATGTAGCCGTAAAGGCTGAACCGCAAACTAGTGTGAGGTGAAAAATTGGCATACAAATACATTGCAGAGGCTTGGTCAAAGCCGGAAAAATCCTTTGTAGACGAGTTGATGCACCAGAGGTTAATAGGATGGCGTAAGCAATCTGCAATAACTCGCATAGAGAAACCAACACGTTTGGATAGAGCAAGAAAGCTGGGTTACAAAGCAAAACAAGGTTTCACGATGATTCGTGTGCGCATTAGACGTGGAGGATTAAGAAAGCAAAGACCAAAAGCTGGAAGAAGACCCAAAAGAATGGGTGTTAAAAAGTTTAAGCCTGCCAAAAGCCTGAGGCTAATCGCTGAAGAAAGAGCCGCGAGAAAGTTTCCAAACCTTGAGGTTCTAAATTCCTATTGGGTAGGCGAAGATGGCCGCTCCAAATGGTTCGAAATTATAATGGTTGACCCAAACCATCCATCGGTAAAGACTGACGCAGACATTAATTGGATATGTCAAAAACAACATCACAAGCGAGTTTTCAGAAGTTTAACAAGTGCGGGCAAAAAAGTTCGAGGTTTAAGAAATAAGGGACGCGGAGCAGAAAAAGTTAGACCAAGTAGAAAAGCAGCTAGAGGAGACTAACCTTAATGATAGCAGCAAAGCCAACCGTTTTCAAAAAAGGCGGGAAGCAGCATACTGGAAGAGGTTTCAGCCGGGAAGAACTTAAGAAGGCTGGATTAAGTGTAAAGGAAGCTTTGAAACTTAGGTTTCCTGTAGACTTGAGGAGAAGAACCGCTCATGAAGAAAATGTTGAGGTTGTTAAGAGACTTTTAGAAAGTAAGAAAGTCGCGTCTAAGCCTAAGAAGAGAGGAAAATCTAAAAGTTAAGTCAACATTTATTCAAGATTAATGTGATGTGTATTTGCCTTCTAAAATTCCGATAGGCTACATTGACATACGAGTCTTTGCGCATGCAACAGAAGATGTAGACAAAGTTTTGAATGCGGTACGGAACACGCTTCCAACAGAAATCCTTGATAATGTTGCCATGAAAAGAACAAACTTAACTGGACACCATGGAAACCCAATAATCCTTTTAGAAGCGAGAATCAAAGAAAAAAAAGCTGCCCAAGCAGTCTTTGAAAAGTTGTCCTCGGGTTTAAGCGTTTTAGATAAGGAACTGTTAAGCAATGAAATTAGTGAGCATTTAGATAGAGGAAACCTCTACTTGAGATTTGACAAGCAATCTGCCTGCATAAACGAACTTAAGCTATCCCAAACGGACCCAATCCATTTTCGCATACACTTTAAAAAATCCAACATTGAAGAGATAGTAAATATTTGCAGGAAATATGGGATGCTTCCATGAAAAAAATCTACGCAGACCTTCATCTATGCCCCAGTGCGAGAGATTCAGAACAAGTTGAACGCATGATAAGAAAAACCTCAAGGCTTGGATACTGTCTGGTTTCAGTACCGTTTTCATCAAGCTTTACTGAGGAAAAGCTTCTACAGTTTCAACGTTTTTGCAGAGAAGTCGATGTAGATTTTGCGTCCCGAATCGATTTGAAACCCAGAACATCTAATGAGTTGGTTTACAATTTGAGAAAATTAAGGAGAAGATTTGAGATAATTGCTGTAATGTGCACGTCTAAGAACGTGGCGAGGCAAGCAGCGAAGGACCGCCGCGTGGATCTACTGAATTTCCCTTCTATTGACTTTCGCGGGAGGTTCTTTGATAAGGCGGAAGCCGAATTAGCCTCGAAAAGTTTTGCTTCTCTTGAAATTGATTTGAAACCTTTGCTTGTTCTAGAAGGGTCGGTTAGAGTTAGGCTTCTTTCAAATTTGCGAAGAGAATTGGCGATTGCGAAAGAGTTTCATGTTCCTATTGTCGTGTCAAGTGGAGTTTCAGAAGAGCTGTTAATGCGAAGACCAAGGGAGCTGGCTGCCTTGGCTTCTCTTTTCGACTTAAATGAGACATCAGCAATAAGAGCCATTTCAGAAAATCCTTTGGCAATCGTTAGGAGAAATAGGGAAAAACTTAGTCCACGTTTTGTTGCGCCTGGTATACGAGTTATTCGGAGAGGAAAGGATTGCGAGGAAATGTGAGACGGCGCTACCTAGCCTTGGAGATAGACACTGAAGCAGCATTTTCGTCAAAAGAGTTAATGGACGCTGTTTGGGGTTCTGTTTCGAAGCTTTATGGAGAATATGGTGCGAGCCGAACAGGCTTGGCTTTAATTGATTATGATGTGGAAAGAAGGTTTGCTGTCATTCGTGCCATGCACACAAGTCTCGAAAACGTTAGAGCAGCAATAGCTTCCATAACAAGTATAGGAAATAAGCCAGCGGCTGTTCATGTTTTGGCTGTTTCTGGAACCATAAAGGCGCTGCGCAAGAAAGCGAGACATTAGGTATTTGTGAAAGCTTATTTGGCTGTTTCTTTTAATTCTCTTGGGGGATGATGATGCCGTCCCAGTCTGATTTATGCAGATGAGGAACTTATGACGGGCAGACCCCAAAAAACTACCCCATTATAGAGTACGCTTTGACTCTTGAGCCTTTTTCATTCTCCGCCCAATAATCAAAGCTAAAATCATTCCTGCAATAAATCCGCCTATGTGTGCCCAGTAGGCAACTCCTCCAGATATGTCGAAGAATCCGTAGAGCCATTGCATTAAAAACCAGAAACCAAGGAAGATCATTGCTGGTATTGGTATTATTATTGGCCATCCAAGGAAGACCAGTGTGAGGATTCTTGATTTTGGATAAAGGATGAGATATGCACCTAAGACTCCTGAGATTGCTCCCGAAGCTCCCACGACACCTGTCGTTAGGTCCGAACTAAACGGAATGCCAATTATTTCACTCATCGTCGGCGCAAAGATAATACTCATTATATGTGATAATGCCGCGACTATTCCACAAACGAGGTAAAACACTAAGTAGCCGATGTGGCCGAAAGTGTCTTCTACGTTGTCTCCGAAAATGTATAGGTAAAGCATGTTGCCAAATAAGTGAATAAGTCCCGCTTCTAAACTCGAAGGGTCATGCATAAACATTGATGTGATGACGGTGTAGGGTCGTTGCCCATTAACTATTTGGTATGGGTACATCGTAAAATTTTGATTCATGTCCTCTGCAAATTGGGTATTCAAGATTATGTTCAAGTTGGCAAGCCAGAAAACTACGAAAACAACAATGTTCGCGGTTAATAATATACGGTTTACATGAGGTGTTCGTAAGGACCGTGTTAAATCTCTTAGTGGAAACAAGTGTTGGCAACTCTTGTTACTGATAAATTTTGAGATGAATAATTATTTCTTTCTCTTTTTGGTAGATGAATTACCTCTGAAATTTTGCAAGTATTTTGGTTGAAGAGCTATACAAGAAATGAATGCATAACTTTGAGTTATAACCCGATTGAGATATTTCTCTGCCTAAGTCATTCTTGCAGCAAGCATTAATAAAACTTCAAACTAAATTCAATTAATGGGGCAAATCGTTGGCGGAATCTTATCTTCTTTCCTCGTCTTTAACTTTGTTAATAATGGGCTGCATAGCCTTGGCTTTATCCATTCTATTCCGTTTGAAGTCTAAAAAACTAAGCTGCTTGCCACAAAATCTTTCAGCCAGTCTTTTTAACAAAACCTTCATTGTTTTCAATCCTTATTCGCAACAGAAAAAAGTAATTCACAGTTTCCTATCCTTATTGCCTTTAGCTGTAGGCTTTGCTACCTTGGGGTTGGCGCTGGGTATGTTTGTGATTTTTGAGGCAGGGCTTCTTTTGAGTTCTTTCATAGCTATTATCGGATTGAATCTGATAGTGCTGGAAGAGGCACCTGAAACATATCAAATATCCAAGACTTTTATTGTTGTCGTGAAAAGTGGAGTCGACCTTGGAACTGGTGACTTAAGCGTTTTTCAAAAGGTCAAAACGTTCACGCCTAGATTAAGTAACTACTACTTTGGGTTATCAATGGTTTTTATAGTGTTCTCTGCAATATTGCCCCATATTTGGTCCCTAGTACTCTGGGTTTTCGCCCAGTATGTACAGTTAATATTTCAAATTAGCGCGAATGCAGGAGCTGCAGGTTGGATTGTATGTGTTTTTTTGCTTGCTTTGTCTCTGGTCTTTATTCAGATTTCTGCTTCTAAAATTAAGAGTAAACTTTTGGGATACGAAGCATCGATTAGTTCTGACGTAGAAGGCTGATGATTAATACGTAATGAGCAGAGTGAATATGTGTTTCTGTTTGCGTTTGATTTTTCGATAAGATAAACGATTCTTTCGGTAGGTATGTCCTGCTTTAGTGAAGTTATTACAAACTCTTTTCTAATGTGTGCCTAACATCTGGCTATTGGTGAACCATGCATTCAATCATTTTGCCGCATGTCAAACACTCATCTGGGACTGGCATGTCTCTTGAACGTTTTTTCAAATACCCCAAGAAATGAGCACACTGAAAATCTCCTTTTTGAGATGTCTCCTTCCTTTCAGACGCGTCCGTTATGCTTCTTCTTTCTTCACTCTTTTCCGTCTTGACGCTGCCAACCTTTACTATACATCGTGGACACGCCAGATAAGTTTTCACATTGCCGCTGGACGTGACTGTTGCTAGAATCGGTTTTTGAAAAATCTCTCCACAGGTACCGCACGTAAAACCGTCATGTACTACTTGCCGTGGATAACTTCCGCTATCCCGCCTTAATGAATCGATATTTTCTCGCATGTTTTCACCTATTCTCAAAGAAGTATAGTGAATATTAATACGTAATAAACCTTTTTGAAGACATGTACAACAAAAAGACACATGGGCCCGCCCGGATTCGAACCGGGGATCTTCGCCGCTTCCTCCAGCCAATGTAGGCCGCGTGAGGGCGATGTCCTAACCAACTAGACTACGGGCCCTCGCCTATTCTTAACAACTGGTTTTGTCTTTAACCTTTTGATAGTGTTTGCTGTGGGATTTGAAATACTTATTTTGGTTTCATAAAATCTTTGCTTAAGGCTTCCGGATAGACAAATTGGTGAAATATGTTTGAGTAATTCTAAAAATTTTAGAGAGTCAGAGCATAGGAGAATCGAAAGAGCTTTGAAAATCTATTGTTTTTTGATGTTCGTCTTTATAGGTTACCTTTTTGCGCGGCTTTTTCAATTGTTGGGCTCCTAAGGGTCTTTCACGGTTATGTCTTTCACTTCTTTAATCCAGGGAATAGAAATTGCGTCTTCCCTAAACCACCCGAGCAGTTCACGTATGATTTTTTCATCATTTTCCATGATGCTTTCGTCAATCAGCTCAACCATGATTAGTGCCGTTTTCTTTTTCATGTTTCATTTCCTCTGCAGTCTACAATGCTTTTTTGGGTTTTAAGGAGTATTTCCCTTCTCGATGTATCATAAATTATGATTCTGAATCCAAATAAAGACTGAAACTTTGTTCCACAAGGCTTTTCAATAGAAACCTTCTACTTCAACAACGGGTGCAAGTTGGGAAGTTTACATGTACTTCTCCTTTCTCCCTTCTCCTCTCGGCTAGGTGAGAAACAAAAACTTGCACCCAACCATTTTGGCTTTTAATTCAGAAAACTTAAAAACACACTAACCCATTTTTGAATTGTTAGCATTGCCGAGGTAGCTCAGCCTGGGAGAGCGCCCGGCTGAAGACCGGGTCGTCGCAGGTTCAAACCCTGCCCTCGGCACTTTCACGTCACTATTCTGCAATCTACCTAGTTTCGATTTATTTCGCCTTTTCTTTTTTTTCTTTGTAGCGTTGAGCATGCTGCTTGCAACAGAATATGTATTGCTTACCATCAATCGTCGTGCTGTAGGCTGCAAGCTTGCATGTTCCAGCCGGAATTGCTATCTTGCAGAATTCGCATCTAATGAATTCTTTTTTCATTTTTTCGCCTCTTTCTTTTTTTGTTATAATCCTCAATTGCGGCGTGAAGGGCGTCTGCGGCTAGGTTTGAACAGTGCATTTTTATGGGCGGTAGTCCACCAAGTGAGTCTGCGACGTTTGCACGTGTGATCTTCATGGCTTCTTCTAAAGTCTTTCCTTTTGCGAGGTCCGTGACCATGCTACTTGTGGCTATGGCGGCGCCGCAGCCGAAGGTCTTGAATTTGATGTCTTCTATACGATTGTCTTTGACTTTTATGTAGATGGTCATCATGTCTCCGCAGACTGGATTGCCCAC
>CAYWII010000040.1:0-10530 GCA_964457175.1 uncultured Candidatus Bathyarchaeia archaeon
GCGCCAAAACGTCTCTTACGTTTCTGAAAAGTTCTAACCGCCCGCAAAAGGTCTATCAGGCGAAAATCAGGCCAGTAGACATCCAAAAAGCAGAGTTCACTATAGGCAGACTGCCACAGCAAAAAGCCACTTAGCCGTTCTTCCCCTGAAGTTCTAATAATTAAATCTGGCTCCTGTTTGGGCATGTATGCCGTGTACAAATACTGCTCAAATAGTCGTTCATCAACCTCTTTTGGGTTTATTTCGCCTTCCTGTGCCTTTTCGGCAATTTTTCTAGCAGCATCCACAATTTCTGCTCTTCCCCCATATGCAAATGCAATGTTTAAGAAGTGTTGGTCATAATCCTGCGTAGCCTTTTCCACATCCCTTATTAGTTTCTGCAGACTTTCAGGCAGCAAATTCACTCTGCCGATCACCTTTACGTGTACTTTGTTCTCGTGTATTAGCTTGTCTGTCAGAATTTTCCGAAACTCTTCCTCCGCAATATGCATAATCTCTTCAACTTCATTTTTTGGACGAAGAAAATTCTCAGTAGAAAACGCATACAACGTTATCGACTTGACATGAAGCTTCTGGCACCAATCAATCAGATTCTCAACCTTTTCTGCCCCCTTCTCGTGCCCAAGCCATGGATTAAGAGCTTTCTCAAAAGCCCACCTTCTGTTTCCATCCAAAATAATCGCTATGTGCTCCAACTTTACGCCGTTATTAACTTGATGCCACAGCCACTTTTCATAGAGTTTGTATGCTCCAATGACTGACAGCAAAGTCTTAAACATCACTTGCACCTTGCATTTCTAAGCGCGTTAGCACATGGGCAGTTGCCTTCGCGTTCTGGGGGTAAAGACTTAATGGTTTCAATTAAGACTTGCTCCAGCTTTGGCGTAAGCGGTTCACAAACTTTTTGAACGTCATGCGTTGTCAAGTGTTCTTGCATGCCAGCAGCCATATTTGAAACGTAGCAAAAGCCGGCGTAGCACATTTCAAGCTCTCGCGCAAGTACTGCCTCTGGTATTCCAGTCATTCCTACAATGTCACAGCCTAGACGCCTAAGCATTTCAATTTCTGCGGGGGTCTCAAAGCGTGGTCCCTCCATGCATACCAGTACAGCTTTATCCCATATCTTTAATCTGATTTTTCTCGCGTTTTCAACCAAAATTTTGCGAATTTCTGGGCAATATGGTTGAGAAACGTCAATATGAGTGACTGGAGCCTCGTCGTAGAAGGTTGTAGAACGAAGTTTAGTGAAATCAACAAAATCATGAGGAATGACGATGTCGCCGGGTTTGAATTCGCGGTTTATTGCGCCAACCGCATTTACGGCTATTATCCGAGTTACACCAGCTGAATATAAGGCGTGAATATTTGCCCGATAGTTTATCTTGTGTGGCGGAACTAGATGCTTTGGGCCATGTCTTAGAAGAAAGATGACCTTTTTCCCATCGATGTTTCTAACAGACAGTGGCTGAGCTATTCCATAGGGCGTTCCTAGACGTAGCTGCTCAGTACCTTTGTAGAAGCTTTCGAAGCCTGTTCCACCGATAATGGCAATTTTAGCCTTCTCCAAGTTTTTCAACCTGTTCTTCTGTCTTCTCGAAAAATCCTTTTGCAGACCTATGAATTACGAATACGACCAGAACTGAGGCTATGCCTATTAAGACGCCGACAACTATTGAGAGGATTAGCTTGTCATATCCTAATTCTGGTCTGATCACCACCGTTGAAGTCTCATCAAGAATTACTCTAGACCATGCCACCGAAGCTATCAAGGCTGCATTGCGGAGTAATCTGCTGTCACGCTCGAAATACCAACGTATAGCTCTCCCTAAAAATGTCACAGAAATACCGACTATTATGAGATCCATGGAGCCCTTGATGAAGTATCCCGTGATTTTCGGTAGGATGCTGAACCATCCAGCTAAGTCTACAGGGGCTGGGGTCTGTGTTGCAACAAACGATGCGGCATTGGTCCAGCCTAGGAAAATGCCAACGCCTATGCATAAGGCTCCAGCAACTGCGGTGTAATTTGAAATTTGTACTGGAAGGGGAGGCGGCGAATATTCCTTCATCCACTGATAAAAGTTCTTTACTGTCTTATCAAATCCGAAACCTTTCACGAGAAGAAACACGCCTACGACGAAAATGAATGCTATCCAATAATAGTAAAGTAGATTAAAGAATGAGAGAATTCCCAAAATTAAGATGAGCAATCCGGGCAGGCCTAATGCGATACGGGAGTAGCGGGGATTTTCCATTATCGTCTTAAGGTAACGTGTGAACAAGGCTGCGGTTTCCTCGATTGATTCGCTGTGTTTTATAACTATTCTCCTAACTGACGTAACTGGTACTCTCGACTCTATGAGTGGCAGAACCGCTTGGTCAGAATACCCATCTGTAACCAGAATGACCTCACTTGCGGGAAAAGAGGTCAATAACTCGTTCAGCTCAGCGACTATTTTTCTATCGGCGCCGACTCCGCCAAGCTCAGAGCCAGCAATAGTTGCCATTTCAAAAGCTTCTTCCGGTTTATTTTCGCTTTTTAGCCGGTCATATATACTTACTGCTTCAAACATTGCGTTTGCATCTGGTTCTTCCGGGTCATTTAAAGCCAGCGCCACGGCGGCGTTAAGGTTTTCTTCTCTTCCAATCAAAGGAGTTTTAATGCCGGCTTTTACTCGTAAATCATCATCCCTGTCCACGCATAGAATGAGAATTCGCTTTTGCTCTTTCTCTTCTGCTTCTTCAGTGGCCATCTAAGTCTCTATTCTCCAATAGGTATTTAAGAGTATTTTACTTTAATCTTCTGCTTTTATTCCCTTTTCTGCTAGCAGTTGAAACTCTTCCCATGTTAATTTTTCGCCTCGCCTAAGTTTTTCTCTCGCTTGACTCTCAAGCTTTTCACGAAGGGATTCCTCTGTTTTCTTCTTTTCTTCGGCTTCCACCTCTTGAATTTCTTTTTTTAGGTGGTTTATTTGGTTTGTAATTTCTCTTATCTCTTCTCGAACGGGACTTGCTTTTTCTCTTGATTGTACAAAGAGTTTATGCACATTGTCAGCATCCGTCTTAAATTTCTTGGATTCCTCACTTTTTCCTAGCATCTGTTGGTGGAGTCCTTGGCTTTTTTGTGCGGTTTCCATAAGTTTTTCATGTTGAAGTTTGCTTTGATTTTCGAGAGTTTCAATTTTGTTTTGTAACTGCAAGATTTTTTGGTTCAGCTGGCTGAGTTTTCTATAGACGCTCAGTTGAGTTTCTAATTGCTTGACTTTTTCAACAAGTTCCTTTTCTTCTGTTAGTTCCATAGGTGTTGTTTGAATCTTCCATTCGATGCTTTCAAATTCTTTTTGTAAAGATTGAAAACTTCTTGAAGGCTTTTTTAGGGTTAAAGCTTTAATCTCTTGTTTTAGTCTCTTTATTTCTTCGATTTTCTCGTGAATTTCCGTTTTTGATGTTTCTCTTTGCTGTTTTAGCTCTTTGACTTTTTCGTTTAGTTTATCTCTTTCTTTCCTTAACTCAGCGATATTAGCGCGTATCTCTTTGAACTGTTCGTTGAGCTTGTCTCTTTTTTCCATAAGTTCCTTTGCTTCGGTGTCCAGTTTGTTTTTCTGTTCTCTTAATGCGGAAAGTCTTTGAGTTAGCTCTTCAATTTTTTGGGTTTTCTGCTGTTCTGGCAATTGCGTTTTCCTCTTCGTCTTGTCCATTCCCTTATCGGTTTGATTAGTTTTGCTCCCTCATCTAATGTGAAAATAGATAGGTTATGGCTTTTCTTGAGTTCATTTTTGCTTAGACTTTCATATCTATTCGAGAATGATTCTTGCATCCACAGTTTTGGCTCCCTTTTTGTAAACCATTATGGGGTTTAGATCGAGCTCTTTTATTTCTTGATGTTCCATGACGAGTTTTGACGTATTGAGCAAGATCTTTACTATGGCGTCAATGTCTGCTGGAGGTTGATTTCTGTATCCTTTCAAGAGTGGGTATGCTTTAACTTCGGTAATCATTTGTCGGGCTTCATCTTCAGTTACGGGTGCAACCCTAAAAGTCACATCTTTCAAAACTTCTACAAAAATGCCGCCTAACCCAAACATTATTGATGGACCAAACTGTGGGTCTTTGATTGCGCCGATTATGACTTCAGTTGATGACGGAGCCATTTCCTGTACGAGTATGCCGGTGATTTTTGCTTTTGCCTTGTGTTTTTTGATGTTTTGCAGAATTTGTTTGTAGGCGTTTCGAACTTCTCTTTCGCCTTTTAGATTAATCATAACGCCGCCAACATCTGATTTGTGGATAATGTCTGGCGAAACAATTTTCAAAACCACCGGATATCCTATTTCGTCTGCAAACTTAGCAGCTTCAGCCTCATTTTCAGCCAATTTAAACTTCGTAACTGGAATGCCGTACTCCATGCAGACAGCTTTAGCCTCAGTCTCAAGCAGATTTTTCCTTCCTTCTTTATGCACGTTAGTGAATAGTTTTGAGATATTAGTCAATGTTCAACGACTCCGTGAAATGTTTAGAGTTGAAGTGAGATTCTGTTATTCCGCACTAAAATAAATCATTTTGGTTAGGTGCTAAGGCGCCCACATCTTATATTCCCATTTATAGGCGCCGTTATTCTTTAGAACCCAAGCGTCGCAACCAACTTGCCCGCTGATCCACTCATTTTTTGTTTCATCCCAGTAATGCCAGAACCAGTATTTTCCTTCTGATGGGGCTAGATTGTTAATTGAATTTACAAGTATGTGACCCGGTTTCATCCACGAATAATAAGTATAATCAACTTTTGCTGTTTTCTTTGTTAGGTCGAACAGTGTCATGCCATGAGTGATTGAAATGTTGTGCCATTCTTTGGTTCCGTTGCCATAGTCAATGCATAAATCCACTTTTATGACGCCGATCTTGTCCAGAAAACTCTCCAATTCTTTTGCTGCCAAGTCTGTTAACAATTCGTAAAAGTCATTAAGTAGTGACTCGAATTCTTCTCTCGTTATACTCTGCTCGTTAAGCGCTCGATTTGACAAATCATTGTAAGTTTCATTTAGTTCTGGAAATTTGTCCAGTATTAAGGTGTAATTATTACCTAGATTAGAAAGTATGTTCTTGTATTTGTCCATGAATAAGGAAAGATTTTCGCCAAAGAACCTGTAGTATTCCTCAAGCAGGGCATTGTAATCTCTTGATAACGAATCCTGCTTAATTATCGACGTATCATAATTTTGTGTCAATTCTGTAAGCAGTTGTTGTTTTTCAGAGCTTTGTCCTTGATATCTTATCTGTTCGAGATAGTAATAGGCTGTAAACCCTGATGTTATCGACGCCCAAACAATAATTATCAAGGTTATGAACACGATTGTTCTTTTTTCAACCAATCTTTTTCACCACTAGAATTTGATTTACCGCTTTGATCAGCGGGAAGAAAGCTATTCCAAACACCGCTATGTTCGAGGCTATATGTATTAGTGAAAATGGCGTGCCATAGCCAAGAGCGGTTATTATTGCTAAAGTTGGGTCGGTTCCAATACTCATATAAAATAGAGCCATTCCAAAATTGGTTACTAAATCGTAGAAGACTGCCAAAATTGCCCCAAGAATTGCGGCTTCGATTGGACTGGGATTTTGCGTATATTTCTTGCATAGACCACCAACCATGCCAACCATGCTCATTCCGAACATTTGAAAGGGCATGTTTAAACCAGCAAACCCCCAAGGCGAAAAGAACCCATTAACAAACATCACAAAACTGCCAAAAAAAGCTCCAACAAACGGACCAAACAAAAAACCAACAGTAAACGCAAAAAGAGAAGTAAACTCAACATTAGGCGGTCTTGGAGCTAACTGAATAGCTAAGCACAAGCCTGTCAAAACGCCAAAAAAGGCTGTTACGCGTGAGTTTCTAAATGCTCTGAACATGCTTGTTGGATGGATTATCCATCCATATAAATCTTTCCGTTCAACTATTCTAAAATGGCTAAGGAAGCGAAGACTTTTGCGTCGTTAACTATATTTTCTATTTTTGCATATTCATTCGGTTGGTGGGCTGTTTCGTCCATTGTGCTCCAGACGACTGCTGGGACATTTATTCTTCTGAAGAAAGCTGCGCATGTTCCTCCACCAATCCCGCCTACCTTTGGTTTTACTTTTCTGGTTTTTCTTATTGCGTCTTTCAACATAGTTACTATTTTGGCGTTTGCATCTGTCGGTTTTGGGGCTTCGCTTTTCTGCAAGACCTCAATTTTTATTGTAGCTCCGGTTTTCTTCTCAAACTCTCTTGCGAGTCTTTCAATTTCGTTCAGTATTTCTTCTAGGTTATAGTCCGGCAGTATTCTGCAGTCAAAATAGTTACTGTCTTCTCCTGGGACGATGTTTACAGCGTCAACATTTTTTTCCTTCTTTGTCGGCTCAAATGTGCTTTCAGGCGGATAGAAATAGTGGTTTTTAAGCGAATATTTTCCATGCAGCATCTTGTCTACAGCTAAAGCATATTCCATTCCTATACGATTGGCGTTTAAGCCTTTGTTAGGTATGCTTGCGTGAGTTTGCTTTCCAATTGTCCGTATTCTGAACCACAACGCGCTTTTTTCAGCTATCTCAATGAAACTTCCATCCTCGTTTCCTCCGTCTGGCACAACAATCAAATCGTCTTTCTTGAAGAGTCCCCGCTTTACTAGATGCTGAATACCATATCTGCTTCCTTGCTCCTCATCTGCAACAAAAGCTAGGACAACTGTTCTTTTCGGCTTTATTCTCAGACTTTTTAGAGCTTTAACAGCAAAGATTGATGCAATCATAGATTGCCCATTGTCTTCGCTGCCGCGCCCATAAACTCGGCCTTCGCTGATTATTGGCTCGAAAGGCTTCGTGACAGTCCAAAGAGAATTTTCTCCAGGTGGAACCACGTCTAGATGTGTTATTATCCAAAGCCGTTCAGACGTGTTTTCTCCGTAAAAGTAGGCTATCATGTTTGGTCTCTTTCTAGAAGGAGCCCGAACGTCATCTGCATCGAAGCGTTCTATTTTGTCAAAGTCTACATCTTCCAATATCTGCATCAATTTTTCAGCTTTCTTCGCTTCTCCTTCTCCACCATTTTCCGGAGCAATCGCAGGGATACGGATAAGCTCCATTAAAGTTTGAGCCATTTCGTCTTTTCCCTTATCCAAACTAGAAAGGATATTTTGATATGGCATGTTTTTCACATCTTAGAGATACATTAGATAAACTGTCAACTTATCGCCTTTAACGTTTGTGACATAAAAAGAGGTTTAGAAATTAATGCAGTTTTTAACTCAGTTGCTGCAGAGCCCTAAGTCGTTTGACTATGTTGGGGTGCGTAGAGAAGATTTCGATGATTTTGTCAACCGTCGTTACTTTCTTTGACAGAATCTCTTGAACTAGTTTTTGTTCGCTAGAGCTTGACATCGTTGCAATTGCCACGGAGTCTGTTTCTGCACGGTCAGGGTCGGCGATGAACAGAGCTTTAAATGCATTGAGATGTTGTGTGTCATTTCTGGTTCTTCGCATGTTTTTGGATGCGTTAACTATTTTTGCTAAGCCTTCCGAGAGTTTTCTTGGACCATCTTCAACAATTGATGCACTGTGTCTGTCAGCGTAGTATTCTCGCAAGCGGCTTAGGTAGAGTATGAACATGTTCAAAATCCATGAGAAAGCCATAAATCCAAAGCCTAATGCTGCTCCTCCGCTATCGTTTCCTTGTTTGCTGTATCTTGACGAGAGCAAGAGTGAAAAGCCTAGGTAATAGAACAATGCTGGCAAAAGAGAGACAAACATCATTATTTGCACGTCTCGGTGTCTTAAATGCCCAAGTTCATGTCCAACAACAGCCTCAACCTCTTCTGGCTCCAAAGTTTTTAATAATCCACCTGTGACGGCTACGCGATTTCCTGCTATGGGCGAGCCGTATGCAAACGCGTTTGGAATTGGAATCTGTGCAAGCATTAACTTAGGCTTTTTTATTCTGCTTTTTTTGCTTAGATCTTCGATGGTTGCATGAAGTTTTGGATTTTCGCTTTCTGGGATCTCGCGTGTGCGATAGAGTGCGTCGATTATGTATGGTGATATTAGCCATTGGATAATGTTGAAGGCAACAACTAAGATGCCTAAAGTGATGAGGTCAAAAGAGCTTAATAGAGTTAAAACGACGGCAAAAACTAACGTGGATAGGCTAATTATTATGGCTAGGGTTCCGAAGATTGATAGTCGAAGTTTCCAGACGTTCATCTTTATCCCAATCAATGTTCACGAAGATATACTCGCTTATATTTTTTGCTCTGTAAAGATTGACTTATATTCTAACAAAAGTTTGAAGGTGAGGTTAATTTTAAATGATTAGTTGGTTAACGTGTTTGTATGGATGCCCTTGTTGATGATGTTGGCAGTTTTCCACTACCGATTAACGTAGACCGAAGAGTATTCGAAGAGGCGTATGTACTTGCCAGAAAAGCAATAATAGCAGGAAAAAGTATAGAAAACGACGATTTCTTGTTAAACAATTTTTACCGTGTTGTGATTTGCTCGTTCAAGAAAAAACTTGAAACGGGCTTGGATGTTGTTAATTACCCGCAACATTATGACATACATAAACAGTTTATGGATGCCATTCGTGAATGCACGAACAGAGGCACATACATAGTTGAAGAGAAACGTGCAATCATACCGGAAGTAAAAGTAATCCATGAAGCAGCTAAAGGGCTCTGCGAAGAAAGTGGGAAAAGAATTTTACTGCGCGTTTGTATCACAGGACCATTGGAGCTATATATCAAGGAGCTTGGAACAACTCCATATAAAGACATACTCCTAATGTTTGCCGAGACAACAAGGCGATTTGCAGAGAATTCTATTCTGGATTCCAAATACGTCAAAACTGAAGTTGTGTCTATTGACGAGCCAAGTTTCGGTTTTCAAGACGTAACTTCTGACATAGAAACACTCTTGGATGTTATGGAAAAAACCTTCGATTTCAAGCGAGTCACAAAGCAGATTCACCTACATTCCTGTTCAAGGATCACCGACATTTTAGAAGTTAAAAACCTTGATGTGGTGGCATTAGAGTACGCTGCCTCTCCTAAAAACATTGAAATGTTGTCAAGAAAGACTCTCGAAAGGATGGACAAGCAAATAAGGATTGGCATATCACGCACAGATGTAGACTCGATCATTGCTGAATTATATGAAAAAGGCATAACAAAACCATATCCAGAGCAATTGGTTGAAGATGAAGAAACAATAAAAAGAAGGTTCGCAACAGCAAAAAACAAATATGGCGACCGCTTGACTTTTGCAGGACCAGATTGTGGCTTGGGAGGTTGGCCAACACAGGAAGCAGCTCAACTACTGCTAAAGCGAACAGTAAATGCCGTAAAGAAACTTTAAAACTAGTTTGATTTGGTCAATCTAGTGAAAAGTTTGATAAAGGATTTCAGCGTAAATGTTACTTATGAAACAAGAAAATCTCGCAAGACTTCTCTTTGAACTTATTAAAAATTCAAAGCGAAGCGACAGAGACTTAGCGAAAATCTTGGACATTTCCCAACCTACTGTAACTAGACTGAGGAAAGTTCTGGAAAAAGAAGCCATAACCCAATACACTATAATTCCTGATCTTTCCTATTTAGGCTTCGACCTACTAGTTTTCACGTTTGCCCGCACAAAAGAACTCGTCCACCCCCTCTGGGATAAAGGAAAAGAATGGGCTAAGCAACAGCCAAACGTGATGTTTGTATGTACAGGTCAAGGGATGGATTCAGATGCAGTTATGATTTCGGTGCATATGGATTATGCTGATTTTGTCAAGTTCTATCAAGTTTTTAGAAGAGATTGGGGCAAGTATTTGGAGGATTTCAAGACTTTCATCATAAGTCTGAAGGGCAGTGTCCAATCGAAACCTTTCTCGTTCAATTACCTAGTTGACGCATACAAAAAAGAACCCACTTAGTAACAATCTTACCTTTTTCTATGTTTTTTGTCTTTTTCTTTCATTTCCTCAAATAGCGCGTGAAAGATTGTATACCGCTCTGAACCATTAGCGGAATGTTCATCATCGTTGCCTTTTCTATCTTTGTTTACCAAAGCCTTCTCCGAAACAATGAAATCTCGCAGATTATATCAAGGATATTTCAGTAAATGACATATGGCAAAGAAATAACGCACAATCGCAATTACACGTTTAGCGGTGTTGTTTTCCTTTAAATTCTGAACTGACTCGAAGCAACGAGGCTATTGCTATAATTTGTACTGTAAGCGTATAAATAATTATTAGAATGAAGGACGCTTTTAAATCGGCAAACAAGCCAAATACTGCGCCGCCAATGACGAAGCCAACACCATAAGCTGTGTTAAATATACCGTATGCCATGCCTCTTGAAGAAATTGGCGCAAGTTCCGAGACTGCTGCACGATAAATTGATTCCTGTGTTCCAAGCACTAAACCAAATATTATCGCAGCCACTATTATTGTGGACAATTCAACGCTGATCATCGTAAGCAATGATGGAAATATTGAAAGTACAAAAGGCA
>CAYWII010000041.1:0-9835 GCA_964457175.1 uncultured Candidatus Bathyarchaeia archaeon
GCCCGGGAGAGATTCGAACTCTCGTCAAGGGCTCCAGAGGCCCTCATGCTTGACCGCTACACCACCGGGCTTCCAATCGTTAACCACCTAAAACACTGAAAGCTCCTTATAATAACTTTAATGTTAACCAAAAAGAAAAATGGGATGATTACTTTTTCGTCTTCGATTTCATTGCTTCCTCAATGCAGTAGCATTCTTGGCTGCTTGGATTCCATTCTTCACAGCACCATAAAGTCTGCACCACAGGGTTCACACCTTTGGAAAAGCGTCTCGTGCAAAAAACTTGGTCTGGATAATTGTATGCGTTGTGGTTGCCACAGTTTCCACAAAATCTTTGCCTTTCTTCTGTCATTCATCTTCCTCCTACTCTAAGCCTTTGCGTTTTAAGTAGGGTACACGCTGGAAATCTTTACCCAATCTTTCAAGAACCGAGGCAACAATGATTGGAAAAATTATCATCGCGTCACCAATAACCATGACTTTATCGGCTTTTCCTTTCACCTTTCCCCAGCTAATCGTCTCCTCCAAAGTTGAGCCTGACAGTCCACCAATTTCAGGTCGGTCCATTGTTATTATCACAGCGTAGTCCATGCCTTTCTTAGACGCTAGCGCAGCGGACTGAACAGTGTTTCGAGGAACTCCGCCACCTATTACTATCATGCCATTCTTTGGAGAATTTTTGCTAATGCCGCATATCTCTGGCACGTCCTTGAAGGCGTCTACCACCAGCTTCTTGGGGCTGTTCTTTCGTGAAGCGTGAAGCCAGTACGCGAATCCGAATTCTGCATCGCGAACTGCTGGAAGAAATACCGGCACTTTTGATTCATATGCTGCTCGTAAAATGGAGTTCGGATCGTTGAGCCTTTTTCCTAACTCCCATGCAAACTCGTTCGAAGACAGACTTTCTCCGTTGTTTTTAGCGGCTATATCGTCGTATACTTCTACAAGTTTGTGGTCTAATTTTACGAAGTCTTCTTCAGGCACGAAAACGTCGTATATGCGGTATATGTGATATTTATACAGTAGATTGTCATCAACAGCCCAGTGCCCTTTATAGTGGTGCCCTCCGATGGCCTCTATTGTATCATGCACCATGTTTGCTCCAGTACTAACAACCACATCAATGAGTCTTTCGCGAATCAAATCTGCAATCAGCGAGCGCATTCCAGCAGGAACTACCGCTCCAGCCAATGCCAAAAACACCGTGCATTTGTCATCTAGCACCATCCGCTCATAGATGTCGCAAGCCGTTGAAAGCCTTCCAGCCCCAAAAGAGCCCGAATTTCCAAATTGTCGAATTAGTTGGTCCACCGTCAATTTTCCGTTGATTTTTATGTGCTCCACTGGCTCTAAAAGAAAATCTTGTCTCTGAATCAAATTTCTTCACTTAACTTCCATTTTCTAGTTGATTAAAGAAAAGTTTTTCTGTTCTATTAAGGTCAAAAACGAAGACGCTGAAGGTTGCCAAAAAGGATGATGTCAGAATTTTCAAATGTTATCTTCTGATTGGTTGACTAGTGGAGGAAAATTGGCAGCTGGCTTCGGTTTCGCGTAGAAATTTGCTGTTGCGCGAATTATTTCACAACTAAGACGGGGCAGGATGCATGATGTATCACTCCGTCTGTCACGCTTCCCAAGAGCATTTCTCTCATGTGACTTATTCCCCTAGCCCCGATGACAATTAAGTCAAAGTTGCCATCTTTTGCTACTCTAATGATTTCGTGAACAACATGTCCTTCTGTAAGTATTTTCTCCACAGGTACTGCTTCAGCCTTAGCCTTGTCTTCTCCATCACTAAGAATGCGGTTGCCTACTTCGCGGGCGGCATTGACTACTCTTGAAATTTCTGTAGGAGTCATTATTGGTACTCCTGGAGGAGTCAGCGTTGTTGGTTCTGGCATTATGATAGGTCTAACAGTGACAGAGTACACGTGAATCAATGTTATTTTTCCTTCAAACTTTTTGGCGATTTGAATTGCAACTTCTAAGGCTTTTAATGAATGCTCCGACCCATCTATTGGAACCAGAATTTTTTCAAGCAAACTTGTTCAAGCCTCAATTAGATAATTGAACTAAGCATCTTTAATATTTTCCCTCGTAGAAAGCGGCAAATATGAGCTGGCAATTGCTGTTTTGTTACTGAGCAGTTAAAACTTCTACAGTAAGGAGAAGTCTGTGGCTTTAATTTTCCCTTTTTGGTCTACAATGACCTCGAATTTTTCAGCCCAAAGATGTCCTTCTAAGTCTATTGGGCATGTTCCTCTGAAAATCCATTCTCCGTTTTTCTGTTCAACTGAGGAAACATCTATTTTTTCTGTATTCCTCTTTTTCTTGATAAACTCAACAGCCACATGCTTGGCAGTTTCTGATGAGATAATCGTGCTGTTTTTCATCTTCTTTTCCTCTTAATGGTGTCTTTGCTATTTTTGTTAAGGGTGGCATTAAGGGTTATGAATGAGAAATCGTTAGCGAAACTAAATATAGGTTTAGTTTTGTACACATGCGTTGTTGCGATAGATTCAAATCAGCAAAAAACCATTTCATACCGAACGAGCCTTATGGAAAAGGAAAATCATGGCAGAGAAAAAGCGGATAATATTCCATGTGGATATGGACCAATTTTTCGCGGCTGTTGAGGAGAGAGCGCATCCCGAGTACAAGGGCAAACCAGTGATTGTAGGTGCAGACCCAAAACAAGGAAAAGGCAGAGGCGTGGTGAGCACATGTAATTATGAGGCTAGAAAATTCGGCGTTCGATCTGGCATGCCCATTTCGAGAGCTTGGAGACTCTGTCCAGACTGCATTTATCTACCGGTAAACTATGAACTTTATACAGAAGCTTCTAAAGACATTATGAATATTTTGCGGAAGTACTCAGACAAATTTGAGGGTTGGGGGATAGATGAGGCTTTTTTGGATGTAACCTCGAAAGTGAAAGATTATGTTGAAGCTGAAACCTTGGCACGTCAGATTAAAAAGGAAATTTATGAGAAAGAGCAGTTAACTGGTTCGATTGGGATAGGTCCAAACAAGCTTGTCGCGAAAATAGCCAGTGACTTTCAAAAACCTGATGGCTTGACAGTTGTCAGAGAAGAAGAATCTGAAAAGTTTTTAGCTCCGTTACCTGTGCGCAAGCTTCTTTGGGTTGGGCGAAAAACTGAACAGAAACTGAAGGCTATGGGAATTAAAACTATAGGCGATTTAGCAAGTTTCGATCCTACGGTGCTGGCTGAGAAATTCGGTGTTGTAGGTACGCAGATGTATTTAATGGCACATGGAATTGACAGAAGCGAAGTCGAAGAAAGAAGTGAAGTCAAATCTATCAGTCGTGAAATCACCTTTGAAGAAGATACGTCGGATTTCGGGTTAGTTTTAGATAGTTTGGATGAACTCTCTGAAGAAGTGCTTAAGGACGTTCTGAGGCAAAATCTTTTTTTTAAAACGGTTACCGTTAAAGCACGTTATGAAAATTTTGAGACCCACACGCACAGCAAAACTCTGCCTTTCTTCACTAATCGACTGCAAAATTTGAATCGAACAGCCAGAGAGTTGTTGGAAGTTTATTTTAGACCCAACAGAAGAATTCGACTTATAGGTTTGAGAGTTTCCAGTTTTGTGTCTGGAGAAAAACAAAAAACGTTAGCATAATAGTGAAAAGGGTTTGCGTCATTTTCGTTTTATGTTTTGGTATTTTTCTCTTATTTTTGCATCTGCTATTTTCGCAATCATCGCGTTAGAAATTAGTACATACTTGACTTCTGTGAGTTCTGCAAGTTCTGCTGGTTTCTGGTCTTGTGTAATTAGCAACAAATCGTTTCTTTTTGCATATTCTACAACATCTTTGTCTTTCGCTCCTTGCAACCCTGCTTCTTGAGTCGTTAGCACTTCCCATCCTAAAGTTTCAAAATATTCTTTTAAGCCAGCATACATCTCGTCGAGCAGTAGTTTCAACCCATCCACCTTCATTACTCTTTTATAGTTGATTCTTTTATTTGTTTTAACCATGTTTTACCTCATAACCGACAACAATTCTTAATAAGCTAATAAACAAGTCCATTAGAATTATTGGCAAAAAGGGAAGAGAAAGTTGGCGCAAGCTTCAGGCGTAAAAGTGGTGCTCACGGCTTCAGCTACTGAAATGAGCGACTTTTACAATAACCCCTTCATTGCGTTTGTTGCCGGTTTTGCCAAGGGACCCTTGCCCTTGTGGTTTCTGAGAAAGGTGCTTTATCCGCCAGTGGAACACAACCATGATGGAAGAGCAAGATACGCGCCTTATGGTCTGCGAAAAGTGGAAGCTATTCTTTTAGAGAACGGTTTCAGTGAGTCTGAAGTAGCCGTCGTACATCCATTTGACTTGGACGCGTTCATTGGACCTAACACAAAGGTTGTAGGCATATCATCAATGGACCCGACAGGTATGGGATACGTCAGCAAAACATACTCGTCAATTGTCGGCGGAGGAGAACCAATGAACGCCATTGAGTTCAGAGAACTCGTAAATCATCCGAGTATTCGCAGGTTTAACCCTAAAATTATCGTTGGCGGATTTGGCTCATGGCAACTGGAACGTAAGAAGGTAGCAGACACTTATGGAGTAGACTGTGTGGTTATCGGAGAAGGAGAAAAAGTTGTAGCAGACATTTTCAGAAAGGCAGTGAACGGAGAGCCTCTTCCTTCAGTAGTCCGCGTGTCGAGAAACCTCGAAAATGAGGACTCACCCGTTATTAAACATTCGGCAATTCACGGGTCAGTGGAAATTTCCAGAGGTTGTGGGCGAAACTGCCAATTTTGCACGCCTACGATGCAGAAGAAACGTGATGTTCCAATACAAAAAATCATGGAAGAAGTAGAAGTAACTGTGAGAGAAGGTTGTTCAAGAATTACTTTGGTCACTGAAGACCTTTTCTTATACGGTTCCAAAGATAAGCGCTTCATACCCAACAAAGAAGCTATTCTGAAACTGGTCAAGACTGTGGCTGCGCATCCGGGTGTCAAGGCTGTCCAGCTGTCACATACTTCTTTGGCTCCTGTTGTCTGTGACCCTGGGATGATTAAAGAAGTGGCGGAGGTTCTCATAGAACGTTACTGGTACACTCACGCTAAGAAGCCCATCGTAACTTCAGAGACAGGCGTGGAAACCGGAAGCGTCAGGCTCATGCGCAAGTATATGGCTGGAAAAATGCTTCCTTACAAGCCTGAAGAGTGGAAGGAAATTGTTAGACAATCGTTTGGAATATTAAATGATAACGATTGGTATCCGCTTGCAACATTAATAATAGGGCTTCCAGATGAAAAAGAAGAAGATGTTACGGAAACCCTTGAATTGTTGGATGACCTGAAAGATTACAATGCATTTTACGTGCCACTGCTTTTCGTACCATTAGAAAACTGTTTACTAATGAATAAAGGTGGAGCAGAGCTTGATTCTCTCACGAAGGCTCGGTGGGAATTTCTCACGCGATGTTGGGAGTACAACATCAGAATTTGGCGTGACACATTCCTCGAAAACAGAATACACAACCCCTTAATCTGCAGTTTTCTCAAGCAAGGAGTCATTCCCATTGCTGGAAAAATCGCTGGATTTTATTATGGAGCGAAACATGGCGAAGAAATGAAAAAGGCAATATGGAGAATGGCCACGGCTTAACACACGTTATACTTTAAAACAGAAAATAGCCTTACCATAATAGGGTGAAGTGTTAAGTGATAGAGTCTTATGAATTCGGCGCGATGGTAATTAATGGAAAAAAGTACACAAAAGACGTCATAGTTTTCCAAGAAAAAGTCATCGACAACTGGTGGAGAAAAGAGGGGCACATGCTTAATGTGGAAGATTTAAGAGAAATCCTTGAACAGAAAACAAAACCTGAAACACTTGTTGTTGGTACTGGCTATTATGGAATTATGAAAATTTCGCATGAAGTAAACGATGCTTTGAAATCGCAAGCAATCGAGTTGATTGCACAGCCTACTAAAGAAGCATGCCAAACATTCAACAAACTTTCAAAATCAAACAAAAAAATTGTTGGAGTTTTTCACTTAACCTGCTGAAAGAACAAACTCTTAAGTGAACCAAGAACCATAACTTGAAACGATGGAGACTCATCAAATGCGTGCTCAATTGTTAAGAGAAGTCGAAGAAGAAGTCACTAACCTTCTCAGCGATTTGATTCGCATAAACACGACCAACCCGCTAGGAAACGAAACCGAAGCAGCGAAATACCTAGCTGAAAATTTGACAAAAGAAGGCTTTAGATGCGAACTTTTTGAGTCTGCGCCTGGAAGAGGCAGTGTAATCACGCGTCTTAGGGGAAGCGGCGAAAAACCAAGTTTACTTTTATTGTCACATTTGGATGTTGTTGCCGCAAATCCGAAAGAATGGAGCCAAGACCCGTTTGGAGGCTTAGTTAAGGACGGATTTGTTTGGGGACGCGGCGCTTTAGACATGAAATCTTTGACAGCCATAGAAGTCATGGTTATGAAGCTTTTGAAAAGGAACAATGTGAAACTAAAGGGAGATGTGGTGCTTGCTGCGACGGCTGACGAAGAAAAAGGCGGAGAGGCTGGTGCAGGTTGGCTGATCCGCAATCATACAGAAAAGGTTCAGGCAGACTATGTGATAAACGAGGGCGGAGGCTTGGCAATTCCCGTTAACGGTAAAAATATCTACACAATCCAAACGGCGGAGAAAGGAATTCTCTGGTTTAGAGTTAAGGCTAAAGGCAGACCCGGACATGGTTCAGTGCCTGGCGCTGCAGACAACGCAATATTGCGTATGAACAGGGTTATTGAGAAACTTGGAAACTATCGTTCAAAAATTATGCTTGTGAACACCGTGAAGCAGTTCCTAAGCGAGATGATAAAAGAAAACAAAAATGTGCATCAAGCCCTAACGCTTTTGCTTCAAAATCCAAGTGCTGGCGACCAAGTACTAGATGCGTTAGCTCAAAAAGACAAGGCGATGGCTGAAGAGATTCGGGCAAAAATACGAATGACAATTACACCTACAATAATTCATGGCGGAGTGAAAGAAAACATAATACCGTCAGAATGCGAAACTGTTTTCGACTGTAGAGTCTTGCCTGGACAAACTCCAACAGACGCCTTAAATGAAATAAGGGATTTGCTAAAGGACATTGAGCCAGAAAAACTGGATTTTGAAATAATACAGGCGAATGAACCGTCTGAATCGCCAACAAGCACATCACTTTACGAGAACATTGTGAATGTTCTGAGAGAGTTTGAACCAAACTGTTCAGTGGCGCCAACCTTGCTTACTGGCGGAACAGATTCTCGTTTTTTCCGGAAGATAGGCAGTGTATGCTACGGTTTTCATCCGATGTGTGCTGATTTGCCCTACAGCGAAATCTCGAAAATGCCGCACGGGATAGATGAACGGATTTCCGTAAAAAACTTGGTGTTTGGAACAAGCATACTCTATAACGTTGTTGAAAGGTTCATGACGTAAGGTTATCATTAATAAGTGAAGTTATAAATACATGTTTTAACGGTCTTCTTATAATTACTTGTAAAAAGGAGGCTTTGGGGTGCCAGCAATAGAGGTTGGTAGGATTTGTGTGAAGCTGTCCGGTCGGGAGGCTGGAAGAAAATGTGTAATAGTTGATATAGTAGACAAAAGTTTTGTTTTAGTAACTGGACCAAAAGCCGTCACGGACGTGAGGAGACGGAGAACAAACGTTAACCATATTGAGCCGTTGCAGGATAAAATAGACATTAAGCGAGGAGCGTCAGATGAAGAAGTAACAGACGCGCTTAAGACTGCTGGCAAACTTGACGAGATGGCACAACTGGTCAAACCAGCTTTGACTTAGTTTAAACTCTTATACTTCTAAGCCTTTTTTCTACACTATAGGAGTGGTGTATTAGCTATGCCTAGAACGGTTGCTCCATGGGAGATTGAACGCAAGCTGTCAGTGAAGGCTGAGGACAAAACGAACTTGCGCTATGGACACGTGCCAGAAGAAAGACCTGCTGAAGAATACATCCGCTTCGGCGTCATAAACCTCGACAAGCCAGCCGGTCCAACAAGCCACGAAGTAGCTGCTTGGGTTAAACGCATCCTCAAACTGGAACATGTTGGTCACGGCGGGACCTTAGAGGCTTAAAGACACAAAGCCAGGGAAATCCCAAAGTGACCGGCGTATTACCAGTCACTCTAGAGGAATCTAGGAAAACAGTTCAAGCTCTGCTTCACAGTGGAAAAGAGTATGTTTGCGTTATGAAACTTCACGGAGACGCAAGTGAAGAGCCTGTTAGGAAGGTGCTGGCGGAGTTTGAGGATACGATTTATCAGCGACCGCCATTGAGGGCTTCTGTTAAGCGTCAGTTGCGGACAAGAAAAATCTACTACATCAACTTTCTCGAAAAGGATGGGCGAAACGTGCTTTTCAAAGTCGGATGCGAAGGTGGCACATACATACGCAAACTATGCTACGATATAGGAGAAGTTTTAGGCTGCGGAGCGCACATGCAAGAACTGCGCCGAACAAGAGCGGGGCCCTTCGTTGAAGATGGAGAAATTGTGACTTTGCATGATGTGGCTTATTGGTTTATGGAATGGCAGCAACAGAAAGACGAGAAAATTCTGAGACGATTCATAAAACCAATGGAAACTGCTTTGGCTCTAGTTCCGAAGATTTACATTAGAGATTCCGCTGTTGATGCCGTCTGTCATGGAGCAAACCTTACAGCACCGGGCGTTTTGTCTCTTGAGACTGAAATAAAAGATAGTTCGATGGTGGCTGTGGTATCGTTGAAAGGTGAGGCTGTGGCTTTGGCTAAGGCTACTGCTTCTACAGAAGAAATTTTGCACATGGAACATGGAATTGTTGCGGAAACAAAGAGAGTTCTTATGCCTAGAGGCACTTATCCAAAATGTTGGAAAAGCGGCGAAATATAAAATGCCCCAGAAACGTGAAGGCTTAAACCATTATTTTGCTGCGCAACCAAGGTCGAAGCTAAAGCTTGGAAAAATCCATGCTTGTCTTCGTGGGGTTTCATTCGAGTTTTTGGCGGCTTCCGGCGTGTTTTCTAAAAAACGTGTCGATTTGGGTACTAAGCTTTTGATTGAGTCTATGATTCTTCCAGAGAAAGGTAGCGTTTTAGATGTTGGGTGCGGGTATGGTGCAGTTGGAGTTGCAGCTGCTACTTTTAATCCGAATTTACGTGTTGTGATGGTTGACGTGAATGAACGTGCGGTTTGGCTTGCGAAACAGAATATTGAAATTAACCGGATTAGCAATGCCGAAGTTAGACGTGGAAATTTATATGAGCCGGTTGGAGATTTGACTTTTGACTGTATTCTTTCTAATCCTCCAGTGAGTGCTGGAATAAGCACAGTTAGAGCGATGATCGCAGAAGCACCAGCGCACATGACCAGCAAAGCTCTATTTCAAATGGTTGTGAAATCAAAAATTGGTGGAAAAAGACTGCAATCATTTTTTGAAGAAGCCTTCGGAAACTTTACGATTTTGGCGCGAGAAAGTGGTTATCGAGTGTTGATAGCAGAGAAACAATAGTGCTCAACTATTCTGTTGTCAACTTGTTAACGATTTTTCTAACGATTGAAATTATGGCCAGGGATGTTGGAAGGCTCACAATAAAGCCTATTGCAAACGCCATAAGCCACTCATCCACGTAGAATCCTTTCAGATTTATTATGCTAAGAACAAATGACTGCGAACAAAACATACCTAAAGACATGAAAACTCCAAACAGAATCGTTGAATACTTTTTGTTTATTTTCAAATAAGCCGCCCATCAATCAAGGTATTAATGGACAAATAAATAAACATTAAATCATTCAAAATAG
>CAYWII010000042.1:0-9633 GCA_964457175.1 uncultured Candidatus Bathyarchaeia archaeon
CTATCACTTAACTTCACTGTGGAGCGTTGCGCTCCTCTAGGTTAAGCTCTCTCGGCGTGGGATTTTTGCGCCCGCGCCCACCGTGTCCCATGTTTGGGTAAACCCGTCTTCATTGGCTTGTCGCCTTTGTTGGGTCCGTCTTCATGGATTTGCCGGTGGGATTAGGGAGCTCCAAAACTTATCATCGCCAAAGGATTAAGTGAGTTTTTGAAAAGTTAAGCATTACTATCTACGGATGGATTGTTGTTGAAAAATTAGGCTCTTCTTTGTGACTAAGCCCCCTTATAAATAGGTTGACTCGCTAGTACACTTTCGTCAAAGCAATTTGTTATGGGATATGTTCCATTATTTTTCTATTAGTGGTTCTAGGTCTATTTCGAATGCTGCTGTTGGGTTTTCAAGTTCAAAGTTGTTTAGGACTTGTGGGTAAATCTCACCCAAAATGCCCAGCTGTTTGCCGTTGATGATTATTGCGGCTGTTCTGCCCTCTAAAAAGCTTGGGTGTTTAGCTTCTTTAATTTGCCATTTTAAGCCTAAATTGGCAAGAAAGGCTTCAACGACTGATTTTATTTCGGTGAAGTTAGCTGTGGAATGCGATGAAACAGCGGCTATGTGAAGTCTCCTTTCGCACATAGTTTCTGTCTGTTTGTTGATTTTTCCAACGTCTGATGCTTCGAATAGTCGCTGTGGGAAGCTTTCGCTTTTGTTGTCAGCCAAATTTTTCATAAGTCCAGGTAGTAGGGACTGGCGCATAATGGTGTAATCTATTGAGATAGGGTTGGCAAGTTTGATTGGGTTTTCTGGTTTGGTTCGCATGTACTCGTAGTGGACGCGTTCATTTGTGAGTGTAAAGTTCATGGCTTCCAGAAAGCCTAAACCTATCATTATTTGGCGCACAGTGTTTGCTAATCTGTGGGCTGAGTGCTGTTCGCCTACCGTTACAGCCGTGGGAATTGTAGGCTTAAGCCTATCATAGCCGTAGCCTATGGCAACTTCCTCAACCAAATCCACCTCGTGCAGTATGTCAATTCTATAGGCTGGGTAAGAAACTTCCAAAACTCCTCGGTTCACTTTCTGTGCATCCAATCTGCATTTTCGCAAGCACTTGACAATTTCTGCTTCTGAAAGCTTTAAACCAAGAAGCTCATTTGAATAATCAACTCTTAACTTCATTTTCTCCGGGTCAAGATTTGGCGAAACCACTGTATGGTCGACATATTTCACGTTGACCTTTTCTAATGTGCCGCCCATGTCCGCCAAAGCCGTGGCTAACACGTTCAAACTCTTTTCAACAGCATCGTAGCTTGTGCCAGTAACGTCCAAAAACAAGTTTCGCGTGTTGGCATCCACCCTTGTCAACTCGCCATTTATTATTGGAGGCATCGAAAGAACTGCGCCGTCCTTGTCAATCAACAACGGATATTTCGGTGACCAGTCCACAAGATGACGGTAGTCCATTCCCTTTTCGTGCTTCTCCAAAATCTCCTTCAGATTCATTTCTTCAGTCTTACCTAAAGGAACAAACTTCACGCTTGCGGGTTCGACAGCCGTGAAAGTGAAAGGCGACTTAACCACGTCTAAGTTGTGAACGCCAATGGATGCTTTTTTGCGGTCTCTGCCGATTCCCCAATGAAGGTCTTCCTGAATTTCCATCAAATCGACAACGGCGTCTTCATCAAGCCTTATATCACGAACCACACCCGCAAGCATGTAGGGTCTGACATTGGCAACAGCCTCATCTATGATTAGCGTGGTTTTCGGCGCATTTACAGTGTATTTTGGCAGTCCAGTTTCTAATTTCAAAAATCCTTTTAAGGCCCTGGCGACACCCGCGTAACTGCAAAAGTCGATACGGTTTGGATTGTACTCGGCTTTCACGTAATCTTCAGTTATCTCCTCCAAGTCGAAGCCAATCCATGGCAAATTCTTAGTCAAATCCTCAATCGTGATTTTTTTGCCCATGAACTTGGAAAATCTTTCCTTGTAAAGAGTTATTACTGGCATAGTGGTGTCCTCCTAAGCCATTCGAGGCGGTTGCCATAAAGCGTTCTAATATCATCAACGCCAAGCTCAATCATGGCTAAACGTTCTAATCCGCCGCCCCACGCAAGCACCGGATACTTAACGCCGACGGGAGCGGTGACTTCTGGTCTGAAAATGCCCATTCCGCAGAGTTCCATCCACCGCTTAAGTTTGGGATGGTAAACCATTGCTTGGGCTGAAGGTTCAGTGTATGGGAAGTAGCATGACCAAAACTCGACTTTTTTCAATCCCATTTTCGCATAGAAAGTTTTCAAAGTGCCCATCAAATCTCTAAGTGTCACTCCTTTGTCAACGACTATGCCTTCAATTTGATAGAACTCGGGAATATTCTTGTACGTGACTTGCTCGTTACGGTAAACTCTGTCCACAGAAAACACTTTTATGGGCGGCTTTCGATGCTGTGAAAGATACTTTATTGTTTCAGCCGTCGTGTGTGTGCGCAAGACAAGCTTTTTAGCTTCTGCGTGGCTCCATTTGTAACGCCAGCCCTTAGAGTCAGTCGTCCAACCGTTCTCATGTGTATTAGCAACCGCGTCCACTATGCTTTTTGAAGGTAATTTTCCAGTTTTAGGATTAGCCAGATAGAACGTGTCCATCATCTCCCGCGCTGGATGGTCTTGAGGCTGGAACAAAGCGTCAAAGTTCCAGAAGGCAGTCTCAACCAATGGTCCACGGATCTCCGTGAAACCCATTTCCAAAAATATTTCACGCGCACGATTTATAATCTGCTGCAATGGGTGACTTTTGCTTGGGTAAACAACTGGTCCATGTGCTGTGACATCGAATTTTCTCAGTTTTGTTTCACGCCACTTTCCTGTTATAATAAGTTCAGGGGTCAACTGAGTTACTTCTTCCTCTGCAGCTTCTAGTCCTTTTTTGACCACTCTTCTTCCTTCCTCTGTGAGTCCCAGTTCATAAATGGACTTTTCCTTTGCTTCTACGAGTTTGCGACGTTTCAGTGTGACGGCAGCCTGTTGAAGACTCTTATCCAGCTCCTCAACGACTACCGATTTTCTTTTTGCTAAAATTTCGAGAAGTTTTTCGTCATCGGTTTCGGGTGGTTCCAAAGCTAAAACTTTTTGAGTGAGATTGATTGTGCCCTTCTTTTGGTTTATGGTAGCCCATTTTTTTCGCACTAGCCAGCCTAATGCTACAGAGACAGAATCAGAAGAAATGTTCGCCTCCTTTGCAATGTTAGAAACTGCGATTTCGCCGCCTTTGTTAGAAAGCATTTTTAAGATTTTGCGTTCCGGCAATCCTTTCTTTGAATAAAGCATTCCTTCCTTGCTGAGTTTTGCGATTGTCTGTTTCTTCTCGTTTATTTGCACAAGTTTCTTTTCCTGCATTGTTAGGGCTGCACGCATTATTGCAGAGTTTGATAATCCACTTTCAGCTGTTAGTTGCTCAATTGAAGCCTTTCCACCAAGTTTTTCTACGGTTAGAAGCGTTTTGCGCTCGTGTTCTCTGAGGTCAACCATGCTTTTTCCCTTCATGAATGTGGCTGAGTGAAGTTTGTAATGTAGTTGTCATTGTTTTAATAAAAGTATGTGTAGCCCTCGCTAACTTTTGGGTAGAAGACGTTTGCTTTTCTAAGGAAATTGGCGGGGCATCACTTCACCGCAGTAAAGCAAAATGCACAAGGGGCTATTTATTTTTTATTTTCTTTAAGCATTATTCAACATTGAGAATTTCCTTTGCCTTATGGATGAGTTTCTTCTTTTTCTGCTGATGCTCCTTCACGAATTTCGTAACTATTTCAATCGTTTGTTTCTTGTGCTCTCCACACAATAGTTTTCCGGTTCTGCAGTCATTGTAGACCTTCACGATTTCTTTATCGTCTTCAACGAAGTGGAACATGCAAGTCTCGTACACTGGACAGATTTCTGGAACTCCGCCGAGTTCGCGTTGCTCTTTGATGGTTGCCCTTCCGCCAGTAAATGCGTTTGAGATTCTCTGCGCGATTACTTCTGGCTTGTCATGTAAAGTGAAGTAGTTCATTAGGCGCTTGCTCATTTTCGGAGAACCATCCAAACCCTTCATGAGTTTATGATAGGTTGATGATGGAAGAATGAAACCGTATTTCTTGTAGAATATTTGGGCAAGATCTCGCGTAAAGCGAATGTGCGGGTCTTGGTCAACCCCGACTGGGATAACTGTAGGTTTTGGTCCTCCAAACTCTTCAAGCTGAGGCAAAAGAATGTCTCCAGCTTGTATCAAAGCGGCTAAGTATAAGCCTATGTTGCGTTCGCCGTAAATTGCTTTCATCGTGGCTAATGTTGCGGCTCTTCCAAAAACTATCGCCAAATCCTTAACGTGGTTATCTTTGGATTGACGGTAAATGTACGCGTGTTTTGGGTCCAGCCCAAGCGCAAGCAAGTCAGCTACATTGTCAACGGCTATTTTTTCGCTTTTTTCGAATGGAACTTTGTTGTCTTCATAGGATTCGATGTCTGCGATGCAGTAGAATGTTTGGGCGCCTTGTTGCTGGAAATAAATGATTTCTTTTGCAGTCATTAACGTGCCCAGGTGAAATTCGCCGGAAGGTTTTATACCGCTCAAAACCGCAAATTCTTCACGTTTCTTCATTGCATTCAATATTCTTTCGAAGTCACGGTGACCAAAAACCACGCCGCGCCTCATGTACAATGACGCATTAGGCACTTTGGATAAGAACGGCTTAAACGGCTCGATTCCAAACTCCTTGTATAGTCTTTCGTAGTCTGCGATTACACTTGTTCCAAAGGGGTCGAGAATCGTTTTCTCGCTAGGGCCTTGCTGCAAGAGTTTCTCCTCCATAGGCGTTAAAGGAGCATATAAACGCTAGAAGGTTTTTAAACTTAAGTGCATACGCTACAAAAACAGAGAGAATCTTGGCAAGGGCTAATGCCAGTCCAACGCATTCCCCATTAAAAATGCTCTCAAGTGACGTTTAAACTTTCTGGAAGAGTATTCCATATGTTTGTTTGTCTATAGCAAACCATGTTCACGCAACATTTTTGCGAACTCTTCCTTTGAAGGAATAATAGAATCATTAACTAGTTCTGCGGTTATTTTATTGACAGTTTCCATGGCGCCTCTGTATTGCAACGCCTTAAAAAGAGACCCATCCAACTTCACAATTTTGTTGAAGTAAAGCGACTCTAAAGACTTCTTGCCTGTAACCGCTTCAATCGATAATTCATAGGTGGGAATTTCTACAACAAAATCACTTGTTTTTCGGTACTCTTCAATTTCACCGGAAGGTACATGCTTTCGTTCGATAAGTTCTCCGTTCTCAAATCTTGAAAACGTAGCAAAAGGCAACTCTTTCACGATAACCAGCGTTTTCCAGTTCATTCCTTTTGCTTTTTCTCGATACTCCTCATTAGCGTTTATTCTTTTCTTTAGCTCGTCCGAAAATTCTGGAGATTCGTATTTCAATGACATAGGTTTCTTGTTAGGACGCGAGATATTTGAACCTTATGAGCGCTTCCGATTATGAAAGAGCCAACAGAACAATCATAAGATAATTAGGAATCGTCGACAACATGAAAACACCATGACAAAAGCTTAATAGATTTTAAAAACACCAATAAAATGCAAACTTTGGATATAATTATCTGAGGTAATGTTCATGTCGGAAAAGACAAAAGGTAATGTCAGTTCTTCCTCAGCTTCTAGACTGCTTCATCCGATGCACACGGTGCTTGTTTCCTGCATTGGCAAAAGCGGAAAACCAAACATCATAACTTTGGCTTGGGCAATGCCGACATCGATTAATCCGCCATTAGTTGCCATAAGCATCGCCCCAAGAAGGCACTCACATGGCCTAATTGAAGAAACAAAAGAGTTTGTTGTGAATATCCCAACGATTGACATACTAAAAGAAACGTTGTTCTGTGGCAGAGTAAGCGGCAAGGACCATGATAAGTTCAAAGAATCAGGCTTAACGCCTTTACCCGCGAAAAAAGTGAAGCCACCAGCAATAAAAGAATGCGTGGCTCATTTAGAATGCAAGCTTCACAGCCAATTTACAACAGGTGACCACACAATATTCGTAGGCGAAATAGTGGAAGCCTACGCAGACACAGACATCTGCATCGAAACATATAACCTAAAAAAAGCAAAAATGGTATTCCACTTAGGCGGAAACGAATTCGCAACCCTCAACTCTAAAGTCTTAATGCCTACTTTGAAAGCGCAGTCAAACTAAAACTGATAACTCTCGCCGGGCTTAAGCGTCACCACTTTCACCTTTGGCACTTTCTCCTTAACAATTTTTACAAACGCGTCTGCTGATTGCGCCAAAACCGGAAACGTCTTGTAATGCATTGGAATAACCGCTTTAGGTTTAAGCATTTTAACGGCTTCTGCTGCCTCTTTAGCGCCCATAGTGTAATAGCCGCCTATTGGAATCAAAGCCACATCAGGTTTGTATAATTCGCCGATTAGGCTCATATCCCCGAAAAGTCCCGTGTCTCCAGCATGATAAACCCTCTTGCCTTCACCTTCAACTATGACCCCAGTGGGTGCCCCACGTGAATCAGTATGCAATGCTTGAGTTATCAGAAGCCTTATTCCTTTGACCTCTACACTTCCGCCGATGTTTAAGCCTTCCACGTTTTTGACGCCATTTTCTTTTGCGAAGTCGCCAAGTTCAATGTTAGCTACGAAGGTTGCACCGGTTCGTTTGCAAATGTCTATTGCATCGCCTAAATGGTCACCGTGGTCATGGGTGACATAAACTATGTCTGCTTTGGTTATTTCTGAAGCCTTAATCAGCGATGTTGGGTTTCCACTAAGCCACGGGTCAACCAAAACGATTCTGTTGGCAATTTCAATCTTGAATGCCGCATGCCCAAACCATGTTACCTTAACCAACTATTCCACCTCACCACTAAACCCTTTTAAATTATAACACTGTTAGCGTTATTAAAACTAAAGTGTGAAATTAATGAATAGCCATGATAAGGAAGCCCTTGAAAAACTTCAGCTTTCTGGAAAAATCCTTCGGGAAACACGTGAGGAAATGAAGGGTTTCGTTCGTGAAGACATGCCCATAATAGAAATCTGCGAGAAAGCCGAAGCGCTAATACGTAAAAAAGGAGGAAAACCAGCCTTTCCATGCAATGTTTCAGTGAACGAAATAGCCGCGCATTATACCTCACCGCCAAACGACACCGCAAAAATTCCCAAAAAATCCATAGTCAAAGTCGACATTGGCGTTCACGTAGACGGGTACGTAACCGACACTGCATTCACAGTATCCTTTAATCCAGAATACAAGATCCTCGCTGAGACAGCGGAGCAAGCCTTGAAAGCAGCCATAGACAACATCCGTCCAGAAATGCCCACGTCAAAACTAGGCGCGATTATCGAAAAAACGATAAAAGCTCGCGGCTTTAAACCAATCTCGAATTTGACAGGGCACTCAGTTGGACGATATCTTGTACACGCTGGCACTTCCTTGCCGAATGTTTCGCAATTGTCCTTTTCAAAAATCAGGTTAGGCGGAGTTTACGCGATTGAGCCATTTGTGACATTGCCTGATGCTGTAGGGCGTGTTGAAGACGGTGAAGGAGCCACAATTTTCCGCTTTCTCAAATCCAAATCTCTAAAAAATCCGTATGCAAAGCAACTTTTGAAGTACATTGAGGAAAATTTTAGGTCTTTGCCTTTCGCTGAACGTTGGTTGCAAGGTGCAGTGCCAAATGAGCATCACGGGGACGCATTCCAAGAACTGTTATCTTCAAAAGCTATTTTGAGCTATCCAATATTTATTGAAGTCAGCAGAAAACCAGTTGCTCAGGCAGAACACACTGTTCTGATTGTACAAGACGGGTGTATCGTCTTGACCTAGGAAGTCGTTTTCTCTTTGACCTCTCTGTAAATCGCCGTTATCAGCATTTTATCGTTACATTTTTGGCAAGGTTCAAGTTCTTTGAATATGTAGTCGCCGCGTTGGAATTCTCTGACATTTTTGAAGCCGCATTTTCGACATTCGATTGTGGTGGTTATTGGAGGAACTTCAATCTTCAAGCGCATAATTCGTCTTCTTGTCTGAAACAGCACGTAGGTAGATAATGCTACTCCTAAGAAACCAAATAATAGAAAGTATCCTGCCCAAACTGCGTTGCCGCTTCCATAAAAGGTGATTGCTAACATCAGTGCGATCAAAGACAATGCTAATGCTATGAATATTATCATTAGTACGAACGACGAGATTTTGGTCGCCGAATTAGTTGGTGTCTTACTCATTTCACTAATCTCCTATTGTCCAATGCCGATGCTGTTGCCCGCACCAGCAATTATGACTTTGTCTCCTTCTTTGGTTCGTTCCAAAACAACCTGTTTTATCCTTTCGACACTCTTGTCAGCAGCATCAAATATTTCCTTGCGCATCGGCGAAACCGCGTCGCCAATATCTTCTTTTATGATTACGGCGTTTATTGGGATGCGATACTTCAGCAATGACTCCTCAATCTTGAACTGGTCAACACCTGGACCACCTATGGCTGTGCCGACTCCCTCAGCAATTTCTCCGACTTCTTCACCTTCTAGCTTCATGGCTGCATCAACCATGACTACCATAGCAATTTTTCCTTCGTTTTCGTCGATAAGCGTTTTTATTCCATCTCCAATTTTACCCACGTTTCCTCCAGGTCCTTCGGCCTTTATCACGTATGCTGTGCGTCCTTCAATGGGCACGGTTGCAGTGACGCAGTCTTTAGGTATTTTTCTTGTTTCATGTCCGTGCATGAGTTTTGCTATCACTAACGCGCCTGCTCCGTCGCCTATGGGTTGCCCGTATGCAAAGGCTTTTAGTGCACTTGCGTAGGCTTCTGCTTCTCGCATGATGAGGGGCAATATCATCTGCAATTGCATTATAATGTAGAGGCTTAGAGTTTTCTTGCCGAGTAAGTAATAGTGTCTTATCACTTTGTAAATGTAGTTTAGCGCCGTTGCCGCCTCAAGCGTATTTTCCAGATTGTTCACTTGTGTTTTGTCCGCTGCAGGCGCCATCAACTTCACCTCATCTTCAAAGCGAACGTCTCTAACGTCAAGTATGTGTTCAAGCTTCCAAACCACACCTGCGGGGTCAAGACTTTGGGGGGGTATCGTAAAATATTCTAAAAACCTGTCAATTCTCACGGTAGGATCTGCCTGCGGCTTCCCAATTTCTTTTATCGTTTCTATCGCGGTTTTTCGCCCTTCATCCTTTATATACTTCAGTTTATAGAGCGAGCCTTCGACTTCCCTAATCATAACATACATTTGAATTCTCTGCCCATAAAAAATGAAGATTATGAAGACACCATAAAAGAGCAGGTTTAGAATCCAGGAGTACTCTCCAAATGGTTCCTGCATAACCGAACTTTGCAAGCCGGAAATCAGCGCTAATACGTTCACAAGATCACCTTTCGGAAAGACTAACTAACGCTTAGTTATAAGTTTTAGGTAATTCTCCTCCAAAAATAATAGGTTACCATAAGAGGGGCAGCCAGCTTTCCCGGGTTCGCGTGGCCGAAGACCGCACTACAGCCGAGAACGGAGCACGGTTTAACTTCTGAGTTCGGAATGGGATCAGGTGGGTCCCGCGCCCTATGGCCG
>CAYWII010000043.1:0-8587 GCA_964457175.1 uncultured Candidatus Bathyarchaeia archaeon
GGTTCTTCGTCCATTTCGACGAGGCATGAGGTGGTTGTGTTTGCTTCGTATTGGATTTTTACTCCTTTTTGGAATTCGAAGTAGGCTGCGGGGTCTACTTGTCCTAGTTCGCTTTGGGTTGGGCGTAGTCTGCGTATGAATGTGATTTCTGGTTGTTCTTTGAAGAGTTCTGGTTTGCATTGGCAGAATAGTTTTGTGGTGGTGTCGAGTTGTTGGTGGATTTCTAATCCGACTTTTAAGCCGATTTTTTGGTAGTCTATTTGCATGGGTTTTTGTCTCCTTATTCGTCGTTTATTTTTTCGAGTGTGGTTCGTGGTGAATATTCGCCGGCGATGTTTGTTTTTAGCAGTGTTTTGGCTTCTTCTGTGTTTTGGGTTTGTCCAAGGGTCCACATGAGTTTGACTAGGGCGGTTTCTGGGAGCATGTCTTCTAAGGGAATAACGCCTAAAGCTTGTAAATCGCGTCCTGAGTCGTAGACGTTCATGTTTACTCTTCCCCATATGCATTGGGAGGTCATAGCTACTATGACGTTTTTTTCTATGGCGTTTTTTACTGTTGCAAAAAGGTAGTTTCCTACGTGTCCTAGGCCTGTTCCTTCGAGGATTATGCCTTTGTAGTTGTTGTTTACGTGCCAGTCGATTATTGCGGGGTTTATTCCGGGGTGGAATTTTATTAGGGTTGCTTTTTCGTTGAAGTTTGGTTTTAGTGTTAATTTTCTTGTTGGGTCGCGTTTTCTGTAGTTGTTTGTTAGCATGTGTATGTTTTGGTTTTGTATTTTGGCTAGTGGAGGCGTGTTTATGGATTTGAAGGTGTCTCTTCTGCTTGTGTGGCATTTGCGGACTTTGGTGCCTCTGTGGAGTATTATTGTGGTGTCTGATGGTGTTTCGTGCATGGCTATGGCGACTTCGGCGAAGGGGGCGTGTGCTGCTGCGGTGACTGTGCCTATGAGGTTTGTTGCGGCGTCTGAGCTTGGGCGGTCTGCTGAGCGTTGGGAGCCAACAATGATGACTGGGACTGGCAGATTTTGGAGTGCGAAGCTTAGGGCTGCGGCTGTGTAGCCCATGGTGTCTGTGCCGTGGGCTATTACGACGCCGTCTGTGCCTTCATCTATTTGTTTAGCGACTGCTTTTGCGATTTCTGTCCAGTGGGACGGCGTTATGTTTTCGCTGAAAAGGCTGAAGAGTATTTGTGTGTCTATTTGGGCTGTGTCTGCTAGTTCTGGGACGACGCTGTAGAGGTCGCTTGCTGTTAATGCTGGGCGTACGGCGCCTGTTCTGTAGTCCACGCGGCTGGCTATGGTTCCACCAGTGCTTATTATCGCAACTTTAGGCAGTTTTTCGTGCTGTTTTGGAAGCGGCGGTGGCGAGAAGGCTGGTTTTGTTGCCTTGCCAATTCGCATTATTTTTGTGTTTGGTGTTATGCGTATGCCGATGTTGTAGCCGCTTTTTAGCTTGATGACTATGTGTTTTTCGTCGCCATATTCTGAACGGGGAATCAAAATTCCTTCGTAAACTTCTCCGTTCTTTGTCACACGTATTATGTCGCCTATTTCCACTTCAGCCCGTTTGATTATTGCCAGTGCTTCGCCTTTGTAGCCTAAAAATTCTTTATCACTCATTTTCTGGTTCTCCATGATTTGAAGCTTGAGAAAGCTAATATGCTTTTTTATAAGAACATAAATTAAGATTATTGAAAAGCTGAAAACACCATTAAAAGTTGTTTTGGTTGAAGATGTGACAAAAGAAAATCCTTTTGAGATAAACAATGAAGCGTCTTTAATTATTGCGAAGAAGGGAGAAAACGAGCGGCTCCGCAAAGCGTTCAAATGGATAGAAAAAGAGTTCCAATTCGAAGACTACGAGAAATACAAAGCCCAAGAAGAAGCTGACGAGGAGATAAGCGACTATCCATACTTAGTTACAGCCTTCTTTGAACAGGTCGGCTTCTTGGTTGAGAAGAAATTTGTGGACTTGGATGTCATAGACGACCGCTTGGGACCATACATAGTTTCAAACTGGAAGAAACCGGAGCCATGGATAATGGCGCTTAGAAAAGAAAAATACGACAACACTTTTGGTGAACACTTCCAAAGACTCTATGAAAAAACACTCAAGTACATGAAAAAAACGCTGAGAAAAATGTATCATGTTACGCCGAACATGCTTTTGTGCGTGTCTTTCGGAAGGAAAACGCCTCCACATTTTCGACACACATAAAAATCATGCATGTTTTTCGTCATTTCAGTTCTGCATTCCGGGCAAGCTCTTTTGTTCAATACTCCACATCTTCTTTCAACGATTGATTGATGGTTAAGTTATACTTATGCTTAACCTTAAGAGCAAAGCATGCTCAGGTCAAACGCAAGACACACCAACAGAAGCGAACATAAAGCATATTAGCTCTCTAAACAATGTAATCGCCATGAACTCTCTAGGCTCCAAAATCGCAACAACAGTCATCATCGGTGTAGGCTGGCTAGCCTTCATAGTGCTCTATCTGGCATTCTTCGCCGGCAACTTCGACTTTTGGCAAAAACTGGCAATATTAATCGCGTCGGGAGCCGTTGCGTGCGGCATAGTAGCGCTCATGTGGATAAAATGGGCACTTAGATAGTAGCCGGAAAGAAACAACGTTCAAGTTACATCAAAGGATTATCTAGCCACCGAGAATACGAGAAGAAACCGTTTCCGCAGACAGTGTACAGAAGCTTTTAAGATTCGCGAAGCACTAATCTCAACGCTTTTCTTATACCTTCAACAGTCTCATCATGCTCAATTATTACCCGTTGCGTTTCAGGTTTAGCCTCAACAGCCACACTCATATGCCTGTTGTAATCTTCAACTTTTTTGTTTGTTGAAGCGATAACCTCTTTAACCCAGCTTATCTTCTCCTCCATATCCTCGGCAGTCGTGACGAGTCTCAACGTGTCACCGATTATGAAGATTTTTCTATCCCAAAGATGTCTACTCGTACTCCATTCCCGTTCGAAAATGTCTTGCCAAACATGGTCTGGTTCTGAGTTTAAGGGAAGATCAATGACATACGCATTTGGAAAGTAATGATCTTTTCTAATAGTGATGTTGTCGATTTTTATTGCTTCTGTAAGATTGACTTTTTTAACGTTCACCATTATGCTTTCACTCTACTTGATACAGTGATGTTTAGTTCACTTAAGTTTTGCCTAGAAACTAAGCCAAGAAGTTCTACATTGAAGCAAAGAAATCTTTTAAGCAAGCTCCTTTTTGGCGATCTGACAGCCGATAATGAGGCAATTTTAACCCAGAGTTAAAAATCGTTTAGCAAATTTTATATACATAGATAAAAGATGCATATAGAAAAGAGGGAAAAATGTTGAAACTAAACTACATAGGTATTGTCGCTGGAATACTAGCATTCGTCAGCATAGCATTGTCATGGTGGACAATTTCAGCCAGTGCAACAGGATACCCAACCACATCATCCGACCTATACTTGTATCAAGTCGGTACAGTCTCCGGGCTTGTAATAGAGGCGTGGTTCGTTTGGGCTGCTCTCGCCCTCATCATCATAGGTGGAATACTAGCAATAGTCGGTAGTGTAATAGCAAAGGGAAAGAGAATTCTCCTCGGTGGTGGAGTTCTTGCTTTGCTTTCAATAATAATCTTTGCCGTCGGCTTGCAAATGGAACTTTCAAGACTAGGCGCACCATTCGGTTTGTTCTCAAGCATTTCGCAGACTGTTGGAGACATCACAATTAATTATTCGACCTATCTATCCTTCGGCTTCTGGATTGCATTGGTCGCAGCCATACTATGCTTCGTCGCCTACATAAAACATCCAATGGAAACTGTAACAGCACCACCAACAACTTAAAAAAACAATCCCCTTTTTCTTGTTTAACGCTCCCTACAGACGAGACTAATCCTCGCCGACGCAAACATCTATGGCTACAACTCCACCAGCAAAATCCTTCAAACACAAAAACATACAATCTTCTTATACGGACAATAAACCAGTGCAAAAATTTAGGTTTAGATACCGATCTGGCTCTTTGGACTCGCTTCTGAAATGGGCATTACTTTGTTATTTCTACTCTTTGATTTTCAAGGCTTCGCTTAGAATCAATATGGATAATACAATCAAAGCGCCGATTAAGGCTCCAAGCACTTGAATTCCTCCGGAACTAGGTGTGAGTACTCCTGAACATCCAATCAACCAGCCAGCTAATGCCTCAAGAGCTATTCCCACGAATACAAGTTCAAACTTCCAATCGTATCCCTTCGAGAGTTATTTTTGTTGTGGGGGTTAGGTTTGTTCTGTCTTTTAAGCTGTCATTTAATTTTTCGTGACGGACTGCTAAGAAAATGGAACGAATTTTTCGGAAATTGCTTCTATTTATAGTATTGTGACTTTGACTTCTGATACTTGTTTATTAGATTTTAAAGCTTGAATAAGAGACCTTATTGTTTCAGCGTCTCCTCTTGCTACAATTATTTCTATGCAAGAATCGGCTTCAACATGTGTATGGAGAAACGTTAAAACCGCGCCGCTATAGCTATGTTGAAGGTCTGTTATTTGTCCTCTTCTGGCTTCTCTTCGGTAGATGAGTGTTATAATGGCCGTGATTTTTCCCTGAAGTTCCTTGAGTCTTCTGCTCTCCGACATGTAAAACCTTATTGCTTGTCTAACGACTTCGGAGCGATTTGCAAAACCTTGCTGCTGAATGTATTCATCAACCTTGTCTAGTAAACTTTTGGGAAGCGATAGACTTATGATGTTCATATAAATTATTAAGAATGAGCTACTCAATATATAAATCTTTATTAAAAAACACGAAAAAATTAATAAAGTAATTATTAGACACATTTCTCGAGGCATTTCATATGTTTGCTTGGTTAGTTGGTCTAATCAGCGTCATCGTTGTAAGCTTGATTTCTTTAGTAGGCATACTATCTCTAATGCTCAGTGACAAAAAACTTGCGAAAATACTTCTCTATCTAGTCAGCTTCTCAGCTGGAAGTCTGTTTGGAGATGCCTTCATTCATCTTATCCCAGAAGCAATTGAAGGAAACGAATCGGGAACATTGGTGTCTGTTCTTATCATTTTTGGCATACTCGCCTCATTTGCTGTGGAACGATTTCTTCAATGGAGACATTGCCATATACCAACCTCTACCGAGCACCCCCATTCCTTTGCATACATGAACCTTTTTGGAGATGGGGTTCACAACATGATAGACGGTCTGATAGTTGGAGGCAGCTACTTGATAAGCGTTCCAATTGGCGTAGGCATAACATTAGCCGTGATTTTCCATGAAATTCCTCAAGAAATAGGGGATTTCTGCGTTCTAATCTATGGAGGGTTCAACAAAATGAGGGCACTTTGGCTTAACTTCGTGACCGCCTTAACGGCAATCGCTGGCGCTTTGACCGCAATCGTTCTGAGTTCTGTTGTGCAAGGCTTCATTCCCTTGTTAATACCTTTTGCTGCAGGCAACTTCATCTACATCGCAGGGTCAGATTTGATTCCAGAGCTTCGCAAAGACACACCTGAACCTAAGAAAGCTGCAATGCAGATGATTTCTATCATTCTAGGCGTTACTATAATGGCACTACTTCTTCTTCTAGAGTAAGCTAGCTGCAAGCTGTGCAGAACGCGCACTATCAAACCAACTACATTAGTTTAGCACTTAGACTCAGCACAAAAAGCAAAGCGTTGGGCTTCGTTATTAACAATCTTGAAGCTGACAGGTCTATACCTTTAATTGATATTCAGTGCAGGAGATTAGGCACTCACCCAACTTTCCGGTAAAAGCATCTAATTTACGATGGAGTTGCCTGTTCCCACACTCAAATGGATTAAAGTCCAACACATTATCCCTGCATATGACGAGTCAAGGTTAAACCGGCTACAAATGGAGAGGTGCCTCACAAGCCCTTTTCTCTTTTCTATGCTCACGCTATTTGGTTGGTATTATGAAGAAAACTATACCTCCTAATTGGCTGATTCGCTTGCCTGTTAGCGTTTCCGCGTTGACTATTCTTGTTTTCACTTTTCTATTTTGTGAAATCTGCAATAACCTATGAATACGGCTCTTGTCCTCGCTGTCAGCAAGATACTTGTCAGTAAGTATCAGATATTCCGTTCGAGAGTCATTGTTCCTTTCTCGGTTATAGACCATGTCTTCGATTTCGCTGAGCGAAAACCGAACAACGCAGTTACTGTCGATGCTGTAAAGATATTTCTCCAAAATATTGACGGTGTGATCAGTTTCTTCGGAGATCGTCTCAGCGATTAGCTCGCGGAACTCTTTGGTTTTCACTAGGTCGGCCACCCTTTCAGGCTGGTCTGCGGAACCAGTTAGCATGGCGAAAGTTGCCCTATTCGGACTCTTTGATTGCATTAGATAGCCGTGATGTTTTCGCATGTGGTCCAGAAAGTCTGCGGCATAGGTGGTTTTTAGTGGAGCTGTTACTACAATGCTTCTTACCCCTTCCTTGAGCATTGGTCTCAACGCGTCAACCACAGATTCATGAAAGTTGTATAGTGCTTTCTCATCTCTCCTCTTTCCTCCAAGCTTCAACGTAAGGTGCAGTTTTACGACATGACTAAATACCTGCCACAGAACCGCATAATCATCCTCAAAACCAACAAGAAGTGCTACCGAGTACCCGCGTCTATAGCCCTTTTTCCGCTTCACTTCTGCTATCTCACCTCTTAATCATCAGTACTGTCCCTTCAAAAATAAACCTGCTGTTCAAATAGCGCACGTTTACCTACACTTCAAGAACTGAGGTTACATTAAACTTGAGCACGCACTATAGCGAGAGTCTCTTCATAATCAAGCATCTTCGAGTCTGCTTCAACGTGTGCTCGTGCTCTAAATAAGCCTATCTGGACTGCTGCCTTTCAAGTCTGGCAAGTTTTTTCTTCTTCCGCTTCGCTTCTTTTTCTTTCTTTTTCTGAGGTTTGGGTTTTCTTAGGTCTTCTTCTCTTGTTTCTCCTCTTGTGCTGCCCAAGTAACTGCCTCCTTCTCACATAAAAGTAAAGACTCTTATCTTCTTTTCTTGAGTGATTAAAATATTAATGCGTGGTGATATAAATAAGGAACCAAAGCAAAATAGTTGGGAAAGGTGTGAATAATGGAACAAACCAAAAAAGAATCTTTGCTCGAGCGTTATTGGAGACTTAGAGGACAAGCGGACGAATTGTATCAGAGACGAATAAGAGAGACTAATCAAAGAATTAACGAGGAAATGAGAAAGTCTGTACAAAGAGAACTTGACGCTTTGGAAGATGCTATAGAGAGAGCAGACCTTGTTGAGGTTTTGCGTCACAAATTGATATTGGAAGTCCTACTGGGACAGCAATCTTCATCATCACCCAAAAGCGCTTCTGATTCAGTTTTATGACCTATACAAGTACCATTAATTGGTTATCGGAAGCTTCAGGCAAATATGATGTGGAGGAAGAAAAGCCCGCTAACGTTTTCTAGTCCGAGCTTGAATAGTATCTATGGTTAAGGTGTTGTTTGAATTGATTATGTGGGAGTATAAGGTGATTCCGATAAAGACGCGAATTCATTCAGATCATTTTCAAGTTGACAGCAAGCCAGTCATAGATGATGTTCAAAATGACCTGAATGCTCTAGGTCATGAAGGATGGGAACTGGTCAGCATCCAAGACATTAACCTGCCAGACGGCAGAATGTTCACTGTCGCCTACCTCAAGAGACGAAAAAGGGTTAGCTAGTGAGGCGCTATCTATAAAAGACAAGCTTAATATTCTAAACTATTATAAAGCTTGGAAAACCATGATCGACGAATCTGACAACAATGAATCAACTTCGCCAGAAAAACTCTTAATCGACAACCCATCTGACTTTCAATTCCACGCCGCCTATTTCACCTACTCTAACACCTATGATAAAGCAACCAATCCCGAAATCAGAAAACAATTAAATCAGAACATTAAGGCTCTTCAACAAAATCAGATAGACTACCCAACCTTTTACAAAAACATCAATCAATACCGAACAGAAGACGGCTCTCAACATAACCATGGTCGGGCATTCATAAAAACACAGAGAAAGCGAGATTGGCGCAGAAAAACGCAAAGACACGAAAGAATCGAACGACACAGAAAATAACTGCACGTATTAAGAGCAGAAAGGCACTGGCTACAAAAATCGAGCATTTTTGTAGGCAAATATGTGCTCAAGTTTCAATCTCCACGCACAATATATCTTAAATTGGATTTCTTTGGCAGAAGGACGCTCAAAACAAGCCTCAAATCAAAGTGCGGGGGGTAGGCCCCCACCCGATTCTACCAGTAAAAATATGGTCAAAGCATGCTCACAATGTACACACATATCATCATCAGCGCGCGCTTAGTATTCCGGAGGCATGCCGCCATAACCGCCGCCTGGTCCGCCAGAAGGCATTGGCGGAGCCTTCATCCTTCCAGCAGCGATGACATCATCGATCCTCAGCAACATTGTGGCGGCTTCAGTAGCAGACTTGATTATCTGTTTCTTAACGGCGAGGGGTTCATAGACTCCTAGTTTCCACATGTCTTCTATTTTTCCTGCGAAGACATCGACGCCTG
>CAYWII010000044.1:0-8311 GCA_964457175.1 uncultured Candidatus Bathyarchaeia archaeon
TGTCCCTTAGAAGAGTTACGAAAAGAGAGAAAATCGAGAAAATTATGTCTTGGAAAAAGGAGAGAAAAGCTGAGGCCTTGCTCAGAAGTGTCGCCGAAAAAACTGGGCAGTCGCTGGAAAGTGTTTATGAAAAGGTCGGCGCTCCCATCGAAAAGGAGTATGGACTTTACGAAGGTTTTGAAAAGGTTCTGAAAGAAGGCGTAGAAGTTTTAACTAAAATAGGCGTACCTGAAGACCTTGCAAATGTTCTTGCTGAAGTTGCAAAAGAAAGAATACGTGTGCCCATGGTTAAAGTGAAAGGCATGGTGGAGCTTCGCTGTATGAAGCCCAATGGAGTGAAAATTATTAAAGACGCATTTATGAACGCTAAGAAGGCTGAAAAATCCCGCGACGCAAAACTTCGCTTTTACGTGGTTGCTGCACCAAAATACCGCATTGAGGTTATGGCTGAAAACTACAAACGCGCAGAGGATGTCCTGCAGAAAGTTGCCGAGAGCGTTGTTTCAAGCATTGATAAAGCTGGCGGACAAGGTGTCTTCAGAAGGGAGAAGTGATGGTCTGGCTTTTGAGAAAATGTGAAAAATGCGGAAAATACACGTTAAAAAGTGATGTCTGTCCCCATTGTGGTGGAAAGGTTCGGATGCCGCATCCGCCGAAATTTTCGCCTGATGATAAATACCTCAAGTACAGGATGGCTTTGAAGAGGAAGGATCAAACGGAATGAAGGAGACGGTTGTTAAGGAATTCATTCAAGTTCAATTGAATAATCCTATTCTAATTGAGGGGCTTCCGGGTCTAGGAATAGTTGGCAAAATAGCCATACGCTATCTAATTAAACAATTGAAGGCGGAAAAATTCGCTTACCTATATTCTCCACATTTTCCATATTTTGTACTTGTTAACAAGAAAGGAGGCGTCCGGCTTCTTCGCGGCACATTCTATTTTTGGAAGAGCAAGAATGAAAAAAAAGACCTCATACTTTTTACAGGAGACAGTCAAGCACAAACAATTGAGGGTCAATACGAGATTTCTGATTGTATTCTCAATTTTGCTGAACAATACAAGGTAAACTTGATAATAACGATTGGCGGTTACAGGGTCGAAGTGAAGGATAAGCCTCAAGTAATCGCAGCTGCAACAAGCCCAGAACTTTTGAACAGAGCATTACAAGCCAAAGCCACGCTCAGTCCCATGGGAAGTCCCATCGTCGGCACTGCCGGCCTAATTTTGGGTTTAGCTCGATTCAAGAAAATAGATGCACTTTGTCTTTTAGGCGAAACCCGCGGGTATTTGCCAGATCCAAGAGCTGCTAAAAGCGTTTTAGAAGTGTTGCAGTCATTACTTGGTCTTGACGTGGATTTGGCTGGTTTGGACGGAGAAATTGCCAAGGCTGAGAAGATGGTTGTGCGTTTGCAAAAAATAGAAGAGAAAAGAGCCTTACAGGCAGAGGAGACACGAAAAGAGGAAGATAAAAAAGTAACTTATATTTCATGAAAGAGTGCTAAAAAGCCATTTCATTTGCGATTATTTCCACAATTTTTTCAGCTGCGTGTCCATTACCATACGGCGATTTTTCAGGGAGTTTCTTTTGACGTTCCAACGTTGTCCCCATAGCTTGTAGTATCTTATGTTTTTCAACTCCAACAACTTCGGCGAAACCAGCTTTGACTGCTTCCGGTCTCTCAGTGGAAAGACGAATAACTAAGACAGGTTTTCGTATGCTCGGCGCTGTTGCCTCTTCCTGTATGCCACCCGAATCTGTTACTATCAATTCACACTTTTTCATTAAGACAAGGAAGTCTAGATAGCCAAGCGGTGGTAAAATGTGCAAATTTCCTGTTTTCTCAATTTTAGCGTATATTCTGTTTTGCCACAGTCTCTTTTTTGTGCGAGGGTGCATTGGATAAACAACTGGTATGGGCGCTTCTGCAAAGGCTTCCATAAAGTTTCTGAGAACTTTGAGGTCATCAACATTTTCTGCTCTGTGGGCTGTTGCTAAGGCGAATTTTCTTAAATGAATAGTTTCCAGTATTTTCGATTTCTTTTCCGCTATTGGCAAATGCTGAATTACAGCATCTATCACCGTGTTTCCAGTGACGAAGATTTTTCCCCAAACGTTTTCTTTTCTCAGATTGTTCTCTGCAGTTGTTGTGGGCGCAAACAGATAGGCAGATATGTGGTCTGTTAAGCGTCTGTTGTGTTCTTCTGGCATGCGCAAGTCAAAACTTCTCAATCCCGCCTCAACATGTCCCACAGGTATTCCCAACTTGACTGCTGCTAAAGCTGTTGCTAAAACTCCGTTTGTGTCTCCTTCAACCAAAACAAGAGCAGGCGAAGTTTTCTTCAGCAGCTGTTCCATGTGGACTATTATGCGCGCGGTCTGTGTTCCCTGCGAGTACGCTTTGAGTCTATATCCATAGTCAGGCGTCGGAAGTTCAAGTTCTTCAATGAACTGTTGAGACATATTGTAATCGTAGTGTTGCCCGCAATGGACAAAAATTGATGGCATGTTATTTTTCCGTAAGGCTCTGACAACTGGCGCCATCTTTATGATTTCTGGTCTTGTGCCAACAACAACCATCACTGACTTCATTTGGCATTCACAACTGCTATCTATTGATGTTGGATTTTTTAACGTTTGTTCATGAATCGAAGCTGAACCTTTGTGATTTAATTCTAATATTTTTGTGGAGTTCTAAGTCATAATCAACTATGTGAATTATAATCGTTAGATTGCGTTAGCTCTTGTGACATACAAACGCTCTTACTTTCCGTTTTCGATTATTTTTTCAAACAGTTCAGGTTGGATTGAAACCTATGCATATGTTAAAAAATGAAAAAGGACTAAGCGTTGTAGTAACAACGTTGATAATACTAGTTGTTTCAGTGCTGCTTGCAACCGTAGTAACTTTTTACGCCATCAACGTAACCACAACAAGAGTACAAGAAGAAAGCCTACAAGTATACAAACTGCACACTTGGCATAACGGCACAACCTTCGCCGAAACAGCATTCCTCATAATCAACACCGGTGGACGTGACATTGTCATCGACAAAATGTCCGTCAGAGGTCAAGAATGCAGCTGGAGCACTGTATATTACAACAAAACCCAAGATACAATAAATGACGACTTACCTTATATCACTCCAAATAGTGACGGTACGCTTACTGGCAAACAAGTATCTTTAACTACAAACTATGATCTAGTCCAAGCCAATGACGATTTGATTTTGAAGTCCGGTTGGAGCATGATAGTCTACGTAACCAATCCAGACCATGTTTCAGTCAGCGACATCGGTGTCACAGTCGGCATAACAGTGTTCACTGCCAACGCACAATACTACAAAGAAGCCAACGTTGAAGCTTCAGATTAGCAGCGCAACTGTCCTCCCTTTTTAATATACTACTATTTTCAACGAATTCTACGTCTTCTTTAAGTAGCCTTCTCGCGGTTCGTATATTGTTCCCTCACGTAGCAATTGCGAAATGAGGCGTTCTGCTTCTCCCCTGGAAATCTTGTACTTTGTTTCCAGCTCGTTTAATAATCCCGTTTTTTCGACCATTCCTGTTTCCTTTTCCATTTCCACCAAGGCTGATAGGATTACTTGTAGCTTGTCTCTCATGCTTTTGGGTTTTCCTGTCATTATGATGTCTATATCATATTTGTATGAGGACAGGTCTATTCCGACTTCTTCCAGAGACTTCTTCATTATATTGATTGCCGCTTCTGCATCTTCTATTGTAACTTCTTTTCTGAGAGCTGCTCGAGCCCTTGCCTCTGCAATGCGCACCAGAGATTCAAGTTGCCGTGCAGTTATCGCAACCGGCGAGCCTTCAGCTTCACTCACAGAACGCATTGCCAAATAGAAATCCTTGAGACGGTCTAATGCATCTGAAGTTAAGACCGGTTTGATTCCTTTTGCATAGCTTACGTATTTTCGCAGCAGTTCTAACGATATTGGCGGTTCTACTGGGCTCAGGCCTTTTCTGTGGATTTCAAGAATGTGTTCTGACATTTTGCTGTCCATGTCCTTGTTCGGCACGTCCCTCAAGACGAAGATTAAGTCGAATCTTGAAAGTATTGTGACTGGTAAAGAGATGTTCTCAGCCACAGTGCGATGCGGTTCGTATCTTCCTAAAGAAGGGTTGGCGGCTGCGAGTATGGCAGTTCTAGCGTTAAGGGTTGCGACTATGCCGCCTTTTGCTACGGAAACCGTGTGCTGTTCCATGGCTTCGTGAATTGCAACTCTGTCTTCTGGGCGCATCTTGTCCATTTCGTCGATGCATGCGATTCCCTTGTCGGCTAATACCAATGCTCCTGCTTCCAGAGTCATTCCACCGCCTTTTTCGCGTATCACTGCGGCAGTCAAACCGGCGGCTGTTGTGCCACGACCAGAGGTGTATAATCCACGTGGTGCGACTCTCGCTACGTACTGCAATAGTTGAGATTTTGCTGTTCCGGGGTCTCCTATGAACAGGCTGTTTAGTTCTCCTCTGATTGTTATGTCTGGAAGAGTTTTGGGCACTCCTCCGAAGAGAAGATACATTATCGCCTCTTTTATGTAGTCATATCCGTAGATTGATGGCGCAATTGAACTCATGATTTTTCGGTGTACCCACGGGTCTTTTGCAAGCGCAAGAATCTTTTCCTCTTCTTCGGGCGACGGGATTGCTGTTTCCGGTTCTTTGCCTAAGACTTCTATCGAGTTAGCGTCCACATGTAACATGAATATTCGAAGTTTTCCAACTCCTCGAAGCGTCGGTGCGAACGCGCGAATTATCCCGACTATGGAAACGTGGTCTCCAGGTCTTGCGACATCAACTATTTCGCTTCCCACAAGCTTGACGTGTAAGGTTCTTGGAAGCTGTCCTGGTGGAAGGTCTTCTGGTCTTTCTTGAAGGCGTAGGTCTTGTGAATCTATGAATGTGGATTCTTCTTGTATGAAGTCGAAGGGTCCTTTTCCTTCGCAGTTTGGGTCTCTGCATTTAAGTGGTGGCCTGAGGAATTGTCCAGTTTGGTCTAGATATGTTATGTTTCCGCATCTTCTGCATTTGAAGGCTGCCCTTATGACCATTGGACGGACTGGCGTTGAGCGGACAACTATGCCTTCGACCATGAGGAGTTTTCCAATATTGTTTGAGCCAAGTTTTCGTAACGGCGTAGGCTCCCACAGTCGCACGACCCTAATAGTTACGGTTTCCGTCTTGTCTGCCAATTTTTCAGCGTATTCCGCATCTTCTATCTGAAGCTGTGAAAAAGCCGCGTTATCCGCATGTTTCAAATACTCCTCAGGCTTTTCCAACAATGTCTCGCTGAGTCGTCGGTCAAAAGTTGCGAGATCTTCAAAATCAACTATTAAGGAGGTTTTGCCTGCGACTGCCATCTGCGCTATGGCTTGGCGATATTTCTGTATTTTGAAAAATTCTTGAAAACGCTCTTGCGGGTCTATTGTCTCTAATTCTTCCGTCATTGTTCCACCATCTTACATTCTAATATTTGCGTTCTCCATTTTTGGATAAGCGCGTGGAGTTGTTCATAAAGAAACCTTTCCTCTCCAGTAAAATTCTTGAGAATTTGCTCAGTGCGGGGCGGGGACGATGCCAACAAGACAATTTTCTTTAGTCTAGCATTCACAATGTCCTGTGTCAACTGCCTAGTTTTCTCGTACTCGCGTGTTTTTTCTGGGTTTTTGGCAAGCTCCACCTTAAGCTGCATTAAGTATCTCCGCAGTTCTGGATAGAAATTTTCTGGCAATTTAGAAATTTGCCCTGCCGTTTGGACGCGTTCTGTCCATTGAATTTTGTAAAGCTTATTTGCATCTAAATGTTCTTCTTCGCGAAAACGAGCTATTCCAATTCTTTCAAGTTCTTCGGCTATCCATTGCTGAATTTCATATTCGTTTCCTTCTTCAAACGGTCCCACAGTCAGCCCTGTAAGCGTTATTTCTGGACAATTTCTGTTCGCAATGATTTTTGTAAGTGAATGTTCAAAGCTGAAGTCTAAACTTTCAATTTTAGTAGACAACGTTTTTGGCATTCGTTACCCCTTTCTCCGATTCTGAAGCTATTAACGCGAGATAGTTATAAGAACAGTAGTTTAAAAACTTAGATTAAGAGTTGAAGAAAATTCTAAAGCATAATTCTAGCAGTGTTGCATAAATAAAATTAAAGTGAGAAATGGTCTTTTCCTTGTTATGGCCATAAGCCTAGCGTTTTTATTGCCTCTGCAACTCTTCCTACCCCAAGCATCAACGCCGCGGTTCGCATGTTGCTTTTTTCTTTTTTCGCCAATTTGTGGACATCATTGAAGGCCTTGACCATTTTGTCCTCTAATTTACGGTTCACTTCTTCAACTGCCCAATGTTCCCGTGTGAGGTTTTGAACCCACTCGTAGTAGCTTGCTGTCACTCCGCCAGAGTTAGCAAGAATATCTGGAATTAGAAGTATCCCTTTTTCGTGAAGCGCTTTGTCTGCTTCAGGGGTTGTTGGTCCGTTTGCGCCTTCCGCAACAATTTTTGCTTTTATTCTGTTTGCGTTCTTTTTGGTTATCTGATTTTCCAGTGCTGCCGGTATTAGTATGTCGCATTTTGTTTCGAGTAGTTGCTCGTTTGTTATGGTTTCACAATTTTCATAATTTGTTACTGAACCCGTTTCGGACTTGTGTTCGTGTATTTTGTAGGGGTTGAAGCCTTTGTGGCAACAGATTCCTCCGGTTGAGTCGCTTACCGCCACAATTTTGCAGCCCATATCGTAGGCTATTTTTGCCGCGTTCCAGCCTACATTACCAAAGCCTTGCACTGCAACAGTTGCGCCTTTCAGCTTTAACCCCGAATTTTTAGCGGCTTCTCTTGCACACACCACAACTCCAAGCGATGTGGCTTCTGCTCTTCCTTCTGAGCCGCCGACACTAATTGGTTTGCCAGTGACGCATTCGGGGACGCTGTAGCCTTTGAATTGACTGTAAGTGTCCATTATCCAAGCCATTGTTTGAGCGTCTGTGTACATATCTGGTGCTGGCACATCGCGGTATGGTCCGATAATGTCCAGAATCAAGGTTGTGTATCGTCTTGTTAGGCGTTCCAGTTCTGCTTTTGACATTTCTTTCGGGTTGCAGCATACTCCTCCTTTTGCGCCTCCGTAGGGTATGTCTACAACTGCGCATTTCCATGTCATCCACATTGCCAAGGCTGTAACTTCGTTCAGAGAGACGTTTGGATGATAGCGTATTCCGCCTTTGAAAGGTCCTCTTGCATCGTTGTGTTGCACGCGGCAACCAGAAAAGGTGCAAACGTCACCATTGTCCATTTTAATATTGATGGAAACTATGAGTGACCTTCTTGGATGTTTGAGCATCTCGTGGATTCCAGGCTTCAAGTTCAATTTCTCAGCAGCTATTTTTAGTTGCTCTAAAGCGACGCATAATGCCGATTGAGTTTCTCCCATACGTTCTCCTCCGCAATATTCTATCTGCTTGAGCGTTCTTAAGTTTAAGGATTAACTGAAAACTAAAAAAAGAAGAGGATGATGTTAGCCTAGTATTCTGTCGATTGCATCTTTTTCTACTTCATGCGGTAGAGGTATCTCTGTGACTTCTGCGGCGAACTTAGACAAACTCATCAAATCGTTTCTGTTGATAAGTTCCAGCTTCCATTTTCTGTTGCCTGCCAAAAGCTGCTTGAGTCCAACACCTATGCGGTCAGTTATGTAAGTATAAAGTGCCACTGCTTCCCATGGTATTTCTTTGAATCGGCTGCCATATTTTTCTTTTAATTCTGGTGCGGCGATGAAGAACTTTTCTGGAGTGTTGCCGAATCTGTCTGCAAAAGTCTTTGGTAGTTTACCTTCTTCAGAGAGCTGCTTGAAATAGCTTGCTTTCATAACCGCTGTTAGCGGAGAGCGCCCTAACAAGACAGCTTTCACGAATGGACCGTCTCCAAAATTGCTCATTGCAATTGCCTTGAAAATCTGTGTCTCGTTTATGAAACCTCCAGCCATGATTATGTCTGGCACATAGCGGCCTTTCTTCTTCAGCATTTGCGCGCATCTAAGGACTATGACTTCTAGGTAGACTGTTGGTATGCTCATCTCATCCATCATTGGAACTGGACTCATGCCTGTTCCACCGCCTGCTCCGTCAAAATAAACGGCGTCGATTTTTGCTTCTGAGGCTATTTTCATTGTGTAGGCGACTGCTGATGGTCTATATGCGCCGGTTTTTAGTGTTACATGTTTTGCGCCTTGTTTTCGCAGTCCTTCTATGTCTTCAATCATGTTCTTCTCTTTTGGTATGCCGACTCTACTGTGTCTTTC
>CAYWII010000045.1:0-7420 GCA_964457175.1 uncultured Candidatus Bathyarchaeia archaeon
TCCCACCCCCCGCACTAAATTTTGGCTTATTTTGAATTTATTTGGATTAAATAAGCTCGATTTGAGCATCTTTTCATCGATAAAGTGAATTGCGGACAGAAGTGTCGGAATCTGGATGTATTCTTTGAAACTTTATAATCACCTATTTACAATTCTATCAACAACTATGAGGTAAAAGGAAAATGAAAAAGAAGTTACTACTTATAAACCCAGTCAACACCAGTCGCATAGGATTGACGGTGAATCCAAGCTCTCGCTTTCAACCATTGGGACTAGGAATAATTGCTGCATTAACGCCGCGTAATTGGCAGGTCGAAATTGTTGATGAAAATTTTGCTCCGTTCAAATTTCAAGAAGCCGATTTGGTGGGCTTAACAGCTTTTACGTCGAATGTATGCAGAGCATATGAGATTTCTAGTTTTTACAGAAAAAAGGGAATACCAACAGTGTTAGGCGGAATCCACGCTTCAATGTGTCCAGAGGAAGCTCTGCAGTATGCAGATGCCATAGCAATCGGTGAAGCAGAAAGTGTTTGGGCAAATGTCATTTCTGATTTTGAAGCAGGCAAAATCCAGGAAGTCTACAAGGGTGATTGGTTGGATTTACAAGAAATGCCCCAACCCCGCCGTGACCTATTCCATCCAAACTACATGTTCGGTTCAGTTCAGACTTCACGGGGATGCTCAATGAATTGCGAATTTTGCTCTGTCACCGTCTTCAACGGCCATAAATATCGCAAGCGCCCAATAGAAATGGTTTTAGATGAGCTCCAAACTATCCCTCAAAAAATGGTTTTCTTTGTGGACGACAACATTATTGGTTTTGGCAAGGAAGATGAAGAACGAGCCATCGCCCTTTTTAAAGGAATGATTAAACGTGGAATCAAGAAGGATTGGTTCTGCCAAGCGTCTATTAACTTTGCTAACAATGATGAAGTAGTGGAATACGCGGCGAAGAGCGGTTGCCGAATGGTATTTCTCGGATTGGAAGCTGAGAAGACAGATGCATTAGAAGAAGTGAACAAAAGGATGAACCTAAAGATTGGAGTAGACGCTTATGAAGAAACTTTTCGCCGCATTAATCGACATGGTATTGCTGTACTTGGAGCTTTCATCTACGGAATGGACCGTGACACGCCGGAAAAGCTTCATCAGCGTACAAACTACATTCTCAAGTCTTGGATTGATGTGATGCAAATAACTTATTTGACGCCTTTGCCTGGAACCAAAACATTTAACAAACTTAAAGATGAAGGGCGACTGCTTTACACTAATTTTCCCTCAGACTGGATTCATTACGATATGACTGAAGTTACGTACAAGCCTCTCTCGATGAGCCCTGAAGAACTCACAAAAGCTATGCAAGAAAGCACTCGGCAGCTTTACAGTCATTGGACAATTCGGAGAAAGTTCATGAAGACACTGCGTGCCACTAAAAGTTTTACAACTGCAATGTGGGCTTACAGTTCTAATAAGAACTATCGCAACGTGGCTTTTGAAAGGGAAAACAGGTATAAATAATTGAAAACACTATGCTATCAAGCATATTTTTACCGGTAAAATAAGGTTGAAGTTCCTCTCCGTATCATAATTATTCCTTTCTATTCGCATATAGAAACTTAGGTTCAACCTATTTATAGGGGGTATAATCAGCGCAGCACGCATGAGAGCAAGCAACTTCTTCTTATTATCCTGCCAAATTAAACCCTTAAATAACAGACGAATTTTGTTAATGGAAAGGCTAATTTCGTTAATACTGAAATATCATTTAATGGAGTAATGTGCAAATAATGCGTGATGACATTAGACGCATCGCAATACAGCGTATTCAAACACTTTTCCGCTTAGCAAAAGAAACTTTTCATGACGACCCCACCCTGACACAGCGTTATGTAAACCTAGCAAGAAAAATAGCCATGGCAGCCAAGATCCACCTACCCACCGAGTACAAACGTCAAATATGCAGACATTGTAAAAGCTTTATTTTACCTGGCGTTAACTGTCGTGTTCGGATAAAGCAACAAAGAGAGCCACATTTAGTAATAACGTGTCTTAACTGTGGTAATCAAATGCGCATTCCGCTAAATAGAAAGAAAAAGGAGAAAACAGGAAAATGAGCACGCTTAGTGCTGGCGCTAAACGCCGAATCAAACGCACACTGAGCGGAGAAAAACCCACAGTATGGGTTGGCAAAAGTGGTGTTTCACAGGAGCTATTAGAGGAAATCAGAAAACAGCTTGACAAGAGGGAAATGGTTAAGGTTAAACTACTGAAAAGTGCTCTTGGAGAAAACGAAGCAAAACAAGTCGCGTCGACAGTTGCTAGGCAGACAGAAGCATCATTGGTTGAGGTTAGAGGCCATACTTTCATGCTTTACAAGCGCCACAAAAAGTGAAAGGCTTTATATTTGGCTTCCCGATTTACTGAAGGAAAAATTAGAGGATAAAGAGTCTTGATAACTCCCCACGATGTCCCAGCATCCAAACTCATCGAAAAACTAGCCATATATCTAAAAGAAAACGTGGACGCAATAAATCCGCAGGCATGGACAAATGTTGTTAAAACTGGTTCACATGTTCAGAAGCAGCCGCAAAACCCTGATTGGTGGTACACACGCTGTGCTTCATTATTAAGAAAAATATACGTTCACGGTCCAATAGGCATAGAAAAGCTGAGGGCAGACTATGGCGGAAGAAAAGATTTCGGCATCAAACCAGAACACGTGGTCAAAGCAAGCGGATCAGTGGTGCGAAAAGCCATGCAACAACTGGAAACCGCAGGTTTAATTGAAACATTGAAACCAAAAGGAAGAAGAGTAACCCGTGAAGGCCGAAAACTTTTGCAAGAGATTGCGGAAGAACTTCACAAAGAATTGGTGAAAGAGAATCCTGAACTAGAGAAATATCGAAAAGGCGAATGAGATGTCAGACGAGGAAGAACTTGAAGAGCTTCGCAGAAGAAAACTTTTAGCATTGCAGCAGAAGTTAGGCGAAGAACAGAAACAAGAGCAAATGCAGCAGTTAGAACTGCAGAAACAAGCGTTTTTGAGGAAAATACTAAGCCCAGAAGCAAGACAAAGACTAACAAACCTGAAAATGGTCAAACCCGAATTCACAGAACAGCTCGAGCTTCAGCTAATCCAGCTTGCGCAAGCGGGAAAGTTGCCCATACCACTGACAGATGTGCAATTAAAGCAGATACTTGTTCAACTTCAAACCCAGAAACGCGAAACAAAAATAAGGAGAATATAACATGGCTCGAAACAAACCAACAGCGAAAAAACGGAGATTGGCAAAGGCAGGAAAACAGAAGAAGGCTGTTCCATCATGGGTAATAGCAAAAACAGCTGGAAAATTCAGGACACACCCTAAAAGAAGACAATGGAGAACCAGAAAGATAAGGGCTTAGGAGGAATGCTTTGTGAAGGAAGAAGATGAAGAGTCAACTAAAACTCCCGAAGAAACGGAGATTAAAGAAACGACAGAGAAAGCTATTGAGGAAACTGAAGGAGAAGCAGAGAAAGAATCCGTCGAAGAAAAACCTGATGAAATCTTAGAAGAGGCTGGGGCGAAGGAAGAGGGAATAAGTGAAGAGAAAGCAGAGGAAACGGTTGAAGCTGAAGAAGAGGTCAAGCCCGAAAAGGAAGAGAAACGTGAGGAAGAAGAGGAAATAGTTGAAGAGCGAATTTACACGATTCCGTTGGGCAGAGCGTGGATTTCCACACCAAGAAAGAGAGCTCCAAGGGCTATTCGGATAATCAAGGGTTTTGTCACAAAGCACATGAAGTTGGAGAAGCGCAAGGAAGAGGAGGAAGAAGAAGAGCCTAGAAAACTAGTTATTGATAACGCAGTGAATGAGATGGTTTGGAGCAGAGGCATAGAGAAACCTCCAAGAAAAATCCGAATAAGGGCTGCTAAAGATAAAGAGGGCAATGTTACTGTTTATTTGGCTGAAGGAGATTGATGGGCGTAGACGTTTGCGTGTGCAGTTGTGGGTATCCGGTTTATTTGGAGCCAAATAAGCTGATGGTTTATTTGGAGCTATTCTTGGGCAAATTAGATTTTGGGAAAACTATAGTAGAGCAAGCTTCGAATCGAGATGGAAGAGGGAAGGGAGAAGAAGAGGGTAGCTTGCGTTGCATCAGCTTGTTGGCTCCGTCAAGCCTAACAATGTGTTTTACTAAATATTTAAGTTTTTGTTTTTCATCATAGAAAAGAGTTTTTCTTCCTTTTTACAAAAAGCAAAAGATTCGCCTGCAAGAACAGTTTTTCCCATTGGAAAATAGAATTTCATATACTTCGCGGCAGCTGGTCGCATTAACCTCCATACAAGGCAGCTACAAGTTAATTCTTATGATAGTCTTTAAAAAGAAGATGCGAATAATAATTTCCACTCAAACTTAATCTGGTTGAAGGAGACTATTACTTGGCCATTTACCTATGCAGTATTGTTGGAAGCGTAAGTATAGGCGTGTATTCGCTTGCAACAGATAAAATCGTAATAATTCCCAAAATGGTTCCTCTCAAAAAGGCTGAAAAATTAGGTGAGTGGCTTAAAGCTAGACTAGTACACACAACCATCGGTGGCTCCGTTTTGGTTGGCGCATTTGCGTGCGCAAACTCAAATGGTATTCTACTCCCTCATCTCATTAAGGAGGAAGAACTCAGGGTCATAAAATCCGCATTTGAAGGAAACATAACCATAATGGAGACAAAGAAAACCGCATATGGAAACCTAGTTCTGGCAAATGACCATGGCGCAATCGTCGACCCAAGATTTAAAACGCCGGAAATCCAGAAAATCTCCGAAACTTTCTGCGTTGAAGCCGTACCGGGAGAAATTGCTGGCTTGCCATACGTAGGTTCGCTTGCGGTCGCAACGAACAAAGGGATTTTAGCTCATCCACTATTGAGGGATTCTGAACGGAAACTATTGGAGGAAGTGTTGAAGGTTCCGATTGATGTTGGCACCATCAACTGTGGCATACCTTATGTGGGTACGGGTTTAATTGGCAACCGCCACGCAGCCATCGCTGGAGCCATGACAACTGGACCCGAGATGTTTATAATTGGGAACGCATTGGATGTTGTAAAGGAGGAAACTACATGAAGGTTTTCAAGGTAACAGGCGAAATTCAAAAGCCAAACCTAAAAACCCCATTCAAGAAAGAAATAGTAGCCATGAAACCTGAACACGCTGTCGAAAAAGTTTACGCCGAGTTAGGTAGCAAACACCGCGTGAAACGCTTACATATAAAAATAGTGAACGTCGAAGAAATTCAGCCCCAAGACATAGAAAATCCATTGCTAAAGAAGTTGATTACTGGAGAAGAGGAACTTGGCAAGCAAAAGTGAAGAAGAACTCCGCAGGCTCAGCGTTGAAATTCGTGTTCTTGAAGCAAACGCTGAAACCGTGCAGTCGAGAATTAACATGATAAACGCTGTTATAACTGACTTAGCTTACGCAAGTATGTCGCTGGAAGGTTTGGAAAAAGAAAAGGAAAACTCTGAACTTTTAGTTCCAATAGGTGGCAACTCGTACATAAAAACTAGGCTTGACAATCCAGACAAGATAATCGTTGGGATGGGCGCTGGAGTATCAGTTGAAAAAACATTGTTAGAAGCAAAGGAAATCATCAAAAAACGCCTCGAAAACTTGGAAAACACGAGAGTCACACTCCAGCAACAATTCTCCCAAATCGCGGAAAGAATCGGTGAAGACAGAGAAAAATTCGAAGCTTTGATGACAGCAGTCAGAGAGGAGAAAGCTAAAAGAAATGTTTGAGCGACTCAAGTCGGGATTAAAAGGGCTTGTAAACAAAGTCACCACAACAGAGCTTAAGGCTGAAAACCTTCGTGCGTTGCTTTCTGATTTTAAAATGAGCCTCGTGGAGAATGATGTTGCTTTTCCTGTGGCGGAGCGGATATGCGATGAAATGGAAAAACGACTGGATGGTGTTCAGGTCAAACGCCTCGAAGATCGCAAGAAGATTGTCGAGAAAAACCTGCGCGAAGTGCTCTTGGAAGTAATGCTCACAAACAACAAGATAGACCTTTTCAAGACGATTGAAGAAAAACGGAAAAGGAACGAACCGTTCGTGATAGTTTTCGTTGGAATAAATGGAACTGGAAAGACAACATCAATCGCCAAAGTCGCCCACCTATTGAATAAGAAAGGTTATTCTGTTGTTCTCGCGTGTAGCGACACATACAGAGCTGGTTCAATCGAACAGTTGGAGGAACACGCAAAACGCTTGGGAATACGCATGATTAGGCATGCATACGGTGCTGACCCAGCGGCTGTAGCTTATGATGCCATAAGCCATGCTAAAGCCCACGGAACAAATGTTGTTTTGATAGACACTGCAGGTAGAATACAGACAAATCGAAACTTGATGAATGAACTTGCAAAAGTAAAACGCATAGTCACCCCAGACCTGACCATTCTAACTGTGGACTCACTCACTGGAAATGACGCTGTTATGCAAGCCGAAGAATTCCATAAGAGCGTGAACATTGACGCAACAATACTGACTAAGGTTGATGCTGACGTTAAAGGAGGTTCAGCTCTCAGCGTCACATACGTGACGAAAAAACCGATTCTTTTCATTGGAATTGGACAAACCTATGATGATTTGGAAGAGTTTAATCCAGAAAAATTTGTGCAAATGATTTTGAAATAGCTTTTCAGTGTTTTTTCAATACTTTTAGTATTATTGCCTTCGCCGAATAAAGTCTGTTTTCGCTCTGCTCATATATTATCGATTTTGGGCTTTCAATCGCATCTGTACTTATTTCGTATCCTCTATGAATAGGCATGTCATGCATTATGTAGGCGTTGCTTTTTTTCAGTAATTCCTTGTTTATTTGATACGGCATCATAAGCTTCACACGTTTTTCCTTCTCTGCAGAAAATTTTGGATCCAAGAAGAATTCCATGTCAACCCAAGTGTCTGTGTAAACAAAATCCGCGTCCTCAACTGCCTTCTTAGCATCTAGCGTGGTTTCCCAAAGTCCTGTTTTCTTTGCGTTTTCCAAAAGTTCTTCGTCTCTTGATGGCTCGTTGAATATAGGTGTTACTGTGGTTATTTTTACCCCAATTTTTGTGCAACCTTCAATAAGGGAGTTGCAAACATTGTTGTGAGTGCCTATGTAAACCAGTTTTGCGCCCTTTAGACTTTTTTTCTTCTCCTTCATCGTCATTAAATCAGCTATTGCTTGACTTGGATGATATTTTTCGTCGCATCCATTGATTACTGGAACACAAGAAGCCTTGGCCATAGTCTGCAAATCAGTGTTCTTCAACAATCTTGCCATTATGCAGTCAACATTTCGTGACAAATACTGCACTTCATCGCGAATGTCTGCTAAAGCAAAGTTTGTTGTTCTCCAATCTATGTAAAGAGCATGACCACCGAGCTG
>CAYWII010000046.1:0-6879 GCA_964457175.1 uncultured Candidatus Bathyarchaeia archaeon
GTATGTCTCGCTGAACTTTGCGACTGGACAGTCAGAAGTGCATGTTCCACATTGGAAACAGCGCATCAGTTTTTCTCCGCCATGCATTTTTGCGATTTCATACTTGAATTTAGGGTCCATTTCCGACGCTTTAATAGGCTCTTTCTTTTCAACTTCAGACATTAAGCCTTAACCTCCACGTTTTTTAACGGGTTTGGTCCGAGCTTTTTTATTTGTTCAACCATGTCCCGTACGATTGCGGCGAACCTGTCGCCTTCGCTGGCTGAAACCCACTCTAACCGTAAGCGTTCAGGTTCGATTCCGAAATCTTGAAGAACTTTCTTTAAAAGAGTTATCCTTCTCTGCGCTTTGAAGTTTCCACTGATGTAGTGGCAGTCGGATGGTAAGTGACAGCCAGCAACGAGCACGCCGTCTGCGCCATTTTTGAAGGCTTCGAGAATGAAGGTTGAGTCGATTCTGCCGCTGCACATGACACGTATGATTCTTATGTTTGGTGGATGCTGGATTCGGCTTACTCCAGCCAAGTCTGCACCTGCGTAGCTGCACCAGTTGCAGAGGAAACCGATGATTTTTGGTTCAAACCCGTTTTTCTCTGTCATGCTTGCACCTCCAAAAGCATGGCTTTAACTTGGGCAAGTATCTCTTCCGTGGTGAAGTGGCCCATTATGATTGCTTTGGTTGGACATGCCGTGCCGCAGGCTCCGCAGCCTTTGCATAGGGCTTCAATTACGTGTGCTGTAAGTTTGCCATCTTTTTCCTTCATTTCTATGGCACCGTACGGGCATAGATGTTCACAAATCCTACAACCGCTACATAAATCTTCGTTCACGTTTGCCACAATTCCTTCCATCTCAAGCGTGGGTTTCGAAAGTATGGTTGTTGCTCTCGCTGCGGCTGCGCATACCTGCGCTATGCTCTCGTCAATATATTTTGGTGAGTGAGCCATTCCGCACAAGAAAACGCCTTCACCACACTTCTAATCGGTTTCTCCATACACATACTTCCCATTTAAGATTCTATACTAAACAATGAAGAAACATAAGTAACTTTCCAAATCACATGTGTTCTTGATACAATTTCACTTGATAAGTAGCCATAACACAAAAATATAGTAAGGCATATAAAAAACAAATAATAGTAAATACCATAAAAACGGTGAATTTTTTGGAAAGCAGAAAAGTGCAAAAAGTAGGATATTCAACAATGACCGTGTCGCTGCCAAGCGAATGGGCAAAACAGAACAACATCAACCCAGGCGACCTTGTATTTTTAATGCCGGAAAAAGACGGCACACTAAAAATCGTACCAAGCCACGTAGCGCAAAAAGAAGAAGCAGAAGAATACATAATAAACGCTGACGCGTGTGACGAGCATGGATTGCTTGAAAGGATAATCGTTGGAAGCTACATACTTGGACGCGACGTCATAAGAATAACATCCTCAACCAGAATAGGAAAAGCCCACGTCGACGAAATTCGCAGAATCGTCCGCAAACTAATAGGCCTAGGCATTCTCGAAGAAACCCCCAAAAGCATTCTTCTGCAATGTTCTGTTGACCCGGCTAAATTCAAACTTGACATGTTAATCAGGCGACTGTCCTTAATTGCCTCGACAATACTGTCTGAAGCGATGCAAGCCTTTCTGGAAGGAAATGAATCTCTAGCAATTGAAGCGATAAACCGCGAAGACGAAGCAGACACAATCTACTATTTAGCTGTGCGCTTGCTTCTATCTGCGCAACTGAAACCGGAGATTGCGGAAAAAATAGGCGCAACAGACCTTCTTTTCATCCCAGCCACTCGTTTGATACTGCAGTATTTAGAATTAATCGCAGACTACTCAGAAGACATGGCTAAAAAGATAATTGATCTCGAAGTCTATCGCCGTAAACTAGGCAAAGATGTCATAGAGAGAATTTACCATCTCAGCGAAGTAACGCAAACCATATTTCAAAAGGCTTTAGACTGCGTTTTCGCACGTGACCTCAAAGTAGCAAACAGTGTTCTAGAAATGAAGAGTGTGCTTCAAATCGAATCTGAAAAACTTATGCGGGAACTCCCTGAAATTCCATATCTCAGAGCAATTATTTCATGTTTGAACAAAATTGCAGACAAAGGTGCAACGATAGCAGACATTGCAATAAACAGGGCGTTGGAACAGCCAAGTAAAGATGTGGAAAATATTATTCGGCCAGTGAAGCATATTCGGACTGTGCCCTTGGTCATTACGAAGAAAAAGTAACATCAATTATGCCAATTTTAGTTTACATTTGGCTTGACAAGGTTACTATAAGCAAAAGTAAATAGTATATATAGAAGGTGAGGCTTCGCCTTGAGTGACTTTGAAGAAGCTTTGCGAAACATCGACGTTTTCTGTAAAGTTCTAGTCAATAAACTTGTCGAAAATGGAGATAACAACATTATCGTTGAGCAAATGGAACATCTCATCTATAAGAAGTATATAATAAGCGAGCAAATGGAATCAAATCCCATAAATAGAAACTTGATTCCTCTCCCACAGCTGGATGAGCCCTTAATCGACGTTTTCGATGATGGTAATTATGTTAAGATTTTGATGCAGTGTCGTTGCAGAGATCAAAAACTAACGCTTCACACGAGTACTGATGGTCTGGAAATATGCAAAAGAGAGTGTTACAAAGATGAAGAAGGCGCAGAAACATGCGTTGATAAGTGTCAAAAGTTGAATGTGCCAGTTGAGGAACTGGAAATTGAAGAAACGACGGTAAAATGTAGCAATAACAAAGTTTTCGAAGTTACTATACCGAAAACAAAGAACATGTAGGTTACTGCTTACTGAACAACGATTTTGCAGAAGCGCCTTTATGCCTTATTCTAACTCTGCAAGCTTCTTCTTCAGAGCATTTTGAACAAGTGTAGATGATGTCAAATTCGCTCTTCTCAGGGTTTGAGGGGTTCACGATAAAGGCGAAGCATTCTTCATGCTTAGCTATTACTGTTCCACAACAATAGCATTTGTGCTCTTTTAAGGCAATAATTTTCATTTTGTTTCCCAAAATTCATGTATAGTTTGATGTTATTAACAGTTTTCCAGTCAAGGTTAACAGAAAGATGTGGAAAGAAGAAAAGAAAGCTGTGAATAAAAAGTGTTTAAACAATTATACGATTTTGCTTAGCAGCTTGTCTAACCTCACTTTGTGAAAGTCAAGCGCGAGTTCTTTCGGGTCTATTCCTAAGGCTAAGCTTAGAAGTTCAGAGTAGTGGATGACGGGTATGTTATATTCTTCTTTATAGGTAGATTTTATCAGCATTTGTCCAAGGTCTAAGGTCAAGAAGCAGAAGGGACAAAGCGTAACGACGCAGTCGGCACCAGCCTTTGTTGTATTCACGATTTTATCTCGCGCAATAGCCAATGCGATATCGTCAGCATAACCTCTCAAAAGCCCTCCACAACATTTCAGTTTGTTTCGGTACCAGATGCTTTTTGCTCCTAATGCCTCGATTAAATCATCAAAGATGCGTGGACGTTCTGGGTCGTCAAACTTCAAAAGCGCGCTTGGTCTCAACAGGTGGCATCCCGAAAATGACGCTACTTTAAGACTACTCAAATCTTTGACGACATTTTTCTTTAAGCGTTCTAAACCGACATCGTCCATTAAGACTTTTAAGTAATGTTTTACTTCCTTGGTTCCTTTGAATTCTTTGCCAGCGTTTGACAAGATTTTGTTGACCCTTGCTTTAAGTTTCGAATTTTCTTTTAGCAAGTTATTTGCCATGGCTAGGGATTCGAAACAGCCGGTGCATAATGTTACCATGTCAAGGTCAGCTTCTTCGGCTAAGCAAATGTTATGCGCAGCGATTGCTAGGCTGGTTTCGGTGTCTATGGATTGCAGCGGCGGTGGGGCGCAACATGTCATGTTGTCTAAGTCGACGAGTCCTATTCCCAGTCTGGTCAAGGCTTTCCTTGCTGAGGCTTCATATTGCGGCTGACGAGCAGGTATGGTGCATCCTAAAAACAGTGCGTAGCTTGTCATTGTGCTCCTTCCTTCTTCCACTGTATTTTATCAAATCCTGTGGCGGCAAGTATCTTTTTCAGCGTGTCCAAGCCTGGTGGTCTAAGCGGCGGTAAGCCATATTCTGGTCTTTTCTTTTCCACAAATTTGGATATTGGAACTATGCGTCCTTCGTTCATCAGTCCTGCTGCAAATTCTGAGTAGATGTTGGGGATGTGTCCTTCTTTGATGGCAATGTTTCTCAATGCGTAGATGACGTCTGCTATTTCGACTTTTTGTGGACACCTTTCTTGGCAGTTGTAGCATGAGCTGCACAGCCAAATAGCGTCGCTCGAGAGAACCTCTTGTTTCTGTCCCAGTAAGGATAGTCTGATTACGTCTCTTGGATTGTAGCGTTCGGTGACTTTGGCTACTGGACAACTGCTGGCGCATGTTCCACATTGATAGCATAAAGCAACGGTTTCGCCACCTAATTGACTTCTTATTTCGTCAGTAAATGCGGCTTCGGATGTTTTTCGTTCTTTTCCATGCTCCATCCTACTTTCCCCTTCTGCATAACTTACATTAATTGCAGTGGACCTAACTTTTCCAGCCGTTCAGTCATTGTTCGTGCAGCTTCTGCGAATTTGTCGCCTTCGATGAAAACCATGTGGAACATTTCTAGACGCTCTGGTTCTATGCCATACTCTTTCAACACCACTTTTGCGAGGTCTACTTTCTTTTGAGCCTTTTGGCTACCAACTTCGTAATGGCAACCGTCCGTCTTGCATCCTACGACCATGACCCCTTGAGCGCCATTTTTAAAGGCTTGTAGGAACTGGTGAACTTGCAAGATGCCGGTGCATGGGACTTTCACTACCCTGACGTTGGCTGGATACTGCATCATCGCCATGCCAGAAGAGTCCACGGCTGTATGACCACATTCTGAACAGGTTATAGCGAGAATTAACGGTTTGGATGCTCCGTTCACAGACAATAATGCGTTCATTTGGGCGGTCATTTGGTTTGGTCGTGAATGCCGAAGTTCTATGGCGTTGACTGGACATGTGCCAACGCAAATACCGCATCCTTCACACTTGAGATCGGATACTTGCGCAACAAAGTGGTCTTTCTCCTTAGGCACCAGAGTTATCGCGTTAAATGGACAAATGACTGGACAGAACTCGCAGTCTCCGCAGTACTCTTCATTCACGAATGCTGTTCGTTGGTCTTTGATTATCTTGCCCGTGGACAAGAACTTGGCGGCTTTCACAGCTGCCGAGTGAGCGTGTAAAGAGCTTGTCGGAGCGTCTTTGGGGAAGGTTGCGCCTCCGCACAGGTAGATTCCTCTGATTTTGGTTTCTGTGGGTCTCAGTTTGGCGTTGTATTCTTTGAAGAAGCCGTCTTGGTCAAGTTCAATTGCGAGCATTTCGGCAAGTTCTCTTGTGTCTTCTGATGGAACCATGGCGGTGGCTAAAACTACTAGGTCGGCTTCGAGTTCAAAGAATCTTCTTAGGATGGCGTCTTCAACATCAACGATTAAGATGTTTCCGTCAGGGTCGTGTGAAATTTCGGTGGGTCTGCCCTTAACGAATTTGATTCCCATTTCTCGGGCTTTTTCGTAGTAGTATTCGTGTTCTCTTCCAGTGGTTCTGATGTCTATGTAACAAATTGTAATGTCCGTGTCTGGATAGGCAGATTTAATCAGCATTGCGTTCTTCAAGGATATCATGCAGCATATGCTTGAGCACCACGGATTCCATCGGCGGTCACGTGAGCCAACACATTGGATGAAAACTATTCTTTTAGCAGGTTTTCTGTCTGAGGGTTTGATGATTGCGCCGTTTGTAGGTCCGAAACCGTCAATCATTCTTGCAAGTTCAAGGTTTGTTATTACGTCGGGATATTCGCCGTAGTGATATTCCTTTATCACGCTTGGGTCATATTCTTGGAAGCCTGTTGCAACAATTATACCACCAACATTAAGCGTTAACTTCTCAGTTTTTTGGTTTAGCTTAACAGCCTTGGTGGGGCAGATTTCCACGCATTTAGCGCATTCTTGGAATTTGCAAGCGCTCTCGTCGATTACATAGACTGGAGGATGAACCGGCGGAGTGTTTATGTAAATTGCCTTTCGGGTTTTCAGCCTTGCATTATATTCGTCTGGCACTTCTACCGGACAGACTGTCGTGCAAAGGTCGCAGCGAACACATTTAGATTCGTCAACGTAGCGTGGTTTCTTCTCAACTGTCACCGTGTAGTTTCCGGGAACCCCTTCGACCTTGACAACTTTTGAGTTGGTTAATATGTTTAGGTTTGGAATTTCAGAGAACCCAGAGCGATAAACGCATTTTCTTGAAGTGTGAGTTATAGCTTTCACGTCGAAAGCCGGAGACTGTATGCAGATAGCACAGTCGTCGGTTGGGAAGAATCTTCCTGCGCGAGCTGCCAGACCGCCGAAAAATGGAGCTTTCTCAACAAGATGCACTTCGAATCCCAAATCAGCCAAATCTTCGGCTGCTTGCATCCCAGCAATTCCGCCGCCTATCACAAGAACAGACTTGACGGCTGGAAACTCCAGCTTCTCCAATGGTTCGAGAAGTTTTGCACGTTCAATGGCAGCCAAAAGCATAGCTTTAGCTTTTTCTGTGGCTTCTGATGGCGTGTCTCGATGTGGCCATGCGCAGTGGTCTTTGAGGTCTATGACTTCCACTAGGTATGGGTTAAGACCGGCTTCTTCTGCGGCTTTGACAATTTTGACCTCACTCAGTTTGGGAAGACTTTCAGCGACGACTAGTCGGTTTATCTTTTTGCTTTTGATGGCATCCACGATAGTTTTCAGTCCTTCCCCTCTCCAGAACTCGTTTCCTCTCACAACAAGAGCTACGCCAGAAACTTTCTTCACATGC
>CAYWII010000047.1:0-6034 GCA_964457175.1 uncultured Candidatus Bathyarchaeia archaeon
TGCTTGGAACGGCACGGCATGGATAGATTATGGCGTTATAGACATCCATAACCTCTCAGGCGAAGATGTGGTCCGCGAAGTACAGGTCTCAAAGGAAGACGTAGCAATGGCCAATTACAAAGCCCATTTCAGGCTCAGGGAAGGCTGGTTTGGCTTAGAATTTTCAGAGTCAGTCATAGACCAAGTGAAGCTCTACGCCATTGTTAACGGAAACCGTTACATGTGTCCGCTCATAAAGGCAACACACAGCATAGCTGGAAACGTTCTGCTAAAGCTACTCGCAAGCGACAACTACAAAGCGCAAATGCTCCTCCTAGAAACAATAGACCTAACCTTTGCGGTGCCATACCCAACCAGCCAAATACAAGGTTACATCTTCATAATCGAAGGATGCAACATAATAAAACAATAAAATAACCTATTCCCTCTTTTTTATATGTTGGAAATACTTACCTTAGTCCTCTTCTAGGCTTAAAATTATTCACAATGTCTTCTACTATTTTCTGCTTTATCCACGCATGCATCCTGTCCTCGTACTCTTTGCCAACTTTGTCGTAAATTTCTTTGACGCTTGGGTTACAACCACATGGAAAAATACAGAAGTTAAGTCATCATATGCAGAGGTAACAGGCTCCCACTGGAAAACCGAATTAAGAGTTGCTCATTCGTTTATGTTTTTGCGTTTGCTAAACTTTTAAATAATCCCTACAATTGTAAAATTTAACCTTAACAAAACATTACAAAGAGGAAGAAATATTGGAGGCATTAACAAGGCGTTCGCTGAAGATTCTGCGAATGCTGTATGAAAGAGGCAAATCCGCGAGCACATACACGTTACACGTGAAACAGGATGAGTTGGCAAAGCAATTGGGCATAAGCAGACAAGCATTAAACGTTCACTTAAGAAAACTGAGAGATTTAAACTATATACGCACTGGTAGAGGTTTCATAGATGTAACTGAAAAAGGACTGGACGTTCTTGGAATAACCTCAGCTCCCGCATTTGTACTTCTTAAAGTGTCGCCTCACAAGAGAATGTACGCTTACGAAAAAGTCAAGGAACTCACCCTTCAAAGGGCTTTCAGAATAGCAGGCGACGTTGACGCTTTATTAATAGTTGACCGTGAAAAGCTTGACGAAGTTCTGAAAAGGTTATCTGCCATTGAAGGAATACAAGACACAAAATCTTACGTTACAATAGAAAGCATAAAGTAAGGAGAAAACCCCAATGAAACTATTTGAATATGAAGCAAAAAACATACTTGCAAAATACGGAATCCAAACACCTCAAGGTGGGCTCGCAACAAACAAGACTCAAGCGCATGAACTTTTATCTAAACTAAAGCCACCATTCGCTGTCAAAACACAAGTGCTGGTTGCAGGAAGAGGAAAGGCTGGTGGAATACTCTTCGCCGACTCCATCGCAGAAGCGGAGAAATCTGTTGAAAAACTGCTGGGTATGCAGATAAGGGGTATTCCAGTCAAGAGTGTTTTGGTTGAGGAGAAAATACAGGTGAAAAAGGAGCTTTATTTCGGCATAACCACGGATAGACTCAATCAAAGATATGTTGTAATTGCTTCCGCAGTCGGTGGAATGGAAATAGAAGAAGTAGCTGCTCAAGCCCCAGAAAAAATCATTAAATTATTAATAAATCCTCAGCATGGTTTTAGTTCTTTCCATGCTCGACAAGTAGCAAGAAAACTAGGCTATACTAGTGGTCAACTTTCTGAACTTGGAAAAATTTTTGAAAAACTGTATCATGTAGGCATGGACTATGACGCTGAATTAGTTGAAATGAATCCTCTTGTAGAAACTGTTGAAGTAAAATTTGTGGCAGCAGACGCTCGCATAATAATAGATGATAATGCCTTGTTTCGGCATCCAGAGTACAAGAAAAGACTCCTAAGCGAAGAAAGCGAACTTTCTCCACAAGAAATAGAGGCGTTAGAAAACGATTTGGCTTACGTTAAACTGGATGGAAACATAGGCGTAATAGGCAACGGGGCAGGTCTCGTGATGGCAACGCTTGACACAATCCAATACTACGGCGGAAAACCTGCTAACTTTCTAGACGTCGGCGGTGGAGCACCCTCTGAGAAAATCGCCACAGCCCTAAAGATAGTACTTTCTGACCCAAACGTCAACGCCCTATTCATCAACATTTTGGGCGGAATCACTCGATGTGATGAAGTTGCACGAGGAATATTGGAAGCAAAGGCGAAAGTTGGAGTAACAAAACCCATTGTCATAAGACTTGTGGGAACAAATGAAGAAGAAGGAAAACGAATACTAACAGAAGCTGGGATACACGTGTTAGAAAGTATGGAAGAAGCAGCACAACGAATTGTCAAAATCGCTAAAAACGGAGGCAAATAACTTTGGGAATAATAATTGACAAAAACACAAGAGCAATTGTTTGGGGTATCACCGGAACCCAAGGAAGCTTCCACACTAAGCTAATGTTGGAATACGGCACAAAAATTGTCGCCGGCGTAACTCCCGGGAAAGGCGGAACCCAAATCTTCAATGTTCCAGTTTACGACACTGGAGAAGAAGCCCAAGAAAAACACTCAGCAAACGCAGCGATAGTTTTTGTTCCTGCACCATTTGCCGCTGACGCGACACTGGAAGCCTTAGAAACTGGCATAAAAACCATCGTAATAATAACAGAGCATATCCCAATAAAAGATGCAATCAACATAATGGCGCGTGCAAGAGAAACAAATGCAACAATAATTGGACCTAATACTCCAGGCATAATAACTCCCGGAGAAAGCAAGCTTGGAATAATGCCTGCTCACATTTTTAAATCAGGCAATGTTGGCATGGTTTCAAGAAGTGGGACCCTCACATACGAAGTAGCCGCAAGCCTAACCAAAAAAAACTTGGGACAATCCACATGTCTTGGACTAGGAGGAGACCCAATAACGGGCTTAAACTTCATAGACGCACTAAAAATGTTTGAAAAAGACCACAATACAAAAGTCGTCGTTTTGATAGGGGAAATCGGCGGCAACCTCGAGGAATTGACAGCCAAATACATCTCAGAAGCTAAATATCCAAAATCAGTCGTAGCGTTCGTAGCTGGGCGTTCCGCGCCACCTGGAAAGCGTATGGGTCACGCTGGTGCTATTGTGATGGGCAAGGCAGGAACGGCAGAGAGCAAAATTGAAGCCTTCAAGAAAGCAGGCGTGAAGGTTGCTGAGAAACCGGGCGATTTAGCTGAACTCATCAGCGTCTGAGACAGACAAAAAGTATATGTGTGGGCAAATTATCTGTGTTCTAGCCAAAAAGGAATGTTGACAAATGCCAATCTTGGACCCGCTCAAGAAGTCCATAGCTCAAAAACACAGATTATACATGAAAATCTGTAGAGACTGTGGTGCCCGAAATGCTGAAACCGCAGTGAAATGTAGAAAATGCAGAAGCAAAAATTTGCGCTGGAAGAAAAGAGAAATCGTGAAATAGTTTCCTTTAAAGAGTTTTGATTAAGGTTTCTAGATTGAAAATGGTGTTTGCGCAACCATTCTTTATTAAGGGAACAGCTTGACTGGCTACCTCCATCTCTTTCGTTACTTCTCCTCCCAGTCTTATTTCCTCACCGCAAGCAACTCCGACGATGCCTTCGTAGCGTTTGTTTTTTAAGATTGTTGGAACACACGAACCACCAGGTAAAATGTAAATATCGTAGTTCTTTTTCTTTGCTAGGTTCACCGCCTTGTTAATTAGGCAATCTGGGGAACATTGAGCGCAAACATAAGATGGAATGTTAGGGTCAAAAGTTGCGTTACAACGATTGTCCATATATTTTCTAGAACAATGCGGCAGAAAAAGCGCTCTTTTCTTTGTATGCACGAATTTTTCTCTTTCTCTCATATTTCTGGCTTGCATGTCTATGAGGTCTTGTATAACAAGCGCGGCGTCAGACAAATTGAGACCTGTTGCCTCGTCAATCTTGAATTTTTTAATGATCTCTTGAGCTGTTTTGCCAACTTTTTTGTGCACGCTTACTTGATAGCCAACTTTTGCAATTTCGCTAAAGAAGAAACGTGGAATCCTCGAAAGGTCAAACGCAAACTTGTAAGGCATAATTCACATAATATAATAGACAAACCTTTAAAATTAACTGATATCTATATCTAGTATTACATCTAAAAAGCGCTCAATAATTGAGGAGATTAATGGTGGGTATCTTTTGCAGATTCAGAAAAGGAAAAGAAAAGGAAAAGAAGGCAATTATTCAAGCTGTATCACAAAAAAGCGAACTTGAAAAGTTCTGCGGAAACGATAAAGAAACATACGAAGCACTGTTTAACACAATGCTCCTAGATCCAAGAAAAACTGGGACCTCAATGAAGGAAGCTGCAGAAAACGCAAAAAAATCTGAAAAAGCCAAAGATTTTGTGAGAGCCAAAGTGTGGTATGAGATTGCTGGTGGATTGGCAATTTATGAAGGGGACGTTGAAAAGGTTGTTGAATTTTTCAGTGCCGCAGAAAAAATCTCGCCAAGTTCAAAGTACACAATACTAAAAATTCCTGAAAAGGCTGTTGCCAAGGCGCGGGAATACTATAAAGAACACTTAGGTGAAGCTCAGCATAGTTCCTAAAATTTCCTAACTGATGCAAACAAGAAATATGCCTTGGTCTATTTTTCTATTTCTTCACTGTATCCCAGAAGATCTCTCAGAGACTTTACCTCTTCCCTTAGCATGCCTACCTCGCTTTCAAGAGCTACAACTTTTGACTCGGCAACCTTCCTTAATTTTTCAATTTCAATCATCAAATTTCCGCGTTCTGTCTCAAGAGTCTTTATTTTTTCGCGTAAGTTTTTCAAAGTCTGCATGAGCTCTCCCCTTATGCCTTTTATTCTTTCAACCATATTTTTAATGCTTGCTGTCTCTTCGACTCGGGTTTCAGGTTCAACGGCGGCTCTGAATTTAGCTTTACAGTTTGGGCATTCGAAAATTCCCATGACAGTTTTGGATTCTTCGCCCTTTTTTAACGGTCGAAGAGAAATAGGCCAAGTTTTAATGGGAGTCGTCACCTCACTCCCACATTTAGGACAGTTAACCAAACTATGAGCCCCTTCAGTAATTATCACCTTCCAGTCTAAAATGTGTTTTGCAATAAACTCCTGATAACTTAGAGATAAATTATTAATCGTAATACGCAAAATATGACTTTGAGAGGGCTGAAGCATCATGCAGGTTGTTGATATGAAAACTAAACTGGAAGAAAAAATTAAGGCGTTGGAAAGTGAGAAGAACATGCTTTTGGAGGAGGTAGAGCAGCTCAGAGAAGTTGTCGAATTAAGTGAAAAAGCAAAAGTTCTGGAAAACGAGGTTAACAAGCTTAAAAAAGAAGCCAAAACTCTGAAAGATAGAGTTCCATTGGAACTTCTTCAGGAACTCGGCGAGACCACGTCTCAACCATTTGAAGATGGTGAAGAAGAATGTTCTGGTTGCGATGAAGAAGAGCTTCTCTAGAACAGTCTAAAGCTTAAAAAATAAAAGGGAAGATTTAAAGAGCCATCTGGAACAATAATCGATCAACAAGTTCTTTGTAACGGTTTCGGATGGTAACTTCTGTTACTTGCGCGATTTCGGCTATCTCTCTCTGAGTTTTTCTTTCTCCAGTCAATACCGAGGCAATGTAACTTGCTGCAGCCGCGATGCCCGTTGGACCACGGCCTGAAGTGAGTTTGAGTTCTTTTGCGGCTGCTAGGATTTTGTGGGCGATTTCTTCGACTTTTCCTTGCATTGTTAGCTGATTTGAGAACTTTGTTATGTACTGACCTGGTTTGAGAGGAGGAATAGAATAATCGAGCTCCTTAATTAGGAAACGATAGCTGCGACCGACTTCCTTTTTGTTTACGCTTGACGATTGCGCTATTTCTTCTAACGTCCTTGCTAACCCACATTGTCGACAAGCCAAATAGATTGCTGCAGCAGTGACGCCTTGAATTGATCTTCCGCGTATTAGTCGTTCTTTTACAGCTTTTCTGTAGATGACAGAAGCTGTTTCCAAAATGTT
>CAYWII010000048.1:0-5683 GCA_964457175.1 uncultured Candidatus Bathyarchaeia archaeon
GCTCCCAACGCTCAGCAGACCGCCCAAGCTCAGACGCCGCAACAAACCTCATAGGTGCAGTCACCGCAGCAGCACACGCCCCCTTCGCTGAAGTCGCCATAGCCATGCACGAAACCCCCTCAGATACTAGCATAATACTCCACAAAGGAACAAAAGTCCGCAAATGCCACACAAGCAGAAGAGACACCTTCAAATCTGTTAATGCGTTTCCGCTAGCCCACATACAAGACCAAAAGATAACCATGGTGGCAGAAGATTATCAAAAGCGTGACCCATCCAAGAAATTAGTGCTGAAGCCGAAATTCAACGAAAAAGTCGCTTTAGTAAAGTTCTATCCGGGAATGAATCCCGCGTTAATTGATTGGTATGTGGAAGAGAAATACAAGGGAATCATTCTTGAAGGAACAGGCTTAGGCCACGTTGGAAAATACTGTTTTAATGCTATACGAGACGCTGTAAAACGTGATGTTGTAGTTGCCATGACCTCCCAATGCATATGGGGAAGAGTAAACATGAACGTCTACGATTCAGGCCGCGACCTACTCGCTTTAGGCGTGATCCCATTAGAAGATATACTTCCAGAAACAGCCCTCGTCAAGCTCATGTGGATTTTCGGACAAACCCAAAATGTAGAAGAAGCCAAAAAACTATTAAAAATGAACATTGCAAGCGAGTTTTCACCACGAACAGTTCTTGAAAAAATAGACGGTGAATGAGGAGGAATCAGCAGCAGATGGAAATAGATTACCAAAAAATCGGATTAAAAGTTGGATTAGAAATACACCAGCAACTCGACACGTCTGCAAAGTTATTCTGCAAATGCAAACCAGAACTCTTCAAGGAAGAGCCAGAAATCACATTTCTACGCAGACTTCGACCTACACAAAGCGAATTAGGTCAAATAGACCCAGCGGCTTATTTCGAATTCCAAAAAGGAGTCAAAATTCTCTACGAAGCAAACACAGCGACCTCATGCCTTGTAGAAATGGATGAAGAACCGCCTCGCCAACTGAACATAGAAGCGGTTGAAATAGCTCTGACAGCAGCATTAATGATGAAAGCTAAGCCTGTTGATGAAATCCACGTGATGCGCAAGACGGTCATAGACGGTTCAAACACAACGGGCTTTCAGAGAACATGCGTGACAGCCTTAGATGGCGAAATTATGGTTGAAGAAAAAACGATTCCAGTCCAGCATGTAAGCTTAGAGGAAGATGCCGCTAGAATAATGGGTCGCGAAGGCAACATTCTGCATTATCGTATAGACCGTTTGGGCATTCCCCTCGTAGAAGTCGCGACTGCACCAGTAATAAATTCTCCAAAAGAAGCAGGAGAAGTCGCACTTGCGATTGGAAGAATATTGAGAGCTACTGGAAAAGTCAAGCGAGGTTTAGGCACAATCCGCCAAGACCTAAACATATCAGTTCCAGACGGTGCACTCATAGAGATTAAAGGTGTTCAAGAACTCGAGTTGTTACCAATCTTTGTAGAGTATGAAGTTCGACGCCAGTTAAATCTCATTAAAATAAGTCAAGAACTACATAAAATGGGGATTAAAGAAGAGAAAATAACAGAAGAGTTTTTCGACGTAACCAGTGTCTTTAAGCAAACTCAATGCAAAGTCATCCGCAAAGCCTTAGACAACGAACAGCAAGTTTTAGCAGTGAAACTAACGAAATTCGGTGGCTTCCTTAAACAAGAGTTAACGCCTAATCTTCGTCTTGGAACAGAGATGGCGGACAGGGCGCGTTTTTGGGGAAGAGTTGGCGGAATATTTCACTCAGATGAACTTCCAGCTTATGGAATAACAGCTGAAGAGGTTGAACAGTTAAGAAAAACTGTTAACGCTGAAGAACATGACGCAATAATATTTGTCGCGGATAATCCAGAAAACGCCAGAGACGCCTTGAAGGCAGTTTTGGAAAGAGCAAAAGAAGCCATAAAAGGCGTACCTGAAGAAACCAGAGGAGCAAACCCTGACGGAACAACGCGGTACATGAGACCGAGACCCGGAGCCGCAAGAATGTACCCAGAAACAGACATTCCACCAGTGCAAATAACCGAAGACTACATAAAAAGGATTAGATCAAGACTGCCGGAACTTCCAGAGCGAAAACTTCAGCGTTTGATGAAAGAGTATAAACTTAATCAAAAATTAGCCAAGCAAATTATAAATTCAGAATATAGCGAACTATTCGAAACCATAGTAGAAGAGAGTGAGGTTTCACCAACAACAATCGCTGTGTTCCTCACTGAAACATTAAAGGCGTTGAAACGCGACGACATCGATGTGGACAATGTCTCGGATAAGCAGATTCGAGAAATTTTCAAAAGCGTAGGTTCTGGAGAGCTGACGAAGGAAGCGCTGCAGGATGTGGTTGTTTGGCTGTCAAAGCATGAAGGCGAAAATCTGCAGAAAGCGATTGGTGCTCTTGGTTTGAAAACAATTTCTGAGAGTGAGCTAGATATGCTGGTAGTAAAGGTAGTTAAGGACAATAAGAAGTTGATTCAAGAGCGAGGTGAAGAGAGTTTCGGCATCCTCATGGGTATTATCATGAAAAGCCTGAGGGGAAAAATTGCCGCTGCTAAAGTGAGCACGCTGTTGAAGGAGAAATTGAAAGCGATTACGAAGTGATTAGCTGTTTTATTTGTAATCTTTAAGTTCAATGACAGGCGCTTGCTGCAGTTTTACAGGTTCGCCGCAGTAGGGGCATATTTTGAATTCTGGAAGTAACGGCTTCCCGCATGCTGGGCAAATGTTTGGAAATTGAGCTTTTTCTTCGAATTTTTTGATTTCTTTTTTCAAGCTGCTCAATTCGGTTCTTATTTTTTCTACGTTTTCTTTTAGTGGTTGAAGTTCTTTGATTTCGGTTCTTACGTTGCAGATTATGTCTTTGACTTGTGCTAAGTTATCGCTGTTGGATTCTACCGTTTCGTTCATTGCATCAAGTATTTCGCTTTTTTCTTCCATTAATTGGGTTTCGACAGCGCCTTGCGATTTGGCGTCTGAAAGTATTTTGTTCAAGAAGGTTTCTACGGGGTTTTCGAAGACTACTGCGCACGTGATTCCCCACAGAATTAACGTGGTGGCTGCGCTTCCCAGCAGGTATGCTATTGGGGTTATTGCTTGTAGCCTGTCATTTATGATGGGGTATAATTGTAGAAGTCTGATTTGACCGTTGAAAGCTATAACGGAAAGTGCTTCAATTAAGTGTATGAGAGCTATGAAGGTTAAGGAGCTGAAGAGCCATACGAGAATTCCTTTTTTAGCCAAACAAACTCCTCGGGTGTGAGTCGACAGTAGTATATGTAGTGCATCTTAATATTTAATATTCTATTTCCGAAACCGACATATGTCGAGAAACGTAAGTTCTAAAAGGAGTTGATGCTCTTTATGTATCGTGGTGTAGTTGCGTTTGTGTGGTGGGACGATAGGAGAAAAGGGTGAGTGTTTCGGTTTTCGCGTGAAGATGGGCGAGTATGAAGTGGAGATTAGTGGAACTCGTGAGGAAGTTTTGAGAACGGTTGAAGAACTTTCGGATTTAATGGTTAATGTTCAGAGGGCTTTTGAAGCTGTTAAGCCTAAGACGGTGGCGACGCTCACGGTTAAGAAGGAAGCTGCCAAGAATGAAGCGCTTGAGCAGAAGTATCCAAAAATCGTGCGTACTGATAATTGTGGCGAGGCTATTTTGCGGGTTCTTGAGACGGATTGGGGGAAATGGCGACCGAGGACTATAGACGAGTTGAGGGAGGCGTTGAGGGCTAATGAGCTTGATTATTCTGGGCGCGTTGTGGCGGGGGTTCTCATGGGACTGGTGAAGCAGGGGAAGGTTAGGCGGTGGAAAACTGACGCTGGTCACGTTTATATTCTTGCGGAAAAGGAGACGTTACCCTGAGAGGTGATGGTTGATGAAGAAGGTTGAGGCGCGGATAAAGACGCCTTTCGGCGAAGTCGTGATTGAGGGCGAGAGTCCGCAGGAGATTCTTAGTTTGCTTGATGCTTTTCCGGAGAATTTTATGGAGAAAGTGTCGAATTTTGTTTCGGATAGGCTTATTCCCTCTGGGGTTCAGTTGAGAGGGATAGTGGAAGTTACGACGGAGGGTCCGGTGTTGATAACCCGTGAGAAGCTTACTCATTATGAGTCTATTGGTTTGGTTTTGTATGCTTCTGATGGTAAGGTGAATACTGCGTCGCAAGTGCAGAAGTTGTTGGAGTCTAGTGGGATTAAGTGTATGGTTCCTGCGCGGTTGAATGAGATGACTAAGCGTGGGCAGGTGTTTAAGCCTGATCCGAGTAAGCCGGAGTTTAAGTTGACTGTGCAGGGTGAGCGTTGGGTTGAGGATGAGGTTTTGGCTAGGCTTCGGGGTAAGATGGGTTGAGTAGGCAGATTTCGGTTCATGTTAGGTTTGGGGATGTTGAGAAGACGTTTAGCGGTAGTGTTGAGGATGTTTGGTTGAGTTTGAATAGGTTTTTTGGTGAGTTTTTGCCTTCTTTTGATGTTGCGAGACGGCTTGTGTTGAGTGTTGATTTGGAAGGACTTGTTAAGGATTGTGAGGGTTTGATTGCTTTTTCTAAAGAAGGTGCGAATTTGCTTGTGGGTAAGGATAAGCTTACGGATAATGAGACTTTGCTACTATGGCTTTTGGCTGCTAACGTGGGTTATAGTTTGGGTTTGGTTGGGAGTGATGCGGTTTCTAAGGAGGAGTTGCAGGCTAGGCTTGGGAAAAGTGCGAAGATTGTGAGTACAAGGCTTGGAGAGCTTGTTAAAAGTGATTTGGTTGTGAAGGTCGGGGATGATAAGTATAGAATTACAACTTTTGGTGTAGTGCAGATGCAGAAGGACATTATTCCAAAGATTAGAGCGAAGGTTGCTGGCTAGTTTTATGTTTCAAATATGCTTGTTATGAAGTTAGTTTTGTGGCGTTTGTTGAGCATGTGGTTACGCATAGTCCACATCCGTGGCAGTTTTCCTTTATGACGATGCTTTTGCCGTTTTCGAGTTTTCTGGCTTGGAATATGCAACGTTTTAGGCATGTGCCGCATCCGTTGCATTTGTCTGGGTCGACTGTTGCCGTGAGTCCGGATTTTGCTATGTGGTGTTTTACGCCGTAGTTTATGTATGCTCTCAAGTATGTGCAGCAGCATGGGCAGCAACTGCATATGTCGAAGACTTCGCCTTTAAGCCAATCGGTGTAGAGTGCTTGGTGGATGAGACCGTGTTCGTTGGCTATGTGTAGGACCTTTTTGGCTTCTTCGAAGGAGATTTCTTGTGCGGCTCCGCGTTCTACGAGTTCGTTTGAGAATTCGTTTATTGCGAGGCATGTTTTTAATGGTTTGCTACAGTTTTTGTAGGTTATTCTGCATTCGCAGTTGCGTAGCGATATGTGGTTGGCTTTTTGTAGAATTGTGGTTGCGGTTTCGGTGGGTAGAATGACTGTGACTGGTTCTGTGATGATTTCTGAAATTGGCAAGATTTTTGCTTCGGGGTGTGGGTCGGTTTTTGCACGTTTCACGTGTTCTTCTAAGCGATAGTTCGCTAATGCTGCGGCGTATTTTCCGAAGGCGCTTGCTCGGTTTTCGCCTAGGTATCTGGAGATTATGCTTTGGAACGGTTTTACTGAGTAACGTGTTGTTTTGTCTTTTTTCTTTTTGAGAAAGCCTTTGATGAATAGGTTGTTGATG
>CAYWII010000049.1:0-4627 GCA_964457175.1 uncultured Candidatus Bathyarchaeia archaeon
ATATCTTCTAATCCTCTAGGAATATTCTCCTTCAACTTAGTTTCATCAATCACTTTAATGTAATGTTTGCATTTTGTGCAAAAGTCAATTTGAAATGCAGGTTGTTCCTGAATTACCAAATATTTCAGCATATATGGATCTCTATTTCCACAATGGACACACAGAAAACTGTCAGACAAGTACTCGGCACCGCAAAACGTGCAAACTAAGTAGCGCTTGCGATCTCTGAGTCTAGCTATTACTGGTATTCTGCCGCAAACAGGACAATGAGGTTGCCACCAATTGTCAAGAAGCGAAGAATCGATTTTTCGGGCAATCTCTTCCAAAGAAGGTTGGACTAAAACACTGAGCATGTAAAGGAGAATTTCATGCGGAAGCTCCAGCTTTTCCGCAGTCTTCTTTATGAAGACTATGTCTTCTTTCAAAGTTGCCTCGACAAGTTTAAGCAGATCCAGTTCTCCGCTTTCCATAAGTCTTGAGAAGTTTTCTAAGCCTTTCTTGCCAGCAGTTCGTTCACAGAGAACTTTCGCTATTCTCGTGGACAATTGAGATAGAATGTCAAGCTTGAATACCGTGGGATCTAGAAAATGAACTATTGGCTTCTTAGTTTCAAGCGACTTTTGCAAAAGACCCTCAATGATGGTTCGGTCATTCCAGTTGACACTTGTCCCTTTTGTGGGTGTCCTATCTATCTCATGTTGAATCTGCAGGATTTCCTTTTGCAGTTTCAAAGGTTCTCGCAAGTCCTCACGTTGCAAAATCAGACCCGAAACTGTTTTCAATCTTTCTTGAACCGAAGGATTCGCCAACCACAATACCTCTGAAATCAATCTATAAAGTCAAGTTTGCAGGACAGATTTATCCTTTAATTTACAGACACTTACACGTAATATTTATATTTACTCTGAAGCAAAAGATATACTTTCTTCATGATTTGGGAAGAATATGAATGGACAGGCGTGAATTCTTGAAAGTAGCCGGAGCAGCTTCGGTAACATCGTTGATACTTGGAGATCTTCTTAAACTAAGCGGAGTGAAAGCATCAGTAACTGGAGCAACAAGTGCAAAATGGCAAGAATACAAGGTCGGACAACGAGTTCCCAGCATCTGCCCCTACTGTGCTGGCGGATGTGGTCTCCTCGTAACAACTCTTGGAGGCGAAATTGTAGAGGTAGAAGGCGACCCTATTCACCCAATAAACCAAGGAGCCTTATGTAGCAAAGCCTCAGCGGCGTTTCAATTGTTCACCAGCGACCGTCGTATTCATTATCCCATGATGAGAACTAACCCGAACAAAGGAGAAAATGAAGACCCTGGATGGGTTCGAATAACATGGGAAGAAGCATATAACATAATTGCTGAACGTGTCAAACTTGCTCTGGAAGGCGTCCCCTATAAGCGTGCAGGCACTAGCGGTGATGATTATTATTATTCGGGCAAGGATAACCCGATCGCTTGGTTGGGCTCTTCTTACTGGAATAATGAAGAATGCTACTTGGGCAAGAAACTAATCTCGCTATTAGGCTCAGCTAACGTTGAGCATCAAGCCAGAAAATGTCACGCTTCAACAGTTGTTGCTCTTGCCAACACTTTCGGCTTCGGAGCGATGACAAACCACATAGTTGACGCCAAAAATTCCAAATGCTTCCTCATTATGAGTAACCCTGCAGAATCCCACACAATGGAGTTCAAATGGGTAACACATGCCATAGAAAACGGTGCAAAAGTCATCGTTTTAGATCCCAGATTCAACAGAAGCGCGGCTAAAGCGCACATCTTTGCAAGATATAGGTCTGGCGCTGAAGCTGCCTTGTTCTTGGGCATGATTCGATACGTGCTTAATGCTGTCGATGAAGGGCGGACAGACTATGTTGACTGGGCTTTCTTGGAAAACAGAACAAACGCCCCATACAAGGTCGATGGCTCAGGTCCATTGCCCGATTGGAAGACTAATCCAGAATCAATATTCAGCAAGTTGAAAGCTCTCGTGGCATCATACACTCCAGAAGAAGTGGAAAAGATATCAGGCCTTCCTCAAGCAAAGTTAATAGAAGTTACAGAGACCTTCGCGTCCAACAAACCTGGCAACATTTACTATGCAATGGGCACGACGCAGCACACTAATGCGGTTCAAGCGATTAGGGCACATGCGATACTTCAGCTCATACTTGGAAACATTGGAAAACCTGGAGGCGGAGTAAATGCTTTACGAGGCATTAGCAACGTGCAAGGTTCAACAGACCAGAATCTGCTTTCTCACGTGATAATGGGTTATCGGGCGCAGCCTAGAGATGTTGGAGAGATTAGAAGATATCAGAAGTGGAAAAACGGCGGAGGACCCGGAAGCTCAGGATCAACGCCTGAAGCACTTCTCGCAGATGCAAAAGCACGCGGCGGAGTGCAAGACTCGGATAGAATTACTTACCCATGGCAAACAATAGCTGACGCTGAAACAGCGGGCAAAGCAATTGAATTCCGATATGATGACAGACACTTTCCAACATGGAATGCGCTTGAATATCACTGGGGAGTCTACGTCGGCACGTGGCCTGGTAAAGATCCAGACAACGAACCAGTAATATGCGATTTACCAGTTGGCTTGGGAAACCCAATTGTTCAGTTGTTCAGAGCGATCAAGGATGGAAAAATCAAGGTTCTAATATGCAATGGCGAGAATCCGGCTGTGTCAGTATCTAATGCTGACCTCATAAGAGAAGCGTTGGCAAAGGAAAGTCTATTCTTGGTTGTGAACGAAATTTTCGAAACAGAAACAGCCGTGTATGCTGACATATTGCTTCCTGGTTCGGTGCAGATTGAGAGGGATGGAAGCATCACAAACACTGGAAGATGGATTCAATGGCGTTGGAAGGCTGTCGAGCCGCCAGGCGAATGTAAACCTGAGCTAACTTATGTAACCGAGCTATACCAGAGAATACGTGCTGCTCTAAAGTCTGCGAGTCCGAGCATAAAGCTTCCGTCTGAAAAGTATGAAGAAGAACATGTAGGCGTTGACATTAAAAAGACTATTGGCACACAAGTTATACAAAATGATCCTGAAGCATGCTGGCCTTCAAGATTCGGGACATCTGCTGAGGCTGTGTATAAGGAGATGGGTGCAAAGAGCATATCAGTAGGCGGTGTCACGCTCCCTCAAAGTGCTGCAAATGTACTGTACAGAGGCTCGTATGACCCAACTCTTAGACCAGATCTTGATGGAATTCTCCCCAAGAGACGAGATCCTACGCCAGTTGATCTTGAAGATGCGAAGTATGGTTATTATAAGAACTGGGCGTTCAGTTGGATGCTAAATCAGAGAATCCTATACAACACAAGTGAAAGTAATCCGGGCATAAGCTCATTCTTCGTTTGGTTTGCCATAGGTCCTAGCAAGTGGTTAGGCTTAGACAAAGCCGCAGTGTGGTCAAAGCCGTTATATGATCCTGATCCGGCTAAGCCGCTTACGAACCCTCTTCGTCAAGGAATGCCGTTGCACAATGAACCTTTGGAAAGCCCTGATGCAGAATTAGCTTCTAGATATCCAACCATGTGGGACAACAGATACGAAGTAACAACAGGCACTGTAAGTGATTACCCACATGTCCTTACAACGTTCAGATTAGCTGAGCACATGCAGGCTGGAGCAATGACAAGAAACCTGCCATGGCTTGTTGAAGCATTCCCTGAAATGTTCGTTGAAATTAGCCCTGAGCTTGCCACTGAAATAAATGTGAAAAGCGGCGATTATGTCATCGTAAAATCGGCGAGAAGACCCGCCGGCATCAAAGTCAGAGCAATGGTGACAGATAGAATAAAACCATTGACTGTGAACGGAAAAACCGTGCATGAAGTTGCCATGCCGTGGCATTGGGGCTTCAAAGGATTGAGCACAGGACCAAGCGCAAACCAAATCACAATAGATGCAGTAGACGTAAGCGCAAACATTCCAGAATACAAAGTGTGTCTAGTCAAAGTGGAAAAAGCCTAACAAAAAGACAAATCAGACTCACATGCCGTAACGCTGGAGAAGCAGCTTTGTTAAATTCGACTATTGGAGGCCAGTCATTAACGAACACTAAAAAACCACCAATTCCGCCTATTGTCGCACCGAAGATTTCCGGTTACGTTTACTCACGAGAAGGGACAACTTTGAAAGGCGCTAAAGTCACATGTTCCGGAAATGAAACAACAACCCTCGCCAACGGCTTTTTCGCTTTCACAAATATACCCGACGGAACACATAAAGTGGAAGTTAGACTACAAGGATTCAAGCCCCAAGCCAAAACAGTCTTAATCCAAGAAGGTAAAGAAATATCTATCAATTTTCGCATGTCAAAAACCAAGGGAAAAACGAAAATCTGTGGATACGTCTATGATGCAGAGTCAAAGAAGCCCATAGTTCGAGGCGGCACGGTGCAGCTTATTTTGCCAGTTGCCAACAAATACGCACATATCGACAGAAACGGTTACTACGAATTCAAAGACCTCCTACCAAACACGTACAAGATAGTAACCTCAATAAGAGGATATGAAGATGGCAGTGCAACCGTTTCAGTAGCGGATGATGGAACATCAACTCATGACTTTTTCCTTAGAGCTATGAACGTAGAAGAACCACCATGGGGATGAC
>CAYWII010000050.1:0-4449 GCA_964457175.1 uncultured Candidatus Bathyarchaeia archaeon
GCGGGCCCGAGGGGATTTGAACCCCTGTTCTCCGGCTCCGAAGGCCAGCGCCTTAATCCACTGGGCTACGGGCCCAATTCAGAAGAAGAGTAGGCGAGGAATGATTAAAAGACTTCCGAAAACCCTTAAAAACAGTTGCCAATTAATTATTCTGACACTGGTTGGATTGGGCCGGTAGCTCAGCTTGGCTTGAGCGTTCGGCTGATAACCGAAAGGTCGAGAGTTCAAATCTCTCCCGGCCCACTTTTCATAAGTCTTATATTTATGTTAAAAGAAAATGGTTGCTCGGTGATTGTTTTAGCTAAAGATGACGAAATGTTGGAAGAGTTGCGGCAGATTCGAAAGCTTTTGGAGCCTAAGGCTGCGTCGGCTGCTGCACCGCCTAAAGGTTTGTGGGGTGAGTTTAAAGATTTCTTGTCAAAGTATAAGGTGATGGGGCTTGCTGTGGCTTTTATCCTCGGCATATACTTGGGCATTCTTGTGCAGGCGCTTGTGAGTAGCTTAATTATGCCGGTGATAACGCTTGTTTTGCCTCCAGACTTATCATTAGATGTGCAGGTTGGACCCGCAGTCTTCAAGGTGGGTGCCTTTATAGACGCTTTGATAACGTTTTTGATTGTGGCTTTCGTAATCTTTGTTCTGGTCAAAATGACCAAGAGATGGGGTATAGAATAGGCCAAAAACTCTAAGTTTCCTTCTTTCTTCAATTGTGGATTAGATGTGTTTTCGCTAGAAAAAGAAGTTGTACATGAAACTTGGAAGGTGGGATTTTAATGCCGAGAAGTCTTGGTGAGGTTCAAAGTTTCATGGATAAGGAGCGATTAGCAAGTTTTGTGACTGTGGATGATGAGAATGAGCCTCGCGTTGTTCCTGTGTTCTTCACTTATGAGAACGGCAAAGTATACGTGCAGACTGATAGGCAGTCGGTTAAGGTTCGTAATATTTTGAGAAGCAGTAACGTGGCTGTGGCTGTTTACAGTGGTGAAGAAGCTGTCATCATAAGAGGTAAAGGGCAGGTCATTGATAGTGATGAGGAGTTTGTTAAAAGAACTAATGAGCACATTAACAAGTACCGGCTAAAAATCGACGAGCATGGTAGGGATTCGCTCGGTATACCTTTGTTCGACAAGAGCACTCGCTGTGTTGTTGAGGTAATTCCGAAGAAGGTCATGTTCTGGTAGGATTTCGGATTCTCTGCAAATCTGAAACTTCAGAATTCTCGTCTTTCATGTAGGTTTTTAATCCGAGGCGTATGAGATGTTCGATGAAGGTGCTGCGTTTTTCTCTTCCGCGTAGTGTTTCGATTTCTTTGAGAAGTTTCGAATCTATTGTTAAGCCTAGATGGTGCTTCATTTTCGTCGTCCCAATTCTGTATATTCAGTATACCAAAAAGCTTTATTAGCTTTATTGCACAAATTATACTGACGTTATTCTTGGTGAGGCATGATTGGATTGAAGACTTTGAGAATTTCGGATGATGCGCACTTGAGGCTTACTGCCTTGCTTGGCGAGTTGACAGCGCAGACGATGCGGATGCAGACTTACACTGATGCTATTGAGAGTTTGCTTTCGCAGTCTGTGATTTTGCCGCCTGAGGTTCTTGCTCAGATTGAGAGTTTCATTGATGAGAATAGGCATTTGGGTTTTACGACGAGGGAGGAGTTTATTCGGGATGCTGTGAGGTGGAGGCTTCGTTTTTTGAGTGAGGAGTACGAGTGTGTTGAAATTCTGAAGGAGGATTATGAGAGGCTTCAGCAGGCGATTAAGGATATGAGTTTGCCGTTTTTGAATGTGAGCGATTTCATGGACCAGCAGGTTAAGGGTGTTTTGGAGAAGTATGCGGAGTGGACGAGGCAGAGGGAGGCTTATGAGAAGAGGAGTAGAAAAAAGTAATAGATAGCAAAAAGCTGAAATTCGGATTAGCTATATAATTATGCTTTGGTGAGTATGATGCCCTACTATATTTTGTTGTCGAATTTGACGGATGAGGGTTGGAAGACTGTCAGAGAAAAGCCTGAGAGGATCAAGGAAGTCAATAGGGAGCTTGAGGGTTTCGGCGTTAAAGTGCTGAGTCAGTATGCAGTTTTGGGGCCGTACGATTTTGTCAGCATCGTAGAGGCTCCAAGCAACGAGACTATTGCTAGGGTTTCGCTTGAGTTGGGTTCGCGTGGGACGGTTAAGATTGTGAGTATGGCTGCTATTCCGATTGATGGGTTTATTGCTTCTTTGAAAAAGCGTTAGTGACGGGCTTAGTATTTCCCTTCTTTTTCTTCTTCGTAGTATTCGGCTGGCTCTTGACTGGTTGTTAGTTGGTCTTCTACGCGTGTGAAGGCTTTTTTTATTATTATATTAACTGCTATGATTGCGAGGAGTACCATTCCGGCTATTAGGCTGAAGGCTGCTAGGAGTGTGAATTGTTTTTTGATTGTGTCTTCTGTGGTTTGGAATGAGAGGAATGAGAAGTAGAAGGTTAGGAATAGGCATATGGTTACTGCGGCGAGGATTAGGGATTCTACTCTCATGTGTGGGACGCTCAAATTTCGGCACGCCTAACATGTTAAGCTTGGGTTTAAGCTAGTTGGGCTATTGCGAAAAAGACTTTATGAATTCAGAATCGTTAGTTAAGTTAAGCTTTTACGTTGTTATGGGAGACTGTTAATTTAGGCGGTTGTAGGGGTTATGGTTGGGTTGAAGGGTGAGAATCGTATTGAAGTTTTTAGGAAGGCTGCTGAGCGTATTGCTTCTGAAATATCCTCTTTTGAGGGTGTGGCGGGTGTGGTTTTTCTTGGTGGTTTGGTTAGGGGTTTTGCTGATCGGTTTTCTGATTTGGACATGACTGTATTCTTGAGTAGGAAAGATGAGGGTTTGGTGGCGAGGATTCGTGGAGTTGTTTCTGAAGAAGAGAAGCGTTTTGGCGTTGAAACGGACCTTATGATTCATGTTCTGGAGGATTTTAGGCGGTGGAGGTGGGATGAGATAGATAGGTGGGAGTTTTCTAGGGCGGAGATTGTTTATGACCCGAAGGGAGAGATAAGGAAGGTTTTTGATGAGAGGTTACGGTTGCCCAGGGATTTGTGGGTTAGGCGGGTTGTGGTTTGTGCGGAGTATCTTAAGTGGTATGCTTGTCCGCCTAGAGAGGGTGTTGGCAAGGTTGCTGAGTCTTGGATTGAACGGGGCGATTTGGCGAGTGCGCATTACTGCCTAAATTATGCTTTGGAATTGTTGATTAGGCTGGTTTATGCATTGAACAGGGAGTTTTTGGCACCGCCAAAATGGAGAATCCACTACGCACACAATCTAAAATGGCTACCAGAAAACTATAGTAGGCTTTTATGTGAAGCGATGATTGTTAAGAGTTTTTCAGTGGAGGAGTTTAATCGAAGGCTTAGGGCTGTGAGAGAGTTATGGTGTGGATTGTTGCCTAAAATTAAAGAGGAGACAGGATTAACAGCAGAGCTTATATCGAAATATTATGTTGAAAAAGTGCTTCACCAAGCTTAGTTCTATAATGCAAAAAAGAGGAGATTTCCTATTCTTTGCTTTCGGCTTCTATGCCAAGTAAATTCTTAGCCACAACTGCGTGTATGTGACCGATTATGGCATTTAGAGCAGCAAGAATTGCTAGCAGTAACCAGGACATTGGCTCAGATGTTCGTCCCAGTTCTGTCTATGTTGCCTTCGGAAAACCGCGGACAAAATCAGTATGAAAGCTGCCTCAATCTCTAATGCCTTATCAATATAACTTTTCCACAAGTCGTAAACATTTTTCGCGGCGACCAAATCCACTATTCGCACTAAGTAAGTTCTTATGATCTCCCCAGACAGGCTCTCCTCAACGTGAAGAGTCTCGCTGATTATGACCGTAATATTCTTGCTACCATCTGGCGCTTCTGTTACAGTCACAGACGCGGGAAATTGCTCCAACACCTTCCGTTCTTCTGCCTTTTTTTCTTCTTGTACTATCAACTGTTGAATATCTTGAATTTGTAAGGCCAGCTTGTTTGAAATCGAACCGAGGACAAAATCAGCCGAAATCTCAAAAAGCAGAGAGATCATTATGAAATAAAGAACTGTCTTCTTATTTCTTATTATCATTCTCTTCATTCAACGCTGGGGCTCTTGCAGATTTAAAGTCTATGTTTGTGTGTGCGCGTTACAACTTATATAAATGCGAAAGTAAGTAATTAGTTTGATGGGAAATGGCTTTTCCAAAAAATGCCAAGGACACGGGAAAGGAAATTCTTGGGTTGCGCACTTTTATATCCGAATTGGTTCCTAACTGCAATAGGTGCATTGTTATTTCTGGAGCGCATGCCAGAACCAAAGAAAGAGGTTGGTATGCCTTCTGTACGAAATCAAGAAAATTAGATAAAGTCGGTCCATACGAGACGTTCCACAAGGCTTTAAGAGTGCTAACTCTTACAAAAGGCTGTGATTCCTGCGAGTTCA
>CAYWII010000051.1:0-3658 GCA_964457175.1 uncultured Candidatus Bathyarchaeia archaeon
TTGGGCTTGTGTCTTTGACACGCGTCATTGTTCCAGTGGTTGATTTTCCGTTCAAATAGGCACTATTTTTGTGTACACGTTCACTCATTTCCTCTCACCTTTACAAATGCAAACTTTTTTGGAGTATGAACGGATACTTGCTTCAGAATTTAAGCATTACTTTAGGCTACCGCAAAAATTGAACATTCGTGAACATTAAACCGTGGTTTTTCAATGGCGCTGATTAGAGAATATTTATTTGGAATCCTTTAACTGTGTACTCCCGTTGCTGATAAGTCTGAGCATTATATCTTCCACCGGCCTTCATTATCTTAATGAAGTTTCTATCGTCTTTTTTTGACAAGTCAATAACAACTTGAGTCATATGTTCAATCATCGCGCAGAACTCTTTCGGATGTGCATTTTTCGCCATCGTCCAATAAGCCAAGGTTTGATACGCGTACAAAGCTGGGCAGATGTGTCCAAAGAAGGTTTTCACTGCATCTCTTCCCCAGTTGTGCTCCATGAGAGACAAACTGTTAAAAACAAGCCTCGTGCCCGGAGTTACAAATTCTCTTTCTATTCTTCCAAAAAAATGATGAAACCTATCTGGATCTTTTGAGCTTGGGACTTTTCTCATCCATGCGGGTGCTTTGTCGTAAAAGTCGTTGAAAATAAGTTCGCCTTGCCCTGCCGCTTCTGAGAAACAATCAAGCACTAATAGTTTCTTTTCCCATTCATCTGGTAACGCTTTGGTTAAGGGAGCAAGCTGCAACATTAACGCTTGTGGAGGGTAAATGAAATCCAAGTAGATAACTTGGTTTCCTTCAATAATGCCTTGTTTTATGAATGAATAGAGGAATTCCCTGGCGAATGTTCCTGATTCAATTTCCCAAAGAACGTTTTCGCCTAGTATTAAGCCGCCGCCTAGGAGTTGGTCGAGGCTTTTTATGCCAGTTGAATAGAAAACTGCTTTCTCACTCTGCATTTCGCTACACACTCGTGTTTTGATTTCTTTGGCATGGTTAAAAATGTTATGTTGTGTTTTGGCTTATGTGAATGATGTTGTACACGTGTGTACATGATGGACATAACATTTCTATAGTTGAACATTGGTCTTATGGTGTTTCCGGAGGAATGAAGTGAAATGTTGAATTTAGTAGAACTTTCGGCGAGAGAATTAGGAATGCTGAAACTTATGGCGGACTTTTTCGCTGAAAAACCAGAGCTCACAGCCAAAATTGAAAGCTACACAACGGCCCACTACGCTCTTGTGACTACATACTCCGAAAACTTCGGCATCCCATCTGAAGACTCTTGGAAAGTCTTTGAAGGTTTGCAGAAAATAATCAACGAAGCCAAATACGTCCATGTTAAAGCGCCTGAACCCTTAAAGAAATCCTTACCTCTTTCAAGAGATGAACTAAACATGCTGTATGTTCTAATTGACTACTTCTCTGAGAATCCTAAAATGGCATCTGCGGGATCGTTCTTATCAAACAGACCAGACGCGTTGGCTGAGGCTTATCATTGGTTCTACGGAAGTAACGGTAGCGGTAACGGTGAAGTGTCTCGCGAAATTCTCAAGAACCTAATAGAAAAACTTCAAACAGCTATATTCATCAATATTGAAACATTGACGCCTCTCATTGCTACGCCAAACCCTTACGAAGCCGCCCTTAAACAGTTAGATATCGCTGCGCAAAAATTGAACCTAGACCCTGGGATTCATCAGATATTGAAACATCCTATGCGTGCCTTCATCGTCAACATCCCTGTAGTTATGGACGATGGTAGTGTTCGTGTTTTCACTGGCTACCGTGTGCAATACAATGACGCTTTAGGAGCCACTAAGGGCGGCATACGATACCACCCAGATCTAACAATAGATGAAGTTACCGCTCTGGCCGCGTGGATGACTTGGAAGACAGCCGTGACAGGACTACCACTTGGCGGCGGAAAAGGCGGAATCAGATGCAACCCGAAAGAAATGTCGAAAGCAGAACTGGAACGCCTAACACGAGGTTACGCACGTGCAATCTCAAAATTCATAGGTCCCTTCACAGATGTGCCGGCACCAGATGTGTATACAACCGCAGAGATGATGGCTTGGATTATGGATGAATACAGCGAAATCGTAGGCTATTCTGTTTTTGGCGTGGTAACAGGTAAGCCGGTTAATGTCGGCGGTTCGCTTGGAAGAAACGAGGCTACATCAAGAGGCGTGATGTACACGGTTGTCGAGGCAGCTAAACATTTAGGCATAAACTTGAAAGGTGCAACAGTAGCAGTGCAAGGTTACGGAAACGTTGGGTATCATGCTGCACGTTTGCTCCACGAAATTGGGTGCAAAATCATTGCAGTTTCAGACTCTAAGGGCGGCATATACAATCCAGAAGGTTTAGACCCAGTAAAAGTGTTGGAGCATAAGGATAAGACGAGTTCCGTGGTCGATTATCCAAGTAGTCAATTCATAACGAATGAACAATTGCTAGAAATGGAATGCGACATACTAGTTCCAGCTGCTTTGGAGAATCAAATCACAGAGAAAAATGCACAAAACATTAAGGCGAAAATAGTTTCTGAAGGCGCAAATGGACCAGTAACGCCCGAGTCAGACGAAATCCTATACAGGAAAGGAATCTTTGTCATTCCAGATATTCTGGCAAATTCAGGCGGTGTCATTGTTAGTTATTTTGAACAAGTGCAGAACCAAATGAATTACTACTGGACAGAAGAAGAAGTACGCGCTAAACTGAAGGACACAATAACCAAAGCGTTTAACGATGTTCTCAGGATGTCAAAACTGCATAATGTGAACATGAGAACGGCAGCTTACATGTTAGCCGTCAAAAGAGTCGCCGATGCCCTGATGGCGCGCAAGGGAAAAACAATTTCTTCCATAATGCCTAGCTAAATTACCCTTCTTTTTTCTGTGTTTAGTGATGTACACCTACTGATTTTTGTGAACATACTTAAAAGCAACCAATAAAACGATAATCATGTGACCAATCATGTCCATACATCTTCACACAACTATAACTAGAAAAACCAACGAAGCACTCGAAGAGCTAGCAAAAACGTATGGAACAAAAAGCCGCGTTCTCGAAAAGGCAGTAGAAACTTTGCTAAGAGTTGACAAGGTTGGCTCATGCGATGACTGCGTGATAAAGGCAAGAATGAGCGAGCAGACAAACCTTAGAGAAGCTCTTGACTTAACATCTATTGGGAGGAAAACCTTAGATAGTCTGTTAGACGTTGCTGTTGGAGACAAAACCATTGAAGCTCTCATAAAAGAACAGAAGACGGAAGCAAAAAACATCATCGAAATTTTGAAGGGGTCGGTTGCTTGGAAGGCTCCATCTAACTTCAAAGAGTTCGCCTACATCCTTGAAGAAATTAAGAATCTAACACGGATGTTTGACATTCCATCCTACAGCGAGATAGACAGTGTCGCTATGCTGAGACCAAAAGCGTTCAAACGGTTACCAGAAATAGTGGCGTTCCAAGTTGCAATCATTCTAGAAGGCATCGGCATCCCTTTTGACCTCCGCATGATGGGGGAAGATATTGTCATCAAAATGATTCGCTCAGAAGTTTACCCTCTACGAAGAAAAGAGTTTAGCGAGTTTCTTGACCAACAGATTGAAAAGAGATTGTCAAATGTGACACCGGGATT
>CAYWII010000052.1:0-3565 GCA_964457175.1 uncultured Candidatus Bathyarchaeia archaeon
GCAAGAATGCAGCGAAATCTATGTGATAAGAGACGGCAAATTGGAGAAATTCAGTAGATAAGACAAATCCCGAGAATTTAAACCGATATCTAAACCTAACCTTCGCATTTAACTCTGTAAGTCACGTTTAATTCTCGTTTTTTAGTCTGTAAAAAGGCACTCACGTCCGACTCAAGGCTTGTTGTTCCGTTTTTCTGGATTAAAGGTTCTCAACATTTTATAAATAACATTAACGCAATAAATATTTCAATTCGTCAGAGGATGCTGATATTGTCTGCTAAATTGGAGAAACTGTTGAGCCATTTGAATGATAATGTCTGGCATAACGTTGACGAAATACTTAATGCATTAGAAATTCCACAAAACAAATTTCAGAAAATAATCAAGCTTCTAACAGAGACGGACATAGTATATTACAATTCAGCAACTAACCAAATAAAACTAAATCAAGATTGGAAAATGCCGTTCCTAACCCATAAAGAAACAAATCCAGAAACACCAATACAGCACGAAAATGCGGCTGTTGCCACCGTAATAATTCCACCACAAAAAACATTGATAATACAGTGCACCCGCATAACAAACCTAACAGACACCAGTCTAGAATTAGAAATTCGAATAGACAAAAAACTAAGTGAAATTGCCATAACGAAACTCCAATAACCTATGCGCCTACCCAAGAGCTCAATCTATATATAAGGGAGAGGCTAGTCGCTCCGACGTTACTGAAGCTTCAACTTCTCTCTAATTGCATTGCGCTTATCTTCTGCCAACGGACCAAACTTTTTGATCCTCTCCGTAAACATACCAAACAACTCTGCAGCCTTCTTATACACAGGCAACGGCACATAACTATACCGCACACGCATACCCTCCACGCCATACTGGCCTAATTCCCTTCCCATATCAATTATACGCTTCTTTGTAAAACGCTCATCAATCTCTTCACCGCCCTCAATTACCAAAACGCCATCAGCACCAAACGCAAAGGCACTCAACAAATGCTTAAACCCTAGTATTGCAGTAGAGGGCACAGCTACAATCCGAATATTCTCCGGATAATTCGTGCGGTCTAAACCCAAAAAGTCCATGCCCGTATAACCCACATTCTTATCCACAAACGCTATCACCCGCACTTCTTCAGCCTCCTTATCAGCTAAAACACCCCTTAAAGTAGCCAAAACCTGCCGTGCAGTAGCATTCCGAAAATCAATAGCCTCACGCGGGCAAATAGGAATGCACGCGCCACAACCGGTACACTGAAACGGATTAATGACAGCCTTACCCTCAACCATACTAATAGCGTTTACAGGGCAGACAGGCACACATGCCTCACAACCATCACATAAATCCGCCACAACAAAAGCCTTCTCTGGACTAGTCGTAACAACGTCACTCTTAAGAAAAAGGGAAGTCTTCGCAGCAGCGCCCAAACCGTCACTAACTGTATCACGTACATCCTTAGGGCTAAGTGCACAACCACAAACAAAAACACCAGTCACCAAAGTATCAACAGGATCAAGTTTAGGATGCTTCTCTGTAACAAAGCCATCTTCGCCTATTGAAACTTTCATTTTATCTGCTAGTTCCTTCAAACCCGCTGACGGAACCATCGCTGTAGCTAAAGCTACCATATCAAACTCGTCTTCGCGTGTTTCTCCTGTAAGCGTGTCCTCAGCTAAAACCACAAGTTTTCCATTACTGTTATTCTTGTAAACCTCAGCCACCTTACCCTTAATAAAAACCACACCTGCCTCCTCATCTCGCCAATACAAATCCTCATAACCCTTTCCAGTCGCCCGAATATCAATATAATAAACAGTAACATCAATCCCAAGCATCTTTTTCAAAACAAACGCCTGTTTAAGCGAGTACATACAGCAGATGCGGCTACAATAGGGAATGTGATTCTTATCACGCGAGCCCGCACACAAAACAATAGCCATCTTCTTAACATCGCCACCATCAGCACGCTTCACATAACCGCCGGTAGGCCCGGTCGCAGAAACAAGCCGCTCTAAATCCATCATTGTAATGACATCTTTGTAATTGCCGTAACCATAAATATCCAAGTTCCTAGCATCATAAAGCCCATAACCAGTAGCCAAAATAATAGCGCCAACATGCAAATCAATTGTCTTACCCGTATCGTCAATATTTATGGCTTTAGCTGGACACAACTGTTCACACTTACGACATTTCGTACAAGCATCAAAATCAATAGTGTAAGCAGAGGGTACAGCCTGCGGAAACTCGATGTAAGCTGCTTTTCTTTGCGTCAAGCCTTCATTAAATTCATCTGGAACAGATTCTGGGCAAACTTTGGCGCATACTCCACAACTTCGGCATTTCTCAATGTCAACGCCACGAGGTTTCATAAACACCTTAATATGGTAATTGCCCGGGCGCCCGTTAACTTCCTTCACTTCTGCATAAGTAAGCAAATTCACATTTGGGTTACGCCCAACTTCAGCCATCCTAGGCGTCAAAATACACTGCGCACAATCCAAGGTTGGAAAAACTTTCGTTAGCTTTGCCATGTTCCCGCCAATGCTTGGTTTACGCTCAACAAGATGAACTTTAAAACCTAAATAACCAAGCTCAAGCGCAGCGGTAATTCCTGCAATGCCGCCACCTACAATGAGAATTTCCCTGGAACCTTTTTCGCTTATGGTTTCTAAAGGCTCAAGTTCTCGGCTACGTTCATATCCGCCTTTTATGAGGCTTATGGCTTTTCTCGTAGCTTCTGCAGAAGCGTGCGGTCCATGAACCCAAGAGCCTTGCTCTCTAATATTAACAAATTCAAGCATGTAAGGATTCAAGCCAGCTCTTTCTAAAACATTTTGAAAAGTGGCAAGGTGCATGCGTGGCGTGCAGCTGGCAACCACTACCCTGTCCAAATTATTCTTTTTCACAGCCTCCAGAATCATTTCTTGAGCTGGTTTTGAGCATAAATACTTATGATATTTAGCAATGGCGACGCCTTCCCAGTTTTTAATAGCATCAACAACCGCCTTAACGTCTATAACGTCTCCTATGTTTCCACCACATTCGCAGACAAAAATGCCGATTTTGGGCTGTTTCTTCTCCATGTCGTGAAATCTCCGTTTTCCATGATACGTTTTGAATGATACAGAGGAAAACACTTATTAAAAATCTTACTCCCCAATTCCAGTAAAAAGTGATGTTGAAAATGAATGTTCAGGAACTCGTCCAGAAACATAAACTTCTTGAATGTATCCAATGTGGAATGTGTACTGGATGTTGCCCAGTTGCCAAAAAGGCTAATTTGAATGTTAGAAGGTATATGCGTGAAGTTTCTGTCTTGGGCAAGTTGAACATTCACCCACAGGATGAGTTGTGGAGTTGCACAAACTGTTCTACTTGCGCTGTTCGCTGTCCGAAGGATATGTTTCCCTACGAGTTTTTGATTGACATTCGCAGTATGGCAGTTGAACAGGGACAGATTGCACCAACCATCCGCGACGCTTTAGAAAGTATATTCAAAAATGGCAATCCATGGGCGAGAATTCGCAGTAAACGCTCAGAATGGAGCCAAGGCTTA
>CAYWII010000053.1:0-3298 GCA_964457175.1 uncultured Candidatus Bathyarchaeia archaeon
TGTCAATGGGGTCCAATCCCGCGTTTTCGGACAATGCCATTGGTATTGATTCTAAAGCTTCTGCATACGACAACACTGCAAGCTGTTCTTTTCCTGGGAGACTCTGAGCATATTCTCTTAATGTTTTTGCAATTTCTAGTTCCGGAGCTCCTCCTCCAGCAACAATCTTGGGTTCTTGAACAATGTCTCGAGCAACGCACAAAGCATCATGCACAGACCTTTCGGCTTCAGCTACTATTCTTTCGGTTCCGCCACGAATGAGAATGGCTACAGACTTTGGGTTTTTGCATCCTTCGATAAAGGTCATCTTGTCGTCGCCGATTTTACGCTCTTCCACGAGTTCTGCATAGCCCAAATTGCTTTCGGACATGTCATCTAGATTGGTGATTATCTTCCCGCCTGTGGCTTTAGCCAGCTTTTCCATGTCAGATTTCTTTGCTCGCCTAACTGCGAGAATGCCTTTTCTGGCTAGGAAGTGTTGAGCCATGTCGTCTAAGCCTTTTTGAGCGATTACAACGTTTGCACCGGTCTTCGCTATCTTTTCCACCATGTCCTTTAACATATTCTCTTCCTGTTGCAAGAAAGCCTCCATTTGTTCTGGGTTCTCGATATTTATTTTAGCGTCGAACTCGGTTTTTTCAATCTCCAAGGCAGTGTCTAACAAAGCTATTTTGGCTTTCTCAACACGTTTCGGCATGCCAGGGTGCACAACTTCCTTGTCAACCACTATGCCACGGATGAGTTTGGTATCGTTTAACGATTCGCCTGGCTTCTTCTCAACCATAATGTCATCGATGTCTACCTTGTACTCTTTTTCACCCTTCTCAGCCACATGCAAAATGGCTTCTGCGGCGATGTCGGCCAACTGCTCCTTGTACTCAGCCACCAGTTTGCTAGCCATTGAAGTCGTGGCTACCTTCTTGATCCAAGACTTTTCGGTTGACCCAACTGGTATGGCGATTTTTTCTAAAGTTTCTAAAGCCTTGTCCGCCGCCTTCCTGTAGCCATCTATTATTACTGTTGCATGAACGTTTTTGTCTAGTAATTCTTCAGCCTTGCCAAGTAATTCGCCAGCTATTACCGCGACGCTCGTTGTGCCGTCACCAACTTCATCATCTTGTGTCTTGGCTACCTCAAGCATCATTTTGGCAGCTGGGTGCTGAATATCCATTTCGTCAAGAACAGTGCGCCCATCACTGGTGATGGTTACGTCTCCGAATGTGTCGACAAGCATTTTGTCCATGCCTTTGGGTCCAAGAGAGCTTTTCACTGCTTCCGCGACGATTTTTGCAGCCATTATGTTGGCGTGTTGTGCTCCCTTCCCACGTTCCCTAGCTGCACCCTCCTTCAAAATGAGAACTGGTGTTCCTGCAAGTTGTGGAGTTGCAGACATACAACCACCTCCAAGCAATCATATATATGTTTGGTTTACGATTTGTTGATTCGGTTGGTTAAATATATTTTTAGTTTATAAATATTTCGTTCAACATGAAAACGGCATCATTAAAAGAAATGGCGTTTCTTGCCAACCTGCAGCAGCGACTGTGTACACGCATGATGTCGTTCAATCTTTTAATTTAGTTACGTAACTATTCTTTGAGAAGTCCCTGTTTCGAATCTGTAATAGACGGTTGCTAGAGGATCCGATGTTTAACCTTCTAAAAAATAACCTTCTGCCTCTTCTTCAAGTGTAATCTAGTAGGGCATCGTTCAGCGATAAATTAGGCTTAGTGTTTCATCAATGCCCTTGGCAACATGTTCGATGTTCTCAAATACGCGGCTTATGTCCCGCTTTATCTCTTGAACAGTTCTTTGCAAACTCATGCCTCTCAGTTCGTAACGCCCTTCTCGGTGCACCACTAAACCGCTTTGAATTAGATTGTTCAAATGGTACACCATGGTCCCCCTCGTCAAACCAGTCTTTTCTGCTAATTCATCGCTTGAGAGCCCTTTTCTATCCTTCATCGCCTCTAACAAAGCCCTGAACACTCTCGTAGCGGTTTTCTCCTTGTCCCTCGACTCCAAGAACCCAAAGCATTTGCAGACCCACTCTACGTCTCCATCAAACTCTGCAGAGGAGGGCATTCTCAAATCAAGGATAACATATTTCGAAAAGAACTGGTCTTCCAATGCCATTTGCACCAAACACCTAATCTTTATCAAATGGTTTATATTTTCTATATTTAGTAAAGCTTAAATATTTTTTGTTTAAATTTTTATTCAAAAGTAAAATGTTAGAAAGATGGTAAAATGCGCTTCCTCGCCTTTATCAACCGCGTGCGGACGCAATTATCATCCACGCTGAGAAAACTAAGAAGGTCTTAGCATCTGCAGAAGAGGTTGCCACAGACTCGTAGTAAGGCGCTTGGGATGTGAGCTGACCCATGGCTTCCCTGTTTTAGTTTGCCCGCGCCAGCAAACACTTCGTTGCGAGGTGAAAACATGACAGGGTGCAAGGAAATGCCCTTAGAAGTCTTGGTAAAAAGGGTGAATTATGAATGAAATTTCTTGCGTCGTTTTTAAGCATTTTCAGATCAAAGAAGAAGGCTGAGGAGAAGGAAACTAAGAACCCTGAGAGAACATTACTTGACGATCTATGCGGGGATGACTGCGAGCTCAAGGATATTCCAAGTCGAACTCTACTACTGAATCCTACAATAGCAGTGCACGGTGGAGGCATAGAATCGCACGTTACAAAGGCGCAAGAATACGAGAATAACCAAGACTACCTAAAAGCAAGAATCGAGTACCAGATAGCCGGGCAACTTGCCTTATATGAGGGCAAACTTGACGAAGTTCAAAAATGGTTCAAAAAAGCAATGGAAGTGGACTCTGATTCGCCTTACCGAAACGTATTCCAGTTTTTCGCTGAAACAACAAATGCAGCCAGAGCGCTTTCCATAGCTCAACAATACTACGCACACAAAAAACCAAGCGGGCTAGAACACAGAAATTCTGTCGGACTCATGATCTGAAAAACACCTCAATAAACTACCTATACGGATCTAATTAAGGAGCCCAGACACATCCATGACTGAGGTTAAGATTCTAGTAACCCCAAATCACATCAAAGCTGCTACCTCGAAAGCCGCCGAATACATAAGAAAATTGGATTTTGAAGCGTTGTTCCTAAATTTCTCGAAAGACTTAGATGAGGCTGTTCAAGAGCTCACTAAAGGCGCGCCTTGTGAATACATCTTAAATAGGGTGCAAGAGCTAAAGTTAATTCCAGAGCCCATGGGGGCATGGGAATACTCAGCAGAACCAATTTTGAGGACCATAAGAGGCATCTACTGGA
>CAYWII010000054.1:0-3056 GCA_964457175.1 uncultured Candidatus Bathyarchaeia archaeon
ATAATCGGCGCAAGCGACGAAGAAGGCACCGTCGGCTATGTGTTAATGAAAAATTTTACTGAGCTTGGTTTTGGGGGCAAAGTGTACCCCGTAAACATCCGCAAGCCGGAAGTAATGGGTTTGAAGGCTTACCAGTCTGTTGACCAAATCCCAGAAACAGTCGATTTGGCTGTCATTGCAACTCCAGCCAGAACCGTCCCAGAAGTGGTCGAACACTGTGGCAAAGCGGGAATAAAAGGCATACTCAACCTCAAAGAAGAAGAAACCGCTCAATGCAAAGAACCAAAAATCAAAGAACAAACTCTAGAACAAGCAAATCCTCAATCTGAACAAGCTGAGAAGAAGGAAGCGGAAAACCGCGAAGCAACGATTGCCTAAAAAGGTGCCGACGTTTGAATTAAGCTTAACGCATGGAACTTAACAATCATTTTTCTATTTACTAATGGCTAAATTTAAATTATAGAAGCTGCAATTATCATATTCTTTCATCAAAATAACTCCAAATAGGTGACAAAATGAACAAGCTTAAAGTTGCCTTCTACTGGGCTGCCAGTTGTGGAGGCTGCGAAATTGCAGTTTTAGACATCAACGAGAAAATCCTCGACGTCATACAAATCGCGGACATTGTCTTCTGGCCAGTAGCCATGGACATAAAATACAAGGACGTAGAAGCTATGCCCGACAAAAGCATTGACGTGTGCTTTTTCAACGGCGCCATAAGAACCGAAGAAAACGAGCACATGGCTAAGCTCCTAAGACAAAAATCAAAAATCCTAGTAGCATTCGGCTCATGCGCATGCGACGGATGCGTAATAGCTCTCGGAAACCTTTGGAATAAAGAGAAAATCTTTGAAAGAGCATATTTTGAAACCCCCTCAACAAAAAACCCGCGATCTGTAACCCCGCAAACTTCATTAAAAGTAAAAGAAGGAGAACTTGAACTACCAGAGTTTTATGACACCGTGAAAACTTTAGCTCAAACTGTAGACGTTGACTATTTCTTGTCTGGATGCCCACCGCCTATTCCATGCATCCTTCAAGCCCTCGAAGCAATCGCAAGTGGCAAACTCCCGCCAAAGGGCTCTAGCCTCCTTCCGACAAAGGCAGTTTGCGACGAATGCCCAAGAGAAAAGAAAGACCGGAAACTCCACGAAATAAAAAGAATCTACGAAATAGAAGACGACTTCAAAACATGCTTCTGGGACCAACAAGTAATCTGCATGGGACCAGCAACACGCGCAGGATGCGGCGCACAATGTCCCAAAGTGAACATCCCATGCACTGGCTGTGGGGGTCCAGCACCGCGCGTAAGTGATCAAGGAGCCGCAGCGGTAAGTGCTCTAGCATCGATAGTCACAGACCCAAGCGTCATTGAAAAGATTGTTGACCCAATTGGAACTTTCTACAAGTATTCTCTTGCCAACTCGATATTGCGGAGGAAGGTAATAAAATGAAAGAGATAGTCATAAACCCAATCACTCGGCTTGAAGGACACGGAAAAATAACCATATTTCTAAACAACGAAGGCAACGTGGAAAACGCCTACTTCCAAGTCCCCGAACTACGAGGCTTTGAAAAATTCTGTGAAGGGAGAAGAGCCGAAGACCTACCAATAATAACCACAAGAATCTGCGGAGTCTGCCCAGTCGCACACCACATGGCAAGCGCTAAAGCCTTAGACGCCGCGTTCAATGTGGAACCAACAGAAACAGCCAAAAAACTAAGAGAGCTAGAGTATGTCGCCTACTTCATTTACGACCACATCTTACACTTCTACTTCTTAGGGGGTCCAGACTTCGTAGTGGGTCCAGACGCTCCACCAGAAAAGAGAAACGTCATCGGCGTGATTGAGAAGGCAGGCTTAGAAATCGGCAAAGAAGTCATTAAGCACAGGGCTTATGGACAAAAGATAACTGGCATTCTCGGCGGAAGACCCACTCATCCCGTGAGCGCTTGCGTGCCAGGCGGAATCGCTAAGGCTTTGTCTGAAGAAGAGCGTCGAGAGATAGAAACAATGATTAGAAGTTGCGTGGAGTTTGCAAAGTTTAGCCTAAAACTCTTTGACGACATAGTTCTCAAAAACGCTGATTACCTGAACCTAATCAAAAGCGAGCCATACACACTGAAAACCTACTACATGGGAACAGTTGACAAAAACAACCACGTGAACTTCTACGACGGCAAAGTCCGTGTCGTAGACCCAAACGGAAAAGAGTTCGTGAAATTTGTCCCGTCAGAGTACTTAGACATCATCGAAGAACACGTTGAACCATGGACTTACGTTAAACTGCCCTACCTGAAAAAAGTTGGATGGAACGGTTTCGTTGACGGTGTGGAAAGCGGCATTTACCGTGTTGGACCTTTAGGCAGATTAAACGCCGCTGAAGGCATGGCAACGCCCTTGGCAAACGAAGAATACAAGAGAATGTACAAAACACTCGGCGGCAAACCCATCCACGCCACACTAGCTTTTCACTGGGCACGATTAATTGAACTTTTATACGCTACAGAACGTGCACTGGAGCTGGTGACAGACCCGGAAATAACGAAGAAGGACATTAAGAACAAGCCTGGAAAGCCAGGAGAAGGCGTCGGCATTGTGGAAGCAGCGAGAGGAACACTTATTCACCATTACATACTTGACGAGAAAGCCTTAGCCAAAAAAGTCAACTTGATAGTGGCTACGACTCACAATGCGCCTGGTATTTGCATGTCAATAAAGAATGCGGCAACGGGTCTGATACGCAATGGCAAGGTCAGCGATGGAATATTGAATATGGTGGAAATGGCTTTCAGGGCTTACGACCCATGCTTTGCTTGTGCTACACACTTTGCTGTTGGCGAGATGCCGCTTGAAGTTGAAATTTACGACAGCGAAAAGCGTTTAGTAAAAAAGTTGAGAAGGTGAGGGATTGAAAATGGAAGAAGTAAAAGTTGGAGTATTCCTATCTGATTGTGGAAAGCAACTCTCTGAAATACTGGATTTCAAAGCCCTAACAGAGCATGTGAAGAAAGTTTCTGGCGTAGCTCTTGTTGTGAGAGGAAACGAGTTCTGG
>CAYWII010000055.1:0-2197 GCA_964457175.1 uncultured Candidatus Bathyarchaeia archaeon
CTGAAAGTTTCGCTTATTTCTAAGGTTGCTGGAACGTTGCCCTCTTTTAAGATTCTGTAAAGCATTTGTCCTCGATCATTAAGCTTGTACTTGCGCTGTTTGTCCTGTGTTATGAAGTCTGAGAGCATGTCCAAGTGATAGTAGACTGTGCCAACACCTAAGCCTAAAGTTTCTCTCAATTCTTTAAATCCAATTTTTTCTTGTGTGCCTAAAATCTCGATTATTTTTCTGCGTGCTGGGTCTCTAAGTAAAGTGTAATAGCGAGATAAATCTTCCATTTAGGCGTGTTTCTCCGTAATTCTTGACACTTGTCTTATGACCATATTTAAAATTTCTTATTTCCTAGCTGCTATTAACACGCTTCTTGAGGATGTGCTCTTCTTTTTAGAATATTGCTTCGTTGGGAATAGTTGCTTTATCTCGAGAAAACATCGTTCAATTGTGGAAAGGAGAGGTCTCGAACTCGGTTACTAGGAGATAGACTTGCCTATAAAATTGGAAGAGCTGAAACGTTCCAAAGCGGTTTATCTACTTTTTTCCATACCACTCATTCTGGCTTATGTTTCTTGGCAGTTCTTTCCATTATTCGCCGACTGGCTCGTAACGCGGGTTTTTGGGTACAACGTGACAGCGCAGCCGTCAAATTGGCTTTGGTACTCGATTGTGTTCTTTTTCTATAGTTGGTACATATTCTTAGCCATTGGCATTGCAGGAGTTTGGGCGGTTGCTGCTTGGATTGCAAAAATTCGGCGAAACAATGTCAAGGGGTTATACTATCCTATGGTTTCTCTTATTGCTCCAGCTTACAACGAAGAGCGAAACATTTCACGTTGCTTGGAAAGTCTCTTCAAATGCGCTGAAAACTATCATGGACCATGTGAAATCATTGTTGTAGATGATGGAAGTAATGATTGTACTTATGAAGTTGCTTGGGCAACCATAGAACTTAACCGCAGAAAACATCCACATGTGCGTGGAAAAGTTGTTAGGCACTCCGCAAATCTGGGCAAGGCTGAGGCTATCAGAACTGGCGTGAGTAAAGCGTTAGGTGGTTTGATAGGGATTGTTGATGCGGATTCTTGGTGGATGCCAAACACGCTGGCTAAGCTTGTCGATTTCATGCTTCTCAATGGAAAAAAGGCTGTGACTGGTTATGTGCATCCTTCAGATGGAGATGCTGAAGCAAATCCGTATGTGGTTTTGCAGCAGCTTGAATACAGTCAAGGGTTAGGAGTAGCTCGTTGCGCTCAATCCTTGGGTAATAACGTATTAGTTGTTTCTGGTGCCATAGGCTTGTATGACGCTGATGTTCTGCGTGGGATTTTAGATGAAAAAAGCTTGCACTCTGTCACTGAAGATCTGGAAATAACGCTGGAAATGCACAAGAGAGGTGCGCATGTTGGCTACGTTAATGTTGCAACGAGTTTGACGGTTGTCCCGTCTTCATTTAGTATGTTGTGGAATCAACGGTTAAGGTGGTTTACCGGCTGGCTTCACAACACTTTAGGCATTCATAAGGATTTACTGCTGAAAAAGTCTTGGTTGAGTTTGCTTTTGTGGTACTGTTACGTTTTTGAGTATGGCGGCGCATTTGTCGATTTGGCTGCTTTGTTTGCGTTTCCGTTTCTCTTTTGGTTGGCACCTGACCGCATATTCTTTGTCATTAACTTACTTGTATTCGCGTCTTACGGCTTGCTCATAGGCGTCATAAACCAAGCTATAGCCCTAAAATACGCATATAACAAACACAATTACAGAGCGTTACTCTATTACACGCCTTTCTACCCGATTCTGCGGTTAATTAATATTCTTGCACGCTCAGCCAGTTCTGTTAGATATTTGTTCGGAGACCACGGAAATTGGCATCGCATTAAGGATTGAATTTCATCCAGTTTTCTCTATATATTTCAGATATCTCCAAATTATAAACCCAAAGAAGGCCCATAGAAGGGAATGCTAACGCCAATTCAGACTAAAGGTATCAGCCACATAGGCGAACTACCCTATGTTCTTGAAGATTGTTAAACAAATGAATAAGAACGTATATTAGAGTGAAAAGAAATGTTTATATCGGCTAAGTTGCCTTCAGATTCATTTTGGCGACTAATTAGCCAAGCCCCGCAATTTTTCGGCGGCGGCTCAACCCCAACTACAAAGGCGTTAATGCGCCCTACAGGATGAGGATGGTTGGCCTCCA
>CAYWII010000056.1:0-1529 GCA_964457175.1 uncultured Candidatus Bathyarchaeia archaeon
TGCATTTCTCCTCATCCCATCGGATGGTCAATATTCCTACTTTGTTAAAGGCTCCGGCTATTGCTCCCAATGGACATAAGTAGCGACACCAGAAACGACTGATAAGTATAGCCAAAACAATTGTTAATGCAAGCGTAAGCATATGGATGTAAAAATATATGCCAAATGCTGTAGCATCTGGATGAAGCAGACGGAAAGGTATGGCTGCAAAAAGGGAGCCAGAAGGACAAAACTTGCAGAAAACCGTGTCTAAAGCGAACCATGCCAAAGCAAGCGTTAGAAACAAAATTGCATATTTAACATACCAATAGTTTTGAGGTTTAACTTCTTTTCTGCGGTTTGTAGGACTAAGCATATCATGCAATGTTCCGAAGGGGCAAGCCCAGCCGCAAAAAGCTCTGCCAAAAATCATTCCATAAACTCCAAGAGAACCAACAGCAAAAAATGGAAATTGACCGTATACTATAAAATTCTGGAGTATACCTATTGGACAACCAAAAGCAGCGAAGGGGCAACCATAACAGTAGAGAAATGGACAGACAAAGCCAGTTTTCAGTACACGAAGAAAACCTAAATTAGAAACTGCAAAAGCAACAATCTGGGTAATTTTCCTTTTATCCTTTAACTTCACTTACTAATCGCCTGTTCAGATTCCTATACACGACGTGCAAATCACTTTGACGAATCTTTCAAGTATTAGGTTATATTCGCTTGAACCTAACATTGCTATGAGAATAGAGAGAATTAACAGAGCAACTTTGTATCTAAAACCGAAATCTCGATTCAAAAAATCTACCTCTTGTTTATTAACCCCCTAATAAGGCATCTATCTCGCTTGATAACGTTGACGCATCCACTACATTTGATTCCTGAAAGTGAATAGTGCCACTCTGGCTAAGGATTACAAGCGTTGGAATATACTGGACATTATACTTGTCGAATACTCCAACCGTATCTCTTGCAACCCTCCATGTCATGTCATGGTCTTGTTTAAATTGTCTAAGCTCTATCGCGCTGTCACCTGAAGAACCAACAGATATGACCACCACTTCGCTACTGTTATACTTCTCATGAATTTGTGCGAGGTGTGGGATCTCTTGTAAACAAGGCTGACACCAAGTTGCAAAACAATCCACAACCACGACTTTTCCTCTAAACTCACTAAAATCTGAATCAGTTAACATGTAAAGAGAAGCCAATCCGCTTTCATTTGGTGGTTGTGTGTTTCGCCATGCAGCATAAGCCCCCACTACTAACACAAGCGAAGCAAAAAAGACTATGCCCAAGATTTTACTTCGGGACCATCCTTTGCTTTTTTTCGGTTCTCTTTCTCTTCTCAGGCGTTCAGCTTCTGCTGCCTTCTGATGTTTTAGGGTTGTTTTACGCCTTTTTTCTTTCCAGCTTTCCTTCTTCTTCTTTTTTGTCATTTCAGCGCCTTCAATTCATTTGAGTTCTGCCCGGTAGTTTTCTCATATAATATTTGTTTCCCTCATATTCAAGCTCTATGAGTTTATTTTCTTCCAAAAGTT